>CBDUHF010000001.1:0-238014 GCA_965367085.1 uncultured Polaribacter sp.
GCGCAGGAACTGCTGCTGTTATTTCTCCGATTGCAGGTTTTGGATATCAAAATACAGATTACGATTTACCAGAATTAGAAGAAACTTTTGCAGCTACTTTAAAGAAAGCAATTACAGATATTCAGACAAATAAAGCTGAAGATCCTTATGGATGGAGAGTAATGCTTTAAAAAAAAAATATCATCTACTCAAAAGCATCAAAAATATCTTTTTGGTGCTTTTTTTTATATATTTACTTACATCAAAAATTGATTTTAAAACCTATTTTTAAATGATTGCGATACTAACCAAAATATTCTTTTTAATTGCAGTATTAGACCCTATTGGTTCTGTGCCTGTATATTTAGAAGCAACCAAAGAATTAAATAAATCTGAAAAAAAGAAAGTAGCCGTTAGAGCTTCTGTTGTGGCTTTCTTTATTTTATTGTTTTTTATAGTAATCGGGCAACTTATTTTAGAAGGAATGTCTGTTACTTTAGATGCTTTTCAAATTTCTGGTGGCGTAATTTTATTTCTGTTTGCCATTACCATGATTTTTGGAGATGGAAAACCTACTCGAGAAAAAAATCAAATTACAGATTACAGACATGTTACTATTTTCCCTGTAGCAATCCCTTCAATTGCCTCTCCTGGAGCAATTATGGCTGTGGTTTTACTTACTGACAATCATTTGTATTCTATTCAAGAACAAACCATTACAACATTATTAGTAATGTTTGTTGTTGCGTTAACAGGTATTTTATTATTGATTGCAAATAGTGTTCAAGAAAAAATTGGTAGTTACGGAATTACAGTAATTAGTAAAATAATGGGACTTATATTAGCTTCTTACGCTGTGCAAAGTATTTTAACAGGAATTAGTGGCTACTTTTTTAAATAATCATGAAAAGCAACTTCTTTATTCTTTGTACTTTCATTCTTGCTTTATGCATTTCTTGTGATGAAAAAACGCCAGAAAAAAAACAAATTGCAAGCAAACAATACATAACCGTTTTAGGAATTGCACAAGATGCAGGTTATCCTCATATTGGGTGTCAAAAAGAATGTTGCGCTAATTTTTACAATGGTAAAAACAAAAAGCAAAAAACAGTTTCTTTAGGTTTGGTTGATAAAGAACATCAACAAAAATGGTTGTTTGATGCTAGTCCAGATATTTCTACCCAATTGGCAGACTTAGAGCAAAACCACCTAAAAACCAGCACCTTAATTGATGGTGTTTTCTTAACACATGCTCATATTGGCCATTATGCAGGTTTAATGTATTTTGGAAGAGAAGCTTTGGGCAAACAAGGAACCCAGGTTTTTGCCATGCCAAAAATGAAGGATTATTTATCTAAAAACGGACCTTGGAGTCAGTTAGTAGATTTGCAAAACATTGTTATTATGGATTTAAAAAACGACACCACTGTTGTTTTAAATAACAAGTTAAAAGTAACTCCTTTTGTAGTACCTCACAGAGATGAGTTTTCTGAAACAGTTGGTTATAAAATAGAAGGAAAACAGAAAACAGCCTTATTTATTCCGGATATTAATAAATGGAAAACATGGAACAAAAGTATTGTTGAAGAAGTAAAAAAAGTAGATTATGCTTTTTTAGATGCTACATTTTTTAAAAACGGAGAGATCAACAGACCCATGTCAGAAATACCTCATCCTTTTGTAGAAGAAACCGTTGCGCTGTTTCAAAATGAATCGGTTGCTGTAAAAAACAAAGTGATTTTCATCCATTTTAATCATACAAATCCTGCTTTACAACCCAATAGCAAAGAAAGAAAAGAGATTGAAAAACTAGGATTTCAATTTGCAACTGAAGGTGCTAATTTTGAATTGTAACTCAATTTATATACAATTTAGCTATAAAGGTATATAGACTCTTCAAAATAAAAAAGTAAATCCTCTTTTATTATGTGCAACAACAATTAACTTTCAAAAATAAAATATACCTTTTTACATTTTACTGTTTATTAAACTTTCTTATTTTTATTCTGTTCAATTAAAACTGCTCCAATTAAAGAAGCTCCAATAACAATTCCTCCTAAAGCATCTATAAACGTTCCTCCTTTAAATACACCGTATAAAGCAAATAATATAGAAGCAATTCCTATTCCTACAATAAAATTTTTTAATGTTTTACTCATGTTGTTTTTTTAAATATAATGACTCATCATCTTTATTCAATTTGATTGAGAATTTCGTTATATTATTCGTTTAGGTTTTAAGAATGAAATTCTCTCTTTATTTTTATTTTAAATTTCGCTTTTTTAAAAGTTTTTCTATATCCTCTTTATTATATTTAGAATTATTTACCAATTTATAGATAATAAATAAGAGGATTAAAGTTAATAATCCAGATTTATTAACCGCAACACTATAGATTAAAATACCTATAAACACACCAATTATTGTAGCATTAATAATTGTATTTGATTTCATCTTTTTAGCCTCTTTTAAAAGTTCTTCATCCGATAATTCGTCAAGTTTCTTCTCCATTTCAGTAAGTTTATATTATCACTAAGGCAACTACTTTAAAATACTCTTTACAATTTTTAAGTGATGATTTGTATGCATATCCATAAAACGAAATACTCTCTTTGTATGTATATGTCCGAATAATGGATGTCTAAAATAAGCATTTTCTTCTAAACCTTTAATTTCTTTAATATGCTTTCTTGCTTCTGCTAATTGCGAAACAATAGCAGTATCTAAAATAACTTTTGGTGGTTTTACATATGTTGGTGCTTTGACTTTTCCTCTTGGAAAGAAACCAAGTTTAAAAAATATTTTTCCGAGAAAACTAAAGTTATTTCTAAATAATGCTGGGTCAGATTCCTTCATGCTTTTTGCAACAGCATTTATCACCTTTAAACTATGATCTAAATGCCATGCAACATTTGCTTTAGAGATGTTGGTATCTATGCTTTTGCTATATGGTAAATAACTTTCTAAAAGGTTTAATCTGTTTTCTAAAGTTGAAGTGTCTACAATTTTCATTCAGAATTTATTTTTTTGAAAGATACTATTTTCTAAAATAATAAAACTTACATTAAGAAAAGAGGCTACATCTTTATGACAGGGACTCTTCTAGATTTTATAAAAACCTGAATTAAAAAAAAATTAACATTCTTATTAAATAAATAAAAATATTTTATCGTACTTTTATGTTGAAACACACAACAATAAATTTCCCCTAGATTTATGTTTTATACATTAATTCATGACCATGGGTAATTTATTTCTACTATTTTTTTTTCAAGGGCCTTGTAAACCATGTTGTAGTAAAGACCCAACCTCCCCAGCTTATTGTGGAGGCGACTTCTCTAAATGTTCGGGATGCGAAGGACCAGGTCTTGCAATTGATTATTACCTTTATTTATTTTTATTTCTTGCGATCATTTATGGTAGTTACATTTTATTTAAAGCAAATAACAAAAAAGCAACCTAACCTTAATTAAAAAAACATAAGCAAAGAAAAACCCCTACAAATGAATGTAAGGGTTTCTATATTTATGAAATTCCTCAATCGCTTAAATAAGCCCATTTCGGAATGACAATTATTTAGTATCTATAGTGTTCTGGCTTAAAAGGACCTTCTACTGTTACACCAATATAAGATGCCTGATCAGAACGTAATTCAGTTAGCTCTACACCTATTTTTGCCAAGTGTAATTTTGCTACTTTTTCATCTAAATGCTTTGGCAACATATACACATCGTTTCCATAAGCATCTTTGTTTGTCCAAAGTTCTATTTGAGCCAATGTTTGGTTTGTAAATGAGTTAGACATTACAAAACTTGGATGCCCAGTTGCACAACCTAAGTTTACTAGACGTCCTTCTGCTAAAATGATAATATCTTTCCCGTCAATAATATATTTATCTACTTGAGGTTTGATCGTATCTTTTGTATTTCCGTGGTTTTTGTTTAACCAAGCCATATCAATTTCGTTATCAAAGTGCCCAATATTACAAACAATTACTTTGTCTTTCATTGCTTCGAAATGATGCCCTTGAATAATGTCTTTGTTTCCTGTAGTTGTAATAATGATGTCAGAATTTGCAACAACCGTTTCCAAACGTTTTACTTCAAAACCATCCATTGCAGCTTGTAAAGCACAAATTGGGTCTATTTCTGTAACCGTTACAATAGAACCTGCTCCTTTAAAAGAGGCTGCTGTTCCTTTACCTACATCTCCATAACCACAAACAGTTACACGTTTACCTGCTAACATAATATCTGTTGCTCTACGAATTGCATCTACTGCAGATTCTTTACAACCATATTTGTTATCAAACTTAGATTTTGTAACAGAATCGTTTACATTAATTGCTGGCATTGGTAAAGTTCCTGCCTTTACTCTGTCATACAATCTGTGAACTCCTGTTGTAGTTTCTTCTGACAACCCATTAATTCCTGCAGCTAATTCTGGATAACGATCTAACACCATATTTGTTAAATCTCCACCATCATCTAAAATTAGGTTTAATGGTTTTCTGTCTTCTCCAAAGAATAATGTTTGTTCTATACACCAGTCAAATTCTTCTTCTGTCATATCTTTCCATGCATACACAGCAGTTCCTGCAGCAGCTATAGCAGCAGCAGCCTGATCTTGTGTAGAGAAAATATTACAAGAACTCCAAGTAACCTCTGCTCCTAAAGCTTGTAATGTTTCAATTAAAACAGCTGTTTGAATTGTCATGTGTAAACATCCTGCTATTCTAGCACCTTTTAAAGGTTGGCTATCTCCATACTCTTCTCTTAATGACATTAGCCCTGGCATTTCTGCTTCTGCTAATTTAATTTCCTTTCTTCCCCAAGCTGCTAAAGAAATATCTTTAACTTTATTTGGTACGTAAGCTGTTTTTGTGCTCATATTATGTATATTTATATTCTAATTTTTGCGTTTGCAAAGATACAACATCCCTTTTAAAAACATATGGCTCTTTACAAAAGTTTAACGGTTACTAAAAACACTAAGGTTCTGATTTGGAAGATTGAAGAGTCTTTTGATGAATTAAATACACCTATTTCTCTTACAGATAAAAGTCAAACTCGTTTAGACGGCATGAAATCTGAATTGCACCAAAGAGGTTTTTTAAGTGTACGACATTTATTAAAAGAAGTGGGTTATACAGATGAAGATTTAGTGTATGACGAATTTGGAAAGCCGCATTTAAAAGACGGCAAATTTATCTCGATTACGCATTCGTTTACCTTTTCTGGAATTATCATTTCCGACAAAGATATTGTAGGAATTGATATTGAAAAACAACGTGATAAGATCTTAAAAATAGCACATAAATTCACGCCCATTGAAGAGTACAAAACCATTGCAAATTCTGAAGCTTTGATAAGCAAACTAACCATTGTTTGGGGAGGTAAAGAAAGTTTGTATAAAATATATGGAAAGAAAAAACTGCATTTTATAGACCACATCTATATTGAAGATTTCTCTTTTGAAGATGAAAAAACTACGGGAGAAATTCGTTACAACGGAGAAACAATACCTTATAGCATCAACTTTTTAGAGTTTGAAGGCTTTACTTGTGTCTATGCTTTTTAAACAAGTTTCAATTGAATTTTAAAGCAATCTATAAATTTGTATTTTCGCCAACGTGAATATCTACCAAAACATTTTATCATCAACAACAGCTAACAAAAAGTTATTAGCTGTATTGATTGATCCAGAAAAATTTGATTTGAACAACATTGCTTCTTTCTTTCAGAAAGTACATCAATCTATTACCACACATATTTTTGTGGGAGGAAGTACAGATATCAATAATGAAACTGAAACGGTTGTTACTGCTATAAAAAAAGCAACGCAATTACCTGTAATCCTTTTTCCTGGAGATGTTTCTCAAATCACACCCAAAGCAGACGGAATTCTATTTTTAAGTTTACTTTCTGGTAGAAATCCTGAATATTTAATCGAGCAACAGGTACAATCTGTCTCCATTTTAAAAAAATCTGATTTAGAGATTATTCCTACAGGATATATTTTAATTGACGGACAAAAAGAAACAGCTACTCAGAAAGTAAGCAACACAAAACCCATTGCTCAAGATAACAAAGAACTCATCTTACATACAGCCTTAGCTGGCGAGTTTTCAGGAAAAAAACTCATCTATCTAGAAGCCGGTTCTGGAGCATCAGTGCCTGTGGAGGAAAGTATTATTACTCTTGTGAAAAATAATTTGACTGTTCCTTTACTTGTTGGTGGTGGCATTCGCTCTAAAAAACAATTAGATATAGCCTATACTGCAGGAGCAGATATTGTTGTAATAGGAACTGCTTTTGAGAAAGATGCCTCTTTTTTTGAAGAGTTGAAAAAATAAACCGTAATTCGTAGCAGAAAGGCTACAAAAAGCATTTAAAACAAACACGCAGATTAGTAAAATCTGTTTATCATTATGAATCAAGTTATCGATTTTTTCTTAGAACCTTATAGAACTGCTTCTACCTTAAATATTGTACTCGAAATTCTTGCTGTACTTTTCGGAATTGCAAGTGTTTGGTATGCCAAAAAGGAAAGTATATTGGTGTATCCAACAGGCATTATTAGTACTGCTATTTACGTATACATTTGTTTGAAATTCACCTTGTATGGAGATGTTATTATCAATATCTATTATACTGTAATGAGTATTTATGGATGGTATGTTTGGTCTCGTTTGGTAGAAAATCATCACATAGCAATTACAAGAACCAACCTCAACGATAAGTTAAAAGCCCTCGGGATTTTTGTTTTTACAGCCGCTTTTGTGATTGCTGTGTATTTATATTTTGATCGATTTGACAGAATTACCGACTATTTTGATACTTTTACTACTGGAATCTTTTTTGCTGCAATGTGGTTAATGGCAAATAAAAAAATAGAACATTGGATTTTATGGATTGGTGGAAACATCATTTCTGTTCCTCTCTATTTTATCAAAGGATTAGGATTCTCAGGAATACAATTTACCATATTTTTAATTTTAGCATATCAAGGATATATTGCATGGAAAAAAAGCTTAGACAAAAACCAATCAACCTTGTAAAGGTTGTCTTATTCGGACCAGAAAGCACCGGAAAAACAACACTTTCTAGTCAACTTGCTCGTCATTACAACACTGTTTGGGCTCCCGAATTTGCACGCGAATATTTACAGAACAAATGGAATAACGAGCGTAAAACCTGTGAAGCATCAGATTTAGTTCCTATTGCTTTTGGACAAATGAAATTAGAAAACAAATTGGCCAAAAAAGCCGATAAAGTATTGATTTGTGATACAGATTTACTAGAAACCAAAGTGTATTCTGAAGAATATTATGGGGGTTTTGTAGACGAAAATCTAGACAAAGCGGCCAAAGAAAACCAATACGACCTCTATTTGTTAACCTATATAGATACGCCTTGGGAAGCTGATGATCTAAGAGACCGACCAGAAGAACGTTTAGAAATGTTCAACGCATTTGAAAAGGCTTTACAAACTCATAACAGGCCTTATTTACTCTTAAAAGGAGATAAAGAAACGCGTTTTAAAAAGGCAACCCAGGCCATAAACAAACTAATTGCTGAAAAAGATAATTTATTCTCTTTCTCTGATACTTTAGAAGATGTTGATATGCATTTTTTACATCAAAGTGCAGATTTTGGGAATTCTTATGAGTATTAAAAAATAGAAAAGAGAGGTTTTAATTAATTATCGACTGCGCTTGAACTGACAATTCCTATCAAAAAAAAATGAATACAGAAACCCTCATTAAAGAACTACATTTTAAAGCCATCAGAAGTTCTGGTGCTGGAGGGCAACATGTAAACAAAGTATCTTCTAAAATTGAGCTTTTTTTTGATCTTGAAAATTCTAAGGGGCTTTCTGAACGAGAAAAAGAATTGCTCTTTCAGAAACTTGCTACAAAACTCACAAAAGAACATGTATTAATTCTTACTTGCGATGAATCTCGTTCTCAACATAGAAATAAAGACATTGTTATCAAACGCTTTATTGGTTTATTACAAACCAATTTAATTCGTCCTAAAAAAAGAAGACCTACAAAACCTAGTAAAGCTTCTATTAGAAAACGATTAGAGTCAAAAAAGAAAGTCTCAGAGAAGAAAAATAGTAGAAAAAAATTATTGTAAGAACAACTATACAATTTTATAGTATATTTATTATTTATAAATATACAGCTATGAAAACTTTGCTTTCTATTCTTCTTACTTGTGTTACTCTTTTCTCTTTTTCACAAAAAAAAACATTAGATCACGTAGATTTTGAAATCTGGAACAGTATTAAAACTCCTTCTATTTCTCCTAATGGAGATTATATAATGTATTCTTTAGAAAAAGGAGAAAAAAACAATTTCTTAAAAATTAAAGAAAATACAGGCAAAACAATTTTCACTTATGATCGTGCGAAAAAAGGAATGTTTTCTTATGATTCTAAATTCGCTTTGTTTACTATAAATCAATGGAAAGATAGTATTACAGAATTAAAACGTAAAAAAGTTAAAAAGGATAAATTACCAAAAGATTCTTTAGGTATTTATGATATTAAATCAAATTCGATTACTAAAATCGGCAATATAAAATCTTTTAAAATCCCGCTAAAATGGAGTGGGTATGTAGCGTATCAGTTTGAAATACATCCAAAGAAAAAAGACACTAAAAAGAAAGATTCAAGTACCACAAAAAAGAAAGTAAAAAAAGAAAGTAAAAAAAATGGGTATCCTCTTATTCTAAGAAATTTAGTAACAAAAAAACAAGATACTTTTAAATTTGTTACCAATTATACTTTTGCTGAAAAAGGAAAATTTCTTGCTTTTACATCCACAGGAAAAACCAAAGAAGAAAACGCTAGCGTTTATGTTTTTGACTTAGAAAAAAACAAACTAAGTAAAATCTATACGAGTAAAAAAGCCAAATATTATCAATTAAACTTTAGTGAATCTGGTAAAAATTTAGGGTTTGTTGTAGATAATGACACCACTAAGACGCAACAAAGACCCCATGAATTATATCACTGGAGATCAAACGCTACGTTAGCACAAAAACTTGTGGACAATACTCTAACACCTAAAGGATATCTTGTTTCTTCTGATGGAAAGCTTCGTTTTTCTAAAGATGAATCTAAATTATTTTTTGGATTAGCTACACCAAAAATCATTAAGGACACCACATTAATTCCGGATGAAATTGTAAACGTTGAAGTTTGGTCTTATAATGAACCTCGATTGTATACAGTGCAAGAATTACAAGTTAAAAATGATACCAAAAAACCCTATCAAACAGTAATCAATCTTAACAACAAAAATGTAGTTCAAATTGCAGATACCACCTACCCTAACTCAAGACTTGGCAGCGAAGGAAATGCAGATTATGCGTTGATTGAAAATCCTACTCCATATCAATTACAAAGTCAATGGGATGCTTTACGACTAAAAGATATTGCAATTGTACATGTAGCAACTGGTGAACGAAGAAAAATATTGACAAAAATTTCTTCTCGAAACACAAGATTAAGTCCAAGTGGCACATATGTTTTTGGATACAATAATGTTAAAAAGACTTGGTTTACATATAAAATTGCTACTTCAGAATATAAAGAATTAACAGTGAACCAGGTTTTTTATGATGAATTACATGATTCACCTACAACGCCAAGTCCTTATGGGTATGCAGGTTGGACAAAAAATGATACATCGCTACTTTTATATGACCGTTTTGATATTTGGAAATTCAATTTAGAAACTGGAACAGGAAAAAGAATTACGAATGGAAGAGAGCAGAATACTGCATACAGATATGTTCAATTAGATAATGATGAACAGTTTTTAAATCCTGAAAAAAAATGGTTGTTTTCTACTTTTAATGAGCAAACAAAAGCTTCTGGATATTATCAATACAATCCAAAAAATAAAAAAGGAAAACAAATTATAGAAGGCGATTTTAAATATGCAAGAATTCAAAAAGCAGCTCTAGACAATGCTATTATTTTCACTAGAGAATCTTTTACAGAATTTCCAAACATTCATTATTCAAACATCAATTTTAAAAAGACAACTTTAATTAGCAATGCAAATCCGCAACAGAAAGAATACAATTGGGGAACAAATGAATTAGTGAATTGGACCTCTTTAGATGGTAAAAAATTAACAGGAATGTTAGTAAAACCAGAAAACTTTGACCCATCGAAAAAATATCCAATGATTGTAAATTTCTATGAAAAAAGTTCGAACAATTTACACAGACATATCGCCCCATCTCCAGGAAGATCAACTATAAATTATAGTTTTTATACAAGTAGAGGTTATGTAATTTTTAATCCAGATGTGTATTATAGAGAAGGTTACCCTGGAGAAAGCGCCTATAATTGTGTAATTCCCGGAATTACTTCTTTAATAGAAAAAGGTTTTATAGACAAAGATAATATTGGTGCACAAGGGCATAGTTGGGGTGGTTATCAAGTAGCTTATCTTGTAACCAAAACAGATATTTTTAAAGCAGTAGAATCTGGTGCACCCGTAGTAAATATGATTAGTGCTTATGGTGGAATTCGATGGTGGACAGGTCTTAGCAGACAGTTTCAATACGAACATACACAAAGTAGAATTGGAGGAACTCCATGGGAATATCCAACACGTTATATAGAAAACTCACCTATTTTTAATATTGATAAAATTAATACTCCTTTGTTAATTATGCATAATGATGCTGACGGTCATGTACCTTGGTATCAAGGTATAGAGTTTTTTACAGCATTAAGAAGGTTGGGCAAACCTTCTTGGTTTCTAAATTACAATGGAGAACCACATTGGCCGTTAAAAATGCAAAACAGAAAAGATTTTAATATTAGAATGGCACAGTTTTTTGATTATTATTTAAAAGGTGCTGCTAAACCTGTATGGATGGAAAGAGGTGTTCCGGCCATAGAAAAAGGAATCAATCAAGGGTATGAATTAATAAAAACGAATAACTAAAAAAGTTTATTTATTCATTTTTTGTAAATACTCGCCCATTTTTTGATGTACAATATGTACTGCTTTTAATGGGCGCAGCATGACTTTAATCTCTTTCAGTTTTCCTTCTTTGGTAAATTTTATCATATCGATACCTTCTACTGTTATTCCGTCAATTTCTGTCACAAACTCTAAAAAAGCATTCTCTTCATCACATACTTCTCTTACATATCTAAAATGAGTATTGGCAATAATTTCACCTGCTGCAATTAAATACATACCCACCATAAAACTTCCTTCTACGGGCGTAAAAACTACTGGAGAATACAATACTGCATCGTCATCTAAGAAATCAGATAGGTTTTCATGGTTTTTATTTTTCACAAATTCATGCCATGTTTCTAGTCCTGCTAATGTTTTCATCATTTTTGTTTTAAGAAGTACTCAAATTTACAAAAAAATACGATTGTTGTTTCTTATTTCAAAAATCCATTTTACATTTGCATCGTTCTCATAAAGGGGTGCTTTAAAAAGCTGAGATCATACCCATTGAACCTAGAACAGGTAATGCTGTTTAGGAAAATAAAAATGTCATTGCGAAGAATTTTTCTGAAGCAATCTTTATTTTTTGAAGAGATTACCACGTCGTAACCTCCTCGTAATGACGAAATCAATTATTCAATAATAATCACAAGAATAATTACCTCTTTTTATTCGTTTTAAATTTATTTAAAATGAAAAAAAACATCATTTTTTTATTCTTGTTTGCAAGTATACTTGTAAACGCCCAGACATTTACACTCAAAGGAAAAGTTGTAGATGAACAAAAAAATTCTTTAACTGGAGCAACAGTTTTGGTCAAAGAACTTAACAAAGGTACTTCCACCGATTTTGATGGAAGGTTTCAATTGCAATTAGAAAAAGGAACCTATCAACTACAAGTTTCTTTTATTGGTTTTAAATCTGTTGTTAAAGAAATTACGGTAACAAAAAACCAAAGCATCAATGTACAATTACTTCCAGATGCAACGGTTTTAGAAGAAGTCTTGGTTGCTGCAATTAGAGTAAATGCAGACATTCCTGTTACCTTTTCTAACTTATCAAAAAAGGAAATTGCAAAACGTAATTTAGGTCAGGATATTCCTGTATTGTTAAACTACATGCCTTCGGTAGTTTCTTCTAGTGATGCGGGTGCTGGTGTGGGATATACCTACATGAGTGTTCGTGGTTCTAACGGAGAACGTATCAACGTAACGGTAAACGGAATTCCCTATAACGATGCAGAAAGTCATGGTACTTTTTGGGTAAATTTAGGCGATTTTGCCTCTTCTACAGAAAATTTACAATTGCAACGTGGTGTTGGAACCTCTACAAACGGTTCTGGTGCTTTTGGAGCAAGTTTAAATATCTTAACAGATGCGGTTTCTGAGGAAGCTTTTGGAGAAATCTCGAATTCTTTTGGCTCTTTCGGAACAAGAAAACATACTGTTAAATTTAGTACCGGAAAAGTAAATGATCACATAGAAATTGCAGGTCGTTTTTCTAATATTTATTCAGATGGATATGTAGACAGAGCTTCGGCAGACTTAAAATCGTACTATTTACAAGGGAGTTATACCGATGAAAATACTTTGATAAAAGCGGTTACTTTTGGCGGTAAAGAAAAAACATATCAAGCTTGGTATGGATTAGATGCAGCACAATTAAAAGAAAACAGAAGACAAAATCCGTACACCTATGACAATGAAGTAGATGATTACAATCAGAATCATTATCAATTGCATTGGAATGAGAAATTAAACGAAAAATGGTCTACAAACATAGCATTGAACTATACGAAAGGATCTGGATTTTTTGAGCAATTTAAAGAAGGGGAAGACGCCGCAGACTTTAATAATTTAATTGCAGATGGTAGTGATGTCATTGTACGTAGATGGTTGCAAAATGATTTTTATGTCGCCAACTTCAACACCAATTACAAAACAGATAAACTGAACTTTATTACAGGAATTTCATATTCTAATTATACTGGAGATCATTTTGGAGAAGTAATTTGGGGAAGCGATTTGGCAGCCAATACCGCAATTAGAGATCAATATTATTTTTCTGATGCGAAGAAAACAGACTTTTCAATCTTTGCAAAGGCAACTTTTGATATCAGTGAAAAATTGTCTGGATATGCAGATCTACAAGGAAGGTTTGTGGGTTACCAAACCAAAGGAATTACAAATGACATTGTACCGATAGATGTAGATGCGAATTTTAATTTTTTCAATCCTAAAGTAGGGTTAACGTATACAATGAATACAGAAAATAGCCTCTATACTTCTTTTGCTATTGCCAATAGAGAACCAAATAGAAACGATTTTGAACGTGGTGTAAACACCAATGAAACCTTAAACGATTTAGAATTGGGTTGGAGATTGAAGCGTGAACACCTGCAATTAAATACCAACATCTATTATATGAATTACAAAAACCAATTGGTATTAACAGGTGCTTTAGATGATGTGGGACAAGCCATAAGAGCTACTTCTGGAAACAGTTACCGATTAGGGTTAGAAATAGATGCAGATATTACAGTATCTGAACAATTCTCTATAAAACCAAATGCAGCGTTTAGCGATAATAAAAACAGAGATTTCGTTTCTGAAATTGATGGAACTTTACAAAATTTAGGAAACACCAACCTTTCATTTTCGCCAGATGTTGTTATTGGAAACATGTTTATTTTTAAACCAACAGACAATTTACAGCTTTCCTTTTTATCGAAATATGTTGGCAAACAGTTTATGAGCAATTTAGGAAGCAAAGTTACTAACAACGATGTGTTAGATAGCTTTTTTACTTCAGACATTAACATGGTATATGCCCTACAACCTAACAAAATATTTACATCGGTGGTGTTTTCTGCCTTGGTAAACAACATTTTTAATACAGAGTATGTAGACAGAGGATATTACGGTACTTATGATGATACTTGGTCTGTAGCGAACCAAACAACTACCTTAGATTACGCAGGGTATTACCCACAAGCCACGCGTAATTTTTTACTAGGAGTTACCTTAAAGTTTTAAAAAAGAAAAAGGAATTAATGGGGAGTGCTAGAATGCCGGAGGAATCATTTTCTCTGGCTTCTTTTTTGCTTCAAATTCACTCTTAAAAACTTACAAATATTGCCTATATTTAATGTTCGTTAATACTAGATAAAATCTCCTGTAAAACAGCAAAAAATGAACGCTAAATATTCCTTCACTCCTATTTTAATTGCCTTTTTATATGCTTCTTTAGTAGTTGGCCAAACTAGAAAAACATTGGTATTAACAGACCACTGGAAATTTAAAAAAGGAGCTACCAAACATGCTGCCAACAAAGTTTTTAATGATGCCCAATGGCAAACCGTTACAGTGCCTCATGATTGGGCAATTTATGGTCCTTTTGATAAAGAAATAGACAAGCAAACCGGAATTATTACGCAAAACGGAGAAAAAATTCCGACGGAGAAAACAGGTAGAACTGGTGCTTTGCCTTACATAGGAGAAGCTTGGTATAGAAATGAATTTTCTCTAGATAAAACAGATGCCAACAAAAAAGTTCTTATTCTTTTTGAAGGTGCCATGAGCGAACCTAAGGTATACATCAATGGCAAAAAAGTAGGCGAATGGAATTTTGGCTACAACTATTTCTATTTTGATATTACCAAATACATTTCAACCACAGAAAAAAATAGCATTGCCGTACATCTTTCTAATGTAGGCTTATCTTCTAGATGGTATCCCGGAGCAGGTTTGTACAGAAACGTAAAAGTAATTGTTAAAAACAAAAACAGCATCAACCAATGGGGCACATTTATAACTACACCTGTTATAACCAAAGACATTGCCAAAGTAAATATCAAAACAAAAGTTACAGGAACCGCTGTAACCATTCGTACAACTATTAAAAATGCCGCAGGAATTGTAGTGGCTTCACATGAAACTGCTGAAATTTACAATAACGAGTTCGACCAAAATATTGGGGTTAAAAATCCTATTTTATGGAGTCCAGAAACGCCTTATTTATATACTGCAGAAACATCCATCTCTGTAAATAATATGGAGCAAGATCGCATCAGTACCAAATTCGGAATTCGAAAAATTAGTTTCGATCCTAAAACCGGATTCCAATTAAACAATGTCACAACAAAATTTAAAGGGGTTTGTTTGCACCACGATTTAGGGCCTTTAGGAGCTGCCGTAAATGTGGCTGCAATGCGCAGACAATTAACAATTTTAAAAGACATGGGCGTCAATGCCATTAGAAGTTCTCATAACATGCCTTCGTTAGAGCAATTGGCTTTGTGTGATGAAATGGGCTTTTTATTTTTAGCCGAATCTTTTGATGAATGGGCAAAACCAAAAGTTAAGAATGGCTACAATCGTTTTTTTAAGGAAGACGCAGAAAAAGACATTGTAAACTTGGTACACGCAACTAGAAATCATCCTTGTATTGTTATGTGGAGTTCTGGAAACGAAGTACCCGACCAATGGGGTTCAGAAGGCGTAAAACGTGCCAAATGGTTGCAAGATATTTTTCATAGAGAAGATCCTACCAGACCTGTAACCGTAGGTATGGATCAAGTAAAGGCAGTAATGCAATCTGGTTTTGGTGCTATTATGGATATTCCTGGTTTAAATTATCGCGTGCATTTGTATGAAGAAGCGTATGAGAAATTTCCACAAGGCTTTATCTTAGGTTCAGAAACTGCATCTACCGTTAGTTCTAGAGGAATATATAAATTTCCGGTAGCAAAAGCTTCCATGAAGAAATATCCAGATTTTCAGAGTTCATCGTATGATTTAGAATATTGTAGTTGGTCTAATTTGCCCGAAGATGATTTTATTTTACAAGATGATAAACCTTGGGTGCTGGGTGAGTTTGTTTGGACTGGTTTTGATTATTTAGGAGAACCAACACCTTATGACGAAGTGTGGCCTGCGAGAAGTTCTTATTTCGGAATAAATGATTTGGCAGGATTGCCAAAAGACCGTTATTATTTATACAGAAGTAGATGGAATACCAAAGAGGAAACCTTACACATTTTACCTCATTGGAACTGGAAAGGAAGAGAGGGTGAAAAAACACCGGTTTTTGTGTACACCAATTACGACAGTGCTGAGTTATTTGTAAACGGAAAAAGCATGGGGATTCAGAAAAAGAGCGCCACAGATACTCCACAACACAGATATCGTTTAATGTGGATGGATGTTGCGTACCAACCCGGAACTATAAAAGTAGTTGCCTTTGACAAAAACGGAAAACCAGCTGCAGAAAAAAGCATACAAACTGCCGGAAAACCTTATAAAATTATCTTAGAAGCAGATAGAACAACCATTACAGCAGACGGAAAAGACATTTCTTTTGTAACGGTTTCTGTAGTTGATAAAAACGGAATTCCGTGTCCTACTGCCACCAATCAATTGCAATTTAAAGTAAAAGGAAAAGGGAATTTTAGAGCGGCTTGTAATGGAGATGCTACTTCTTTAGAACTGTTTCATATTCCAACCATGAAGTTATTCAGTGGTAAATTGGTAGTATTGGTTCAAGCTACAAAAGAAACAGGTGCCATGGAGTTAAAAGTAACTGGTAAAGGCTTAAAATCTGGAAAAATACAAGTAATTGCTACTCAAAACTAAGACAAAATCTATAGAAAGCAACTCCAACGCTAGTGACAGCAGTCTATGACGTTCGCTTTTTCTTTTCACAAAGAAAACTGCGTTCCTCCCTATATTAAGACTACCTTGAGTAAAAAATAATGTCCATAGAGCGTAGAGTAGCATTGGTAGAAAAACTTTTTCATCAATTAGAGCAAGAAACTGCGCTTTTTAAAGAAGAAACAGGCATTGGTTGCGTATCTGGATGTGGCAAATGCTGTACCTACCCAAATGTAGAAGCTTCTCCGTTAGAATTTTTGCCGTGGGCGTTTCATTTATTTTTAAATGACCAAGCTGCAAGCACACTTCAATTATTAAAAGCAAACAAGAGTCGCACCTGTATAATTTACAAACCCTTAACCAGTTTGCATCAAGGACGCTGTAGCAATTACAAATACCGTGGCTTAATTTGTAGGTTGTTTGGTTATGGGGCCAATACAGATAAATATGGAAATTTAAGATTGGCTACCTGTAAAATTATCAAAGAAGGACAACAGAAAAACTACCATACTGCCCAAGAAGCCATTGCCAAAGGATTGTATGTGCCTGTGTTTACAAACTATTATATGCAATTGAATCAGATAGATTTTCAGTTAGGAAATAAAATTGTGACGATCAATAAGGCTTTACAAATGGCCATAGAAGAAGTATTGCAATACTATGCCTACAGACCCTCACCAGATGTAGATTTAGCATGTGGCTAAACCCCTACTAACTGCAACACACCGAAATCATAGAATAAAAATCGAAACTCTGTTAACTGTTCTCTGTAAACTCATAATTGAACACTGACAACTCGCCACTCCACACTTCCAACTTCCTACTTCCTACTTCCTTCTTCCTTCTTCCTTCTTCCCAAACCACATAGAAACATAAAAATCATAGAATAAAAACCGAAACTCTGATAAATGTTAACCGATAACTCCCCACTTCCAACTCCAAACTCCCCACTTCCAACTTCCAACTTCCAACTCCCCAAACCAACTAGAAACATAGAAATCATAGAATAAAAACCAATCACTAACAATTGTTAACAGAAAACTAACCACTAACCAACCTAAACACTTTCACCAAAGGTGAGCAAATTACTATCAGGATCTAGAATAGAAAACTCTTTCAATCCCCAGGGTTTCAAGGCTAATTTTCCATTAGGATGAATTTGCGTGTTGGTAGCGATGAAGGTTTTATATAATTCTTCTATAGCATTTGTTCTTATGTATACCTGTCCGTAATTTTCTTTCGGATTGATGGATGCAAACTCAAAAAAATGAATTTGAATTTGGTCTTTTTCTAGCATTAAATACCCATCATGATCTGGGCTCCCAAAAACACGAAACCCCAATTGATGGATATAAAAATCTTTGGTAATTTTTTTATTTCGCATGGGTAATTTAGGGTGAATGTTAGTAAGCATCTGTTTTATTTTTAGGTAATACGTATCTATGAATAATCCTTTTTTAAAAGTACACAAAAAATTTAAACTCCCAATTCCCCACTTCTCAAAACCACATAGGAACATAGAAATCATAGAATAAAAAACGAAACTTTCATAATTGAAAACTGTTAATCAATAACTAGCAGCTTCCAACTTAAAACTTCCAACTTCCAACTCCCAAAACCACTAATCAAACACTCCTACTCCCTTCCTTATAGGTGGTAATGCCTGCTTTTAATTTACGTTTGAGTTTTACAGAAGGTTGATAATTTACATGGTACTTTTTAATACTGCGTTTTGGGGTGAGTTTTGTAGGATCTTCTTCTGCGGTACATTGAAACCCCATTTTAAACTTGCCAACATCTCCTAAGTCTACAATATTACCTTCTTGTAAATAATGGTCTAACTTAATACCCAAAGCCATTAACACCGCTTTTACATCAACGGCATGCAAGGTACATTCATTACTAATGGCTGTACTTATGGTGTCTAAATCTACAGTACCGGTAGTTACTGCTTGCATAATGTATTGCGCTTGCTTGTTTTGGATGCTATTGCTCCTTTTGGTAATTCTATAACGGATAGCCATAATTTTCTCGTTTTTATTTTGTATCTTTATCTCTTTCGCTGCCAATTCTTTATGTACAGCTTCTATGTACATCTTTTGTAAAAATACTACTTTTTCTAAAATTTTATATTAGTACTTTTAAAAATATATACTAGTATATTTATACACAACTACTACTCTTTTATAAAGTTTGGCAAGGAGGCGTGTTGTAAAAGATAAGGAAGTCTGACAAAAAAGGTAGGGAAGAATGATAAAGTGACTGCTAATTATAAAGTTATTATTTTATTGCACCTTTTAATATTTAGCAGTAAATTTATCTAAAAATTTTGCTACCCTAAATTATCTAATAACAAATTCAAAACTTCAGTTAATAAATAGTTTAGAAGTATTATTTTGATGTAAAAACTCAAAACTATAATGACTTTAAACGAACTAGGATTAAAACTAAAAGAAATGTATGAAAATGCACCTAAAGGAGATTCGGTTGCTATGATTCATTTGTTTGGTGTAAAATATGCAGATCAAATTATTAAATTTAAATATTCTAGAAAAGATATTATTAAAATATCTGGGATTTCTACAACTTATTTAACCGAATTATCAAAGGGGATAAAATTAGCAACCTACGTAAAACCTAAAAATTAATTTTTAAGATGAGTAAACTTACAGTAATTGATTTTTTTTGTGGTGCAGGAGGTTTCTCTGAAGGCTTTAGACAAAAGGGTTTTGTAATAAAAAAAGGATATGATAATTGGCAACCTGCAATTGACACTTTTAATCATAATTTTGGAACTGATTCTGTTGTAAAAAACCTATTAGATTTTAAAGAATCAATTGAAGAGATAGACCTTTTACCTAATACTGATGTCATAATAGGTTCACCACCTTGTGTATCATTTTCTAGTTCTAATATTTCGGGCAAAGCAGATAAAGAATCTGGGGTTCTATTGACAAAAATATTTTTAAGAATTGTAGCAGTAAAAAAATTCCAAAAAGGTTCTATTTTAAAAGCTTGGTATATGGAAAATGTTGCTAATTCAAGAAATTACTTAGCAGACTATTATACTTTTAATGATTTAGGACTTGGAGATTGGGCAAGAAAAAACAAACTTGGTGCAAATAAAAAAGCTATAGTACTAAAAGACAATCAACCTCTTATAAACTCTGCTGACTATGGTTCATATCAAGCCAGAAAAAGAGCTATATCGGGTGAAATAATTTCAAAAGGCAAGCTTATAATCCCAAAACCTTCACATTCTGACAATCAAAAAGACAATCTTCCGAAATGGAATACTCTAGGGAATTTATTAAAAAAAATACCTAAACCTAACTGTAAAAAATCTTCTAGAAAAGTAACAGACCCCGTTTATAATTCTATCGAAATAAGTGCAAATGCTTTAAGTGACCACTTTTATGATAGTGGGCTATATAAAAGCGAGTGGAGACAATCTAGAGAACATAAGGTTAATCATTATTGCATGGGAAAAATGTCTTTCCCTGAAAATATTAATAAACCAAGTAGAACTATAACCGCCACAAAAAGTGGAACATCTAGAGAAGCTTTAATATATAAATCTGAATACTCTAGACAAGGTAATGGTGAATATCGTAGTCCAACAGTAAGAGAAGCTGCAAGTATTATGGGCTTTCCTTTTACCTATCAATTTCTAGGTTCATCAAACAGCAAATGGAGATTAGTTGGTAATGCTGTTTGTCCTTCTGTTAGTAGAGCTTTCTCAAATGAGTTATTAAATCAAATTGGAATAACTAGTTCTAAAAATTTAGAATTAATTAAAACACCAAATCTTAAAGGTGTACAAAACCTCAATGATTTCGAAGAAAAAGTATTTGACAAACAACCAAAGAGAACAAAAAACTCAAGATTTAGAAGACACCCAATAAAAGCAGGAAACTTAACAGTTACTTTATCAAATTTTGATATCGAACAAAATTCTAAAGCAAAAAACCGTTGGTTTACTTCTATCCAATATGGCACAGGAGTTGGTTATAAAAACCAAAAAGTTAATGATGGATTTTACAAAACAATTGAACCAATTATTCTTAAAGAAAAAGCAGGAGCAAAATTTGTGAAAACTATCAATAATGGTTTTTCAGAAAAAATAGGTTCTTCTGCCGATTTACAAAAAATGTATGAGGAGCAATTTGCCATTAATAATTTATTAGAACCAACAGAATTAGTTGAGAAAGTAAACAATATCATAACCAAAATTAAATTTAAGAACCCTTATTTTACTCAAAATGAAACTGTAGTTTTTGAAAATAAAGATATAATACCTATGAGCCAAGTTTTTGCTCTATATGCTATTAATAAAATCTCTACAATTGCTAACTCATAATAATTAATGGCTATAACCTTTCTTCCATACAATCCAATTTCGGCATTAGATAAGATTATAACTAAAGAAGATGGCTCTCCTTTACAAGGGGAGATTAATATTTATAAAAAATTATTTTCTGACTTAAACAATAGTGAAGATGAATGGTATGTTTGGCACGATTTAAAACTACCTACACATTCTGACAATTATAATTATTATAAAAAGACAAGTGCTCAAATTGACTTTCTTATTTTATGCAAAGAAGGACTTTTGGTTTTAGAAGTTAAAGGAGGCCCAATATCCACAAAAGAAAATGATTTTTATTATGGTAAAATGTTTCAAAAAAAAATGAAGCAGAATCCATTTAAACAAGTTGAAGGATATAAATTTACGTTAAAGGATAACATATTAAATAATTTTAAAAATTGTTTTTTTTGTGATGCCGTCGCTTTACCACATGTTAACTATGAATTCAATTCCAAACTTATAGATTCCAATTTGCTATGGACTGAATTTACTGCAAAAGAATATGATAATTCAATAGAAAAATTCATTAAGAACACTTTTACTTACACAAAAAAACGCCACAAAAAACATTTTCGAACGTACTCAAATCTATCATTTAAAGAAATAAATGCAATAAAGAACATCCTAAGCCCTATAGTAAATGATAAAAGCAATTATGATTCTATTGACACTTTAAAATGGCTTGGAATACAAAATATTGAAATTCTAGATGGATTAAATAAAAATCCTAGAATTATGATTGAAGGCCCTCCAGGTAGTGGAAAAACAACCATTGCAAAAGCTTTTATAGATAAACAAATTGGAAAAAAAGGCATCTATATCTGCTGGAATAATTTACTAATGCACCATACTAAGAGTTCATTAAACCTACGAGACAACACAAAAGATATTGAAGTAACTACGTTTTTCAGATTCATTCAAAAACATAATGCACAAAAAACATATTCTGAAATTATATCACTTTCAGAAGAAGAGTTTTATCAATTATTAAAAAGCACACTTGACAAGCTAGACATATCAAACTTTTACGACTTTATGGTTATTGATGAAGGTCAAGATATTTTTGATAGAGGATTAGATTTATTCATAAACAAGTTATGTGGATATAATGAAAGTGGCCTAACTAATGGTAATTCACTAGTATTATATGACATTGACCAAAGCTACAAATTGGGTGGCAGATCTGTTGGAGAATTAGCAGACCTATTAACAGAATATTTTACTCATTTTAAATTGAATGAAATAAAAAGGAGTGCTCAAAACCCCGATATTCGTTTATTATCATCAATTATTTTAGAAAATCCAGAAGAAATATTAAAGGAAAATTTCAATGAAACATATAGTAATATTGTAATCAAAAAGCACTCTTCCCTATCTAAAGTAAAAAAACACATAGTCAACAATGTATTAAACTCAATTAGACAGGGAAATTCATCACTTAAAGGGTCAGACTGCATAATTCTCATAGAATCTAAACTGCTAAAAGGAGAATATCTAGGCAATCCAGATATGCACTACGAATTAGCAATCAAAGATATTGAAGAGTTGAACGAAAAAAATATTACAGATACAGCAAATAAATTAAGATATACATCTATTTTAAAGTATAAAGGACTTGAGAGTAAAAATGTATTCTTAGTAATAACAGAACCTTCGGACTATAATAAATACGAAATCTTTATTGGAATAACTAGAGCAATAAATAATGTTGAAATAAATATAATTTATTGATGGAAGTAATTAATCAACATATAAATAAACATATAGCTCAATTTATAGAAAACCCAACTGATGGGTTTGAGGAAATCTTTTCTGAAATAGTTTATAGCGAAAAAGAAAGATTAAAAAAGCTATTAATTTATGTTGATAGAATACTGAATATTACTGCTACTTCTAAGAACTCAAAAATAAACTACTTACATCTTCATATTGAAAAAGATTTTGATTTTAACGATAGAATAATAATTCTAGAATTTCTAGTATTAAGACACTTTTTATATTCTTTAGAAAATGATAAATCTGATTTAACAAATCAGTTAATTCAGGATAATATTTCACGTATAAAAAGAGATATAAAAAACAACCACATACCAGCCAACGCAAGTGGAAAAAATGGAGGAAATCGAATTTACAAAAATTGGAAAATTAAAAAGGATGAAAAGAGAGCTGAGTTAGATTTTAACAACAAAATTCTTAATTCTAATAAGCTACAAGTGAACACACTAGTTAACACTTTAACTAGGTATTTCACTGAATGTATTGATAAGTTTAAATCAAAACAGTACGGAATTAAAATTGAAGATGTAAACGTAAGCAAATCATATGTTGCCATCAATAAAGAAAAAACATTAGATCAAATATTAAACCAAATTGACCAAAACGAGCAATTAGTAGATAACTTGGAAAACATTATCCTTTTTGATAGTGAAAGCAAGTCAAATTTCATCAACTTCAACCTAAAAGAACTTCTTGAATGGAATGAAGACGGAACAAAATTCAAAAACTTATTAATTATAACTTTTGGCAAAAAGAAAGTAAATATAAACAACTTAAAAAATAAATTAAATCAAGTTGACTTTAAATTTAATTTAGAAAAAACCGAGTTAATAAAACCCTATGTCATAACAAATGGTGAAGTCAATAAATTAATAAAAATAGATAATAAAAAGCAACTAAAAACAAATTTTTACGGCATTGAAAGTAATACCTTTTGGGATAGCTTTCTCTTAGAAACACAAATACACGAAAACTTATACGAATTAATCTCAATAAAAATGAGAAATATATATTCGTTAGTTATTAATGAAAGGATAAAAGAAATTGTACTCGAAAGTGTCTTTGGTGGTAACGAAGGAACAACTCTTATTTCAGAAACTACACAACAGGAATTTCCTGATGAACTCAAAAATGAATTAAAAGAAAACCTATCCAATACATTAGATTACATTATTAACTCATCTTGGAAAGATGAAATTAAAAAACTTATTCACGAAAACACAACTATAGTTATTTCAAATGAATTCTTAGAAAATAATATATTAAAAAAAGAATTGCAGAAAGAACTAGGACTTTCACATTCTAACAAATTAATCAATTGGGAAGAATTAAACTCAATGACCTCTGAAAACTTATTAATTCTAAATTACTTAGATCCTGGACATTACCCTTATTATTTTTACCCAAATATTATTGAAATACCTACTATAAATTCTAAAGGAATTTTTCTCAATCTATTGTTTAAAAACAAATTTCAATGGGCAAATTTCAAAAACAACAATGATTATTACAAACTACTTAATCATAAAGTAAGGTCAGACTATTTCGATTGGAATACAGTTAAAAACAAAGTAAATAACCTAAGACCAACAGTAAAAGAAAAAACTTCTTGGGATGTAGAAAGTTCATATGTTAATAATGGTAATAAAGAGGTGATAAGAATTAAGCTTTCATCCGAAAATAGACCTCATAATTATCACACCTCAGATTTATTTATTTATAAATCTAATGATATAAATAAAGTTGCAAGAGCAATAGACTTATTGGCTCTAAACCCAACTGAAATACAGAGCTTAGATGATATTACAAATGCACTGCCAATATATGATAAACTAGCAGACATAAACAAACAAGAAGAAGAATTAGATGTTATCCGTAAAAAATTCAAAATTGCAGACGGAGAAGATGCTGGTCGTCTATGGAAAGTTCTATTAAAACGTAAATCAGAAGACAAAGGGAAAGAGTCTTTGTATACTGAAATTCAAGAATTATTAGGCCAACAGAACCTTAAGATGGTTTCCTTTCAACATTTTGAAAATCATTGGATAAACCCTGAAAGTAAATCTTTAGCACCTATAGTTAAAAAAGTATTTTTATCAATTTGTAATTACCTAAATCTTCCTAAAACTTATATTATTCTGATAAGTCGAATTAAAAATAAAACAAAGCAAACTACCAGAAATAACACAAGAAAAATGAATCTTTTATTTAAAGATTTATTTGATGATGGTTGTTTTGATGATATTACAAAAACAAGAGAAATACTAATTACAAAAAAAGAGTATTATCAAAAAAATCATTCTTTAGAAGAGTTGGGTATTGATGAAAATCATTTGCTTGAAAACCTGGTAGCCTTAGTCGAATTAATTAACCCTGAAATAGACTTGCAAAAAGTGGACTCAATTGAAAGTATAAATTTATGAGTATAATAAACGAAAAAAGAGAATCCTTAGAGCAGTTTATAAAAGAACAAACTTTAGGCCCAGGAATAAATGGTTTTAGATTTGTTGACATTGAAGATGAAGATCTTCTAAAATCAAATTTAGACGAGCTAAAACCTATTGATTATTATAATGAAATAATAGATATTGTTCCTGCAGCAGTGTATAGTACTGGTATACTATTTCCACAAGATAATAGTAAAACCTGCACAGAAGGAATTGTTCTTGATAATAATGAAGGTGATGATGAAGAAAATGAGTCAGAAGAAACAAGTTCTCAGAATACAAGTACTGATAATATTGAAGAAACGGATACGATAGCACTCGATCAAATGTTTCCTAAAACCATGGGATTCACTTGCTGCCTTGATAGTGGTTTTTTAGTAAATGACAAACTAGAAATCAAACTAAATGCAAGATATTATAGTAAGTTAAAAAGAAAAAAAGATAATGTTTTTAATAAAAGATATGGAGTAAGTTGTGAATTGCCTTTCGAAAAAATTAATCAATTTATTGCAAAACATCTATTAAATAGCTTTTATTTAAAAGAGGTAAATGATAATTTATTTTTACTCATCAATTATCTCAGTTCTGAAGAAGTTTCTCAACTAAAATCTAGAATTAGAGAGATTCAAAAAGAAATTACCGAAGAAATTTTCTCTGAACATAAACCCACTTTTTCAAATAACAGATTTTTAACAAAAGAAAAAAGAAATTTAAGCAGTCTAAAGTCAACAATTTATAATGATTTAAAATATAAAATTACAGATCAAAAACAAAGAAAATCTTATTATGATATTTCTCAGAAAATAGAAGAAGGAGAGAACATCATAAGTCATTTCGAAAATTTATTAAATGTAAATGGTGGTGGTTTTGGATTATGGCAGTCAGAATTAATCGAGAGAAGAATATCCTTAAATAAGATTTCTTTTCCAAAAGACAGAAATAAAATATCCTTTCTATATAAAGAAGTAAATGAGGATTTTATTGTTTCTGATATAGATGGAAATATTATTAGTAATGGCTTAACAGATGTTTATCAGAATAAAATAAGTAAAGAAGATGGCAAGGCTTCATTATCATTAAACCTACAACTTAGTAGAGATACAAGAAACTCAAAAAACTCAAAAAAGATTTTTGTAAAAGTTCAATTAATTAATACGAGTACTCCATTTACACAAGCAAAAGATAGCTCTAGATATTATTCCACTTTTAATGAAAAAGTAAATGAAAAATGCTTTTTTGGTGTTAAACTATCAATTACTAATAAACATCTTATTCCCTATAACGAATTAAGTTTAGATACTTCTAAAAAGGAGTATTCAGAAGATGAAACTACTGATTATATTTATAGACAATTCGAAGATTTTGGTATAGGTCACGGTTGTTCGGTAAAGTGGGATAAAAAGCTCAACACCATTGAGTCGGAATATATTCCAATTTGTGACACTCCAGATGTTGACCCTACACCTAGAAATAAATCAAAAGATTTAGTTAAAGACAATAAAGGAAATTATAAGAACCCTTTGTTTTTAGAAAATTCTAAAGCACTACAATTCAAATGGCTATCAGCTTTTTCTGATGTTAATAATGAAGAAGTCATAAGTGGATTAAATGCATTTGTTGACGCCTATGGTGATTGGATAAAAGATAAGAGAAACGAAGTAAACGACCAAGAAAAAAAAATAGCTAAACAAGAACTTGACAAATGCTCACGTGATTATCAGAGAATGAAAGAAAATATTAATACTCTTCTTTCAAATGAAATAAATATAGAATCTTTTAGGTTAATGAATTCTGCTATGTTTATGCAAATATGGCATTCTGTAAATACTAAAAAAAATAAAGTACTTCCATTAATGGAAGATGTTGATTTTTCAAACTTCAATACCGATTTTTATAAAAATGCCAGTGACAAATTATTTTCAGAAACAGAATCAACTTCTTGGCGAGCCTTTCAATTAGCCTTTATTTTATTGAATTTAGACGGTATTTTCAAAGCCGAAGATGATCTTAACTGGGAAAAAAGGAATGATTATGTTGACTTAGTTTGGTTTCCAACTGGTGGTGGTAAAACTGAGGCATATCTTGGGTTAATAGCTTTAACGATAATAAACCGTAGAAAACTACACAAAGAAAGAGGTGGTGGAACTGCTGCAATAATGAGGTACACCTTAAGACTGTTAACTTTACAACAGTTCCAAAGAGCTACTTTAATGATAATGGCATTAGAACTAATTAGGAGGTGGGATGTATCTGTTTTAGGTAAAGAACCAATCAATATTGGGCTATGGGTAGGGAATAATTCAATTCCAAATAAACTGATATATAGAGCTAATGATAGAAACAAAGACTCTTTACAATATGAATTTGAAAAACTAAATGATGTTAAAGGAATAGAGAATAAAATTCCTTTTAATGAATGTCCTTGGTGTAATTCAAAAATAATTGGGGACACAATTCCAGATAAAACTGATGATATTTATAGTAAAAATAGATTACATCTAAAATGTTCAAATAAAAAATGTTCATTTTCGTTTGGAAGACTATTAAATAGAAGACGACAAGACCAAGGACCTATTCCCGTTAATCTTTGTGACGAAACAATATATCAACACCCTCCTAGTTTACTTTTTGGAACGGTCGATAAGTTTGCTCAATTAGCTCATAAGGTTTCGAATTCAGACCAAGCAAGAAACAAAGATTCTAGAAGATTGTTTGGAAGAGGAAATTGGGAAAATGGAAAACCTACAGATGGATATTTCCCACCAGATATTATTATCCAAGATGAATTACATTTATTAAATGGACCGTTAGGTTCATCTGTTGCATTATTTGAATCGGCAGTTGATCAATTATGCACAAGAACAGATGGCATAAGACCTAAAGTAATATCATCTACCGCAACAACTAGAAATACTAGTCTTCAAATTGCAGCATTATTTGATAGAAAAGTGAATCTTTTCCCAAAACAAGGTGTAGAATGTGATGATTCGTTCTTTTCATTTTATAAAAGATCCTTCCTGAGTAATGATAAAGACGATTTTATTTATGAATCCAAAAGACGATATGTTGGAATATTGCCAACAGGAAGAACTCAAATTTGGATGCAAATGAGGTTAGCTGCTATAACAATGACTCATAGAGCTTTGTTTGAATTACAACAATTGGGGAATAGTGAAACTATAGATTTTGAAAAATATAACTCGTTTGAAGAGGCTATGGATTATTTTCATACTATTATTTCTTATTTTAATAGTCTAAAAGAAGTTGGAAAAACTCAGTCACAAGTGCAGTCCTACATTTTAAAAGAAGTTCGTAGGGTTTTCAATAGAGTAATTAGACCACAAAAACTACTTCATTCTTTATACACCTATGGTCCAATAGAAGAGTCCGAATTGACAGGAAGACTCTCTGGTGAGGAGGTGAAAAATGAGCTTAAAAAAGTAGAAGAACAATGGGACGCTTCATTAAGATTTGCTCACATAAAAAATAATGAAATAAAAAGAGGGAGTGTTCCTCCTGAGTTTTTGGTCGCTACAAATATGATTTCTGTAGGAATAGATGTTTCTCGCTTTAATTTAATTATTATGAACTCTATGCCTAGAAATACTGCAGAATACATTCAAGCAAGTAGTCGTGTGGCAAGAGATTCTTATGGCTTAGTACTTACAGTACATCACCCTTTTAGAGCAAGGGATATTTCGCATTATGAGAAGTTTATTGAGTTTCACGAAAAAATGTATAGTTATGTCGAACCAATATCAATAACTCCATTTACATCAAAGTCTGTTAGTAGATATCTAGGATTATACTTAGCTACAATGTTACGTCATACTACTGATTTTGTAGAGAGAGTATCTGCATCTAATGTTTGTAACATAACTGATTCAGATGTAACCAATATTATAAATCAGTTAACAGCTAATTTTGAAAATCGTATTATTAAAAACAAAATTTATGATAAGGAAATTCAAAACCTTCTAAAGCCACAAAATATTGATTTTATAAAATCCTGGATAGAGGAAGCTTTTAAAGAATGGAGAATAGAAGCATCTAAAGCACTTGCAGATAACAAAACATTTGTTTTTAGTAATAAATCAAAAAGAACAAATGCTAACCAAGAACAATTATATGTTGATTTAG
The DNA here is from genome assembly GCA_965367085.1 of uncultured Polaribacter sp. GTDB lineage: Bacteria > Bacteroidota > Bacteroidia > Flavobacteriales > Flavobacteriaceae > Polaribacter. The sequence continues at coordinate 29,365 of CBDUHF010000001.1, forward strand.
ATGCCTATGAAGCCGATATTCATAGTAAAAAATGGCAAATACCTATGTCATTAAGAGTAATAGAATCTGAAGCAGCAATAAAAATCAATTCAAAATGAAAATTTTAAATCAATCACAATATAATCAAGGAATTGGCAAGTTTAAACTTCTGTCATCAAATGCCGGTGTAGGTTCCATTATTACTACTAAATTAGGTTCTTATGCTTTAATATTAGACATTAATAAATGGAAATTTATAGAATGGGCTAATAGAAAGATTTCATTAATTAGAGAGAATGAGTCTGATAATCAAAAAATATATAATCGAGCAGAAAGTGAAATAAACAATAGAGGGCTATTAATAGTGGATGATAAAAGATTTGTAGAATTCTTGAAAATAGAAAAAGAGCTAGAATCTTTAGTTTGTTTGATTGACATTCCTCATATGTCATTAAATGAAAGTTTTAATACTCCTAATTGGAAAAACCACCCAATAAAAACTGCACTTGATAGAAACGAAGAAGTAGGAAAATCTTCAGATTATATGATAAACGCAACACATTTTCCAAAATGGTTTACAAATAGGAAAGGCCATCTTAAAAAGATAAACGATTGGAAAGACATCTGGGTAACGGAATGCAATAAACAAAATGGTGTTTTAAAACTCAATCATTTTGCTCCTCCAAGAGATGGAAATGATTTTAGAAGTGAATTTTATGCGAAAAATATTGAAGGAACCCTTGTTAAAAACAAAGTATACCAAACTTTAAATCAAACAAACATACTATTAATTTGTCCGAATGGCCATTTATCCGATATACCTTGGTCTAAGTATTTAAATTGGAAACTTAATCACAGAAATGATGACCCCGAAGCTAATCATTTATTAAATTATGATGGTTGTTGTACAAAACCAGAATTAATTTGGACTGAAAGTAAGAATAAATCTGAAGGGTATGGGAGTATTTATATTCATTGCAACAATTGTGGTTCTGGTAAGGACCAATCTTTTAAAGTTAATTTAGAAGGTATAAATAGTATTAAACCAAAATGTAAAGGTGAAAAGCCTTGGGAACAAGAATTAGATAGCTTTTCAATTCCAAATGAAACCTGTAATCTCAAGCCCGAAGAAGGAATGCGGATCGCTCTAGTAACTGCAAATAATGTTTATTATGCGAGTGGTTTTTCAAGTTTATATATTCCGATGCATCTAGCGGAGAATAAATCAAAAGAATTGATTGATGCTTTAATTGTATGTAATGATAAATTTAATCGAACATTAGGTACAAAATTTGAGAAATCAAAAGAACAATGGTTTAATAAAAATGTTGATGAAGAGTTTTTAGAAATAGACTGTGGCATAAATATCTCAGATTTATCATTTTCAATTGATGAACTTATTTTAAAATTGGGAACTGAGTTTAATAATGATTGTACAGTTGATAATTTAGATAATTTCGAAAACTACAGATGGCAAGAATATCATTGTTTTACACAAAACCCTTCAAATGAAGATGATGGACTGAAATTCACAGACATTGAATTGCCCACTGAGTTAAGTACTTATTTTTCCAAAGTTCAACAAATTGAAGAATTAAAAGTCACACAAGTTCAACTTGACTTCACTAGAGTTCAACCAAGAGATAGAATAGTGAAAAACGGCACAGTTGAGTATTCCAAAGAGGCTAAAAATATTTATTCAGAAGAAGCAAATAAACTCTTTATTTTACCTGCAAATGAATCTTTAGGTGAAGGTTTATTTTTTCAATTCAATCAAGAAAAAATAGATGAGTGGATTAATTCAAATGAGAAGGTTTTATCTGAAAGGTTTAAACGTTTTATGCAAGAACCAAATATTGATATTCAGGGAGCAGCAACAATGCGGAAAATATATAATAATGGCATTAAACATTTTTTAATTCATAGTTTTTCTCATATGATTATGCGTGAACTTGAATTCTCTTGCGGATACCCAACTGCAAGTTTAAAAGAACGTTTATATATATCAAATAATTCAGAAAAACAAATGTCAGGTGTTTTAATATATACAGCAGAAGGTTCAGAAGGGAGTATGGGAGGTTTAGTTTCACAAGGCGATCCTGATAGAATATCAATAATTATAAAAAAAGGATTAGAAAGAATGGAAAATTGTTCTTCTGACCCTTTATGCTGGGAATCTGAAGGGCAGGGTATTTTTGATTTGAATTTAGCTTCTTGTTTTTCGTGTTCATTAGTTTCTGAAACAGCATGCGAAGAAATGAACTTGGGCTTAGATAGAAGAGTATTAGTTGATGAAGATTTTGGTTATTTTGTCATGTAAAACCTTAAACATAATAATTAATCTCTAAGAAACTAAATAATATTACCTCTCCAATATCTCCTCAATATTTGGTTTAAAATAGTTAGGTCCTTTTAGCACTTTTCCATCTTCTCTGTAAATAGGCTTTCCATCTTCCCCTAGTTTACTCATGTTGCTGCGTTGTATTTCGTTAAATACTGCTGTGATTTTGTCTTGCATACCATGTTCTATAATGGTTCCGCATAAAATGTAGAGCATATCGCCCAAAGCATCTGCTACCTCTACCAAATCATTATTATTGGCAGCATCTAAATATTCTTCGTTTTCTTCTCTCATTAACTTATAACGTAATAAGTTTCTGTCTGCCCCTATATGTGCAATAGGTTTTTGGTTCATGTTTAATTTAAAGGCTGTGTGAAATTCGGTTACTGCTGCTATTTTGTTTTTCATTTGTTTTGTTTTATTCTTATTAAAGACCTTTCGACTGAGCTCAAGGTGACATTTCTATTTTTATATTTTATATATGTTCTCGATACAATTTTGCAAAAAAACAAAATCACTCGAACTGACAGACGACTGAAAACTGTAACTGCAAACTGCAAACTGCTACTGAATACTGCCAACTGAACACTGCCAACTATTTTCTAAGTAAATTTTTTCAACAAGCTAGCAGGTATTATTTTTAAAACCCATGCAATTACTATCCAACGTTTAGAAATATAGGCGACTCTTTTCTTCTTTTTAATGGCGCTATATATTTGTTTTGCAGATTTTTCTACAGGCACCATCCAAAATACTTTTTCTCCTAATGCCATGGGAGTATCTACAAAGCCTGGGCGAATGTCTGTGATAAAGACTTTCTTAGATTTTATGGTTTTTGTTTTGATATACAAGCCTTCTAAATATGCTTTTTGATAAGCCTTCGACGCAAAATATACAGGTGCAGATCTGCTACCTCTAATAGAGGCAATAGAAGAAATACCCACTAAATGCCCGAATTGTTGTTTTCTAAATAAATTATACGCCAACACATACAGTTTGGTAACCCCTAATACATTGGTGTTTATGGTTTGCGATTCTTTGTCCCATTCTAATTTAGGGTTTACATAGCCTACACCAGAAGATTGTACCACCAAGTCTATGGTTTTAAATTCGGTTACAATTTCTGTAAATACTTGTTCTACAGCAGCTACATCTTGTATGTCATTCTGTTTTACTAAAACTTGTGTTGGATATGCTTTTTGTATAGCGTCTAACAATGCTAATCTTCTACCCGTAATTGCTACATGATATCCTTGTTTTAACAGAATTTCTGTAAGCGATTTACCAATACCAGAAGTTGCTCCAAAAACGATGGCGTTCTTCATTTAATTTGTAATTTTGTAAAAAATCAAAAGAAGATTGATTTTGATAGACAATATATAGAAACTTTATGAATTAAACCGATTCATAAATTACTATTCATTCACAACTTATAAAGAACCGAAACTATGTTTTTAAGTGCTTATTTTACCACTGGAAGAATTGTTTTTATGATTTTTTTTATTGTTGCTTTTGCAGCTTTAATGATATGGAGTTATAGAAAAGACCTTAAAAACCACGAGCGTTATTACAAAGGTGCTGGTAAAAAAGTGTTTATTTATGGCGGATTGATTGTGCTTATTTTTATGCTTATTCGTATTCTCTCTGAAATGTAAGCTTCTTACATTTTTTCTACTTCGCTTAATTTATCATGATCTAAAACGGTATATCCTTCGGCATCAAAGCCATAAGAAGGCACATATTTTACATCGATACGTAGATCTTCAAAATTATACGAATACATCTGATATACTTTCTGTGCAAACGATTCTTCATGGTAATTGACTAAAATAGACATGAAGGCGTCTAATTTTGCTATTTCTTGGTTAGAATAATTAAACAACGGACTTTTCTCATCTATAAGATGCACCACTGTCCAAACTGTGGGCAAATACATGATCTTATCTCGCTCTAATTTTAAGGTATAAAAATTGCGTTTAAAATTGCCCTTGGCATCTTTTTCTGTAACCGCTAAAGTGACCTTAATTTCTGGTTCAATCATTACCGTTTTTCTACGATTCATTAACCGAAACATGAGGGCGCGTTCTTTTTTAAAATCGCGTAAAATAATTGTATCGCTAAACTTAATATTTGCTTTGGGCTTAGAAAAACGACCATACAACAACCCTGTAATAAATGAGAAACTTAACAAACCAATCATGGCTTCAAAAACAGCTATAAAGTTGGCAGTAATGCCTCTTGGGGCAATGCCTCCATAACCCACTGTGGTTAGCGTTTGTGCACTAAAGAAGAAGCCGTTTAAAAAGTTCTCTAAAAAAGATTCTTGGGGAGAAGTGATTTGCTCTATACCAATGCTTACATAAAACAAGCCAAACAAAATATTGACTAATATATAGGCAAGTACAATGAGCAGAAAAAAATGAGTCCACGTAATGTCTATAAAATACGTATATAAATCGTTGATGTTCTTTTTTCTATTGACATGAAGTACATTGCTACTGCCATCATCATTGATGATATCTTTTGCGTTTTGTTTAGAATAATAACCAAAACCTGGGTCTTTAATTTTTCTTGCCATGTTGTAAAAATACAAAAACCGACTCTTTTCAGAATCGGTTTTGATTTTATTCATTTAGTCTCCTGGCTTTCTGAATCTAGTTCAGTTCAAATTGCAGGAAAGACAAGTAATATGTTTTAATTTTCTGTACCTAAAAAATTATAATTCTTTGAGTAGAATAACATCTGCTCTTCAAAGTCTTTAGGTTGTTTTACTTCTACTTTTAGAATATTTCCTTCAGCATCCATTAGCGGTTTTAAAACCGGATTTACAAAACCACTATAAGGTTTAGACGTAAATTGCTCGTTTCTTTTTAAAACTTCTTTGTGCAACTCTTGGTCTACTTTTACGCCATATCCTTCTACCAAGCTTTTTGCTGCTTCAAAATCTCCTTCAGATTTTATACGTTGTGTTTCACGTAATAATTTTCCGAAGATTTCTCTTAATTTATCATAGTCATTGATATTAAAATAGGTTTTACCATCTTTTACAACTTTCTCTATGACATTGTCTTTCTTTCCTTGCTCAAAAGACCAAGCAGAAACCCATTGTCTGTTTACCATATGATCTTCTTCTAAATCATTGCCCAACTCTATTCTAATTAATTGCGCCATTAATCCGTTTCTAATGTATCCATCATACGCAGCAATTCCCATTTCTTTCCAATTATCCGTCAAACCTAATTCTTGTAATTTAGGATCCATTAAATAATACAACCCCACCAAATCGGCTCTTCCCTCTTCCATGGTAGAAGCATAATTTTGAAGTGTTTCTTTCGGTTGCCCAATTCCGTCGTTTATTTTACCAGAAGCATGCCCAACAACTTCATGCAACGCAGTGTGTAATTTGTCTGCAAGTTGCCCGTATTTTTCTTCCAATCTAATTTCTTCTTCATCAAAAGCAAACTCTTTTAAACGGCCAGTTCCTCCTGCATTATTATACGCCCCAATAATGTTTCCTAAAGAAACAGATTTAGAACCATGCTCTTGACGAATCCAGTTATTGTTAGGTAAGTTTACACCAATTGGTGTACTTGGAGAGGCATCTCCAGCTTCACCAGCAACATTTACTGTTTTGTAAGAAACTCCAACTACATTGTCTTTTTTATGCGCAGGATCTAAAGGCGCATTGTCTTCAAACCATTGTGCTTTTTCAGATAAAACCGCCATTTTTCTAGACATGTCAAAATCTTTAACTTGTACAATTGTTTCATAAGAACCTCTATATCCTTTAGGGTCATTATACACTTCTATAAAACCGTTAATCCAATCTATATTGCCTTCTGTAGACGTTGCCCAAGCAATACAATATTGATCCCAAACATCTAAACTTCCTGTTTTATAATACTCTATTAACAAGCCTAAAGCCGCTGCTTGTTTGTCGTTTTCTGCAACTTCTTGTGCTTTTGTTAACCAACCAATAATTTGATCGATGGCTTTACCATACATACCTCCAGATTTCCAAACTTTTTCTACAAGTTTTCCATCTTCTCTTACCAGTTTAGAGTTCAATCCTGCTTCTACAGGTTTTCCTTCAGGACCTTTGTATGCTGTTTTATAAAAGTCTGTTACTTCTTTTGCAGTGATATCTTCTCCGTAAAAATTAATGGCAGAAGCTAGAATATTATCTACGCCATCTTTTTTATTTACTTTTTTATTGTCTGCATCATTAAACAATACTTCAATAATTTCTCTTGGTAATTCTGTTCTCGATTTTTTTAACAGTTCATCTTCAAAATACACTCTTGTAAATGCCGGTTTAATTTTATCGTTCGAATAGTGGTGGTGAATTCCGTTTGAAAACCACACTCTTTTTAAATAGGTTTTAAACGCTTTAAATTGGTCTGTATTTCGGTCTCCTCTATAGCGATTGTTGATTCTTTCTAAGGCTTTTCTAATTTTTAAATTGTGTCGGTAATTTTGATCCCACATAATATCTCTACCAGACAAACCTGCTTGTGTTAAATAATACACCAGTTTTTTTTCTTTTAATGTGAGCTCATCAAAACCATCTATGGTGTATCGCAAAACTTTAATATCTGCAAAGTCTTCTACAAAATGATTAAATTCTCCTGTGGCTGTTGTGGCTGTTTCTTTTTTATCAATGGCGCAAGAAGCAAGTAAAGTTACCATTGAAAAGGCATAAATTATATGTTTAAAATTCATTTTTTAATTGATTTATATTGATGCATAAATATACGATTTTTTATCCCTTTTTAGAGAATTACTTTTAGAGAGAAGAAGCGCTATTTTGGGTATTTAAAACAATCTGTAGTGTGGTCATTTACCATACCTGTTGCTTGCATAAACGCATAGACAACAGTAGAACCTACAAATTTAAAACCTCGTTTTTTTAAGTCTTTAGAAATAGTGTCTGACAACGCTGTAGTTGCGGGTACTTCTGCTCTTGTATGAAAAGTATTTATAATGGGTTTGCCATTGGTATAACTCCAAATAAACTTAGAAAAAGAGCCAAATTCTTTCTGAATGTCCATAAACAATTGCGCATTGGTAATGGCACTTCGTATTTTTAATTTATTTCTTATAATACCTGCATCTTGTAATAAAGATTCATATTTACTTTCAGGGTATTTTGCTATTTTTTGATAATCGAAATTGTCAAACGCTTTTCTAAAGTTTTCTCTTTTCTTTAAAATGGTAATCCAACTTAACCCTGCTTGAAAGGTTTCTAGTACTAGAAATTCAAACAAGGTAGCATCATCATATACAGGAGTTCCCCACTCATTATCATGATATTGTATATAAATTTCATCACTATTTACCCAAAAGCATCGGTTCTTCATCTTTTCTTTGTTTAAAGAGGAAAAATAATGTTAAAACAACAAAAAACCTACCAATTTTGGAATAATTTTTGCAACTTTACTTATCTAAATTCCTTGATTATGAAACTCTTAAAACAATGTATCGTCGTTTTTTCTATCGGAATATTTCTTTGGGCATGTAGTTCATCTCCACTAAAAAATAAAAGTGCTGTAAAAGAAGAACAACCTGTAGTTATTGCTAACGACAGTTTAGAATATGAAATTATAATTATAGATATTGGTTTTAATTTATTCTTAAATACCGTAGCGCAGCCTGAAGGTTATTATTCTCAAAATTATTTAGAAGCCAGAAATAGAGCTTGGGTCATCACATGGAACAATAGAGTTCAAAATCCGCTTCAATTTAACACAAACATCTATGAAAACATGATAGACTACCAACCAAACATAGATTATGGGTATGAAGTGAATTATAAACTTTTTAATTACTTTTTATTTGCTCAACAAAAGTATAAAATGAGTTTAGGTGGTGGTTTTAGAGCTAGAATTCGGTAATTATCTTTTCTGAAAACTTACAAAACTATAATCGTACACGTTTTTTTCATCGGCTTTAAAATCTTCACGAGCTACTTCTTTCCAAATCTTTAGATCGATTTCTGGAAAAAATACATCAGCATCAAATTGATGATGCACAAGGGTGATATCTAATCTATCGGCCAAGTTTTTTTGAATGGCTTCTTTATAAATCTGAGCGCCACCTATAATAAACACCTCATCATCTGCTGCAGCCATTTCTATAGCCTGTTCTATGCTATTGGCAATCAAACAACCATCTTTAAAATAACTGTTATTTCTTGTAATAATAATGGTGGTTCTATTTGGTAAAGGTTTACCAATAGACTCAAAAGTATTTCTACCCATTAAGATGTGGTGGCCAGAAGTAATTTTTTTAAATCGCTTTAAATCTTCAGGTAAATGCCAAATTAAATCATTGTCTTTACCTAAAGCGTTGTTATGTGCAATTGCAGCAATTATTGTTACCATATAACTGATTGATTTTGTGCAAAATTACAGCAAATGTTTCAAGATTTGACGTTTTTGTTCCTTTTTGACCCAAAAAAAGCATTTTACGAATTCGATTTCGGGTTAAAATCACTGAAAATCAAGTAGAAAGAACTAGTGCTTAATTTAAAAAATAAGCAATTTAGCGTCTCTTTTTTTTGGATAAACATAGAATTAACAGGATGAAATTGCCAAAGTGATAATTCTTCACAAATCAGGATACTAATTATTTGCTATATCTCTATTCTTCTATACATTTACACTAAAATTTGAAATACATATATTATGGCAATTAAAAAACAATTTTTAAAAAGTAAACCAGTTTGTAAAGTAACTTTTACTTTGCCTGCTGAAGAAGCTAACAGTGTAGCAGTAGTTGGTAGTTTTAACGATTGGAATGCTGAAACTACTCCATTGAAAAAATTAAAAAACGGATCTTTTAAAGGAACTGTTGATTTAGAAGCTAACAATTCTTATGAATTTAGATACCTAGTTGATGGTGCTTATGTAAACGATGAACAAGCAGATTCTTTTGCTTGGAATGAGTTTGCAGGTGCAGAAAACAGTGTATTAGCTTTATAGAATAAATGCTTAGAAAAAGTAAAAAAGAGCTTTCAAATTTTGAAAGCTCTTTTTTTTATATGGCTACTTTTCCTTTGATATGAGGATGTGGATTGTAATCTTGCAATTCAAAATCTTCAAAAGTAAAGTCTTCAATATTCTGTATTGCTGGGTTCATTTTTATGGTTGGCAAAGGTCTTATTTCTCTAGACAATTGCAATTCTAATTGTTCTACATGGTTGTTGTAAATATGAGCATCTCCAAACGTATGTATAAACTCTCCTGCTTCATAGCCACAAACTTGTGCTATCATCATAGTAAACAATGCATAAGAAGCAATATTAAAAGGTACTCCTAAAAAGATATCTGCACTTCTTTGATATAACTGACAAGATAATTTTCCGTCTGAAACATAAAACTGAAAAAAGGCATGACAAGGAGGTAACGCTGCTTTACCATTGGCTACATTTTCTGAAAAGGACTTGGAAGTATCTGGTAAAACAGATGGATTCCAAGCAGAAACCAACATTCTTCTACTATTTGGGTTCTCTTTTAATGTGGTAATTACTTCTTTTAGTTGATCTACCTCATCACTATTCCAATTACGCCATTGATGTCCATAAACAGGACCTAAATCGCCATTTTCATCTGCCCATTCATTCCAGATTCTTACACCATTTTCTTGTAAATACTTAATATTAGTGTCTCCTTTTATAAACCAAAGTAATTCATAAACTATCGATTTTAAATGTAACTTTTTAGTAGTTACCATTGGAAAACCTTCACTTAAATCAAAACGCATTTGATACCCAAAAACACTTTTTGTTCCTGTTCCAGTTCTATCTCCTTTTTCGTTTCCGTTTTCTAAAACATGTTTTACTAAATCGTGATATTGACGCATTTGTTTAATCGTTTAATTGTTACACTGTTTAAACGCCTAAACGTTTAAACAATTACACTTTTTTTAGCCTATAATCATACCTGCAATGGTTGCAGACATTAAAGAAGCAATGGTACCTCCTATTAAAGCTTTCATTCCAAATTCTGATAATGTTTTACGTTGCCCAGGAGCTAGAGAACCTATACCACCAATTTGAATACCTATAGAAGCAAAATTTGCAAATCCACATAACATATACGTAGCCATAATAATAGACTTATTATACGTTAAATGTGTGGCATTTGCTACATTTTTCAACTCTGCCAATTGTATATACCCAACAAACTCACTGGCTGCTAATTTAATTCCTAATAATTGCCCCATTAAAGCCATATCTTGCTTTGCAACACCCACCAACCACATTAAAGGTGCAAAAACATATCCTAGAATTGCTTCTAAAGAAAAGTTTTGGTATGGTGTATTTGCTGCCATCCAAGAGTTTAAAGAAGTTATGTCTCCTACCCAACCTAAAATTCCGTTTATCATGGCAATAAAAGCAATAAATACTAATAACATTGCTGCCACATTTACTGCCAAACGCAAACCTTCTGTTGTTCCGTTTGCAATGGCATCTAAAATGTTAGACCCTATTTTTTCTTGAGAAACATGAACATCTGTATTTACAGCTTCTGTTTGTGGATATAATATTTTTGATATAATAATAGCACCTGGAGCCGCCATTACAGAGGCTGCCAATAAGTGTTTGGCATACATTAATCGTAATGTTTCATCATCTCCACCTAAAAAGCCAATATAAGCTGCTAAAACGGCACCTGCTACTGTTGCCATTCCACCAATCATTACTAAAAGCATTTCAGATTTATTCATCTTTTCTAAATACGCTTTTATTAACAACGGCGCTTCGGTTTGACCTAAGAAAATATTACCTGCAACAGACAAACTTTCTGCTCCAGATATTTTTAAGACTTTAGACAATAACATTGCCAGTGCTTTTACAATAAACTGAATAACGCCTAAATAAAACAATAGTGATGTTAATGCTGAGAAGAAAATAATCGTTGGTAACACTTGAAATGCAAATATGAAACCAAAAGAATCCATATCTGTAATTAACCCACTAAATAAAAACTCACTTCCTGCTCTGGTATAATTTAATATTTCTATAAATATCTCTCCAACAAATTCAAAAGCACTTTGAACAAAAGGCACCTTTAAAACACCTACGGCAATCACCAGTTGAAAAACCAAGCCTAAACCTACTGTTTTCCAATCTATCCCTTTTCTATTGGCACTAAATAAGAATGCAATTACTAATAAAGAAAACATTCCTAAAACACCTCGCCATAAACTTCCTATAGAAAATCCTGCACTAGGTATGATTCCGTTTGAAGATGCTACAACCGTTGATTCTGATGCAGGAACTACTGCTTTTTCAATACTTTCTGTTGATGAAAATTTATAAAGCACATCATTTTCAGACAAGGTTAAACCTGCCTCGTCAAAAGCCACAATATTGTAATATCTTACAGTGTCTTTTGGTTCTTTAAAATTAAAAATCAATAAATTATTCTGACGAATATAGTTTCCAGATGCGTTAAGATTGTCTTCTCCAGAAAGCGTATAGGTAAATTTCCCGTCTGAAAGTGAAAATACATCTCCTTCTACGACTTCTGTAACTGCTGTTCCATCTGATTTTTCTATAGAAGAAAAATTCCATTGCTGTTCTATATTTTGAGAAAACAATGCAACAGATATAAAACAAAAAATAATTAAAAATATTTTTTTCATAAGATTGGTAAGTTAAGATCGTTTGCTAATTTCGTCTCTAATTTTAGCAGCAAGTTCGTAGTTTTCATTTTCAACAGCAGCGTCTAATTGACTGTTTAATTCTGCTAATGATAAATTAGAAAAAATACCTTCTTTTTCAGATATTAGTTCTTCGATTTCTGAAGATAATTCTTCTGGCTCTAAGGTTTCTTTAATAGATAATTCTTCTTCTACTTTTAAATAGACGCCAGCTTTATCTAAAATATTCTCGTAGGTATAAATAGGTGCTTGAAAACGAACTGCGATGGCAATTGCGTCTGAAGTTCTAGTATCTATAACCTCTTCTACCCCTTCTCTTTCGCAAACTAAGCTAGAAAAGAAAACGCCATCTACCAGTTTATGAATAATGACTTCTTTAACCGTGATTAAAAAACGGTCTGAAAAGGTTTTGAATAAATCGTGGGTAAGTGGTCTTGGAGGTCTAATTTCTTTTTCTAATGCAATGGCAATAGATTGTGCTTCAAATGCTCCTATAATAATAGGTAAGGTTCTTGCTCCTTCCATTTCGCTTAGCACTAATGCATAAGCACCACTTTGGGTTTGGCTATAAGAAATACCTTTTATGGTTAGTTTTATTAAACTCATATATCTTTCTACATATTACAAAAAAGAACTCTTTATTTATCGATTCGTTAAAATAACCCTCTTCCTTTTTTGTGGGCACAATTTAATAAAAATAATAGCGTAAAATGTTTATTTCTTAAAAAATACGCGTATTCATTTGTATGCTACTCGCGTTAAGGATTGAGGCATTTGTTTGAGCTCTTTTTATTTTTAAAAAAGCGAGTGCCAAAAGCCTGACGAAATTATTTGAATGGTGTTAATGAAGGAACGCTAAACAAAAAACCTATCAAAAAAATAATATTCTGATAGGCTTATATAGTATGACTTCTTCAAATAATTTGGGAACGCCCAATTACTTTTTAAGAAGCTTTAAAAGCTTTTAACTTTTCTATTAATTTTGGTACTACATCAAAAGCATCACCTACAATACCATAATCTGCTGCTTTAAAAAACGGTGCTTCTGGATCTGTATTGATAACTACTTTTACTTTAGAGGCATTGATACCTGCTAAATGCTGAATAGCACCTGAAATACCAATTGCAATATAAAGATTAGATGCTACAGGTTTTCCTGTTTGCCCAACGTGTTCTCCATGAGGTCTCCAACCTAAATCGGAAACTGGTTTAGAACAAGCTGTGGCAGCTCCTAAAACTTCTGCTAATTCTTCTACCATGCCCCAGTTTTCTGGTCCTTTTAAACCTCTACCTGCTGAAACTACAATATCTGCATCTGCAATGGTAACTTTACCAGTTACTCTTTCTATTTTTTCTGATTTTACTCCGAAATCTGAATCTGAAACAGCAGCATCAAAGCTTTCTGTTGTCCCTGAAACTGGATTCTCATGTACTCCGTAAGAGTTTTTTGCCAATCCAATAATTTTTGTATCAGCTGCTATTACAGTATGAGAAAATGCTTTGCTAGAAAACGCTTTTCTTTTTACTGTAAAAGGACTAGTACTACTTGGCAATGCAACTACGTTAGAGGCATACCCTGCTTCTAAACTTACAGCAAGAATTGGTGCAAGATATAAACCATCTATACTAGAATCTAAAATTACAACGGCTGCATTTTGAGCGGCAGCAACTTGCTGTACTACAGACGCATATGCTTTTGCATTGAATGTATTTAAAGCATCATTAGCCACTGTAATTACTTTTTCTGCTCCATAGGTATATAATTCAGAAACATCTCCTGCATTTATGGTTAACGCAACAACGGTGCTCCCTAATTGTTCTGCAACTTTTTTTCCGTAAGAAACTACTTCTAAAGCAGTTTTTTTAAATTTTCCTTCCGATGAATCGGCAAAAACTAAAACAGACATATTTTTTATTTTTTTTTTAATTCTGAACTTGTTTCAGAATCCAATTAATTTTATCTTTTACTATACCGTAGATTCCGAATCTAGTTCGGAATAATTTAGCTTTACTAAATTACTTTGGCTTCGTTATGTAGTAAGTTAATTAACTCATCTACATTGTCTGCATCTACTAATTTTACAGCTCCTTTTGGTGCTGGTTTTTCAAATGACTGAATTGTTGTAGCAGGATTTGCATCTGCTGCTTCAATTACTTGTAAAGGTTTTTTACGAGCCATCATAATTCCACGCATATTTGGTATACGCAAATCTTTTTCTTCTACAATTCCTTTTTGTCCGGCAACAACTAACGGCAAAGAAGTACTTAAGGTTTCATTTCCTCCATCAATTTCTCTTGTAATAGAAACGTTTGTTCCATCAACTTCCATCCCAACACAACCATTCACAAAATTAAAATCTGTTAACGTTGCTAACATACCAGGAACCATTCCTCCATTATAATCTATAGATTCTCTACCAGCAAGTACTAAATCATATCCACCACTTTTTACAACTTCGGCCAATTGCTTTGCAACCAACAAACCATCTGTTGGTTCTATATTTACACGAATGGCATCATCTGCCCCAATTGCTAAAGCTTTACGTAAAGTAGGTTCTGTAGTAGAACCACCAACATTAACAACAGTAACTGTTGCTCCTTGTTTTTCTTTAAACCACATTGCTCTGGTTAAACTAAATTCATCATAAGGATTAATTACAAATTGTACTCCATTTGTATCAAACTTCGTATCATTTTCTGTGAAATTAATTTTTGAAGTGGTATCAGGCACATGACTAATACATACCAATATTTTCATAAATTCTATTTTTATTGATTTTTAGTGGGAGCGAATTTACGTCTTTTTTTTAAAAAATACTATGCATGCATAGTATTTTTTTTGTTTATTTAACACTTTCCGAAATCGATTGAGTGTTTTTTAATACATATTCTGTTTTTTTATAAATAGCAGAATTAAAAAAAACCAATTAATTCCTTACTTTTGCATGACAAATAATAACACACAATTAATCTTAGATGAAAACAGTTCAATTCAGAGAGGCAATTTGCGAAGCAATGAGCGAAGAAATGCGTAGAGACGAAAGCATTTATTTAATGGGTGAAGAAGTTGCCGAATACAATGGTGCTTACAAAGCCAGTAAAGGAATGTTAGATGAGTTTGGAGAAAAACGAGTAATTGATACTCCTATTGCTGAATTAGGATTTGCTGGAATTGCAATTGGTTCTGCCATGAATGGCAACAGACCTATTGTAGAGTACATGACTTTTAACTTCTCTTTAGTAGGAATCGACCAAATTATCAACAACGCTGCAAAAATTAGACAAATGTCTGGTGGACAATTTAATTGCCCAATCGTTTTTAGAGGCCCAACAGCTTCTGCCGGTCAATTAGGTGCAACGCACTCACAAGCATTTGAAAACTGGTTTGCAAACACTCCTGGTTTAAAAGTAATTGTACCTTCTAACCCTTATGATGCAAAAGGATTATTAAAGGCTGCCATTAGAGATGATGATCCAGTAATTTTTATGGAATCTGAACAGATGTATGGAGATAAAATGGAAATCCCAGAAGGAGAATACATTATTCCTATTGGAGTTGCAGATATTAAAAGAGAAGGAACAGATGTAACGATTGTTTCTTTTGGAAAAATAATAAAAGAAGCATACAAAGCAGCTGAAGAATTAGCGAAAGAAGGTATTTCTTGTGAAATTATTGATTTACGTACAGTTCGCCCAATGGATCATGATGCCATCTTAACCTCTGTTAAGAAAACAAATAGATTAGTTATTTTAGAAGAAGCTTGGCCATTTGCTAGTGTTTCTTCAGAAATTACATATAGAGTTCAAGACGAAGCATTCGATTATTTAGATGCTCCAATAAAAAGAATAACTACAGCAGACACACCTGCTCCTTATTCTCCAGTTTTATTTGAAGCTTGGATTCCAAATTATAAAGATGTTATAAAGGCTGTAAAAGAAGTTTTATAATCCTTTTATTATATTATATGACAAGCCCTTTTCAAAAAGAAAAGGGCTTTTTGTTTTACCAATTTTTAACAACCGAAAACCGTTGCGTAAATTCTGGGTTAAAACCAAAAATAAACCTAATAGATTCATTATTTTTGTAACCAAATCAAAAAAGAAAAGAAGACAATGAGTAAAGAGCAAAAAAAGAAAGTAACGTTTGATGTATTGATAGAAATACCAAAAGGAAGTAGAAATAAATATGAATATGATTTTACATTACATAAAATTAGATTCGATAGAATGCTATTTTCATCTATGATGTATCCTGGTGATTACGGATTTATACCTGAAACTTTAGCATTAGACTCAGATCCTTTAGATGTATTAGTATTAGGGCATCAACCAACCTACCCAATGGTGGTAATGGAGGTTAGACCTATTGGTGTTTTTTACATGACAGATGAAAAAGGGCCAGATGAGAAAGTAATTTGTGTACCCGTTTCTGATCCTATTTGGAGTAACAAAATGGATATTGCAGATTTAAATCCTCACCGTTTAAAAGAAATAGAACACTTTTTTCAAGTTTATAAAGACTTAGAGAAGAAAAAAGTTGATACAGGAGGTTGGGGTAATGCTGAAGCAGCCGTTAAAATATATAATGAATGTGTAAAACGCTACGATGAGAGCGAACATAAGAAGAAAAGAACATTCACTATCTAATTATCAAATAACCAAAATACTGTTAAAAAAATATGCCATCTTTAATTAAAGGTGGCTTTTTTTATCACTTTAATTTTCTTATTTTTAACACTTGTTAAAAACTAAAAAATAAATTTAAATTAACTAAACAAGTATGGAATTATTAGTAAAATTTTTACCTCTTTTTGGTATTGTTGCTTTAATTTTCGTTTTTCTAAAAAGCGGATGGGTATCAAAACAAGCAGTTGGTGATGAAAAGATGTCTCGAATAGCAAAAAACATTGCAGACGGAGCGATGGCTTTCTTAAAAGCCGAATACAAAGTACTAGCTGTTTTTGTGATAGCTGTTGCAATATTATTGTTTTTCAAAGGAACAAACGAAGTAGGCTCTAATGGAATGGTAGCAGTATCATTTATTATAGGTGCTATTTGTTCTGCCCTAGCAGGCTTTATTGGAATGAAAGTTGCCACAAAAGCAAATGTTAGAACTACAGAAGCAGCAAGAACTTCATTAGGAAGAGCTTTAGAAGTTGCTTTTGCAGGTGGTGCTGTTATGGGATTAGGTGTTGTAGGCTTAGGTATCTTAGGATTAAGCGGCTTATTTATGGCATATCAAATGATGTGGCCTGGAGCTGAAAATTTATCAATGGTATTAAATGTACTTTCTGGGTTCTCT
The DNA here is from genome assembly GCA_965367085.1 of uncultured Polaribacter sp. Taxonomy (GTDB): domain Bacteria; phylum Bacteroidota; class Bacteroidia; order Flavobacteriales; family Flavobacteriaceae; genus Polaribacter. Next base: position 46,656 of record CBDUHF010000001.1, read on the forward strand.
TTAGGAGCTTCATCAATTGCATTATTTGCGCGTGTTGGTGGTGGTATTTATACCAAAGCTGCTGATGTTGGTGCTGATTTAGTTGGAAAAGTAGAAGCTGGTATTCCAGAAGATCACCCTTTAAACCCTGCAACTATTGCAGATAATGTTGGTGATAATGTTGGTGATGTTGCTGGTATGGGAGCTGATTTATTTGAATCTTATGTTGGTTCTATAATTGGTACAATGGTTTTAGGAGCGTTTATCCTAACTCCTGGTTTTGATGGTTTAGGAGCAGTGTATTTACCTTTAGTTCTTGGAGCTGTAGGTATTATCATGTCTATACTAGGTACCTTCTTTGTAAAAGTAAAAGATGGTGGAAACCCACAAACAGCATTAAACATTGGAGAATTTGGTTCTGCAGGTTTAATGGTTGTAGCTTCTTACTTTATTATTAACGCATTAATTCCAGAATCTGTAGAAGGTTTACCTTTTGGAGCAATGGGAGTATTTTGGGCAACAATTGCTGGTTTAGTAGCTGGTTTAGGTGTTGGTAAAATAACTGAATATTACACAGCTACAGGTAAAAAACCTGTAATGTCTATTGTGAAGCAATCTGAAACTGGTGCTGCAACAAATATTATTGCTGGTTTAGGTGTAGGTATGATGTCTACAATGATTCCGATTCTATTAATTGCTGCTGCAATTATGGTTTCTCATCATTTTGCAGGTTTATACGGTATTGCAATCGCTGCTGTAGGAATGTTAGCAAACACAGGTATTCAATTAGCAGTAGATGCTTATGGACCTATTTGTGATAATGCTGGTGGTATTGCTGAAATGGCTGAATTACCAAGTGAAGTTAGAGAACGTACAGATAAATTAGATGCTGTTGGTAACACAACTGCTGCTGTAGGGAAAGGATTTGCAATTGCTTCTGCTGCTTTAACAGCATTGGCTTTATTTGCTGCGTTTATGAAAACAGCTAACGTAATTGCTATTGATGTATCTCAACCTAAAATTATGGCTGGTTTATTAGTAGGTGGTATGTTACCATTTGTTTTTTCTGCTTTGTCTATGAATGCGGTTGGTAGAGCTGCTATGGCAATGATTGAAGAAGTACGACGTCAATTTAGAGATATTCCTAAATTAAAAGCTGCTTTAGAAGTAATGCGTAAGTATGATTCTGATATGACAAAAGCGTCTAAAGAAGATAGAGCTATTTTTGATGCTGCTGATGGTGTTGCTGATTATGGAAAATGTATTGATATTTCTACAAAAGCATCTATTAAAGAAATGGTATTACCAGGTTTATTGGCTATCGTTGTTCCTGTTGCTGTAGGATTTATTGGTGGAGCAGAAATGTTAGGAGGATTACTTGCAGGTGTTACTACCTGTGGTGTTTTAATGGCAATCTTTCAATCTAACGCGGGTGGTGCTTGGGATAATGCTAAGAAAACTATTGAAGAAGAAGGTAGAAAAGGTACAGAGGCTCATAAATCTGCTGTAGTTGGAGATACTGTTGGAGATCCTTTTAAAGATACTTCTGGCCCTTCTTTAAACATTCTTTTAAAATTAATGTCTGTTGTAGCATTGGTTATTGCACCTAGTATTGCTATGGATACTGCTGATATCGCTGATTATAACAATAAAAAAGAAGTGAAGGTTGAAATCAGTCAGACTTCTGGAGAATTAGCAATGGCTACAATTACAACTACCAAAACAATTGATGGTGTAGTAACTGAAGAAATTCAAAAAATTGAAGGAACTGTTGCTGAAATTGAAAAGAAAGCAAAAGAAGCTGGAAACATTGTTTCTGTAAACGTTATAAAAAACAAAAAAGAAATTACAGATAAAGTAGAGGTTATTGTTGAGAAAACTGAATAATTACTTTCTATTATATAAAATTAAAAACGCTAGGCTTTAAGAGTCTAGCGTTTTTTTTTATATTTTCAATGTAGTCTTAAAAGTTATATCGTTGAGGCCCTCCTCTTCTGATGTCTTCACTAGCAACTTCTTCAAATTGAGTAAAGTTATGTCTAAATGCATTAGACAACTTAAAGGCTGTTTTATAATAAGCTTCATCATCATTCCAAGTTGCTCTCGGACTTAACAACTCTGTAGGCACTCCTGGGCAGGTTCTTGGTTGTGCAACTCCAAAAACAGAATGAATATGATAATCTTCATATCTGTAGCTTCCTAATTTACCATCTAAAACAGCAGAAATCATTGCTCTGGTATATTTTAAAGGCATTCTTCTACCAACACCATATTGACCTCCAGACCAACCTGTATTTATCAACCAAACATTTACACCTGCTTCTTTCATTTTATTACTTAGCATTTCTGCATACCTTGTTGGATGCAAAGGCATAAATGGCGCTCCAAAACAAGCTGAAAAACTTGGAGTTGGCTCTGTAACACCTGCTTCAGTTCCTGCTACTTTAGCTGTATAACCAGAAATAAAATGATACGCTGCTTGGTTAGGAGTCAGTTTAGAAATCGGAGGTAAAACTCCAAAAGCATCAGCTGTTAAAAAGAATATATTTTTAGGGTTATTTCCTATGGATGGTTTTTGAATATTGTCTATGTGATAAATTGGGTAACTCACTCTTGTATTTTGAGTAATTGAAGTATCAGCAAAATCGACAACACCATTATCATCCATCACAACATTCTCTAAGATTGCTCCCTTTTTAATAGCTGCAAAAATTTCTGGCTCTTGCTCTTGTGATAAATTAATCACTTTTGCATAACAACCACCTTCAAAATTAAAAACGGTATTTTCTGCTGTCCAACCATGTTCATCATCACCAATTAAACTTCTATTCGGATCTGTAGATAAGGTTGTTTTACCAGTACCTGATAATCCGAAGAAAATAGCAGTATCGCCTTCTTTACCAACATTTGCAGAACAATGCATTGGCAACGTATTTTTAAAAACAGGAAGTATAAAGTTTAAAGCAGAAAAGATTCCTTTTTTAATTTCACCTGTATAACCAGTTCCTCCAATTAAAGCTATCTTTTTTGTAAAATTTAAAATTGCAAAATTATGCTGACGTGTGCCATCTACTTCTGGATCTGCCATAAAACCAGGCGCATTTACTACGGTCCATTCAGGAGAAAAACGTTCTAACTCTTCTTCCGTTGGACGTAAAAACATGTTATAAGCAAACATATTACTCCATGGAAACTCATTAACAACTCTAATGTTTAATTTATAGTTTTCATCTGCACAAGCATAACTATCTCTTACAAAAATTTCTTTCTCAGAAAGATAATTTACCACTTTATCATAAAGTTTATCAAACTTATCTACATCAAAAGGTAAATTAATATCACTCCACCAAACTTCATCTTTAGTGATATTGTCTTTCACTATAAAACGATCTTTTGGAGAACGTCCTGTAAACTCACCTGTATTCACAGCAATTGCACCTAAAGAAGATACTTTTCCCTGTGATTTTTCAACAGTTTCATCATGTAATTCATTTGAAGATAATTGGTAACGAATTGTAGCATTCTTAATTCCTAAATTATCTAACGAAATCGATTTCGTATTTAGATTAATCATGTGTATAATTTTAGTTATGTTTTTAATTGATACACAACAAAATTACATAATAATTCCTTACAGTTAAATATTAAAGTAAATTTTATTAATTAATTATTTTTTAATCAACTTTTTTACGAATACCATAATTAAATACATCCAACCTCCCATCAAAAAGAGTCCTCCTAGTGGTGTAACAAACCAAATTGATTTTGCTGTAATTGAAGTTAGTTGAATACAATAAATAGAACCAGAAAAAAGGATTATTCCTAGCATCAACAAATAGCTTATTCTATTTTTTTGAGTTGAAGAAAATCCTTCATAAATATTCACAAATAACAACACAATTACATGATACATTTGATAGCGAACAGCCGTTTCAAAACTTAATAATTGATCGGTTGAGAGTGTTTCTTTTAAAGCATGTGCCCCAAAAGCACCTAAAGCAACGGCAGACAATCCTAAAAAACATGTAATTATTAAATTTTTAAACATTATTAATGGTTTTTGTTAAATTTTAAACAAAAATACTATCTTCGTATTACCACAAAAATACAAGATTTATCTATGAAAAACATTTTAATTATTGGCGCAGGAAAATCGAGTTCTTCTTTAATCAAATATTTACTAGATTCATCTATTGAAGAGAACTTGAAGCTTACTATTGGTGATATCTCTACTGAAAATGCAGAAAAACTCATTCAGAATCATAAAAATGCAACAACTATTGTATTAGATGTTTTTAATAAAAACCAACGTGAAGATTGCATTAAAAAAGCAGACATCGTAATTTCTATGTTGCCTGCAAGATTGCACATAGAAGTTGCTAAAGACTGCATCTCTTTTAACAAACACATGGTTACTGCTTCTTATATTTCTAAAGAAATGAAAGAACTAGATGTTTTGGCTAAAGAAAAAGGGTTGGTTTTTATGAATGAAATTGGTGTAGATCCAGGAATAGATCACATGAGCGCCATGCAAATCATTGATAGAATAAGAGATAATGGTGCAAAAATGTTATTGTTTGAATCTTTTACTGGCGGATTAGTTGCTCCTGAAAGTGATAACAATTTATGGAACTATAAATTTACTTGGAATCCAAGAAACGTTGTTTTAGCAGGACAAGGTGGGGCAGCAATGTTTATTCAAGAAGGCACTTATAAATACATTCCTTATCATAAATTATTTAGGAGAACAGAATTCTTAAAAATAAATAATGCAAATTATGAAGCATATGCGAATAGAGATTCATTAAAATACAGAAGTGTGTATGGTTTAGATGAAATTCCAACCATGTACAGAGGAACCATTAGAAAAGTAGGTTTTTCTAGAGCTTGGAATATTCTTGTTCAATTAGGAATGACCGATGACACGTATACTATTGAAGATTCAGAAAACATGAGTTATCGTGATTTTACAAATCTATTTCTAGCGTATTCTCCTTCAGATTCTGTGGAATTAAAACTACGTTCTTATTTAAAAATTGATCAAGATGATGTAATGTGGGAAAAATTATTAGAACTTGATATTTTTAATCCGAAGAAAAAAATTGGACTTCAAAACGCAACGCCTGCACAAATTTTACAAAAGATTTTATTAGATTCTTGGACTTTAGAAGAAGACGAAAAAGATATGATTGTAATGCAGCATCTTTTTGGTTATGAAATTGATGGAGAAAAACGCCAAATTGAGAGTAGTTTAGTAGTAATAGGAGAAAATCAAATCGATACGGCTATGGCCAAAACTGTAGGTTTACCAGTAGCCATTGCTGCATTAAAAATTCTAAAAGGAGAAATTACGAGTCCAGGTGTACAAAGACCAATTACAAAAGAAGTGTATGAACCTATCTTGAAAGAACTAGAAGTACATGGCATTAAGTTTATTGAGAAAAAAGTACCTTATTTAGGATACAATCCTAATCACGTAATTGGTTAAATTACATTTTTAAATAAAAGTCTTTGGTTAAATTGATATAGTCTTCTGTATACTGATGACGCTCAATTTCTATAATAAGATGTTCTTCATTCAGCTCAGTTTCGTGAAAAGAAAATTCTAATAAACTTCTCTTTATTTCTGATGTTGTATTTCCTTGAACTCTACATATTCTATTTAAAAGTAGGTTCTTTTCATTTGCAAGAGCTATAAAACTCTCTTCTTCTTTAAAAGGAAGAATTACTGAAAATTTTCCGCTTTTAGATAAAATTTTTGAAACTCCCACAATCAAATCTTCAAAAGATAAAGACGATGTAAAACGTGCTTTATTTCTAGCTTCATTTTCAGATTCAAATTCATCTGTATAAAATGGCGGATTAGCAACAATTAAGTCATAGGTTTCTTCTTCCTCTGCAATTTCACTAGCAAATTCTTGAAAGGTAGCGTTGTAACAATACAAACGATCTCCCCAATCTGATTGTTCAAAATTCTCTACAGTTTGTTCGTACGCATTTTCATCTACCTCAACTGCATCAATAGTCATGGCATCAGAACGTTGTGCTATCATCAAAGAAATAACCCCTGTTCCTGCTCCAATATCTAAAATAGTATTTGGGTATTCATCAACAGCACACCAAGCTCCTAATAAAACTCCATCTGTCCCCACTTTCATGGCCGTTTTATCTTGATGTATGGTAAATTCTTTAAATTTAAAAGGCTTATTCATTCTAACTATTTAATAACTTTTAAGGAAGTTTTAATTCTAAAAATAACATTGATAAAGGTTGATGCTAAAAAGATAAGAATGAAATATATAATCCAATGATTCACGGTCAATTTTTCAAATAACAAAAAATACGCCAACAGAAACAAAAGTCCTATAAAAATATTAATAGACAGAAAGAGATTTCCAATAACACTAGAGGCATAATTTGTAATTAACCCCATATTGGCCAATTCAAATCTTTTGTAAAACAATAGATAAAACCTTTTAAAATGAGTTTTTGTCAATTTAGCTATAAAACAAAGGAAGCTTTCAACAATTAATCCTATACTTTGTTGCAGTAAAGCAATGGCAATAATAACACTCCAGGTTAATACACTCAATTCATCTAATTGCACTAAAACTTCTGACTTGATGATGGTACTTGGATGTAAGATTAGTAATAATCTCCACATTCCATAAGTAAACATTCCAGGAATCATTATGGTAACTAATATCCAAAAATTCTTTGCTATAGACTCAAACATAATACAAGGTTTGTGAATTGATTCTCAAAGTTAACTTACTTAAAATCAAAAAGCAATATAAATGGAATAAACTTTATTTGCAGAAAGGAAGGGATTCGAACCCTCGATACGTTGCCGTATACACACTTTCCAGGCGTGCGCCTTCGACCACTCGGCCACCTTTCTTTTTTTACTGAAAACAAAATTCAGTGTTTTTTAAAACTAAATATAAAGTGCTATTAATCCGTCTGGAGTTTCTACTTCAATTGTTTTATTTTCTCTATCCACTTTTTTAATGAAATCATCAATCATCGGAATAAAGATTTCTGTTCCATCTCTATCAATTTCAAAAAGTGGTTGTGCAGCTTTATCGTTGATATGAACAATATTTCCTACTTCACCAAAATTAGCATCCACAACCTTAAAACCAATTACTTCATGAAAATAAAATTTATTTCCAGTTAGTTTTGGTAACATCGTTGAAGGCAAATAAATTGCACATTTTAGAATTGAATCTGCTTCTTCATCAGAATACACATCTTCAAATTGTACTCGTAATTGATTTCCTTTATGGAGAGAACTTTTTTCAATAAAAAATGGAACCAGATTTGTGCCGAATTCGACATAAACTGATTCCATATTTTTATACAACTCAGGTTCATCTGTATCTAATTTGATTACAACTTCCCCTTTGAAACTATATTTTGTTACGATTTTGCCTAAATAAAAACAATCTTCTTTACGCATTGCCGTATAAATTTATAATTTACTCTGTTGCTTTTGCTTGTGCATCATCTATAGATTCTGGAGCTGCTTCTTCAGCAACTTCAGTTTCTGCAACAACTTCTGCAACCTCTTCAACAACTGGTTTAGCTGCTTCAATTCTTGCTTCGTTTACTGCTTTTTCTGCTGCTAAAGCTGCTGCTTTTGCTTCAGATTGAGCTTTAGATAATCCTGCTTCTTTATCAGAAATTTTAGTTGCTTTTTCTTCTAACCAAGCTGCAAACTTTGCATCTGCTTGTTCTTGAGTTAAAGCCCCTTTTCTAATACCTCCAACTAAATGATTCTTTAACATTGCACCTTTATAAGATAAAATGTTTTTTGCAGTATCAGTTGGTTGTGCACCATTTTGTAACCATTCTACAGCTTTATCAACGTTTAAATCGATAATTGCAGGGTTCACATTAGGATTGTAAGTACCTATTTTTTCTAAGTATTTACCATCTCTTTTTGCACGAGCATCAGCGGCAACGATCCAATAGAATGGTTTCCCTTTTTTACCGTGTCTTTGTAATCTAATCTTTACAGACATAATTTGTTAATTTTTTGAGGTTCTCGACCTCGATTATTAATAATCTTACCATCTCGTGGTAAGTGGGCGCAAATATACAAATTATTTTAATTCTGATGATTTAAAATTCACTAATTATCAAGCACTTAAAAAAGCTTCTTTTTTGTTGATAAGTCAAGACAATTTAACATCTGTTTTTCTTAGATGATTTTGTACATTTAACTTTCCAAAATTTCATTACAAAAAGCCATTTATGTACTTAATATTTGATACCGAAACCACAGGTTTACCTAAAAGTTGGAATGCTCCAATTACAGATACAGACAACTGGCCTAGGTGTATTCAAATTGCATGGCAATTGCATGATGAAATGGGAAATGTACTAGAACACAACGATTTTCTAATAAAGCCAGACAACTTTAATATTCCGTATGACGCTGAAAGAATTCATGGAATTTCTACAGAATTAGCAGCAGAACAAGGTATTTCTTTAGACGAATGTTTAACCAAGTTTAATGAAGTTTTAGGTAAAACGAAGTTTATTGTTGGTCAGAATTTACAGTTCGACCTTAATATTATGGGATGTGAATTTCATAGATTAGGTGTGGATAATAATATGGCTTCCCTCCCAGTTTTAGATACCTGTACAGAAAAAACGGCATTAATGTGCCAAATTCCTGGAGGACGTGGAGGAAAATTTAAACTACCAACCTTAACAGAATTACACAATCATTTATTTGGTGTTGGTTTTGGTGAAGCGCATAATGCAACTGCCGATGTTGAGGCAACTACAAGATGTTTTCTAGAGTTAATTCGTTTGCGCGAATTTACAAAAGAGCAGTTAGACGTAGATGCAGATTACTTCAAAAATTTTTCTGAAGCAAATCCCAAACCGATTCAGGTAATTGGTTTAAAGCACATCAACCTTAAAAAGGAAAGTGATAAAATTAGACAACGTCTTGAGAAATTAAAAGATAGCGCCACTACAAAATCTACTTCTGTTGGTTTAGATGAACTAAAAGATGTACAATTTTCTCACTTGCACAATCACACACAATATTCTGTTTTACAATCTACCATACAACTTGGTAATATTGTAAAAGCTGCAGCAAAATACAATATGCCAGCAGTTGCCATGACAGATACTGCAAACATGATGGGGTCTTTTCACTTTGTGAATGCCGTTTTAAATCATAATAAAACTGCAGAAACTCCAATGAAACCAATTATTGGTTGTGAGTTTAATATTTGTGAAGATCATAAAAACAAGTCGCAAAAAGACAATGGGTATCAAGTGGTTTTGTTGGCAAAAAACAAAAATGGATATCACAATTTAGCAAAAATGTCTTCGGCGGCTTTTGTTGATGGTTTTTACTACGTTCCAAGAATAGACAAATCACTTGTAGAAAAATACAAAGAAGATATTATTGTTTTAACCGGTAATTTATACGGAGAAGTACCTAGTAAAATTTTGAATCTTGGTGAAAAACAGGCCGAAGAGGCTCTAATTTGGTGGAAAGAACAATTTAAAGACGATTTATATATTGAGTTGATGCGTCATAATCAACAAGATGAAAAAATTGTTAATGAAACTTTATTAAAGTTTTCTAAAAAGCACGATGTTAAAATTGTAGCTACAAACAACACTTTTTATTTAGATAGAAAAGATGCCAATGCACATGATATTTTATTATGTGTAAAAGATGGTGAAAAACAAGCTACACCTATTGGTAAAGGTCGTGGTTATAGATATGGCTTGCCTAATGACGAGTATTATTTCAAATCTTCGGATGAAATGAAAACACTCTTCTTAGACATCCCAGAAGCAATTACCAACATTCAAGAAATTGTAGATAAAGTTGAAATTTTTACACTTGCTCGTGATGTTTTATTACCCGCTTTTGATATTCCTGACGAATTTAAAGATGTAAAAGATGAAGAAGATGGTGGAAAGAGAGGTGAAAATAATTTCTTAGCACACTTAACATATGTTGGTGCTAAAAAGAGATATGGAGAAATTACAGAATCAATTAAAGAACGTTTAGATTTTGAACTTTCTGTAATTGAAAAAACAGGATACCCAGGTTATTTCTTAATTGTTGAAGACTTTATACGAGAAGCAAGAAAAATGGATGTTGCAGTTGGCCCTGGTCGTGGTTCTGCAGCTGGTTCTGTTGTTGCCTATTGTTTGTGGATTACAAATATAGATCCTATTAAATACGATTTACTTTTTGAGCGTTTCTTAAATCCAGAACGTGTTTCCATGCCCGATATTGATATTGATTTTGATGATGAAGGTCGTGGTCGTGTAATGGATTATGTAATTGATAAATATGGAGCAAATCAAGTGGCCCAAATTATTACATATGGAACCATGGCTGCAAAATCATCTATTAGAGATACTGCCAGAGTTTTAGATTTACCTCTTTTTGAAGCGGATAGAATTGCAAAATTAATTCCGTTAATTAAACTTAAAAATATTTTTGGTGAAGATGCCAAAAGTATCGGAAAAGTTGCCGGCTTAAGAGCAGAAGAAAAACAATTGGTAGAAGAGTTAAAAAACATTTCTTACGGGAGTGATTTGGCTGCAGAAACCATAAATAAAGCTACCATTCTAGAAGGTTCTGTAAGAAACACCGGAATTCATGCATGTGGTGTAATTATTACTCCTGGAGATATTACAAACTATGTCCCTGTTGCTTTGGCAAAAGATTCTGACATGTATGTAACCCAATTTGACAACTCTGTAGTTGAAGATGCCGGTTTATTAAAAATGGATTTCTTGGGATTAAAGACGCTGACTTTAATTAAAGACACCGTAAAAATTGTAAAGGCAAAACATGATGTAGATTTAGATCCAGAGAATTTTCCTTTAGATGATGAAAAAACATACGAGCTTTTCCAAAGAGGAGAAACGGTTGGTATTTTTCAATATGAATCTCCAGGAATGCAGAAACACATGCGTTCTTTAAAACCAACTGTCTTTGCCGATTTAATTGCAATGAATGCTTTGTACAGACCTGGTCCAATGGAATATATTCCGTCTTTTATTAACAGAAAACACGGAACTGAAGATATTGAATACGATTTACCTGCCATGGAAGAATACTTGGCAGAAACCTATGGAATTACTGTATACCAAGAGCAAGTAATGTTACTCTCGCAAAAGTTGGCAGATTTCACCAAAGGTGAAGCCGATGTTTTGCGTAAGGCAATGGGTAAAAAACAAATTGCGGTTTTAGATAAAATGAAACCAAAATTTATAGAACAAGCTGCTGCAAATGGTCATGATGCCGAAAAATTAGAAAAAATATGGAAGGATTGGGAAGCATTTGCAAGTTATGCTTTTAACAAATCTCACTCTACTTGTTATGCTTGGATCGCGTATCAAACTGCCTATTTAAAAGCTCATTACCCAGCAGAATATATGGCTTCTGTACTTTCTAATAATATGAAAGATATAAAAGCAGTTTCCTTCTTTATGGAAGAATGTAAACGAATGGGATTAGAAGTTTTAGGTCCAGATTTAAATGAATCTTTTTTAAAATTTTCTGTAAACAAAGAAGGTGCTGTTCGTTTTGGAATGGCAGCCGTGAAAGGTGTTGGTGCTGGAGCTGTTAGAGCAATTATTAAAGAACGAAAAGAAAACGGAAATTACACGTCAATTTTTGATTTGGCAAAACGTGTAGATTTACGTGCAGCAAACAAAAAATCTTTTGATAGTTTGGTTAAGGCTGGTGCTTTTGATTCTTTTGAAGATACACATAGAGCGCAATATTTTGCAGTTGATGAAAAAGGATTAACTTTTTTAGAAAGAGCAATGAAGTTTGGTAGTAAATATCAAGAAAACGAAAATTCTGCACAAGTTTCTATGTTTGGGGAAACTTCTACTGTACAGTTTCCAGAACCAGATATTCCAGAATGTGAAACCTGGGGAACCATGGAATTGTTATCCCAAGAAAAAGAAGTTATTGGAATTTATATTTCTGCACATCCTTTAGATGATTTTAAAAATGAAATGATTTTTTGCAATGCCGCTTTAAAACATTTTAAAGGAGACATTGCCAAATATGTAGGCATGAATTTAACTTTTGCTGGTATAATTTCTGATGTGCAACACCGAGTTTCTAAAGCTGGAAAAGGTTGGGCTATGTTTACTATTGAAGATTATGGAGATAGTCATGAGTTTAGAATTTTTGGCGAAGAATATCTAAGAATGAAACACTTTTTAGTTCCAAATTCATTCTTATATGTAAGGTGCACCATTCAACCAGGTTGGACAAATAAAGATGGAGTTACAGGTGAACCAAGAATGAAGTTTACAGAAATGAAACTTCTGCACGATATTATGGATGAACTTTGTAAAAAAGTAACTATTAAAATTCCGTTAACAGAAGTAAAAGAAGACACCATTTTAAATTTAGAAACGATACTTAAAAATAACCCAGGCAAACAATCTTTAGTGTTTACAATTTGGGATGCTAAAGAAAAAATTGAGGTGACTTTACCTAGTAGAAACACCAAAATTAATATTACAAATGAACTTCTATCAACTTTAGAAAAGCAACAAATTAATTATAAGTTAAATTGATACTTTAATTCTTAAAATAAAACAAAGTAAATGCTCTATAAAAAGATTAATGCTTATTTTTGTTTAATATTTATTAAAATAGATGAAACAAAATAAAAATGGTGTTTGGACAAGTTGGAACGAAAACCTAACCTACAAATACAAATCTCTTTTTAAAGTCACTTCTGAAGTAGAATTACAAGAAGTTATTAAAAATTCAGAAAAAATTCGTGTTTTCGGATCTAAGCAATCGTCTGCAGACATTGCGTCGGGTTCAGAAACCTTAATTGACATTACATCTTACAACAAAATTTTATCTTACAATGATTCTGAACACACCATAACTGTTCAGTCTGGAATTATTTTAGGAGATTTAATTGAAGCGGTAGAAGCAAAAGGTTGGTGCATTCCATGTTTACCAGACATTAATACAGTAACCATTGGAGGTGCTTTAGCAACAGGAACTCATGGAACAAGTGGGAAGTTATTGTCTGAATATATGATAAAATGTTCTATTATTTTAGCTGATGGTACTTTAAAAACAATAACAGCTGAAGATGAACTTATCGATGCTGTAAGAGTGTCTTTAGGAGTACTAGGTGTATTTTCTGAAATAACATTTCAATGTGAACCTATTTACACCTTGCATGTAAAAGAAGGACCTGAAGATGATAAAGAATGGTTACCCCAAATTAAAGAGCGTTTACAAAAACACGATTTTCTAAGAATTTTATGGTTGCCACATACAGATAAAGGATATGTAATTACAGGTGATAAAATTGATGAAAGCTTTGAAATTAAAGAAGATTTAGGACCTTCTTTTTTAAAGCATCGAAGAACTGCTTCAAAAATATTATATAAATACACTCATATATTTCCTTGGTTTACAGCAATAGCTAATAAACTTTTATATAGAGGATTTTTTAGCAGCACAAAAGAACACAAAGGTTCTTTATACCAAGCAACTGTAACAAAATCTAGAGGTTCTACATTAGAATTGGCAGAATGGACAATAGGTTTAGATAAATTTCCAATTGTTTTTGAAGAATTGAAAACAGAAATTAACAAATGGAGTAACAAATCTTTTATCCATATTCCTATGGATATTCGCTTTGTGTATAAAGACAAATCTTGGTTAAGTTATGCGTATAATGAAGATACTGTAACAATGGGATGTGTATCTAGAAATGCAGCTACTGCTGACACTTATGAAGCTTTTAAAAGTATTGAAAAAATATTTTTGAAATACGGAGGTAAACCTCATTGGGCAAAACGTTTTAGTGCTAAAGATGCAGAGTTATCTAAAGTCTACGAAAAGTGGCAAGATTTTAAGCAATTGAGAAACAAAATGGATCCTAATAATAAATTTCTGAATCCATATTTAACTGAAATATTTAATAGATAATAATTAAACAAAAATGTTGCCAAAAGGATTTTTATTTGATTTTGACGGGGTTGTAGTAGATAGTTTTAGAAGCCATTATTCTGCTTGGTCTTCTGCTTTTAAAGAATTATTTAATGAAGATATCGCTCCATTTCCAAAAAGTCATACTGGAAAAACACCACTAATTATTGCTGAATATTTTTGTAGTGTTATTGGAAAAGAGTCACAAGCAGAAGAGCTATATTTTCTTAAGGATAAACACTTAGACATCTATTTTACAAAACCTAAAGTTTTACCTGGTGTTACAGAAATTACACATTTTTTAACTGAAAAAAATGTTCCTTATGGAATTGCAAGCAACGCTACCAAGTTGTTTTTAAAGAATAGCATTCATCACTTAAACTTAAATTTTACAACTGTTTTTGGTGTAGAAGATTATGTAAAACCAAAACCTGCACCAGAAGCTTATATTACACTTGCAAAAGCTTTAGGATTTAATGAAAAAGATTTTGAAAGTATTTGGGTTTTTGAAGATAGCTTAACAGGAACAACTGCAGCAAAATTGGCTGGTATGAATCCTATTGGAATTTTAACATTATACTCTGAAGAAGAATTGAAAAATGCAGGAAGTACACTAGTTTTCACTACACTTTTAGAAGCTTATAAGTATTTAAAAACCAACTAAATATATTGCAAAAAAGTTTTTATCTATTTTTGTTAGATAACAAAATTTAAAACTTGCAATATGAATTATTTTTACAATGGAAAAAAACCATCTGCTGGACTTAATATTGCAAGCGGATGTTTACTAATTATTGCTATTTCTGCCATAATTTTCCTAATTTCTGCAATCGATAGTTTAGAAGATTTAGAAGGGCATTATCTACAACTTTTTTTCGTTTGTATTATGGGTGGTTCCATTTTTTATAATTTCTTCAGAAAGAAAGCACAACTTCACACGCATAAAATTGAAATTCTAAACAACAAATTAGTAATTAACAACATTAAAACTCCTATTAACAATATTACTTTAGAAATTTACACCGTTGATAAGAGTTTTAACAGATATCACCTTTGGGATAAAAATGGGATTATTTCTATTTTCTCAGTTTTTGAAGACGATTTAATTAACGATTTTAAAAACTCTTATATAGCAAACACGAATTTTCATGAAGAAATATCTTCTTCTCAAGATGGAGCTTCAGTATTGGTAAAAAGTAAGGAAAATCAACTATTTTATGATTTGGAAAGTGGTGAATATACAATCACTAAAGAAGGTGAAATACTAGTAAATAAAATTCCACAATTTTATATTTACGACCCCAAATATAAAAAAGGAAAAGCTTTAACTAAGAAGAAGTAACCTCCCTAAACAAGGTTTCTAAATTTTTATTATGTGCATTTAAGCCTAAAATTTTTAATCCATTTTCTTGAGCAAAATCAAAAATTAACGGACGCATATCTTCCTTACTTTCAAAAGTGATGTACCAAGTAGTATCGTAGTTATTTTTATATGAGATAATATTTGGTAGTCTTTTTATAAATTGCTCTTCAATCTTAAAATCAAAGGTAACTTCTATATTTTGTAGATTATCTTTTTTGAGTTCTTGTAACGTTTTATCTACTAAAATTTCTCCTTTTTTAATAATAATTACTCTATCTGAAACCGCTTCTACTTCTTGCATAATATGAGTAGAAAAAAGCACTGTTTTATCTTTTCCTAAATCCTTAATCAATTCGCGTATTTCTACTAGTTGATTAGGATCTAAACCTGTTGTTGGTTCGTCTAAAATTAAAACTTTTGGATTGTGTAAAATTGCAGCAGCTAAACCAACTCTTTGCTGATATCCTTTAGATAGTTGACTTATTATTTTATGAGCTTCTGCACTTAACCCTACTTTTTCGATACAAGCTTCTATGTGGCTTTTTTCAACGTTAAAAACAGTCGCTTGAAATTGCAAATATTCTCTTACATACATATCTGTATATAAAGGATTATGTTCTGGCAAATAACCAATTATTTTTTGTGCTTCAATTGGGTTTTCTAAAACATTAATTCCATCAACAAAAACTTCACCAGAATTGGGTTTTATAAAACCTGTTAAGATTTTCATCATTGTAGATTTTCCAGCACCATTTGGTCCTAAAAAACCAATAATTTGCCCTTTATCTGCAGAAAAAGAAACTTCATTTAATGCTTTTTGAGTTTTATATACTTTAGTAATTGATGAAACTTGAATTGACATTTTACAAATGTAGTTTGATTAATAGTTAAAACGAAAAGTTTCTTTTTTTAGTTTGTCATTATAGAAGTATTAGAATTATTTTTTCTAATATTTTTCATTCTTTTCCAAGCAATTTTATGCCGTTGTTTGTAAAACCATAACGTTCCTAAATCTAATAGAAAATAGAAGAGACTAATTCCACTTGGAGGGTTATAACTTGGTAAAAAATCAAAAATTCCCCAAGCTGTAGAAGGCCATTTCCAACATAAATAATTTGTTCCTATAATTTCCAAATACGCAACTGTAATGTACATTGTTAGGTAAAAGAGTCTTTCTCTAGGTTTCTTTCTTAAAATTAGAAGTGTAGCAATGGTCATTACAAAACCAAAAACATCATTCTTAAAAATCAAAAAAATTGTAGCATAAATAAAAATAAAAATTGTAAGAAAAACTTCTAACTTTTTTTTATACCTAATAATAGATGCTGCCTTTGAGAAATACAATACTGCAACATAAACTAAAGCATGCCCTGGAGGGACGTAATGTGGTACATTTTCTAATCTATATGTATACATTCCTAATACAATAGAAAACAAGTACTCACCAACAATTGCAATAATAACTGCTGAAATCATTTGTTCTCTAACCCTTCTATTCACTTGCCAAAAAACAACAGCAAAACCAATAAACATTGAAATATTGGCATAAAACTGAGCATCTTTTGTGATAGCTACTATGTAAGAGCTATCTAAGAAAAGCCCAAAAGCAATAAATAAAAAGAGCGCTCCTAAACTTTTAAAAGCAGCAAATAATGGTGATTTGGATGCAACTAAACTCATGTGGTAAAAGTAAGAAAAGAAAAAGAAAAAAAGACTCAATTATATTGAGCCTTTTTTATATGTATTTTTATGTATTTACAATTGATATCTTACCCTAAGACTTACAAATCTTGGTAAAATAAAAGTTTCTCTTACACTAAATGCAATAATACTTTGGTTAACAGATGCATTAGAACCGGTTGCTAACAAGTTACTACCTACCAATTCATATTCCCATTTTGCATCTTTGTCTTTTCTATAGCCTATTGTTGCATTCCAAATGTTAAATGAATTAGCAGCATCTCCATCTTGTCTCACTTCTGTATAAGAAAAATCTGATTTTAATGTTAACGAGTTCCAGATATAAGCATCAAAATCAAAAGAAGGTGAATGTGTAACACTTTTTGCTGTTGCTGCTCTAGCACTATTTATTTGATCATTAAAAGATAACCTATAACTTAAACTAACGTTTGGTGCTTTTGTAAAATTTGTACTAATTCTAGTATTAAATCCTCTTGAAATATTTTCATTTGTATTTTCTGCAGAATTAATAAACTGATAACTCTTGTTATAAGAAAAATTACCACCTAATCGTGCTGTTATTTTTCTTATTGTTTTACTCAAACTACCAAATGCAGTAAAGCTTTCATTATCTAGAGGTGAATTTATAGTTGTACTACTAGACACTACAGAACCTGGTTCAAAAATTGTATTTCTATTTACTTGATCTGTTGTTTTTTTATAATTTAATCTAGCAAAAACACTACTATTATTAAAAAGATTAAAACTTCTATAATTTAAAGACACATTATGAAAACTTGCATTAATTAAATCTGAATTACCTCCGAAGTAAGAATTATAACTATTTGCTACAATACCTCTAGCTATCTGGTTTACATCAGTAAAATTAACTTCTTGTTTATAACTAAAATTTAAACTTTCACTTCTTTTAAACTGCATGATCATATCAAATTCTGGAAGAAATTTCGTGAATTTATCCTGAAAAATTTCAGTTTTATATTGTGTATTTTTAGAGTTATAAGAATGCAATGTAAAACCTGGCGTGAATGTGAAAATACCTGTTTTTAATCGATATCTTAATCCTGCATAAATATCTGTAAAATTATATTCTGTATCGTTTGTAGATTGAGCACCAGTAATTCCTGGAATTGTTGGGTTTGGATCTAACTCATTTCCATTATCTAAAATTTGAAAAAATCTAGAATCAAAGTTTTGAGTACTTAAAATTGTACCTGTAACAAAATTTAAATTACTTGTAGAATTTAGAATATAATAGTAATCTAATTTAGCATCTAATTGATTTGACTTTACACGTCTGTCTTGTTCTAAATTATAAAACACATTACTTCTATCTAAGCCTAAACTTTCTGCAGCATCATCAAATCCATCTTCAAATTCTTCTAGAGCATCAATATCATTTGGATTGTTATTATTAGGGTCATTTTCTAAAGAAGCAACATAAAAAGGATCTTCATCTTGTAACAAATGCTGAACTTCTAATGCAAAAATGCTTTTTTCACTTGCGGTGTAGAAATAACTAAAATTTTGATTTATTTTATATGGAGTAGCTCTTTCTGCTTCACTAATATCACTTAAAACAAGAGAATTTACATCATCTGTTCTAAACTCATTAGAAAAACGACCAGTTACATCATAATTTAATTGATTGTTAAAGTCTTTCTTGTAAATAGTACTAAATCTAAACAAACCGGTATTACTTGTTTGATCTGTTTTGTTGTCTACAAAATCGTCTGGAGTATTAGGATCTATATAATCTATAGAATTAATATTTCGCTGACCATTATTATTGCTAGACCAAATTAAAAAACCACTTAAATCTAATTTTTTATTAGGTGAATAGCTAAAGTTTAATGCAGATAATTTGGTTTCAATCTTATTTGCATTTCTTGCACTTGCGTTTAAAAAACCAATTCCTGCATCTGCAATATTAATATTTGTTCCATTTGATGGACTTTGACTTTGAAAACCACCTCCAAAACTTCTTACATCTCTTCTACTTAGAACTACATCACCAATATTATTTACGTCACCAATAACATTAATGGTATATTTTGGAGTGTAATAGAATAGTTTAGGTTGAAATAAATACAAACCTGTATCGGGCGAATTTCCTACTCCAGCTGTAACGTCTCCAAACCAAAAATTCTTTTTTCCTTCTTTTAATTTGATATTAATTGCAACTCTGTCTTGATTGTTTTGAACGCCACTTAACTGGCTAACATCTCCGTAATTTCTTAATACCTGAATTTTATCTACAGCATTAGAAGGAATGTTTTTAGACGCCAATTTGGTATCTCCACTAAAAAACTCCTTACCATCAACCATTATTTTTTCTACTACCTTTCCTTCAACTTCAATTTCTCCAGCATCATTTACTTCTACTCCTGGTAATTTCTTTAATACATCTTCTAACTTACGTTCAGAACCGTTTACAAAAGAATCTGCATTATAGATTATTGTATCTCCTTTAATAGTAACAGGCATTTTGGAAACAATATTTATACCATCTAACATGTTATCATCTAGCATGGTATATATTTTAGAAATATTTGATTCCTTGGTTTTTATAAATTCACTTATCTCTTTGAAACCTACATAACTAATTTTTATATTGTAACTAGTGTTTCTATTTAAATCTAATTTAAAGCTTCCTTTTTCATCTGTAAAACTATAAGATGCTATTCTTTTAGCCACAGGATCTAAAGCAATAACATTTGCCATTTCTAAAGGATTTCCTATAGAATCTTTTACAACACCTGTTAATTGAATTTGAGCACTAGTAACCCATGTTACCATAATAATGGCAATAAGTAGTATTTTTTTCATAAGTATATTTGATTAGTAATTTTGATATCTAGAACCTTCCTCTTCCACTACCAGGTCTTCTATTTTGAAAACGCTCTTTTAATTCTTCAGTTTTTTTCTTTACAATAATATTGTATTCTTCTCTAGTAACTTCTTTTCCTTTTTTAGGTTCTTTAATTTCTACAGTTTCATCAGAACTAATAGATATTTCTGTACACAACATTGTAGTTCTTCCCGTATTTAATTCTAGAATTAAACCTGGTAAACCATAATATTTATCTGGACCAGCACTTACCGGAATTTGAGGTGTATACCATGCAGTTACAGTAAGCATTTTAGCTTCTGGTTCTTTTACTACTTCTTTTTCTTTAGTATTTGTTGAGTCTTTTTTCTTTTCTCCACCTCTACCTCTTCTACCAAAAATACTTCCAAAATCGATTGAATTATCTTCTTTTACTAAAGTAGCTTTATAACAAGTATAATTTCCTATTTTTTTGCTCTCCATTCCTAATTCCCATTTAGGTTGGTCCATATTTTCTACAATCAAGAAACGCTTGCTAAACTGCTCTACATCTTCTATCATTTTTTTGTCTGTTAAGTTTTTGTAGATAGAACCTTGTCCGTTACTTCTTCCCCAACTTGGACCAGAAGCACCTGGACCTTCTAAAACAACATTTTCTTTAAATGAAGATTCCGCTTTATTGAAGTTTAGAGTATATGTTTTCTCTAAAAAACTTTTCATACGAGCCATAATCTGTTTTTTACGTTGTTCTGGCATTTTGTCAAATCGGCTCATATCCATTGTAGTTTTAGACATATAAACAGCTTTACCTTGAAAATTTTTCTGAGAAAAAACTGATAATGAACTAATTAACAATATTGAAAGTATAATTTTTTTCATAATTTAAAATTTATTTTTTGCAAAAATATAAGTTTTAGAATTAAAAAGTCTTAATTATAAACTAAAATCGTTTAATATTTATAACACAAAGTTAAACAGACTCAAGTTATTTCAAAACTTATCTAATATTTAATAAGACTTTATACATTGCCAATGGTTTAATCACTCATCAATTTTAACATTCCGTTAACTTTTCTTATTTTTTCGAATGCTATTTCTTAGGTTTTCTCCCATACCCACAACTTTATTTAAAGTTTAAAAAGATAGAATGGCATAATCTTTTAGCAAAAGAAGTTTAGCATATAAATTGATTTGTTAAAACTTTTCTAGTTGCAAAATTTTAGTACCTTTATCAACCCTATTTTTAATCTTATAGAATAACATATATGCACGTTGCAATTGCAGGAAATATTGGTGCTGGTAAAACCACACTTACAAAACTTTTAGCCAAACATTTTAAATGGGAACCTCATTTTGAGTCTGTTGATGAAAACCCGTATTTAGACGATTTTTATTCAGAAATGGAACGTTGGTCTTTTAACTTACAAGTTTATTTTTTAAACAGTCGTTTTCGTCAAATTTTAGAATTAAGACAAACAGGTAATAAGATCATTCAGGATAGAACAATTTATGAAGATGCTCATATTTTTGCTCCTAACCTACATGCAATGGGTTTAATGACCAATAGAGATTACAATAATTATAGTTCTTTATTTGAGTTAATGGAAAACCTTGTAACTCCGCCAGATTTATTAATCTACTTACGCGCAGATATTTCAACGTTAGTTGGACAAATACACAAACGTGGAAGAGATTATGAAAACTCTATAAGTATAGATTATTTAAGCAGATTAAACGAACGTTATGAAGCATGGATATCTACCTATACAAAAGGAAAATTATTAATTATTGATGTAGATAATTTAGATTTTGTAGATAACCAAGAAGACTTAGGTTATATTATTGATAGAATTGATGCTCAAATAAATGGTTTATTTTAAAAACCAATAATTAGTTATAAAAATAAAAGAGACCGTTTTCACGGTCTCTTTCTTTTTGTGATAAAAATCACACATGATAAATTGTCCCCCAACAAATTCACCAATCCTTAAATGTATTTAACCTAATATTTCAACGTTATTGTCTACTATACTATTTATTGGTAAAACAACTTTACCCTTTTCTGTTACTAAAACAACACAAATATTATCTATAGATTCTATGACTCCTTCCATTCCATTGGTCTTAATTTTCTGACCAACTTGCAAATTTTTACGAGAATAATAACCGAATAACAATCTTTTAATGACATCTCTAGAACCAAGTCCGAAAGAAATTGTAAAAGCAGCTAAAATAGACCCTAAAATAATTGATAAATTGCTGGTAATTAAATCGGTATTTATTCCTGCTTGATTTAATGCAGTAACAGAAACTATAATGGCAATGATATAAAAAGCAATATTTCCTATTAAATTACCACCTGTTAACTCTAAAGATTTAAAAGTAGATGTGAGTGCATTTTTAACCAAATTAGCAACATAAATACCAACTGCAAAAATTACAAGAGCACTTATTAGTTTTGGAATGTAACCAATTAAGTTACTTAATTGTTCAGAAACCATTCTAAGTCCTAAAAGTTCAGAACCAACAATAATAAAGACTAAAATTAAAATCCATTTAATGGCAGTAACAATAATTTTTGTTGGCTGAATTTTAATTGACGATTCTCCAAAGATTTCATCAATATTTAATTTTTCTGGTAAACTATCGATGTTACTAAAACCTAAAGCTTTTTTAATAACATATAAAATTACTTTTATAATTAACCATCCAATAATTAAAAAAAGAATTCCTTTTAATAATTGAGGTAAAAACTCTAGAAAATTATTCCATAAATTTTGTAAGAAACTAAAATCAAAATCAGATTGAAGTTTAAGTAGTAATAGTTTCATTCTAATATTTCTTTAATATTCTTTATTTCCGTTTTTGCCTCCGTTAAGCAAACCTCCTATTGTTTTAGGATATTTTACCATAAACAGATCAGCGATATCAAGTGTGAGTTTAATCATACTAATATCACTAATAATTTTTTCTTTCAGCACTTGGGGTACACTATGATGGTGTATAATTCTTTTAAAGGGATTTTCCATAACTATTACAGTTCTTCATACGATTCATTCTTACAGTTCTTCATACGCACGAACAACTTTTTCTTTTGCTCTTTTAATACGCATTTTAACTGCACTTTCTCCAACTTCTAAAACATCTTTTATTTCTTTAATACTCATATCATCTTGATATTTCATTAACAAAATCATTTTGTCTGCCGGGTCAATTAAAGTCAATGCTTTTGCCAATTTTTCTGATTTTAACTCAAATAGAGTCGCATCATCAATTTCTTGAGAAACATCTTCTTCTTTTATTTCATCTGTAATAACTGTAACTCTTTCTTTCTTTTTATGAGCGTTTCTTTGTACATAATTTACACAAAAATTATACGTAAAAGAATACAACCATGTAGAGAATTTAGAATTACCCTTAAAGGTTTTAAGCTTTACAAATAACCTAATAAAAACATCATGTGTTAAATCTTCTGCCTCTTCCTTATTTTTAGAAAAGCCATAGCATTTATTATAAACAACGTTAGAAAATCTATCATACAAAACAGCAAATAATTGGGTATTATTTGTTTCTACTATTTTAATGACTAATTCTTCGTCACTTAAACTTTTAACATCAATTGTTTTCACTTAGTTATCATTTTGACACAAAAAAAAAGAATAAGTCACATCTAAATAAAATAAAAAGATAATTGGTAAAAAATAATCGGTGAATGGTGTAAAATCTACTTTGAGGATTTTAGTATAATTAAAAAAAAATATTTTTTGTAACATTTTTTAAAAGTGTTACGTATAAGTAATTGTAGCAATTACATTAATCCTTTAAAAAGTTATAGAGAATTAGATGAGACAACTTAAAATTACAAAGCAGGTTACTAATAGAGAAACTGCATCCTTAGACAAATATTTACAAGAAATTGGTAAAGTAGACTTAATTACGGCTGATGAAGAAGTAGAATTAGCACAGCGAATTAAAGCTGGCGATCAAAGAGCATTAGAAAAGTTAACAAAAGCCAATTTAAGATTTGTTGTATCTGTTGCAAAACAATATCAAAATCAAGGATTAACATTACCCGATTTAATAAACGAAGGAAACTTAGGTTTAATTAAAGCAGCAAAACGTTTTGATGAAACTCGTGGTTTTAAATTTATATCATACGCAGTTTGGTGGATTCGTCAATCTATCTTACAAGCTTTAGCAGAACAATCTAGAATTGTACGTTTACCGTTAAATAAAATTGGTTCTATCAATAAAATTAACAAAATGTATGCTTTCTTAGAGCAAGAAAACGAACGTCCACCATCTGCAGAAGAAATTGCTAAGAAATTAGACATGACTGTAAATGACGTGAAAGAATCTATGAAAAATTCTGGGCGTCACGTATCTATGGATGCTCCTTTAATTGAAGGTGAAGACTCTAACTTATATGATGTACTAAATTCTGGTGAATCTCCAAATCCTGATAGAGTTTTATTACACGAATCTTTACGTATAGAAATTAACAGAGCGTTAGAAACGCTAACTCCACGTGAAGCAGATGTTGTAAAATTATACTTTGGTTTAGGTGAACACCAACCAATGACTTTAGAAGAAATTGGTGAAACGTTTGATTTAACAAGAGAACGTGTTCGTCAAATTAAAGAAAAAGCTATTAGAAGATTAAAACACACTTCTAGATCTAAAATTTTAATGACTTATCTTGGATAGCAATCAAAGATTGCTGTTGGTATCTCACTCATACCGAAAATATAAAAACTTAAAACTCTCAAATTCATTTTTGGGAGTTTTTTTTTGAAGCTATTTCCTGCTTTCACTACTCGCTTTTTTTACTTCTGTTCTCGATACAAATTTTTCATACTTCAAAATTCACTCGAACTGGCAGTAAAAAAGAGCTCAAACAAACCGTTCAATCAGGGCTAAACCTATTTATATACATTTCTTTTTACCACAAATTCTTTATTTTCTATGTGACTATGTGGTCGAATTTTATAATAAATTATTCTAATATTTTTAAGAGATTGCTTCGTACCTCGCAATGACAATTTAATTACCTTTGCAAAATTAAATAACAACACAACAACTAACTAATGAGTAATTTAATTGCACCTTCAATTTTAGCAGCAGATTTTGCTAACTTACAAAGAGACATCGAAATGGTAAACAATAGTGAAGCAGATTGGTTTCATATTGATATTATGGATGGTGTTTTTGTACCCAACATTTCTTTTGGAATGCCCGTTTTAAAAGCAATTTCTAAGCACGCTACAAAAACGATTGATGTACATTTAATGATTGTAAATCCAGATCAATATATTCAAACTTTTGCAGATTTAGGGGCAACTATTTTAACGGTACATTATGAAGCTTGTACACATTTACATAGAACCATACAAGCTATAAAAGCTGCAGGAATGAAAGCGGGAGTTGCTTTAAATCCTCATACACCAATTGCTGTTTTAGAAGATATTATTGCAGATTTAGATGTAGTTTGTATTATGAGTGTAAATCCAGGTTTCGGCGGACAATCATTTATAGAAAACACCTATAAAAAAGTAAGTCAATTAAAACATTTAATAGATTTCACAGCATCTGAATGTCTAATAGAAATAGATGGTGGCGTTACAGATAAAAATGCAAATAAATTAATAGAAGCTGGAGCAAATGTTCTAGTTGCAGGTAGTTATGTTTTTGGATCTGAAAATCCAACTGAAACTATTGAAGATTTAAAAAACTTAATAAACTAATTGTTATATACAATTGTAGACATAGAAACCACAGGAAATGGATATAAAGGTTCTAAAATAACTGAAATATCCATTTTTGTTTTTGATGGAAAAAAAATAGTTGATGAGTTTACAACTTTAGTAAACCCAGAAAGTTCAATTCCGCCCTTTATTACAAATCTTACAGGCATTACAAATGCAATGGTAAGAAATGCACCAAAGTTTTATGAGATTGCCAGAAAAGTAGAAGAAATTACTAAAGACACTATTTTTGTTGCTCATAATGTCAATTTCGATTACAATATTATTCAAGCAGAATTTAAAAATTTAGGGTTCGATTTTAAACGCAAAAAACTCTGTACAGTTCGTTTATCAAGAAAAATTATTCCTGGCTTAAGTTCTTATAGTTTGGGTAACATTTGTACCCATGAAAACATTCCAATCAATGGAAGACACAGAGCAAAAGGAGATGCAGAAGCAACCACAGAATTATTTAGAAGAATCATAGAAAGAGACGATAACTTCACCATTAATTCATTTTTAAATCCAAAATCTAGACAAGCTACTTTACCTCCACTTTTAGATAAAAAAGTAGTTGACAATTTGCCTGAAACATTTGGAGTTTACTATTTTAAAAACTTAGAGAAACAGGTTATTTATGTAGGTAAAGCTAATAATATAAAACAACGTGTTATTAGTCATTTTTATGACAAAAAGAAAAAAGAGCAA
Source organism: uncultured Polaribacter sp. (assembly GCA_965367085.1). Classification (GTDB taxonomy): domain Bacteria; phylum Bacteroidota; class Bacteroidia; order Flavobacteriales; family Flavobacteriaceae; genus Polaribacter. The sequence goes on from CBDUHF010000001.1 coordinate 72,959, forward strand.
ACTATGTGTTTAGAAACTGCAGATATTTCTTTCACCAAAACGGGTAGCGAGTTGTTAGCTCTATTGCATGAATCTTCAGAAATAAAACATATGTACCCAAAGTTTAATAGAGCACAAAGAAGAGCTGGTGAAGCCATTGGATTGTTTTCTTACGAAGACCAAAAAGGAATTCATCATCTGGCTTGGAATCGTTTAAAATTAGTTCCAAACCCAATAATGAAATTCTATTCGGTTGCAGAATCTAGAATTTTTGTAGAAAATCTATGCAAAGAATTTGAATTGTGTCCTAAGTATTGTCATTTACAAACAAATGTTTCAAGTTGTTTTCATTATCAACTAAAAGAATGTAAAGGTATTTGTTGTGATAAAGAAGCAGTAGAAGACTATAATAAAAGAGTTAAAGAGGCTATAAAATCAGTAGGAATTGGAGCAGAAAACTTAGTCATCAAAGAAAAAGGTAGAACAAAAAACGAAGTTGGTTTTGCTTTAATTTTAGATGGAATTTATCAAGGTTTTGGATATGTAGAAGCCAACCAAGCAAAACAATTAGAAAACCCAGAAGATTATCAGTTTTTTGTTCAACCTAAAAAGGACAATAGAGATATACAAAGAATTATATCAGCATATATAAACAAAAAAGAGGCCTAACTAAAGCCTCTTTCTTACTAACTAACATACATACTAACTAACATATTTTTTTTATTGAAAAAAAATACAAAAAACCTTTAAAGTTGCGCTACCAAATATTTAATTAAATCTGTAGTTGTAACAATACCAACTAGCTCATTATCTTCTACAATTGGAAGTGCATGAAATTCTTTTTTACTTAATAATTGTGCCACCTCTTTTATTGTTGCATAAGGTGGAACCATAAATAGATTTTTGGCCATAACTTGTTTAATGGTAAACATGTCATAAACAAAAGTGTCTACGTTTTCTTCATCGTCTGCAACATCAGCAAAGCTAATTCTAAGGATATCTGAGTAACTCAGCATTCCTAAAATTTTTTTACCTTCTACTACAGGTATGTGTCTAATATTATTCTTTTTAAATAACTTTTCAGCAGTTACTAAATCATCTTTAATGTTTAGTGTTACTACATCTGTAGTCATAATTTCTGATATAGGTATGCTTTTTCTCATAAGACAAATAGTTTTCCTTTCAGTGTCAAAATTATTAAGAAATAAGAGTTAAAAAGATGATTTATGTCATGAATGAAAAATATTTTTAAAATAAAAAAACCTAAGAAATTACAGATGTAATTTCTTAGGTTTTATATCAAAACTGTGACCCTAGAAGGATTCGAACCTTCAACCGTCAGAGCCGAAATCTGATATTCTATCCAGTTGAACTATAGGGCCAAAAAAATTAGGCTAAATGCTTTTTAACTAACATAGAAATTACTTTTCCTTCCGCTTGTCCTGCTAATTCTTTAGACACCATTCCCATAACTTTTCCCATATCTTTCATTCCAGAAGCGCCAACTTTAGCAATTGTAGCAACAACAACTTCTTCTATCTTTTCTTCAGACAATGCTTCTGGTAAAAATTGCTCAAGAACCGCTAATTCTGCTAACTCAGGATCTGCCAAATCTTGTCTTCCTTGTTTTACAAAAATTTCTGCGCTATCTTTTCTTTGTTTCACTTGTTTTATAATAATCTTCAGCTCTTGTTCTTCTGTTAATTCTTCTTGAACACCTGTTTCTGTTTTTGCTAATAAAAAAGCAGATTTTACTGCTCTTAAAGCTTGTAAAGCAATTGTATCTTTTGCTTTCATTGCTTCTTTCATTTTATCCATTACTTGTTTCTGCAAACTCATTTTTTTGTTTTTTAAATTTTAAAATATACAATTATCTACCCCATTTACTAGGCTTCTTTAAATACAATATGTTTTTACTATAATCTATAAATGCTTTTCCACTTTGAAGAACATCAGCACCAATAATACCATGAACTTTTTTAGCATTATGTTGTGTTAAAGCGGTATTTACATGCGTTAAATTAAAGAGAACTAAATGACATTTATTTGTTTTCCAATCTCCAATTTTAAGCACATTATTTTTAGATTGTTTGGTTTCCATATCGGTAGCTCCTGCTCCTGCTGCTTTGGTTTCACTTTCTTCTGCATCTAACTTAAAATGTTCAATTTGGTCTAAGCCAACACAAGAATTAGAAGCACCAGTATCTAAAATAAAGCTCCCTTTAACACCATTAATTATTGCTTTAAATTCTAAATGATTTGTAGCAATTCTCTTTAGTTTAACTTTAATATACTTTTTCTTTTTTAATATTTTCTGGATACTTTTCATTCTGTATTTTATAGTCTTCAAAAATACAATTTATAAAGTTCAAAGAATACTATCGCTCTAAAATTTCTTTTAGGTTCTCTTTATAAACAGCAAATTCTCTAACATTATGATGAGTACCACCATCAATTTCTACAAACTTATTTTTTGTTGATGTATTTAGTTCTAATAACTTTTTAGATTCTTTAAAAGAAGTTGTTTTATCATTATTTCCATGAAAAACAGTAATTGGTGAAGTTACTTTAGGAATATCTTTATCCGTTCTAAACTGATATTTCAATAAAAAAGTGGGCGCTATTATAGAGTAACACTGTAGTGCTTTTTTTAAATTATAAAAAGGTGCTTCTAAAATTAATTCTTTGGGTTTATTTTGTGATGCAATTCTTGTAGCAAATGTGCCTCCTAAAGAAAATCCATACACAACAATGTCTTCTTCGTTATAACGCTCTTTTAAATGTTGATAAACAGAAAGTCCATCATTATACATGTGCTCTTCATTAAACGCTCCTGTACTTTTACCGTAATTTCTATAATCAAAAACTAAAACGTCATAATTATAATCTAAAAAATATGAAACTCTTTTTCCCCATCTCGTTAAATTGCCTTTATTTCCATGACAAAACAAAACAACTCCTTTTGGATTTGGTAATTTAAAATGTAGTGCGTTAATTTCATTGCCTGTGTTTGTTTTTATAAAAACTTCTTCAAATTTATTTGAAAATTGATATTGGTAATTTCTATCTAATTTTTTCCAATTGATAAAAATAAATTTCTCTTGAAAAAAATAAAAAAAAAACAATCCAACTATCAATAAAAAACTAATGGATGCTAAAATTCTTTTAATCACTATTTCTTACTTTTCTTTGTTCTAATAAAATCGATACTTGTTTTATCTCTATCTATTTCCAATTCTTCTTTGTTGGTTAAAATCTCATGCAATGTTTTATGGTAACTCTCAAAATTATGCAAATCTTTATGTCCACCACCAATTATTGGAAACAACTTTGTGAGGTTTGGTTTCATTTTAGATAGCAGAATACTCGACCTAAATTTTATAACCTTATCATTAGTTCCATGAATAATTTTAATCGGACATTTTACATACTTAATCCATTTATACGTTGGCATAGAATAACGCATTACCAAACCTAAAGGAACAAATGGCAAGTACCTTTTTACGTTCTTTTTCATGCTAAAATAAGGACAAGCCAATACCAACATTTTAGGATTATTCATAGACGCCACTTTAGTAGCCAAACCTGTACCTAAAGATCGTCCGTAAATAATTATATTTTCTTCCTTTACAACTTCTTTCAGTTTATCATACACATACAAAGCATCATGCTTCATACTTTCTTGACTCATTTTACCGGTACTTTTTCCAAAGCCACGATAATCAATCATAATCACATCGTAATTATGGATTGTAAAATCAACTGCAAACTTTCCCCACCCCTTTATGCTTTTTGAATTTCCTTTTAAATAATAAACTAAGCCTTTAGAATTTTTAGCTTTAAAATGCAATCCATTTATGGTTACATCATCATTTATCTTTAGGTTGTATTCTTTTACTTCTTGGTTTTCATATTGAAATTGAAAATCTTCTGGCAATTTTTCTGGATGAAATAAAAAACGTTCTTGAAAAAAATAAAGTAAAATACTAATAACAACAACGGTGCTTAAAAAGATAATAAGATAAGAAGTCCAATTCATTGCTCTAGATTAGTTTTACTAAACTACTGAATTTTAAGGAACTTCAATTATTTAAGCATGACAAAATATATTTATAAGTTTGTAGAAGTTTTCGAGATCGTTATCTTTTATTGAAATAATGAAAGGAAATTGATTTTATAAAACCGTCCTATTTTAGAAGTGATTCATTTATTAAAAAATAGTTCTTACAGAATAACCTAATCCAAACAAATCTCTTTCTACAATTAAAACACTTCATTAGCCCAAAAGAAGGTATCAAACTTTTAATTGATAGCTTTTCTTTATTATGTTTAGCACAAATAGGACATTCTTTCATAAACCTCAAGAAGATTATTTCCTTAAGATTAATCAATAAATACCTAACCATAAAAGAAATGTTCTTAAACAGCTATTATAATATCTAAACTCTTAAAATAGTACCATAAAAAAAGCCGACACAATTTGTATCGGCTTTAAAATAATATATTTATTGAAGTTTATCCTCCAAAATCGTCAAATCGGATATTCTCATCTGCAAGACCAAAATCTTCTCCCATTTTCTGAACTGCATTGTTCATTAACGGTGGTCCACAGAAATACAATTCTAAATCTTCTGGAGACTCATGATGATTTAAATAATTTTCTATTACACAATTATGTATAAATCCAACAAAACCATCTCCTGCTTCATCATTAATGTCTTTTTTCTTTACCCAATTATCTGCCTCTGTAGGATCAGATAAAGCAATATAGAATTTGAAGTTTGGAAAATCTTTTTCCAACGCTCTGAAATGTTCGATATAGAATAATTCTGCTTTAGATCGTCCTCCGTACCAATACGTAACTTTTCTACCAGTTTTTAATGTTCTGAATAAGTGGTATAAATGAGAACGCATTGGCGCCATACCTGCTCCACCACCAACATATAACATTTCTGCATCAGATTCGTTGATAAAGAACTCTCCATAAGGACCAGAAATTACACACTTGTCACCTTTCTTTAAGTTAAAGATATATGAAGAAGCAACTCCAGGATTTACATCCATCCAGCCACCTTTTACTCTATCAAAAGGAGGTGTAGCTATACGTACATTCAACATAATTTCTCTACCTTCTGCAGGGTAAGAAGCCATAGAATATGCTCTTTCTACAGTCTCATTGTTTTTCATTACCAATGGTCTTAAACCAAATTTATTCCATTCAGCCTCAAACTTATCTGGTGTATCGTGCTCTTCTGGGTGTGCAGTAATGTCCATATCCGCATAGTTTACTTCACAAGCTGGAATTTCAATTTGAATATATCCTCCTGCTTTGTATCCCATATCTTCTGGAATCTCAACAACAAACTCTTTGATAAAAGTAGCTACATTGTAATTTCTAACTACAACAGCATCCCATTTTTTAATTCCAAAAATTTCTTCTGGAATTGAGATATCCATGTCTTGTTTTACTTTTACCTGACATGATAAACGTGCACCATGTGCTAACTCTTTACGAGTAAAGTGAGGAGTTTCTGTAGGCAAAGCTTCACCTCCACCAGAGTTTACATGACATTCACATTGAATACATGTTCCACCTCCACCACATGCAGATGGTAAAAATATTTTTTCGTTTCCTAAAGTAGATAATAAAGACCCACCTGAAGCAACCTCGATAGTTCTTTCTCCATTTATGGTTATTTTTACGGGCCCAGAAGGAGATAGTTTTTGTTTAACAAATAATAACAATGCAACTAATAACAAAGTTATTACTAAGAATGCAACTACTGTAGCTACAATGGTTCCTAATGTACTTGTCGCTAATATCATTATTCTATAATTTCTTTAGTGTTATTCGCTAATTCTTTTTTCTTCATTTCTTTAGCTTTTACCTCTTCTTTAATCTCTTTAACAGTTGCTGTTACAGGAGCTTCTTTAGCTTCTTCATCACCACCTGTTAACATTCCTCCAAAGCTCATAAAACCAATTGCCATTAAACCAGTTACAATAAATGTAATTCCTAGTCCTCTTAATGGTGCAGGTATATTAGAGTATCTAATTTTTTCACGAATTGCAGCAATCGCAAGAATTGCTAAAAACCATCCGATTCCAGATCCAATTCCGTAAGTTGTTGCTAATCCTAAAGTAGCTATTTCACGAGATTGCATAAATAAAGATCCTCCTAAAATTGCACAGTTTACTGCAATTAATGGTAAGAAAATACCTAATGAATTGTATAATGAGGGTGAGAATTTCTCAACTATAATTTCTACCAGTTGTACCATTGTTGCAATAGTTGCAATAAATAAGATAAATGATAAGAAACTTAAATCATACTCAGCATATTCTGAACCTAACCAAGATAATGCTCCAGGTTGTAATATGTATTGATCTAACAACCAGTTTAACGGAACTGTTACAGCTAATACAAAGATTACTGCAGCACCTAAACCAACGGCTGTCGTTACTTTTTTAGATACAGCAAGGTAAGAACACATTCCTAAGAAGGTTGCAAACACCATGTTGTCTATAAATATCGATTTGAAAAATAATTCTAAATGTTCCATATATTTCAGTTTTTAGTTTTCAGTGTTCAATAATGAATTATTGAGACTGTTCACTAATTTTAGTTTTCTTCTATTAATGCTGGGTTTCTACTACGTTGAATCCAAATAAGAATTCCAACTACTATTAACGCCATTGGTGCTAATAACATGAAACCATTGTTTTCATATCCAATAGCATATAATCCTGTTTTTTCAATAGGATCTCCCAATACTTTAAAACCTAATAAAGTACCAGAACCTAACAATTCTCTAAAGAAACCAACAATGATTAGAATAACTCCATAACCAACTGCGTTTCCTATTCCGTCTAAGAAAGATTTCCAAGGTCCGTTTGCTAAAGCAAAAGCTTCAAAACGTCCCATAATAATACAGTTTGTAATAATCAATCCAATAAAAGCACCTAGTGTTTTACTAAGTTCGTATTGAAATGCTTTTAAAACTAAATCAACAATAATTACTAATGTAGCAACTACAATTAACTGTACAATAATTCTAATTTTAGAAGGAATAATGTTTCTCATTAAAGAGATTACTACATTTCCTAAACCTAACACAAACAATACAGAAACTGCCATTACAATAGAAGCTTTTAATTCTGCTGTAATTGCTAATGCAGAACAAATACCTAATACTTGAATTGTAATTGGGTTATTATCTGCAAATGGGTCTGTGATTAATGCTGCGTCTTTTTTCGATAAAAGTCCCATATTAATTTGTTTTTAAAGTGTTAAAGTATGATACATATTTTTTCAACTCAGACTTAATCATTGCTGAAACTCCATCACCAGTAATGGTTGCACCAGCAATTGCATCTACTTCGTTGTCTGTTTTGTCTTCGTTCTTTGGATCGTTATTAGATTTAGAAATTGCAATTCCTTTAAAATCTCCATCTTTTAATAAATGTTCTCCAATAAAATCATCCATAAAGTAACGTTGTTTAATGTTTGCACCTAAACCTGCTGTTTCTCCTTTATGATCAAAATATGCTCCTTGAACTACCATGTTAGCATCCATAGCAACATATGCCCAAACTGCATCCCAAAGTCCTTTACCTCTAATTGGAGCGATGTAAAATGTTTTTCCATCTTTTTCTCCAATAAACAAAGGCAATCTTCTAACATTTCCTTCTTTAGCTGAAGTTTGTTCTTTTTTAAGATCAATTAAATACGCATTTTCATCTTCAGAAATATCTGATCCTTGAATAACTAATTGCTTTGTAATATATTTAGAAAACGCTCCTGCTACTTTATCTTTAGATATAAAGACTGCACTTGTTTCATCGTTTTCATTTACGCCCATTGCGTATAATATATTCTGTTGCTTTTCTATACGTTTATTTTCATCGATTGTTGGTTTCAACGCCGATGCAAAAAACGCTAATATAGCTCCTACTATTATCACCATTCCTGTGGCGAATAACATTGTATATAAATTACTATCTGTTTTTTTAGACATAACTAAGCAGTTTTGGCTTTTAAACGTTTCTTTCTCTTATTTACATTTCCTTGTACCACATAATGGTCTATTGTTGGAGCAAATACATTCATTAACAAGATTGCTAACATTACTCCTTCTGGATATGCAGGATTAAATACACGTATCATAATAGAGATAAACCCGATTAAGAAACCGTAAATCCATTTTCCTTTATTTGTTTGTGATGCTGTTACAGGATCTGTAGCCATATATACTGCTCCAAATGCAAATCCACCAATTAGTAAGTGATGCCAGAAAGGTGTATTCATTAAACTATAAAACTTACTGCTTTCAGAAATAATACCTGCATCTGCAATTTGATTAAAAATGATTCCCATAGCAAGTGCTCCTAAAGCAGAACTTAACATGATTCTCCAGCTTCCAATCTTTGTAAAGATTAAGAAAAGTCCTCCTAATAAAATTAATAAGGTAGATGTTTCTCCTACTGAACCTGGTATAAATCCTGCAAACATATCCCAAGCAGAATACACTATTTCTTTTCCTTGTGCCAAACTTCCTAAAACAGTTTCTCCAGAAATGGCATCTGCGGTCCCTGTAGCTTCTACTGCTCCTGTTACCCATACTTTATCTCCAGACATCCAAGTTGGATATGCAAAGAATAAGAAAGCTCTTATTGTTAACGCCGGATTTAAGATATTCATTCCTGTTCCTCCAAAAACTTCTTTTCCGATTACAACACCGAAAATTACAGCCACAGCTAACATCCATAATGGAGTATCAACAGGAACAATTAAAGGAACTAACATTCCTGTTACTAAATATCCCTCTTCAACCTCATGCCCTTTGATAATTGCAAAAATAAATTCTACTCCTAAACCAACACCATAAGAAATAATTACCAATGGTACTATTTTTACTGCTCCTATAAGTAAGTTACTAAAGTTCCAAAAGTCTCCACTAAAGAAAGACATACCAGAAGTAAAGTTTCCATTTACGGCAACGTTATGTTGAAATCCTGCATTGAACATACCAAATAGCAAACATGGAATTAACGCCAATATTACAGTATTCATAGTACGTTTTAAATCATCTGCTGCCTTAATATGAGTACCTCCGTGAGTTACTTCATTTGGCAGATATAAAAAGGTATGGATTGCGTTAAACGCAGGAGCCATTTTTGTCCCTTTATATTTCTCTTTTAAATTATGTAAATTTTGTTTTAAGCCCATAATCTTATCCTAATTCTTCTCTCATTAAATCTAAACCTTCTCTAATTATTTTCTGATGAGGTTGTTTAGAAACACAAATAAATTCTGTTAGTGCAAAATCTTCTGGTGCTACTTCATAAGCACCTAAAGCTTCCATTTCATCTAAATCTTTATACATACATGCTTTTAACAATTGCATTGGATATAAATCTATAGGAAACACTTCCTCATAAGAACCTGTAACTACAAAAGCTCTGTGTTCTCCGTTTGTGTTTGTATTTAAATCGTATTTTTTCTTTGGATTTAACCAAGAGAAAGTTAACGCTCTTGAAGGAGAAATTTTATTAAAAACTGGAGTTGTCCAACCAAAAAGTTCATAATCATTTCCTTCTGGAATTGCAGTTATTTGATTGTCATAATAACCTAAAAACTCATCTTCTTTTACCTCTTTTCCAGACAATACGTTTCCACTAATAATTCTAGTGTTGCTATTATCTAGATTTCCTTTTACTACATCAGAAATTGTTGCACCAGGAATTGCAGTAACATATTGTGGCTCATTAAACTTGGCACCTGTTAAAGCAACTTTTCTAGCAGCATTAAATTTACCTGTTAATAAAAGTTCACCAATAATTACTAAATCTTGAGGAGCAATCACCCAAACAACTTCACCTTTATTAATAGGATCTAATTGTGAAATTTGAGTTCCTACATTTCCAACAGGATGAGGTCCAGAAACTGTATGAATTTCTATTCCGTTTAAACTACCAAAAGGAGATACTGCTTTATTTGCAATAGAAACATGTACTTTTCCTTCTGTTAATTTACCAACAGCAGTAAGTGCAGCTTGTAATTCAGCTTCTTTTCCTTTTAAAGTATAATCTAAATCTGCGGCTAAAGGAGCACTTGCGTACCCAGAAACAAATATTGCTTTTGGTGCTTGATTTGGATTTGCAATAACATCATAAGGACGTTGTTTTACAAAAGGCCAGCAACCAGCAGTAAATAAATGATTTTTAACTTCTTCTGCAGACATCTTACTAACATCTTGCTTGCCAAAATCTTTATATTCTTGTTTTGCATCAGCTGCAATTTTCATTGCTAATACTTTTCTTCTTTCTCCACGAATTACCTCCACTACTTTACCAGAAACAGGACTTGGAAATAAAATACGCTCATCATCTTTTGAATAAAAAAGAGACTCACCTGCTTTTACTTCTGCACCTTCTTTGGCAATTAATTTAGGAATAATTCCGTGAAAATCTTCTGGCTTAATCGCATAAACACTACTAACAGATAGCTCTGTGGTAGTCTGTTTTGCTTCGCCAACCAGCTTAATATCTAAGCCTTTTTTAATACGAATGTCTTTTGACATAGTAAATTAGTAATTTAGTTATCTAAAAAAAATCATGCAAATTTAAAGATTTTGATAGTGATGTAGGATACATTTTAACTTTTATCTTAGTGAATGATATTATTTATAATAATTCTAAATAACAAAGAAACAATTGAAAACGTTGTAGTTGTTTTTTTGGCTTGAATTTTGCATTTAATCCTAAAATGAATGATATTTTTGTAGAATGATAAAAAACGTACTTCTTTTTTGTTGTATTTCCTTTTATGGAATTTCGATAGCACAAAACATAAAATCTGTTCAGCTAAGACCTTTACAGAAAAACAACTTTACTTCTATTGTTCCTTTAGGTACTGTTTTAGAGTTGTCTTTTGATGATTTAGACGCCGACAGCAAAGATTATCAGTATAAAGTTGAGCACATGAACCACAATTGGGAATCGAGCAGATTATTATCGAGTCAATATATAAATGGTTTTGACCAAAACGCAATCATAGATGTTACCAATTCTTTCAACACACTGCAGAATTACACACATTATTCTGTTCAAATTCCGAATATAAATACAGTAATTACTAAAAGCGGAAATTACTTATTATCTGTATTAGATAATTATGACGAAGTTGTGTTTACAAGACGCTTTGTACTTTATGAAAAAGCGGCAACAATTGGTGTTTCTGTAGAAAGAAGTAGAAATACAAAAACCTTAAACACACAACAAACCATTCAATTTTCTATAAACCATCCTAACATTCGTATCAACAACCCAAATCAAGAAATTAACGTTGTTGTTCTAAAAAATAACAATTGGGATGAAAAAATAAAAGACCTACAACCTACATTTTTCAAGCAAAACCAATTATTATACACGTACACAAACAAAACAAATTTTTGGGGAGGAAATGAATATTATTATTTTGATAATAAAATCATTAGAAACAGCAGCTTAAACGTTGTTAAGGTAGAAAAAAGAGATGTTTTTCATCATTATTTATACCCTTTTACTTATAACGAATTCAGAAAATACACGTATAATCCAGATATCAATGGCCAGTTTGTAATTAGAACCTTAGAAGCCTCAGACCCTAAAACAGAAGCAGATTATGCCATGATGCATTTTTCGCTTTTAGTCAACAAACCTTTTGAAGGTAAAGAAGTGTATATTTATGGAGCTTTTAATGATTTTAAAATTTCTGAAGAAAATAAAATGTATTATGATGCTGAAGAAAAAGTTTACAAAGGCAATTTTTTATTAAAACAAGGCTTCTATAATTACACCTATGCTACTGTTAATGAAAACGGAGAAGTAAATACTAATGATGTAAATGGTAGTTTTTACGAGACTGAAAACGAATATGCAGTAATTGTTTACTACAAACCTTTTGGAAGTTTTTTACAACGTGTAATTGGTGTAGGCAATGGTTTTTTCAATCAAAATAGGTAAAAGAAAGATAGATTTGTGATTCACACACAAAAAAACTACATTTACTTTTCATGGTAGAACAAATTACAAAAGGGATAAAAATTTCTGTAAAAACGAAATATAATGGAACAAGCTATAGAAATAATAGATTGTTTTATACCTTCTCGTATATAATTACCATAAAAAATACATCAACAGATACTGTAAAACTTACCGACAGATTTTGGAAAATAAACGATTCTCTAAACAGAACAGAAATTGTAAGCGGAGAAGGTGTTGTAGGACAAACTCCTACTCTAAAACCAAATGATATATATACATACAGTTCTGGTTGCTTTTTAGAATCTAACATGGGCTCTATGAATGGGTTTTACACCATGATAAACCTTGAGACTTACGATCAATTTAAAGTATTCATACCAACTTTTCAACTAACAACACCTGTATTATTAAACTAACTAAATCTAAAAAGAAACTCGCTAAAGTTAAAGATCCAGAATGTTTAAATTGTGGACATCCTTTTAGTGGGCAAGAAAAATTTTGCCCAGATTGTGGACAAGCTAATAAAGGTGATAGTATTACTTTTGGAAGTTTCGTTTACGAAATGTTTAATGGTTTTTTCTCTTTTGACGCAAAGTTTTGGCGAACTATAATACCGCTTTTAACAAGCCCAGGGAAAGTTTCTATAGATTATGTAGCAGGAAGAAGAAGCAGGTATTCGAATCCATTTCGTTTTTATTTAACAGTTTCAGTCTTCTTTTTTCTTATCGTTGGTTTGTTTTTGAGTAAGAAAAAATTTGATAAATTATCAGAAAAGAATAGCACTGAAGTACTAGATTCTTTTATAGAAGATTCTGATAATTCTAAAAAAGAAATTACAGAAAAAGATATCGATTCTTTAAAACAGGTGGTGAAAGATGAATTGGATAAATCTTTTATACCCTTACCAGAAAGTGCAAAAAACAAAATTTTAGAAGACTTAGAAAAAGAAGCGAAAGACACAACCGCCATAAAAATAGCAAAAGGAAATAGAATTTCATTTAATGGATCTTCTAGGTTAGATAAGTTTGTTAGGTATCATAAAAAATACCCAGACTCTAACACAGACGTTGCTTTAGATTCTTTAAATTATGAAAAAACCTTTACAAATAGGTTTTTATACACAAGAGCAGTTGCAGCAAATTCTTTTGTAAAAAAAGACAATCGAGAAAAATACTTAAGTGATTTATTGTCTTACGGATCTGTTTCTTTGTTTATATTTTTACCCTTTTTTACATTATTCTTAAAGTTATTTTATATCAGAAGTAAATATAATTATGTAGATCATTTAGTTTTTGTTTTTCATACACAAACAGTATTTTTTATGCTGTTAACAATCTTGTATTTAATTTCCTTTTTTACAGATTTAAAACAAGCTTGGATATTTTTTGTACTATTTTTAGTATACCTTATAATAGCCATGAAAAAATTCTACAATCAAGGATACTTCAAGACATTTACTAAATTTATACTGCTAAATTTCGTCTATTTACTGTTGGGTGGCATCGGAGTAGTAATTGTAGGTCTTATCTCTTTTGCAATGTATTAACATCAAACTTCAACTGTTAATCTATTAAAAAATAGTAGTCATCATAAAGATAGTATTCTACTGTAAGAATTTCTTTGCCTTTTTTTCAGCTTTAAAAAATTTAAAAAACAATCTACTTGTGCATAATTAGTTTATTGCATATATTTGGTAAACCAAACTGGTTCACCAAATATTGTAATAAAGAATTAATTAAAAAATAGTTTAAAAAATGAAAAAAAAATACTTTTTTGTAGTTACATTATTACTGTTACTTACACACATAACAATTTCTCAAAACAAGACTTATAACATTGAGGATCCGGAAGATATACAAAATGAAATATATCAACCAGGAGACATCATTATTTTAAAGAACGGAACGTATTCTACAGATGCAAGAAAAAACTTTCTAGGATCTGGTACTGCTGAAAACCCTGTAACTTTTAGAGCAGAAACACCAGGTGGTGTAATTTTTACAGGTGGTTTTAAAATGAATATTGGTGGAGAATCTGAAGGTGATACTAAAATTGCAACTGGAGAATATTTAGTTGTTGAAGGTTTTCATTGGAAAGGTGGATATGGAGCAAGTAACTTTATTCAATTTAGAAATGGTAATGATTATGCACACTACAGTACAATCCAAAACTGTGTTATAGATGGCTTAGGAGCTGATCCAGATGATTTAGCAGAAGATTTAGCAGACGAACAAATTACCAAACATAGATGGATTGTTTTATACGGAACTTATAACAATGTAATCAACTGTTCTTTTATGAATAAAGTAACAGCAGGAGCTATTATTCTTGGAGAGTATTCTTACAATGCATTTCCACCAGTTGCCGATGGAGAAACAGAAATAAACAATAGTTGTGCAGAAGTTGGTCATACAATTTCAAACAATTATTTTTATAATTTTGAAAAACTAACAGAGTTATACGGAAAAAAAGCAAATGGAGATGATCTTTCTAATGCAGGAGATAGCGAAACGATTCGTATAGGTACAAGTTCTTATCAAATGGTTAATAGTAACGCTACAGTTAGCAACAATTACTTTGTACAATCAGATGGTGAAAACGAAATTATTACAAACAAAAGTAAAGGAAACACATATACCAACAACACTTTTAGAAGATGTAGAGGATCTTTAGTGCTTCGTCATGGTTCTAACGCAACTGTAAATGGAAACTTCTTCTTAGGTGAAGATGTTGATGGTACTGGAGGTATTAGAATTTCTGATAGCAACCACTCAATTACAGAAAATTATATTCAAGATTGTATTACAGTAGGGAATTACGCAAAATGGAATAATGGAATCACTTTTATTGGTGGTAGTGCCAATGCAGATGTTGCTTGTACTTCAGATGATGTTTCAAACGGTTATCAAACTACAGAAAATATTACACTTTCTAATAATACAATTGTAAACACCAACGCGCCTCTTTTTTACAATGTAAACACAGATAATAAAAAAGATGTTAAAGGAACTGTTTCTAATAATTTAATTTATTTTGCAGCAAACGACCCTAATATAACAGACGTTATTTCTGGTGATACCGAAACATCTTATTCAGATATTGGTGTTACTTTAACATATACTGGAAATGTTTTTAACGGTACTTCTCTAGGTGTTACAAATACAGGTTTTTCTGAACAAACAGGAATTACAGCTACTGAAAATGGTGAAATTTTTACTTTTTCAGGAACAGGATCTGAAGGTAAAGGAGCAAATATTGGAAGTCGCACACCAATTACAGATAGTGATGTTGGTAACGAAGGAGTTGGGGCTTGTTTTGTAGATTACAATGGAGATGCCATAGCAACACCTACTTGTAATTCTGTAGTAATTACACCTGCTGAAACTTTAAATGTAAGTGCTTTAACCAAATTTGGTGCAGAAGCTTCTAGTAGTGATGTTATTGTTACAGCCAATGTAGGATGGACAGCTGTATCAAATAACGATTGGATAGCAATTAACATTGCTTCAGGTACAGGTAATGAAACAATTGCTGTATCTGTAACTAAAAACACAGAAACAACAGAAAGAACAGGTACAGTAACATTTACACAAGTTGCAGGTGGAGATGATATTGAAAGAACCTTATCTGTAACACAAGAAGGAGCCGATTTAACAGACTCGTATAGCTTAATTAATACAGGAACAGGTTTATCTACAGATAAAGTTACGGTACACTCTTTTTCTAAAGATAACGCTTCAAAATCTCCGCCAGAATTAGCGATTCACTCCATAGATAAGAATCTTGATACTGAATGGGCAGCAGAAGATGGTGGTGTAATTTCAGGTGATTATAAAGGTGATGGAGAATATGTTATTTACGATTTGGGAAGTGAAGAACATCTTAATTTAATACAATTCAACACTACAAATAAAGGTGATGCTTTTGGAGTTCAAATTTGGGTATCTACTACAGGAACAGAAACATCTGATTTCTCAAAGGTGCTACCTACTTCTGGAGACTTATTATTCACGGCTACAAGTACTACAGATTTTAATCAATACCAAGTAGATGTAGATGCACGTTATGTAAAATTAATAGGTTTTGGTAGATTTAATAGCGATGGAAATTCTCGAAAAAGTGCTTGGACTGCTATCACTGAAATAGAGTTTTATGGCCCTTCAAGTTTATCTGTTAATGATCTTACTTCTGCAAAAGATTTGGGTATAGAAATTTATCCAAACCCAGTTAAAGGTCAAAAACTTTTTATTAAAAGAACTTCAAACGACTTTAACTCAGTACATGTCTATTCTTTAATTGGTCAAAAAGTGTTAGATGTTCAATTACATAATAATGATATCGAAGAAATTAATGTATCCTCTTTAAAATCTGGAATCTATTTTGTTAAAATTAGCAATGGAAAGCAAAAAGCAATTAAAAAAATAATAGTTACCGAATAATAAAAAATCAAAATCATATTTAAAAAGCTGCTACCATTTATAGGTAGCAGCTTTTTTATTTTGTAATGATAGTCTTTAAGCTATAAAAAATGGGAAATATTTTAAACTGAAATTAAACTTTTAGCATCCTTTATAAAATCAAAATACAGCATTCCCACCTTACAGTCTTCTTTTTTAACTGAGGTAATACTAACAGTTTCTACAAAAGAACGTTTCATTTTTAAGGAAATATCTGGAGTTCCAAGTTTTTCATTCTGATGAAAATCCATTATATTTTCTTGCTGAAATTCTTTATTTTCAATCAACCATTTTGCAAACCAACCTTGTCTCAATGCTTTCATTTCATCTGTATATAATGTAGATGAAGACCAAATTCTAGGCGCCTGTTTCAGTTTTGTAAAATGCTTTGTTTCTCCATCCCAAACCAATTCATAAGTTTCTAATTGTTTGTTCCAATCTACTAATACAATAGTAAAAGGCTCTATTTCATTAAAATCAAAATCGGTAATAAACCCGATAGCATTATCTGCAGACAGCATTTTTTTCACAATAACACCTCTACTCATTTTATAATCACTATTTCGTTGATGCTTTTTAAAACCTCCATTCAACAAACAAACCAACCTATTCTTATTGCTAGTTCCAATCCATGTTCCACCTGCTAATACATCTTTTGGATATGTTAACTCTACTCCATTTTCAAGGTACAAAACCGGAGAAACTGTTTTTCTTAAAGGAGTTTCATCACGATTAGAAGTTAAAATAAAATTATTATTTCCCAAAGGAAGATAGGTTACTGTACACATATATGACTACTTCTTTATTATGATAAATTTTAAAATTCTTTATTACTATTGTTAATTATACAATAAAAGACCTCAAATATCGTGTAAATTTATTGAAACAAAAATTGTAACTTTGATACCTTAAAATAAGTCGATTAAAATTTAAATATCATACAAAATGGCAAGAGGATTTTTCAATGTTCCAAAAGCAGTAAACGAACCTGTAAAAGGCTACGCTCCTGGTTCTCCTGAGAGAGAAGAATTATTAGCAACATACAAAACCATGTTTAACAGCAACACCGATGTGCCAATGCACATTAATGGTGAAGAAATTAGAACTGGTAATACAAAAAACATTACTCCTCCACATGATCACAAACATGTTGTTGGGCAATATCATACTGCAGATAAATCGCACGTAGATACAGCAATTTCTACTGCTTTAGCAGCAAGAGAAGCTTGGTCTAACGTTTCTTGGATGGAAAGAGCTGCAATTTTCTTAAAGGCTGCTGAATTATTAGCAGGACCTTATAGAGCAAGAATGAATGCTGCAACAATGATTGCACAATCTAAAAATGTATATCAGGCAGAAATTGATGCTGCTTGTGAAATGATTGATTTCTTCCGTTTTAACGTAGAATATATGACTGATATTTTTAAAGATCAGCCAACATCTTCACCTGGAGTTTGGAACAGAGTTGAGTACAGACCTTTAGAAGGATTTGTATATGCAATTTCTCCTTTTAACTTTACATCTATTGCTGCAAACTTACCTGCATCAGCAGCATTAATGGGTAATGTTGTTGTTTGGAAACCTTCTGATCATCAAGCCTATTCTGCACAAGTAATTGTAGATTTATTTAAAGAAGCTGGTTTGCCAGATGGTGTTATTAATGTTGTGTATGGAGATCCTGTTATGATTTCTGATACTGTATTAGCTTCTCCAGATTTCTCTGGATTACATTTTACGGGTTCTACACATGTTTTTAAAGAATTATGGAAACAAATTGGAAACAATATTCATACCTACAAAACGTATCCTAGAATTGTTGGAGAAACTGGTGGAAAAGATTTTATTTGGGTGCACAACTCTTCAAATCCACTACAAGTTGCAACTGCAATGACAAGAGGTGCTTTTGAATACCAAGGTCAAAAATGTTCTGCAGCTTCACGTTCTTATATTCCGGCGTCACTTTGGCCAGAGGTTAAAAAACATTTAATTGCACAAACTAGTGAATTAAAAATGGGATCTCCAGAAGATACTTCAAACTTTATAAATGCAGTTATTCACGAAGGTTCTTTTGATAAAATTACTAGTTATATAGAAGCAGCAAAAACTGATACAGATGCCGAAATAATTATTGGTGGAAACCACGACAAATCTGTAGGTTACTTTATTGAGCCAACTGTAATTGTTAGTAAATCTCCAAAGTATGCAACAATGTGTACAGAATTATTTGGACCTGTAATGACAGTGTATGTATATGAAGATGCTGAATGGGAAGCTTCATTAAAGTTAGTTGATGAAACTTCTGAATATGGATTAACAGGTGCTATCTTTTCAAGAGACAGATACATTGTTGAGCAAGCTTCTAAAGCGTTAGAAAATGCAGCAGGAAACTTCTATATTAATGACAAGCCTTCAGGAGCCGTTGTGGGTCAGCAACCTTTTGGAGGAGCAAGAGCCTCTGGAACAAATGACAAAGCTGGTTCTGCTCAAAACTTATTACGTTGGACTTCTGTTCGTTTGATAAAGGAAACATTAGTATCTCCAACAGATTATAAATATCCATTCTTAGGATAAAAAGATTTTATTAAATCATAAAAAAAGCCTCATCAAATATTAATGAGGCTTTTTACTTTTATATCAACAACTTATTTAAAAATAAGTTTTCTGGTTGTCTGTTTAACTCCATTGGTAATTCTTACTAGATATAATCCTGGTGAAGTTTTATCAAAAAAGATATTTTCAGAGAAGTTGCTTTTGGTATTTAAATAGTTCTTCTCTCCTATCAATCTTCCTGTAATATCAAATAACTGCACTGTTACTTTATCTGTATTTACAACTTCAAAATTTAAATTAAACTCTCCATTTGATGGATTAGGATATAAATTAAAACCATTAAAAGAAAAATCTTCAACAGAAACTAAGTGATCTAACACAATGGTATAATCTTCTGTTTCTCCCCATTCTGTTAAATGATCTGCATCACATGCCCCAATACCAAAACCATCCGTTGGATCATCATATTCTACAACAACTCTCATCGTCGTAGTTCCTCTTTGTACATCCGTTGGAACAGGAATTGTAAAGGTTACAGTTGAAATATCATTTGTTCCAGAACCTAAATCATACCTTTCTGTTTCATTATCAAAAATATAATCTTTATTCCAATCTATAAAAACATAACAATGATCTTGATACCCAGCTGTATCAAAAGTGACAGAAATTTCATGAGAATCTCCTGCCATTATTTCTGTACTTAATGTAGTAAAATCTTCATATCCATCTACAGTATCATTTCCAGAATTGTTATTAATTGTATTAAATGTTACATTGGTAATGTGTTCAGAACCTCCTGCTTCATCTGTAAAAGTAGAAGCACAATAAGACGGAGTTAACGTAGTAAAACTAAACACTGCTGAATAAGAACCTTCACCACAATTATTTTTTGCTTTTACTCTCCAATAATAAGTAGTATCTCCTAAAAGACCTGAAAGAGCATATAAGTTTGTACTTACATTTTCATTAGCAACCAAACTTGCAAAACCAACATCTGTAGCTACTTGCACATCATAAGAAACGGCATTTGTATCTGCATTCCATTTTAAGTTTTCTGATAAACCAACACCTGTAGCACTATCTGCTGGAGATGTTAATGTAAGCGCACCAAAATTTGAAGTTGTTAAATTAAAGGCAACATCTATATTCTGACTTATAGTTGTTGCGTCTCCTTTTATATTTATTGTATAATTTTGTGGTGTTGCTCCATCTAAGTTAGAAACTGTCATTTCTACACTTCCATTGGCACTGATTGAATTGGGAGCAAAACTAACACTAGAACCAGAAGGCTGGCCTGTAGCTGTGAATGATACAGTCTCAGAAAAACCATTTAAAAATGTCAAATCCAAAACATAACTAGCTGTTTGATTTCCAGAATTACATGCAGATTGTATTCCACTAGTATTGCTCATTAAAAATGTAGGAACTATAGAACTTATAGTAAAATTTGTAGAATTTACATTATAAAAAATATTATCTGCTGCTTCTATCATTATTCTTGCAGAAGTAGTTGCATTATCTGGAATCGCAACATCTTCTGTTCCATCATTTGGTGTATTAGCTTTTATTGTTATAGGAAAAGTTACACCTCCATCAATCGATAATTTAATATTTACATTCTGGCAATTGATAGGAGCAACATCTGAAGTTCCTTTATTCCAAGTAATGGTTTGTGTAGATCCTGTATCCCAAGATACGGCAGAATTCGGAGCTGAAACAACAAATGCTTCAGCATCTGTTACTGTAATTTTCATATCATCTCTAGCAGTACTTCCTCCACCAGCATGATTATCTCTAACCAAAAAAGAAAAGTTTAAGTCTCTGGCAACTGAAGGCAAAACTTCCCATTCTGTAGACGTCTCACCAGCAACTATTGTTGCTAATTGTGGCATATATCTATTTGGTGAAGTATCTGAAGGTAAAGATCTAAACATTGGTCCTCCTGTATTTGTTGATAATGGAGACATGGATGCAATTTCATTATCTAACTGCTCCCAATTGTAAGTCAAACTTGTGGTTCCATTGGCATCTGTTGCTGTTCCTTTTAAAACAAAAGGAGTCGATTTTGGAATGCTATAATCAGAACCTGCATTTGCTGTGGGTGCCGTATTACCCGTATTAGTTAATACTGCACAACTTGCAGAAGACTGAATTGTATTCCACATTTCAGCAATACTTACAGCATGGAAATAATCATCACTTTGTCCTTGAACATTGGGAGAACAAATTCCTGCATACCCCATTATTGTAGATGCACTTCCAGGTTCTACCGCTGTTGAATTTTCTCTATTACAATCGTTATTTTGTGTGTGATTTGCTCCAAATTGATGTCCTAATTCATGTGCTACAAAATCTATATCATAAGCATCTCCAACAGGCGAACTTCTACCTGTAACTCCCTTTGCTTTCTGACCTGTAATACAAACAACTCCTCCACCTGCTAAACCATCTCCTCCAATACTAAACACATGACCGATATCGTAATTGGCATTTCCAATATTAGTATCACAAATAGTTTGTACTTCATCTATCATTGCATCAGGATCTCCATCTGTAATTCCGTCTGTTGCCGCATCCAAAAAGATAACATCATCATTATTGGCAACTAAAACCATTCTAACCGACAAATCTCTTTCATAAATACCATTAATTCTTGTTAAAGAAGTATTCATTGCAGACAATATAACAGCTTTCTTTTCTGCATCGGTTGCATCTTCAGATACATTTTGTCTTTCTAAATGGAACATTGCATACTCGGCACTACAAGCAAGTGCTAACCGAAATGTTCTTAATTTTCCATCGTTGGCATTTTTTGCTAAGTTTTCTGGTCTTAAATTGGTAGTTGTAATTTCTTCAACTTTACACGAAAAATCTTTTTCTTCTTCAGATAAATCACTCCTCTTATACACAATATATTCTTTATTGTCTTTAGAATACGGATCTATATATACTGTTTTTTCTTTTCCTGAATATACTACTGCATGAAAACCATCTGCTCCCACACTTATTTTTGCCACCGCTGTAGGATCATCGATACCTTGTGCTGAATATGATTTAATTGATGGATATTTTAAAGCCAAATCAGACTCAAAGTTAGAAGTCTGCTGAACACTGAACCTTACTAATTCTCCGTTTTCATTTGGCAATTCTATAATATGTTGTTTTTTCTTTAAATCGGTTTTTAATTCATCAACATTTAAAGACAATAATTTATATGCAGCAGGGAAATTTTTCTTTTTATGAACCTCTTTTTGTTGCAATTGTACATTTGTGCTTTCTAGGTTTTTCCAAAACTTTTGAGCATTGATTTCTCCTACATGTAACAACAACGTAGTAATTGTGAAAATAAAAAGGATTCTTGTTTTCATAAAATTGAAAATTATGTATCTCCAAATATAAACAAATAATTATCTTTGCAATTCAAATTATGAATAGAAAAATACTCTTAAAAGACTTATCTATAAAAGATTACAAAGAAACTTGGGATTATCAAACTGAGTTATTGCAACAAATTGTTGATATTAAGATAGATAATAGAAGAAACAACCTCCAAAATACCACACCAAATCATTTTTTGTTTGTAGAGCATCCTCATGTGTATACGTTAGGAAAAAGTGGTGATTTGAGTAATTTATTATTGAATGAAAAGCAACTTCAAGAAAAGGAAGCTACTTTTTATAAAATAAACAGAGGTGGGGATATTACCTATCATGGACCTGGGCAAATTGTTGGATATCCTATTTTAGATTTAGAGAATTTCTTTACTGATATTCATAAATACTTACGCTTATTAGAAGAAGCAATTATTTTAACCATTGCAGAATATGGCTTAAAAGGCGAGCGAAGTGATGGTGAAACTGGGGTTTGGCTAGATGTTGGAACTCCATTTGCACGTAAAATCTGCGCTATGGGAATTCGTTCTTCTCGTTGGGTAACAATGCATGGTTTTGCATTGAATGCAAATACTAATTTAGGGTATTTTGATAATATAATTCCTTGTGGAATTAGAGGAAAAGCGGTTGCTTCTATGGAATCTGAATTAGGTAAAAAAGTAGATACCGAAGAAGTTAAAGCGAAGATTTTAAAACACTTTACAACTTTATTTGAGGTTGATGAGTTTTTGATTGATAGTTGATGGTTTATGGAAATTTTATCCAACTAACAATAACAACTAACAACTAACAACTAACAACTAACAACTAACAAAACTACTTTTCTTCGTTAAAATATACTTTATAATATTTCATTTTCTTCTCTTCATCATAGCCTCTCTCTAAATATTCTGAAGCTGCATCGGGTGCGTCTACGTCTAATTTGATAACAATATTCGTATCTAGTTTAATTTCTGTTTTTAACTTGCTTTTTTCTTTTTTTAAAACAACACCAGAAACATCAAAATTATTTCTGATTAGCACATCATTTAAGGTTTCGAAGTGTTTCTTATACTCGTCAAACTTTTCTTTGTGCTTTTCTTCTTCAAAAACTTCATCTTTAAAAGTTGCATAATCTACAGATTCGTTTTCTTTAAAATAATCTACCGTATTTGCTAAGAAATTTCCTTGTTCTTGCATTCCTAGTTCTGGTTTAATTACTTCTTCTGAAAATTCTTTACACATTTCTAAATAACTCTGTGTATGAGAATTATAATCGTCTGCCAATTTTACACTTAAGAAATGTTTTATCCAATATTGAGCATCGTAATTGTTATTATCTACAGATAAAACAACGGTACCTTCTGTGTCTGATGTATTAAGAATTAAACACCCTTTGTCTATTCTTTTTGTTGAAATTCCTTTTTGAACCACTACATCAAAGTTTTCATTATCATCTAAATAACTTTGAAAAAAGTCTACTTTATTTTCAATCTTAAAAACACCAATGGCTTCTGTTAAGACATCTTTATATTCGATTCCTTCTATAAAAACAATTAAAACATCTCCTGTTTTTATTTGTGCAGAATTCGATTGCTCATATAAATGATTTACAATATTTTTAGAATATTCTACAAAAGAACTTTCTTCTTTAAACACTTCTGATGCATAATTATTCAACTCATTTAAACGCACATCTGCATGATGTGAAAACCGATAACTTTGTGTTAATCCACCAAATGGTTTTAATAAAAAACTTTTCATTAAATCGTAACTTTCTTGATCGAAACGAATTAAATCTTCTGAAAAAACATTACTTCCGCTATTAAATTTATTAGCTACTTTATGAAGAATACATTTGGTAATTTCTGCGCGTGTCTTTTTAATCATTTTCTAAAATTGAGTTCGTAAAAATAGTGGAAAGTATTTAAATACATACAGAATAATTGAATGAGTATTCTAAAAATTACATAAAAAGCTTAGCCCTGATTGCAGCAATTGTTTGAGCTCGTTGAGGAACGAAACAGCGAGTTCGTAAAGCAGGAAATAGCTTCTAAATAAATTACAGCTTTAATTTTATTTGTTCTGGCAATAATTTAAAGGTCTTTCTATGATACTTTGTAGCTCCAAATTCTCTAATAGCATTTCTGTGTTCTTTGGTTGGATAGCCTTTGTTTTTAGCCCAATTATACATAGGAAACTCGTTGTGAATTTTCTCCATATATTCATCTCTATAGGTTTTTGCCAATACAGATGCTGCAGCAATACTCATAAATTTAGCATCGCCTTTTACTATGGCTTTGTGTGGAATATCTTTGTAATTTCTGAACTTATTTCCGTCTACAATAATAAATTCTGGCGCAACATGTAATTGTTCTATAGAACGATGCATCCCAGTAATTGAAGCCTGTAATACATTAATTTTATCTACTTCTTCTTGCCAAACAAAAGAGACTCCAAAGGCGAGTGCATTTTCTTCTATAAAAGGGCGCAATTCTTCTCGTTTTTTTTCTGATAACTGCTTCGAATCATTTAAAAAAGGATGTGTAAAATTTTCTGGTAAAATAACAGCTGCTGCTACAACTGGCCCACTCAAACAACCTCTTCCAGCTTCATCTGTTCCTGCTTCTAAAGAAAATCCGCTATAATTAAACTGTAACATTTTACAAATTAACAGTTTTCAGCATAATTATTAACTATGAATTACGTTTTATTATTTTACATTTGCTTCTGGAAAAATTACCTATGAATAAAAACATATTTTTCTTATTAACCTTTATTTTTTTTGGGATAAACACCGCGTTTTCTCAAAAATTCAAAAGACCTAGTTTATCTGAAAAAGGTACTAGTAGCACTACAGCTTTCATACAAAACGACACACTTAGAAATTCTGGTGAAATTAAGGTTACCCTTTCTGGAAAAACAACATACACAGACTATAAAATCTTCTCTCACAAAAGAGATACAAGCTATATAGACACTACCTTAACCATTAAAAAGGAGTATGCATTTAATTATTTAAGAACCGATAATTTTGAGCTTTTGGCTTTTCATAATCAAGGGCAAACTTTTAATAATTTAGGGTATAGTTTTAATAATGTAAAGGCATTACCAGACATTGGTTTTTCTGCAAAACAGTTTAGTTATTTTGATATTGATGACGTAAAATACTATGAAGTTCCTACGCCAACTACAGAAATTCTTTATAGAACAGGGTTGCAACAGGGGCAAGTTTTGGATGCTTTATTTACTGTAAATTTCTCTAAAAGATTAAACGTATCTCTTTCTTATAAAGGAATTCGTTCTTTGGGCGCTTACAGAAGATCTTTAGCAAGTCATGGTAATTTTAGAGGTGCTTTTCATTACAGCACTAAAGAAAATCAATATGAAATTCGTGGGCATTTAACAAAACAAGATTTCTTTAATCAAGAGAGTGGTGGATTAGATGCAACTGCCTTAGAAAACTTTGTAACAGAAAACGCTGAGTTTGATACTAGATCTCGTTTAGATGTAAATTTAACGGATGCTGAAAATCAGTTTGATGGTACAAGACTTTATTTTGAGCATAGTTATAAATTAGTTTCTAATAAAGATAGCATCAGTAAAAAAGACTTTAGCAACTTAAAAATCGGACACGTTTTTACAAGTGAAACTAAAAGTTATGAGTTTATACAGCCAACCGCAACAACAGCTATTTTTGGTGATAGAAATGATGCTGATGCAAGCAATAAAGCTGCGGAAAGTAAAATATTAAATAACGAATTTAATGTAGAATTTAATTCTAAATATGTTCTCGGAAAATTCAAAGCAAAAACAAACCTTACCCAATACACCTATGGCTATGACACTATTTTAAATAGCGAAAGTGATATTAATAAAACCTATTTAAAAGGAAAAGCCATTTCTTTTGGAGCAGATTGGAATGCCAAAATTAAAAACTTCAAATTAAATGCTGATGCTGCTATTACCCCAGGAAATAGTAGATTGTCTGGAAACTATTTAAAAGGGGAAGCTATTTTTGAAAAAGACAGCCTTTTTAGTGTAAAAGGGAGTTTGTTAATCAGTTCCAAATCGGCAAACTTTAACACCTTATTGCATCAAAGTGAATATGATGCTTACAATTGGCAAAACAATTTTAGCAATGTTAACACAAGAGATTTAGGTTTTAACTTTACTTCTAAATGGATTAATGCTGCGCTTAATTTTACAAATATTGACAATTACACGTATTTTGATGAAAACAGTGCTCCTCAACAATTTACAGATCAAATAGCCTACTTAAAAGTAAAAGCAAACCGTAAATTTAAATTAGGAAAATTTGCCTTAGACAACACCATTATGTATCAAAATGTGAGTAGTGGAAGTTCTGTATTTAGAGTGCCCGAATTTACCACCAGAAACACCTTGTATTATATGGATTATTGGTTTAAAGGAAAACCAATGTTGGTACAAATTGGAGCAACTTTTAAATACTTTACAAAATACAATGCAAATGCATACAACCCTTTATTAGCTGAGTTTAGATTACAAAATGATGAAGAAATTGGCTACCCAACAGTAGATGTTTTCTTTAATGCTCAAGTAAGAAGAACCAGATTGTATTTTAAAATTGACAATGTAACTTCTAGTTTTACAGAGAAGAACTATTTCTCTGCACCAAACTATCCATACAGAGATTTTACAATTCGTTTTGGTTTGGTTTGGAACTGGTTTATATAAAAAAGTCTATGAAAAATCAACTTAAAAAAAACTGGAAAATCTTTTTATTAGCGAGTTTAACTTTAGGTTTAGCTCCTTTTAATCCTCCTCATATTGTAGGTAAAATTCAATGGATTTTAGGTGGTGGTGCTTTTTCTGGAGAACACAAAATGCAATTTATGGATCTGTATGATGTGGTTTTACACGGAACTCCTTGGGTGCTATTGCTAATATCTATCGTACTAAATCTTTTTGCATCACAGGCAAAAAACGACCAGCAATAGAACTTTCTTTCCTGTCAATTTCATAAAAGCCTTTCGATGTATAAAATGGAACAG
The DNA here is from genome assembly GCA_965367085.1 of uncultured Polaribacter sp. Classification (GTDB taxonomy): domain Bacteria; phylum Bacteroidota; class Bacteroidia; order Flavobacteriales; family Flavobacteriaceae; genus Polaribacter. Next base: position 100,379 of record CBDUHF010000001.1, read on the forward strand.
CATTGGGGTCTGCTAATAACGTCATCCTTTTTACTGCTTTACGTTTTGCTGCTTCAAAAGAATGCATTAGTAATTTCTTGCCAATTCCTTTTCCAATAAAGTTGGGCAACACAAAAAGCATTTCTAATTCAATCGTTTTATCTTTTGGTGGATTCAAGATATAAAACCCAGCAATTTCATTGTCTATTAAAAACGTTGAAACGTTACACGATTCAATCATGCCTTTAGTAATGGTTAAATCTTCTCGCCAACTTTCTATTAGTTCATTAGAATATCCCCAATAAGCTTTCGATTGCAAAGCAATAGTTGTTAGTAGTTGTGCATCAGAAATTGTTGCAGAAACAATCATACTATTTTTTTACCAATTGCTTGATTTTGATATTTAAAGCAGCGAATAACAACGTTGTAAAAGGACTTAAATAATTAAAAACGGCATACACAAAATAATCTGCTACAGAAACACCCAACACGCTAGATTGATATGCACCACAAGTATTCCAAGGAATTAAAACAGAAGTTACAGTCCCAGAATCTTCTAGAGTTCTACTCAGGTTTTCTGGCGCTAAACCTTTATCTTCATAGGCTTTCTTAAACATTTTACCCGGAATTACAATGGCTAAATATTGGTCTGAAGCAATAACATTCAATCCCAAACAACTAATAACAGTACTTGCAAATAAACCAAACACAGAACTAGCTACTGCTAATAAACTCTTTGTAATTTTTGCTAAAGCTCCAATAGCATCCATAACTCCCCCAAAAACCATGGCGCAAATAATTAAAAAGATGGTCCATAACATGCCATTCATTCCTCCTGAAGAAAATAATTCGGTTAACTTTTCATCATCTGTTTCTATTTGAACATCTGTTAAAATTGAATTGATCACGGATTGAAATTTTGAAGCAGATAAACTAGTTAAAATATCTCCTTGAAAAATAAACGCAAAAAGAGCTGCTAAAACAACCCCTACGCCCAAAGCAACCAAAGGCTTGGTTTTCATTAAAATCATTGCAATTACAACTCCTGGCACTAAAAACAACCATGGCGAAATATGAAACGTATTATCGATAGAAGCTAGCAAACTACTTACATCTGCACTTCCCGTAGTATCTATGGTTCCGCTTAATATTGCAAACACAATTAAAGTAACAATAATAGTTGGCACAGTAGTAATAGACATGTACTTTATATGTGTAAATAAATCTGTCCCTGCCATTGCAGGAGCCAAATTTGTAGTATCAGAAAGTGGCGACATTTTATCTCCAAAATAAGCACCAGAAATAACAGCACCAGCAATCATTCCTGTAGGAATTCCTAAAGCACTTCCAATACCTACCAATGCAATACCAACAGTTGCAGAAGTAGTCCAAGAACTACCGGTTGCTATAGAAATAATGGCTGCTATAACTACAGAAGCAGGTAAAAATATTTCTGGACTCAACACTTGCAGTCCATAATAAACCATTGCCGGAATAATACCACTTACCAACCAAGTACCTGCCAATGCACCTACTAAAAACAAAATCATAATCGGTACAAAAACACTTTTCCAGTTTTCCCAAACCTCAGCAAGCATGGTGCTTACAGAAACTTTATTAAAAAAACCTACAGCAGCTGCTACGACACCTCCCATTAATAAAATATATTGATTTGTATAGGCGCCAAACCATTCTTGCCCCTCTACAAAAAAGATATTATACGCTAATAAAGCCATTAATATTACTACAGGAATCAAAGATTCTAACAGATTCAGTTCATTATTTTCAATAATTTTCTGATCCTCAATATTAATTTCTGAAAGGTTTTTGTCTTCTTGCATACGTCTCTGTTTCGTCTTGTAATGTTACGATTTTACAAGATGTTATGCAAATTGAATTGGTTCATGTACTTTTGCGCCCATGGATTCATTAACTCAAATTGTTTTAGGTGCTGCTTGTGGCGAACTTGTACTTGGAAAAAAAATCGGAAACAAAGCCCTATTATTTGGTGCTATTGGTGGTACAATACCAGATTTAGATGTGTTTGTTGGTAGATGGTTATTTGGGAATGAAATACAAGCCATGACTTTTCATAGAGGGTTTATGCACTCATTCTTATTTGCTATTTTAGGCTGTTTTGTCTTCGGATTTATTACCTACAAACTTTATAATTCTGGCAAAAGGAAAAACACCACTTTGCAAAAAGATTGGACATGGTTATTTTTCTTATCCATTTTTACACATCCAATTTTAGATTCTTTTACACCTTATGGAACGCTGTTATTCACTCCATTTTCTGATTATAGAGTTGCGTTTAACAATATTTCTGTTGTAGATCCTTTATATACAGTGCCTTTTTTAATCTGTATGATAGTTGTACTGTTTTTTAAAAGAACAAATCTGAAAAGAATCAAATGGACCAAAGCAGGAATCTATATCAGTTCTTTTTATATGGTATTCACTGTTGGAAATAAAGTATATATCGATTCAATTTTTAAAAAATCCTTTGAAAAAGCAAGCATTCCTTTCAACCGATTTTCTGCACAACCCACTATTTTTAATAATATTCTTTGGTATGCAGTTGCAGAAACAGAGGCTAACTATCATTTAACATTCTATTCCTTATTAGATAAAAGCGATACTGCAGATAAAATTCTTACCATAGATAAAGATCACGATTTGATAGACATGAATGATGTCAATTTAAAGAGATTGGCGTGGTTTAGTAATGATTATTATAAAATTACTAAAAAGGATAAAATTGGGACATATAAATACACAGATTTACGCTATCCAATGTTAAATCCAGAAGACATAAACACTTCTGTTTTCAATTTTACCATCTTCTATGAAAATGATGAATGGGATATTTTACCTTTTGATGGAAATCCGCCTACAAAAAAAGATTTCAAACTATTTATAGAGCGTTTAAAAGGGATTGAATAGTGGCTGGAAGTTTGCAGTTTGCAGTTAGCAGTTAGCAAAAATAAAAAGGCTGTATCAAATCATCTAAAAATCCAAGAATCTAAAAACCCAACCTACAACACCCCCACTTCTTTCATACACATTTTCATCGATTGATAGGTTCTTTCAATATCATTATCTAAACCAATAGAAAAACGTATAATTCCATCAGAGAGTCCCATTTCTTTTTGTTCATCTTCTGGTATTTCTGAGGAAGTAGAACTTCCAGGAGCAGAAAACAAGGTTCTATAAAAACCTAAACTCACCGCTAAGTTTCCTAAATTACAATGTTGCATCAACTCCATTAATTCGTTGGCTTTTTCTAAAGAACCAACGTCAATGGTTAGCATTCCTCCAAAACCATACTCGGCATTCATCATTTCTTTAAATAGTATGTGAGAAGGATGAGAGGTTAAACCCGGATACACAGTTTTCAGTCCATCTGCTTCAAACTTTTCTGCTAAATAGGTAGCATTCAAACTATGTTGCTTCATTCTTAAATGTAAAGTTCTCATGTTCTTCAACACAGATGCCGCTCTTAAACTATCCATGGTAGATCCTAATAACATACTAGCTCCATCATTTACATTTCGCAAATCGTTTATAAATTCTTGTGTACCACACACAACACCTCCAACAGTATCAGAAGACCCGTTTATAAATTTTGTTAAACTATGAATAACAATATCTGCACCTAACTTGGCAGGAGAAATAGACAAAGGAGAAAAGGTATTATCTACCACTAATTTTAAATTGTGTTTTTTTGCCAAAGCAGCTAAACCAGCAATATCTGCCACTTCTAATAGCGGATTACTCACCGCTTCACAATACAAAACCTTGGTATTTTTTGTAATTGCAGCTTCTACAACCTCTAAGTTGGTAATATCAACAAAAGAAGTTGCTACCTGAAAACGAGGCATAAAATTCTTTAAGAAAGCATAGGTTCCACCATAAATTGTTCTACTAGAAACTATATGATCTCCTGCACCACACAACTGCATTAAAACTGGTGTAATAGCTCCCATTCCAGAAGCCGAAACATTTGCTGCTTCTGTACTTTCCATAGCCGCTAAAGCTGCTCCTAAATACAAATTACTTGGTGTAGAATGGCGTGAATATAAGTAACAGCCATCTGCATTTCCTTCAAAAGTATCAAACATGGTTTTGGCTGATAAAAAGGTATAGGTAGAAGAATCTGAAATAGATGGATTTACTCCTCCGAATTCGCCAAAGTACTGTACATCTTGAATGTGATCTGCTGGATTGAATTTCATAATTGTTTGGTTTTTACACTACAAAACAAGAATAAAACTGACTAATAATCAACCAAAACAAATAAATACAGATTTATTATCTATATTTAGCCCATTATTTAGTTTTAAATTCTAAAACTCATCCATTTATAGTAATTACTTAGAAATATTTTCAGCATGCAATTAGATAAAATCGATAAAAAACTCATTAATTTATTACAAAATGATAGCAAACAAACTACAAAACAGTTGTCTTTGCAATTAGATTTATCTGTAACTGCTGTGTATGAACGCATCAAAAAATTAGAAAAAGAACATGTTATTAAAAGGTATGTAGCCCTCATCAATAAAAACAAAATTGAAAAATCGTTTTTAGTGCTGTGTCATATCAAACTAACCCAACATACCAAAGAATATGTAACTACTTTTGAACGTGAAGTGCTCAAACTAGAAGAAGTCTCAGAATGTTTTCATGTAAGTGGAGATTATGATTATATCATAAAAATCTATGTAAAAGACATGGAAGCCTATAGAGATTTTATGGTTACAAAATTAACCGCCATTAAATATATTGGCAGTACACATAGCATATTTACCATTAGTGAGGTAAAAAATTCTACCGTAATTAAAGTGTAAATAGTAAAACTTACTCTTTTACCAACACAATTTTCTCCGATTGTTTTTTAACCAAATCACCATAAAACAATTTTAAGGTTTGATAATTTTCTGCCCCAATAATTGCAGAGTTAAATTGTAAAATTGCTGTTGTTTTAATAGTGTTACCCGCTTGGGCTACCTTGTATCTAAAAACACCCATATTGTCTGGCAAACCAATAGCAAAAGAAGCTGGCAAAGTTGCTACCTTATACCCTTTTGGAAGCTCTATAAAAACCGTGTTTTTTTCTTTCCAAGGAGTCGCAAAATCTACAGGAAACTTTCTATCTTCTAACTTAAACGGGTTCTTGTGTGCTGTTAAAAACAAGAGAGGTTCTATATAGATTTTCCCATTAATTTCTTCTACTAAATCCTCACTGGTAAACTTTATATTTCTAATTACTGGTTTGTCTAAACTTTCTTGATTTGTAATTTTAAAGTTTTCAACCTCTAGGTTATGATCTTCTTCAAATTGGGTAATTAAATTTTCTTCCTTTAAATGATTATTCTTATTCCTAAAATTGAGTGCTTTTAAATTATCGAATTTGGTTCTTACAACACCTTCTGCTATGAAGTCATCTGAAATTTTCACCTTGATGGTATTCTCTTCTAGTGTATGTTTAGATGACGGTAATTGAACCCAAAAAGAACCGCCATCTTTTGTTACCACTCTACCTTGCCAATTTAAAACTCTTACTGGCAACATATTTGGCACACTGTATTCTTCTGTGGCATCCAACAAAACATAAGAATCATCAGGCATTGTAACCAAAGATATTACATAATTAAAACCATTTAATGTTGGAAAAATTGGAATACCATTACCCCTTGTACTTATTAAAACAGGATTTGCATTTAAGCCAGCAGAACGCAACATAGCTGTTAGTATTAAATTAATGTCAGCTACATTTCCTGCTCTTTCTTTGAAAGCTTTTCTAACTCCATTGTCTGTATATTTTCCACGATAACCATTCCATTTCACTTTGGCTTTTACAAATTGAAAAATGGTTCCTATTTTATCTGAATCAGTTTTGGCAACGGCTAATATTTTTTCTAAATCTTCCTTGTAATAGCTAGATTTATTCAATTCCTCGCCAAAAGAAGATGTTTTAAATATTTGTTGACTAACATTACTCCAACTAGAGGTATGTTTCTCGAATATGCCACCTAGTGCAATAAAATCGGTCTGAGATAACTCAAATTTCATAGCTCCCCTATAATTTTTTATATTAGCTACAAAGGGCTCATCATCTTTAAGTGCGGGTATATTGGCTCCTGTAAACTTAAAAATATTTATAGTATAATTAATGTTTTCTATATAACCTGGCTTAGAACTTTGCTCCATTTCAACCACATAATGCCCTGTAGATCTTTTATTAAAAATATAATATTCAGGAATTTCTACCTGATAATCTAATTTCTTAACAGGTATACCATATTGAAAATGCAAATCATTTATTGAACTTGAATATGGAGAGATTAGTTTATACCTTACCTCTATTACTACACCTTCCTTAATATTAGGCATTGTAATTTTTTTAATACTATAATATCTATTCTTTCTCTCTTTAAAAACGCTGTTTTTATTTAATTTTTCCTTCTCTATTTTTCCATTTATTAAAGAATAAGTATATCCTTTTATAGAGCTTACAGATTGTTCTTTTCCATGATCAGGATTATAATATACAATTGACTTTGTTGCCATATTAAAACCTTCTTTGGTATAAATTTTAATTCTTTCATGAACTTCTGTTACCACTTGAAAATCTCCTTCCTGTTCTACGTATTGGTAATAAGTCCTTCTATTTCTATACAAATACGCTGCGTCTGCTGTAGAATCTAACGGGTAAAAAGTCTCTTGTAATTCTTCTTTAGATACTTTTCCGAATTTGTAATCTTGGGCAAATAGTGAAACCTGACTTACTAATAGTAATACAATGGCAATTTTTCTCATAGCTAATTATTTCTTTTTGATAGCAATTCTTATTCCTTCTTGTTTGGCAATACTTCTTCTAAAACTTCTATATAACTTGTAATCTTCTTTTGGAAACACTCCTTCTTTAATAATCATTACTTTTTTATAGCGAAAAGTAGTGTCATCAATTTTTGTAAAATGCACCTTATAAGAACCGAATTTGGTGGTTAATTCTTTTACTGGAGGCAACACACCCAAAACATATTCTTTTGGAATTTTAATTTCATACTCAGCAACGTCTTTATATCCTCTGCCAATTTTTAAAGGCAAGGTTCTTTTTCGATATCTTTTAGGCACAAAACTATTTCTATCAAAAACATTTACTCGAAACAAGTATTCTTGTGCATTGATTGTGGCATAATTTTGAATGCTTACCTCTACGTTTTCTGTAAAAACAATATTTTCTTTGTCCTTTTGTAGTGCTACAGATACTATTTCTAAATTGTTATTGTAACTCCAAACTTCTGACTTGTATTCTTTTATCAATTCTTCTTCTGAATATCGATCATAATAAGACTTATCATCAAATTGTAAGCCTTTAGATACGCGCTCTAAAGTAGCACTCACACTTCCAGCTGCATCTAATTGAATACTAGCTTTGGTAATTTGTGAATTTTTCTCGTTTTTATAAGCGGGCGTTCTTTTAATAACACCTCCTTCTGGCGTAATTACCAACACATTTCTATCATCGGTAAAATCTCCTAGAAATCCAAAAGGGATGGTCTGACTGGTACATTCTAACCACACATCATTGCCGTTATTGGGTATATTTAAAATAACATGATTTCCTTGTAGTGAAGAAAACTCTTTATCTATATCTCTCTTTTCTTGCGCATATACTACGGTGTAATAAGAAGTAACTCCTACCACATCTAACAACGCTTTGGTATAATTTGTCAATCCTTTACAATCTCCATAGCCTACTTTATCTACTTGATGGGCAGCAATGGGCTCCCATCCTCCAATACCAACCTGTACACTAATATAACGCGTTCTATCTTGCATAAATTGATACACAATTTTTGCTTTTTCTATCGGATCATCAACACCTGCTACCAAGCTTTTTACTTTTAGTTCTGTAGCTATATCTAACCCATCTCTTCCTACAAGTAGGTTATCATACATCCATTTACCAAACACTTGCCAATTTTCTCCAGAACCTTTTACTTTTTTCAAGGCAAAATCGTTTAATGCTACTTTTAAGTATGGCATAAAGTCTCTCGAAGAAATGGTCGCATTTTCTGGTTTAATAGCTTTCTGATTTTCAAAAACGTAGTGTAAATCGGTCTCTGTAGAGCTATCTTCTATAGGATATTCTTTAAAATGCTGCTTTTTAGTTCTGATTCCTATTTTTAAGGGATTGTTTAGTATATACTGGCTTTTCTCGATAGAAACAAAATAACCATTTGTTGGAAACCAACTAGGAACAAAACCGGTAGAAGATGTTTTATATTCCGATTCAAATACAATGGTATATGGATAGGTTGTGGGTACATAACGAACATATTTTACGCGAGCATCAGAATACAAAGTACCTCCACTTACTGCACTTTCGTCTAAGAATTTTCCTTTAGAATATTTTTTTATCTGATTGCCAAAGGCATCATAAATAATGGCAGAAAGCTTGGTAATTTTTGTATCGTCATTATAGCTTTGTCCAATACTTGCATCGGCATTTCCAGATTTATTTAAAATGGTAATCACCTTTCTTCGATGCACCACCATTTCATCTACTGCTTCTATGGTAATTTCTATAGCATTGTCTCTAATAACGGCATTTGCATTCTCTTTTAACTCGGGTGGAATGAGCAAAGAGGCATAATTAATTTTCTGACTGAAAGTGGATATAATTGAAAATAAGCAAACTAAAAGGAGGGGGAAAATGTTTTTATTCATGTAATTTTTCTATAGCTTTCCAAAGCTACTAAAAAAAGAAAACAAAAGCGCCTAAAAACAAATGTTTTTAGGCGCTGAAATTATATTTGAAATGAATCTAAACTATGCTTTTGTTTTTACTTCAAAAGACATTTCCATTAAGTCATTAATAAACTTATCTTTTAATCCTTCAATCCATCTTTTAGAACCATACTTTACATTAAAATCTGCTCTGTCTATTGTAAAAGGCTCACTTTTAAAAGTAGTTACTCCATTTGCAGCAGAAATTGTTGCAGGAATGGTAATACTTTTTGTAACGTCTTTTATAGATAAATTACCTGTTACCGCTAATTTTCCTTCTGCTTCTACTACAGATGTAATTACAAATTTAGAAGTAGGATACACCCCAATATCAAAAAAGTCTGGTGCTTTTAAATGCCCTTCTAATTTTCCTGCGCCATCAGTTCCTGCCATGTCTACATTTTTAATAGTACTCATGTCTACAATAAATACACCTTGCGTTAATTTACCGTTTTCTACTAACAATCCACCGCTTTTTAAAGCCACTGTTCCATGATGAGATCCTGTTGGCTTGTTTCCTTTCCAAGTCAATACAGACGTTGCAACATCTACATTGTTTAAATCCGCTACATTTACTGCTACTGCTACCGCTTCTTTTACTTCTACTTTTTCTTTTTTGCTTTCTTTACATGCAGTTAAAACTGATGCTACTACTACTAATGATAAAATTATTTTTTTCATTTTAATGTGATTTAGTTCTTAGAATATTTATTTTCCATGGCAAATATACATCTTTTTATTTTCCGTGGAAACTATTTCTTACTTTTTATGATATAATTAAGAACGTGTGCAGCTGCCTGAAGTCCAAAAGCCGCTGGCATATAGCTAATTGTACCGTAAAAAGACTTCTTATAATTGGTACCATCTGTTACTTTTACACTCTCTCTAATCTGAACTTCATCAGAAAAAACCGCTTTTACCCCCTTGTGTACTTTGCGTTCTTTTAATCTTTTTCGCAGCACTCTTGCCATGGTACAGTTTCTTGTTTTGCTAATATCTTTTACTTTAATTTTAGTAGCATCTAACTTTCCTCCTGCGCCCATTGAGCTAATAATCTTTACTTTTTTTCTTCTAGCAGCCACCATTAAATTCACTTTTGGCGTAATGCTATCAATACAATCTAACACATAATCATATTCTTTAGACACCAATTCATAGGCTCTTTCTGGTGATAAAAACTCTTCTAAAAGCGTTAATTCTATGTCTGAGTTTATGTCTTTTAAACGTTCTGCCAACACTGTAACCTTAGATTTTCCTATGGTAGATTGCATTGCAGGCAATTGTCTGTTAATATTAGTTTCATCAAACACATCGCCATCTACAAGGGTCATTTTTTGCACACCTGCTCTGGCAATAAATTCGGCTGCATAAGAACCCACGCCTCCTAAACCAACCACTAATATATTAGCTTGTTGTATTTTTTCTAATCCTTCTTTTTGCACTAATAATTCTGTACGTTCTAACCAACTCATCTTATAAATATGTTCTTAAAATTCTTACGTATTTGTTCTTTTACTTCTGATATTGCTATCTGTTTTAATGTTGCTACTTTTTCATATACGTGTTCAATCGGTTCTTCTGCATCATCTGTTTCTAAAAGAATCCCTTCTAAAGGCAATGCTAAAAGTACTGCTTGTAATTTTTGACTATGGATGATTGCTGCCCCAAAAGAGAGTACAATGCCATTTTTTTGCAAACTTTGGGCGACTTGTATATTTTTATTGAATCCGTGAAAGACCCAAGTTTGTGTAGGTTGTATTTCTTTTTTTAACTGAAGTAGTTCTTGTACTGCCTTTACACAATGTATAATTAAGGGTTTTTTATATTGTTCAGACAACAGAATTTGCTTTTTAAAAGCTACTTTTTGAAGCTCAAAATCTGTTGCAGTAAGGGTATCTAATCCACATTCTCCTAAAGCAAAGCAATGTGGTTCTTGTAACTTTTCTGCTACGATTAAAAGGTCTTTTTGTAAGGTTGTTGCTTCTAAAAACCAGGGATGAATTCCTATTGAAAAAGGCCTAGAAAAATCGGTAGTATTGGGATAGCTATTTACAATGGCAAACACCTTTTCATCTAAAGAAATACGATGTGTATGTACATCAATATAATCCATACAACTTATTCTTTGTGTTTAGAATCTATGCTAATGGTTACAGGTCCGTCGTTTACCAAAGCCACTTTCATGTCTGCACCAAATTCGCCTGTTTGTACATTCTTATTCGTTTCCTTTTCTAAAGCCTGCACAAATTGTTCATACAACGGAATGGCCATTGTTGGTTTTGCTGCTTTTATATAACTAGGTCTGTTTCCTTTTTTAGTAGAGGCGTGCAAGGTAAACTGACTCACCACAATAACGTCTCCCTGTATATCTAACAACGAGGCGTTCATCACTCCGTTTTCATCATTAAAAATTCTAAGATTTGCTACTTTCCGAACCAACCAATCGATGTCTTCTTGGGTATCTTCTGCTACAATTCCTAAAAGCACCAACAATCCTTTTTGGATGGCGGCCACTTTTACGGTATTGATAGTAACACTGGCTTCAGAAACTCTTTGAATAACAACTCTCATTTTTACGCGTCTTCTTCTTGATTTCGAATATCTGTTCTATAATGTTCTTCATCGCCTTCTAAAATTTGCAAGTAACTTTTATAACGAGACCAAGAGACCTCTTCGTCTTCTAAAGCTTCTTTTACAGCGCATTGAGGTTCTTTTGTGTGAATGCAGTTATTGAACTTACAATGCTCTTTCAATGCAAAAAACTCTGGAAAGTAATCTCCCAATTCATATTTATCTATATCTACTACTCCAAATCCTTTAATTCCTGGAGTATCTATAATCCTTGCATCAAAACTTAAATCGAACATTTCTGCAAAGGTAGTGGTGTGTTTTCCTTGGCTATGTTGGTCAGAAATTTCTTTGGTTTTTAAATTCAACGTCGGCTCAATCGCATTTACCAAGGTTGTTTTTCCCACTCCAGAATGCCCTACAAACATCGAAGTTTTGCCCAACATCATGTCTTTAATGGTATCTACATTGATGTTTTTTGTCGCTGAAACTTCTACACATCTGTACCCAATTTTTTCATAGATATCTTTTAGGTATAAAATCTCTGCACGCTCTTCTATTTCATACGAATCTATTTTATTAAACACCAAAATAGTATCTATTCTATAGGCTCTGGTAGACACTAAAAAACGGTCTATAAATGTAGTTAAGGTAGGTGGATTGTTAATGGTAATTAACAAAAACACCTGATCGATGTTAGACGCAATAATATGGGTTTGCTTAGAAAGGTTTACCGATTTACGAACAATAAAATTGTCTCTATCGATAATGGTTTTGATAACTCCGGTTTCTTCATCGTTTTTTTTCTCCAAATCGAAAACCACCTTATCGCCTACTGCAATAGGATTGGTGCTTTTGATACCTTTGATTCTGAATTTTCCTTTGATTCTACATTTGTAAAATACTCCGTTATCAGCTTTTACTTGATACCAACTTCCTGTAGATTTGTATACGATTCCTTTCATTGCCACAAAGATGCAGAATTTTAACTAAAAATGAGAATGTATAAAAACTATTTTATGAACCACATAGGCACTTAGAAAATAAAGTTTTATGCATAAAAAAAACTGACAGTGTTAAACTGTGTGATACCCCATATTCTAAAAGAAATTTTTATGGTTTACTTTTTTAACCACATAGGCACATAGAAAATAAAGTAATAGACTGTAAAAAAAAGAATGTCAGTTTGAGTGATTTTGGATTTTAAGAGAATTTTGCATTGAGAACTCGTTTCAATTCCTTAAAATCTTCTCGATACTAAATTTCTGAAAAAGAAATTATACTCGAAGTGCCCATAGGAATATACGCGTCTCTTTTGACCAAATGAGGACAGAAGGTTAGATTCTTAGATGATTAGATTTTTTGGATGGTGGGACTGCTTAAAAAAACCGCTTTCTTTATACCATGAATCTTAAAAATACCTTTATATTCGTTCTCAAACCAAAAATAAGTATGAAAAAAACACTATTTCTAGTCACGTTTTTGATGGCTACCAGTTTATTTGCACAGACAAGTCTTTACGAAAACCCTGATTTTGATGAGATTGCAAAATCGCACAAATCTATTGCGGTATTGCCTTTTAATACAACGGTAAAGTTACGACCGAAGCAAATGGAAAAAATGACAGCAGAAAAGTTGTTAAAATTAGAAATTGCAGAAGGAAAAAGCATACAAGCGGCTATGTTTTCTTGGTTTCTAAAGCGTAAAAAAAGAGGCGATTTAAAAACCATTGAAGTACAAGACCCTAAAAAAACATCGGCAATTTTAGGTAAACAAAGCATTACCCAAGAAAACATTGCTAATTTTACGCCAGAAGAATTGGCATCTATGTTAGGTGTAGACGCTATTATTACAGGAAACTACGAAACTAGCAAACCCATGTCTGAAGGGGCATCTGTTGCCTTAGGCTTATTAATTGGCTTTTGGGGCACCACCAATAGTGCTACTATAAACATGAGTGTACACAATGCTACTGATGGGGTGTTGCTGTGGAATTACAACAAAAAAGTACGAGGCTCTATTGGAAGTAGTTCTAACGACCTTATAAATAAATTAATGAGAAAAGCCTCTAGAAGGCTCTCTTATACCAAGAAGAAATAAAAAAAGCGGCTTAAAGCCGCTTTTTTTATATACAAATACCAACGAATTATCCGTTGATAATTTTTTCTTGGTGATTGATAGATTCTTGGTGAATTGCTTTGAACATTTTTAAAACAAACTCTTCACTTAAACCTTTGTTATTTCCTTCTAACACCATGTTTCCTAAAATCTCATTCCAACGTCTAGACTGTAAAACAGCAACGTTTTGATCTTTCTTTAAAGCTCCAATTTTATCTGCAACTTCCATTCTCTTCCCTAACAAACCAATTAATTGATCATCTACTACGTTAATTTGAGCTCTTAAGTTTTCTAAAGGCTCTCTGTAACTAACGGCAGTTTCTGTTTCTTTTTTAATTTTTAAGTCTTCCATAATTGCTTTTAACTTGGTAGGTGTTACCTGCTGTGCAGCATCACTCCAAGCATTTTCTGGATCATAATGAGTTTCAATCATTAATCCGTCAAAATTTAAATCTAAAGCAGTTTGAGATACCTCTTGAATCATTTCTCTATCTCCAGTAATATGAGAAGGATCGTTGATTAATGGTAAATCTGGAAATTTATTTTGAAACTCAATAGCTAATTGCCATTCTGGTGTATTTCTATATTTTGTTTTCTCATAGGTAGAAAATCCTCTGTGTATGGCACCTAAATTTTTAATTCCTGCCGTATATAATCTTTCGATACCTCCTAACCATAAAGCCAAATCTGGATTTACAGGATTTTTTACCAATACAATTTTATCTGTTCCTTGTAAAGCTTCTGCAATTTCTTGCATTATAAAAGGAGACACGGTAGAACGTGCACCAATCCATAATAAATCTACATCATACTCTAAAGCTAATTTTACATGCGCTGCATTGGCAACTTCTGTACAGGTTTTCATACCTGTTTCTTCTTTTACTTTTTGTAACCATTTTAAACCTAATGCTCCAACACCTTCAAAATTCCCTGGTCTTGTTCTTGGTTTCCAAATTCCCGCTCTAAAATAGTTTACATCAGAATCTTTTAATTCGTGTGCAATTTTTAAAACCTGCTCTTCGGTTTCTGCACTACAAGGCCCTGCTATTACTAGTGGATGTGTTAAATTCATATCATCCAACCATGTTCTTAATTCTTTTGTATTCTCCATTTTTCTACTTATTGTGGCTTATTTTTTTATGCCGTTTAATATTTGCTTTATGTGATTTGTACTTTCCATTTCGTTAAAAATAGCCGTAAAATCGTCTTGTATCATCAACGCTTTAAATTGTTGAAGGTTGTTAATATATTCTTCTAATGTTTCTATAACATTTTCTTTATTCTGTTTAAAAATTGGTGTCCACATTGCTGGTGAACTTTTTGCCAATCGAACGGTAGATTCAAAACCAGAACCTGCCATATCAAAAATATCGCGTTCGTTTTTTTCTTTATTAATCACTGTTTTTCCCAACATAAACGCACTAATGTGAGAAAGGTGCGAAACATACGCAATATGCTTATCATGCGAAACAGGATCCATGTATCGAATACGCATTCCAATTGCCCTAAAAAGGTCTAAAGCTTTCTCTTGTAATTTAAAAGTGGTCTTTTCTACTTCGCAGATAATGTTCGTTTTTCCAACGTATAAGCCGGATATGGCTGCTGTAGGTCCAGATTTTTCTGTTCCTGCAATTGGATGACATGCTAAAAAATTTCTTCTTTTTGGATGATGTTCAACCGCTTTACAAATTGCTTCTTTTGTAGATCCAGCATCTACCACCAACCCCGTGTCAGAGATTTTATCTAAAATAGTAGGCAATAATTTTACCGTTGCATCTACCGGAATAGAAACAATAACCAAGTCGGCATTTGCTAAATCATCTAAAGTTGCTTTTTTATCAATCAGCTTTAATTCTAAGGCCTTGTTTAAGGTAGCATCTTTTCTACTAATTCCATGAATAACAGCATCTGGATTGTTCTTTTTAATATCGATAGCAAAACTACCGCCTATTAAACCAATACCTATCATGTATATATTCTTCATTTTTTTATTTTTTTGCTAATTGCTAATTGCTAATTGCTATTCGCCTTTCGCTATATCAAAACTAAACTTCCAACTCCAAACTTCCAACTTCCAACTTCCAACTTCCAACTTCCCACTCCAAACCACTAACACTCTCCACAAACAAGCTAATTGAAAACTGCCAACTGCATACCGCCAACTGCATTTCACTCCCCACTACACCCTATCAATCGCCTCCTGAATCACATCACATGTTACACACAAAGAAAAACGGATATACCCTTCTCCTTGGCTACCAAAAATAGTACCCGGAGTAATAAAAATATCTTTGTCATACAATACAGCATCGGTTACTTCTTCAGACTTTTTTCCTTCAGGAATTTTTGCCCACACAAATAAACCTGTGGCATTTTTACTATAGGTAGCGCCTAATTTGTCTGCCAATTGCCACACTAAATTTCTACGCTCTTCGTATATTTTATTTTGCGCTACAAACCAATCATCTGATAATTGTAAGGCCTCTATGGCTCCTTTCTGAATGCCGTAAAACATTCCAGAATCCATATTCGATTTTACTTTTAATATTTCGTTGATATACGTTTCATTTCCTAAAACCATACCAACTCTCCAGCCTGCCATGTTAAACGTTTTGCTTAAAGAATTTAATTCTAAAGCAATGTCTTTGGCACCTGCTACTTGTAAAATACTGATAGGATTGTCGTTTAAAATAAAACTATACGGATTGTCATTGATAATTAAAATATGGTGTTTTTTACCAAAAGCCACCAATTTCTCTAAAGTTGCCAATGTAGCATTGGTTCCTGTTGGCATGTGCGGATAATTGACCCACATGATTTTTACACCCGTTAAATCTTGTGCTTCTAATTCCTCAAAATTCGGTTGCCAATTGGTATCGTCACTTAAATTATAAAAAAGCGGCGTTGCCCCAACTAATTTGGTAACCGATGTATAGGTAGGATACCCAGGATTCGGAATCAATACCTGATCGCCTTCATTTAAAAAAGCCATCGAAATATGCATAATACCCTCCTTGCTCCCCATTAAAGGCAGCACTTCGTTTTCTGGATTGGTGGTTACAGAAAATTTATCTTGATAAAAATCTGCAATGGCCGTTCTTAAGGCTGGCAACCCTTGGTAAGACTGGTATTTATGCGCACTGGCATCTCCTAAACTGGTTTTTATGGCAGTAAGTACTTGAGCAGGTGGTTGCAAATCTGGACTCCCAATTCCCATATTGATAATTGGTTTTCCTGCAGCTACCAAGCCCCTTACCTCTCTTAATTTCTTAGAGAAATAGTATTCTTGTACAGTGTCTAATCTTTTGGCTGGTGTAATCATAGTGTTTTAAATGAGATTCTGAAATTACTTCTCGACTGCGCTCAAAGTACCATTTTCAGGATAACTGCGTTATTTTCTGCCGTTTTTATAGGTTCCTAATACTTTATAATCTTCGGCCATAATTTCTATAATGGCTGCTGCTTTTTCATAATCTTTATAGGCATCAAACGTAACATCTACAAAAAACGAATACTTCCAAGGCATTTCTATTACGGGTAAAGACTGTATTTTAGTCAAACTCATTTTACAGTCGCTCAGTACATTTAAAATGGCTGCCAAACTTCCTCTTTTATGATTCAACTGAAACTTTAAAGAAGCCTTGTTAATTGCATCTTTGCCATTATGTGGCGCATCGGTTTGTACAATTACAAAACGTGTAGCATTGTCTTTAATGGTTTGTATTTCATCTTCTAAAATAGCCAAACCAAAAATTTCTGCGGCAATCTTTGGCGCAATGGCCCCTATACCTTTTAAATCTTCTTTGGCAATTCTTTTGGCCACCTCTGCAGTATCTACATCTTCTACCAACTTTATATGCGGGTGCTTTTTAAAGAACTCTTTACATTGCAACAATGCCATTGGGTGCGACCATACTTCTTTAATGTCTGCAATATGTTGCCCTTCTAAAGCCATTAAATGATGGTGAATGTTTAAATACTCCTCGCCCACAATATGCAAGTTGTTGGTATCTATTAATGCATAATTGGGTATAATAGATCCTGCAATGGTATTTTCTAAGGCCATAATACCCACTTGGGCAGTATTGTCTAACAAACTATCTACCAATACATCAAAAGACATGCATTCTTTTAACTGTATTTCGTTTCCATAAAAGTCGCGTGCAACTTTATGGTGGTTAGAACCTTCGGCTCCTTGTATGGCAATTACTTTTTTCATTGGTATCAAAAAAAAAGCCTCGAATTTAATTCGAGACTTTATATATTTTAAATGTTTTTTAACAACATGCTACAAAGTCTCTTCTTTTATTGTAAAAATAAAAGTAAAAATAGAAACGTGTAAAAGTGTTGTTCAACATCTGTATGCTCTTTGTTTAAAGAAACAAATCTAAAGATTAAATTGAGAATACCAAATAATCTGCTACTTAATGTGGTACTTTTTTTGAATTTTTAAACTTATCGTAAAAAAAAGGGCTTGTTTTATTAAATTCTTTGCGTTTTCTGGTATTCATTGCTATTACACCAATAAGAATTGCGCTAATGGCCTAAAAATGACCCATCGGCATTTCTAGAATGTACACAAGTATGTATGATTTAGGCGCAAAAACAGGAAGTAGAAAGATTGCTTTGAAACACCAATAATGATGTATATTTTTTATAAAAGCTAGAAACTTAAGCGCAATTAGTAAAAAAAGATTAAAATTGAAATGTTACATGAAAAAAATCCTAAACACCTAATATAAAGCATATTAAATGTTTTCTAACTTAAGTAACCACATAATATCAACAATATTTATGCAAAAAAGTGTTGATAAATCTATGATAAAATCAAAAATAAAGTATAAATGATATCGTATATTTGTAAAAATCAAAAAAGCCTTAAAGATGTTGCTTTAAGACTTTTTGTTTAATCGGTAACATTCTAAGTGTTACGTAATTTCGTTTTTGCACTTCAAAATTACAATACTTCTTAGAACTTACCAAAAAATTATATATATAATTTTAAAGCAAGCCAACATCTTGCCATTGGTAAACACATGACATAACATTTTTAGCGAAAACTCCTATAGGCAACAACGCTGCTTGTAGTTGAACTACACAAAAACGTGTGTGGTTGGGCAATCTATTGCAGAGTTTTTAAAGCGACCCAAAGAGGAAGTCGTTTATAACGCCTCTAAAAAGAAAGGTTATTAGGAAGAATTATAATTTATAAAAACAAAATAATATGAGCATTCAGTTCAAAATAGTACCGAGGAAAAATCCTCAAGATTTATTAGCAACGCCAAAATATTATGCGGCTGTAAAATCCAACGGAAGTGTAGACTTCGAATCTTTAGCAGAAATGATTTCTGAACAATGTACCGTAACAGACACCGATTGTTTGGCGGTGCTAAACGTGTTAGAAAAAAACATTGTAAGAGAGCTCAAAGAAGGGCGCATTGTACGTTTAGGAAAACTAGGCAATTTTCAAGTAGGCTTAAGCTCGCAAGGCTTTGCTTCAGAGGCGGAAGTAACTGCAGATGCCGTAACAAAATCTCGTATTTTGTTTCGTCCTGCTAAGAAAATGAGAGCCTTATTACAAAACTTATCTTTTCATAGAGCGAGTTAAAGGCACCGCCACTGCCAGAACGTAGGACGTGGAAATCTCTTAGTGTGTAGAAGAAGCAACAAACAGATTGCTTCACTGTGTTCGCAATGACGATACACTTAAAAACCTCAATAACCCTGTGTTATTGAGGTTTTTTTATGCCCAAAACCCACTTTTTTGGCCTCACTGCGTACGTAGGCAACTTGTATCGCGTACGGACGCAGTACAAATTGCATACGGATGGCGTAAAAGTTGCGTCTAGACACAATTGCAATACCGTTATTGCGAGGTTTTTTGCTAGGAATTAAGCAAAAAAGACGCGGCAATCTCATAAAAAGAAGCACGATGAACAGATTGCCACGTCCTACGTCCTCGCAATGACAGTTAAAAACACCCATTTATCAACAAAAAAGCCGAGTTATCAACCAAAAATGACTTAAAAACGCTTATTAAAAAGGGGGAAAAACAAGTAAACGCTCTAAACGTCACTGCGAGGTTTAGCCTGTTGCGAGGCACGAAGCAAACTAAACAGTCTCATAAAGTGTAGAAGAGTTCAACAACAGATTGCTCCACTTTGTTCGCAATGACTTTTAAATTTCCTACGGTTTTTCTTCTATAATAGGCTAAAGATTGCTACATTTAATCCCAAAAGCTATGATATTCTATAAACCCCCATTTAATGAATAAGAAAGACCTGTCTGAAAGAGATATTTGTACAAAATTTATAAATCCTGCTATTGAAAAAGCAGGTTGGAATATGAGAACACAGGTAAGAGAAGAAGTTTTTTTTACGGATGGACGTATTATTGTACAAGGGAAATTATATACTAGAGGGAAAAGTAAAAGAGCAGATTATATACTATATTATAAGTCAAACATACCCATTGCTATAATTGAGGCAAAAGACAATAAAAAAGCAGTAGGCCATGGAATGCAACAGGCTTTAGAGTATTCTGAAATTCTGCAAATTCCATTTATATTTACTTCTAATGGAGATTCTTTTGTCTTTCATGATAAAACACGAACTGACGGAATATTAGAAGAAGAGTTAATGTTAGACAACTTTCCTTCTCCAGAAACTTTATGGAACAAGTACTTAAAGCATTCAAAGATAGATACTCCAGAAGCAAAAGAGATTGTAGAAAAAGACTATTATGCAGATGATAGTGGTATGTCTCCTAGATATTACCAACAAAATGCGGTGAATAGAACCTTAGAAGCGGTTGCAAAAGGGCAAGATAAAATTATCCTTGTCATGGCAACAGGAACAGGAAAAACCTATACAGCCTTTAATATTATTTGGCGTTTATGGAAAACAGGTGTTAAAAAACGTATCTTATTTCTAGCAGATAGAAATGCACTTTTAACACAAACCAAAAATGGTGATTTCTCTCCTTTTGGCAATGACATCATGCATATCATAAAAAACAGAAAGATTGATAAATCGTATCAAATTTACTTTGCATTATACCAAGGCTTAACCAGTACGGACGAATCTAAAAATGCCTACAAAGAGTTTAGTAGAGATTTTTTTGATTTAGTTGTTATAGACGAATGTCATAGAGGTTCTGCATCTGAAGCATCTGCTTGGAGAGATGTTTTAACCTATTTTGATTCTGCAACACAAATAGGATTAACAGCAACACCGAAAGAAACCAAAGATGTTTCTAATATGGAATATTTTGGAGAACCTGTATATACCTATTCTTTAAAACAAGGTATTTCTGATGGTTTTTTAGCGCCTTATAAAGTAGTACGAATTACCACGAATGTAGATGAAGGTTGGCGTCCTACTGCTGGTTTAATGGATAAATATGGAAACGAAATAGAAGACCGTGTTTATAATTTAAAAGATTACGATAAAAAATTAGCCATAGATGAGCGTACAGAAACTGTTGCTAAGAAAATTACAGAATACTTAAAAGCAACAGATCGTTTTGCAAAGACCATTGTGTTTTGTGTAGATATAGATCATGCCAATAGAATGCGACAAGCATTGATAAATGAAAACGCAGACTTAGTAGCGAAGCATTGGAATTATTGCGTGAAAATTACTGGTGATGATGAGGTAGGAAAACAAGAGTTAGATAACTTTACAGATGTAGAGGAACGATTTCCTGTAATTGCCACGACTTCTAAGATGTTAACTACAGGAATTGATACCAAAATGGTAAAGGTGATTGTATTGGAATCTAACATACAATCGGTTACAGAATTTAAACAAATTATTGGTAGAGGAACTCGGATACGAGAAGCTGAAGGCAAAGTCTATTTTACAATTATGGACTTTAGAAAAGCCACTAATATTTTCGCAAGACCAGATTTTGATGGTGATCCTGTTCAAATTTATGAACCACAACCACACGAACCAGTTGTTCCGCCAGAAGGAGAAGACAATACGCAACCTACAAATGATGATGAACCTTTAAACCCTGATGATTTTAGACCAACGACACCAGATATTAATATTGATACTGGAGAAACTGAAGTAATCAAATACTATGTAAATAATATTCCTGTTTCTGTGGTACATGAACGTGTTCAGTATTATGGAAAAGATGGAAAGTTAATTACAGAATCTTTAAAAGATTATTCTAGAAAAAATATTACAAAAGAATTTTCATCATTAGACGATTTCATCCAAAAATGGAATGCTTCTGAAAAGAAAGAAGAGCTCATCAAAGAGTTAGCAGAACATGGTGTGTTATTAGAAGCATTGCGTGAAGAAGTAGGTCAAGATTTAGATGCTTTCGATTTAATCTGTCATATAGCCTTCGACCAGCCTGCATTAACACGACAAGAACGTGCAAACAACGTACGTAAACGCAATTATTTTGCTAAATATAGCGAGACTGCTCAAAAAGTTTTAAATAGTTTATTAGACAAATACGAGCAAGAAGGTATTGCATCTATAGAACAAGGTTCTATATTAAAAGTACAACCCTTAAACCAGATGGGTTCTGCGGTAGAATTAGTAAGAGCGTTTGGAAAAAAGAAAGACTTTGACCAAGCCATAAAAGATTTAGAAAACGAAATATACAATATAGCTTAATGAGTAACATAACAACCAACATAAAAGGCATACGCGATATCATGCGTAAAGACACAGGAGTAGATGGAGATGCACAACGTATTTCGCAAATGGTATGGATGCTCTTTATGAAAATTTTTGCCGACAAAGAAGAAGAATGGGAAATTACCATAGATGGTTACGAAAGCCCAATTCCTAAACACCTAAAATGGCAAAATTGGGCAGCAGATGATGAAGGCTTAACAGGAGATGCCTTAATGGAGTTTATAGAAAACGAGTTGTTTCCTGCTTTAAAAGAGTTGGATATTACCATAAGTCCGCAAGCAAAAATTATACGTTCGGTATTTGATGATACGTATAATTTTATGAAAAACGGAACCCTCTTCCGTCAAGTCATCAATGTGATTAATGAAATCGATTTTAACAGCACAAGTGAGCGTCATGTATTTAATGATATTTACGAAACCATTTTAAAAGACCTACAATCTGCAGGTTCTTCTGGGGAATATTACACACCAAGAGCCGTTACGCAGTTTATGGTCGACATGATCAATCCGAAATTAGGAGAATCTGTATTAGATCCTGCTTGTGGTACAGGTGGTTTTTTAACCTGTACAATTGATGCTGTACGTAATCAAGTAAAAACACCAAAAGACAGAGACATCTTACAAAAATCCATACGTGGTATCGAGAAAAAACCATTGCCACATTTATTATGTACGACTAACTTAATGTTACATGGGTTTGATTTACCAGCAGTTCGTAGAGATAATTTATTAAGTAAACCGTATGCAGATTGGGGAACAAAAGACAAGTTAGATATTATATTGTCTAACCCACCTTTTGGTGGTGTAGAAGAAGATGGAACCGAAACCAACTTCCCTAAAAAGTTTAGAACTAAAGAAACTGCCGATTTATTTTTAGCTTTAATCATAAAACTTTTAAAAAATAACGGGCGTTGCGCTATTGTTTTACCCGATGGAACTTTGTTTGGTGAAGGGATGAAAACACGCCTAAAAGAAGAGTTGCTAGACAAATGTAACCTACACACCATTGTACGTTTACCAAATGGTGTATTTAATCCATATACAGGTATTAGAACTAATATTTTATTTTTTGAAAAAGGCACATCCACCAAAGAAGTTTGGTATTACGAACATCCGTATCCAACAGGTGTAAAAAGTTATAACAAAACCAAACCCATTAATATTAAAGAGTTTGATGTAGAAAAAGCATGGTGGAACAAACGTGTAGAAAATGAATATGCTTGGAAAGTTTCTATTGAAGAGATTAAAAAGCGTAATTATAATCTAGATATTAAAAATCCACACCAAGAAGCCGATAATTTAGAAAGCCCAGAAGTGTTGTTAGAAAAATTTAGAGCTACCGAACAAAAAATTTCTAGCATACAAGACGAAATTATAAACGTATTAACTGAAGCTTTAAAGTAATATGCAACTACTACAACACTTTAAAGAGTTAACCATTCGTCCTAAAAATGTAAAAGAGTTAAAAAGCTTAATCGTTAAATTAGCTTTAGAAGGAAAATTAACTCAAAAATGGAGAGATGAAAAAGAAACTAAAAATACTGGTCTTGATTTATTAAATTCTATTAAAGTTTCTTCTAAAGATAAGATTGATAAACTGAGTAAACGGGATTCCGAAACAAAAAATGAAATTTTAGAATCATTTTCTAAAACTGACTTACCAAATAGTTGGACATTTTGTGTCTTACACGATTTAGCCAATTTTTGGAATGGAAAAGCTCACGAGAAAGGAGTTGATGAAAATGGAGATTTTTTTCTAGTTAATTCGAGATTTGTTTCTACAAATGGAGAGAGGTTTAAGCGAACGAATTTGGCTTTAAGTCCTTTAAAAATTGATGATATAGCTATTGTAATGAGTGACGTTCCAAATGGAAGGGCTCTTGCAAGATGTTTCCTAGTTAAATCGGATAATAAATATACTTTAAATCAAAGAATTGGTGGTGTTACACTTTTTGAAGGTATTAATCCAGAATTTATGGTTCTAGTTCTAGATAGAAATCAACATTATTTAGATGTTAATGATGGTAAGAAGCAATCTAACCTGAAAAGGATACAAATGATTTCTTGTCCAATCTCATTCCCACCACTAGAAGAACAAAAAGAAATCGTAAAAGTAGTAGAAACCCTTTTTAAAGAAGTAGAACAATTAGAGCAATTAACGGCAGAACGTATTAGTTTAAAAGAAGACTTTGTTACTTCTGCTTTAAACCAACTTACCACCAATAATGCTAACCAAGAATGGGCTTTTTTACAAGACCATTTTAAAAATTTCTTTAATGAAACTAGGAACATTAAAAAGTTACGAGAAACGGTTTTACAATTAGCAGTTCAAGGTAAACTAACAGCAGATTGGCGAGCTAATAATCCAGATACAGAAGATGCCGTTATTTTACTAAAACGCATCCAAGAAGAGAAAGCACAACTGATTAAAGAGAAAAAAATAAAAAAGGAAAAAGCGTTGCCAAAAATTACTAAAGATGAAATTCCTTATGAATTGCCTGAAGGTTGGGTTTTAACACGTTTAGGAAGTTATACTCACAATTTTGGGCAAAAAAAACCAGATAAAAACTTCGAATATATCGATGTTGCTTCAATTGATAATCACTTAGGAATTATTAAGACCGATTTAAATATTGTAACTCCAGAAGAAGCACCTTCAAGAGCTAGGAAAATTGTAGAAAAAGGTTGTGTGATTTACTCAACTGTTAGACCATATCTCTTAAATATTGCTTGCGTGGATAGGGAATTTAAGAATGAGGCAATTGCTAGTACTGCATTTTCAATACTAAATCCAATTTTGGGTTGTTCACCATCATATTTATATTATTTATTAAGGTCTCCTTACTTTGTTGAATATGTTGAGACTTTTAGCAAAGGAGTTGCTTATCCTGCTATCAATGATAAAAATTTATTGTCAGCTCCAATTCCAATTCCACCATTAGAAGAACAAAAAGCCATTGTAGAAAAAGTAACTATTTTAATGGGTTTATGTGATGCATTAGAGCAAGAAGTACAACAAAGCCAAGAACATAGTGAGTTATTGATGCAGAGTGTTTTGAGGGAGGTTTTTGAGGGGGAGGCTAAATTAGCATAGGTAAAATAAAAAAAAATAATTAGAAAAAGTTTTACAACTAACATAATAGTGTAAAGTTATTTGAAAGAAAAAGTAATTATTAAAACAAAATTTGAATGAAACAGTTATACTCATTAAGAAAAAATTTCACAATATTAGGTGTTACAGGTAAAAATGGCTCAGGTTGTTCTGAAATAGCAGAAAAATTGGCTAATAAGGATTTTAATAAATCACTTACAGAGTTAATTATTACAGAATCTAGTGATACAGATCAGTTAAAGCTTAACGTGTGTGCTAATTATCTATTAAACGACAATAATTGGTTTGAATTCAAAGTTTTAAGCTACAAAGATGTTCTATTACTTCATCTTGTTTATGAGGCTATTAATCAATCAAAAGATAAAGATGATGCCATTAAAATAATTATAGAAATTATAAATCAGAATGGAGAATCTAAGGATAGTACATTTATAAATAGATTTGATATTAAAGATGGTTCTGTAGAAAAAATAAAAAACTTTTTACTTAATGAAGTAAATACTTGGTATAGTTATCCTAAAGAAAATTTAACACATCATACCCTTAAAGAATGCTTAATTTCTAAAAAGGAAAGTGATGAATTTTATAGTTTTTATTTTGAGTTTTTTGAAGATTTTTCAGGGAGGTTTTATGTTTTGTTAAACAAACTTAATTTAACTAAACGAACAAGATTGGCGCATGATTTAGCTAATAACCTCAGGGCATTTGGTACAGTTAGAAAAAATAAAAAAACAGCAGATTTAGATAATATTTATACTATTGCAGAAACTATAAATCGTTTAATTAAAAATTGGAAAGCTAAACATCAAGAAACAAAAATTATTATTGACTCTTTAAAAAACTCATTAGAATTAATGTTTTTTAAAGAAAAATATTCAGCTTTTTATACTATTGCAACTAATAAATCAGAATATGAAAGAAAACTATATTTAAAAAATAAAATTACTGAACATTTTAATGAGCATTATTCTCAAGATGAAATAAACACTCATGTTGAAAACCTAATAAGTCTTGATGACTCCGAGTATAAAGGAGGACAAGTTAATGATGGGAAATTTTCATTTCCGGACATAGAAAACTGCATACAGAAAAGTGATTATCATATATTTTATTCTCAAGTTGCAAAGGTTATAGAGAATCAGAAAAATGAGAGAGAATTAAAGTTTAACGAAGTAATTAAGGTCGATTCGAGTGATAAAGTGAAACTAACAAAGGAATTAGAAAATTATCATAATTTAGATTTAAAGCAACAGCTTGCTAAATTAATAGCTCTTATTCATCAACCAGGTATTATTACTCCTACTGCTTTTGAAAGAACAATGCAAGTTGCTTTTAATGCTAAAGTTAATTCTGGTTGTATATCTAGACAAGTTGGAGCTGTTGTTACAGATAAAAGTTATTCTGTTAAAGCTATTGGGTGGAATGATATTCCGAGGTTCCAAATTCCATGTAATTTAAGAAATGCCAATGATTTGATTAAAGGGAATAACTCAAACCACTTTAGTGATTTTGAAAAAGGAGAAGAAGGTAAGTACAAAGATGGGCAAACATTTAGGGAGAAAATAACAAAGGAATTTTCAAAGATTGATAACGAAAAATTAGAAGGAAAGCACTGTTCTTTCTGTTTTAAAACTTTTCACAATGCTTTTGAAGGGGAGAAAAATCAAGTTCATACAAGGTCGTTACATGCAGAAGAAAATGCTATGCTACAAATAACAAAATATGGTGGGCAAGGAATTAAAAACGGAAACTTATTTACAACAGCAAGTCCTTGTGAACTGTGTTCAAAAAAAGCATTCCAATTAGGGATTAAAAGAATATATTATATAGACCCATACCCAGGAATTGCCACAACTCATATATTAACTAATGCTAAAGACGTAAAAGTTAGACCAAAACTTTTGATGTTTCAAGGAGCTGTGGGTAAAGCTTACCATAAATTGTATGAGCCATTTATAGCTCATAAAGATGAGCTTAATATTTTAGCAAGTATTAAACCCAAAGAAAATAAAACGTTAAAGATTGAAAGTTTAACAAAAGATAAAACGGAAAGGGAGTTAATAAATAAAATCCTTAACGATTCAGACTTTAAAGAAAAGTTAAGTAAAATATAGGAATTAAAATGTCCAAACCACAAACTATACAAATATTTTTACCAGACGGTTCACCAACTAGTATTCGTGAAGCAGAACTTACCAATAGGTTGGTAAAGGCTATTTTGTTTCCAAGAAATAAAATACAAGAAGTAGCCAAACGAGAAATGGTGCATTTTACAGGTGTTTACTTTTTGTTTGGTAGCACAGAAGATGGTGCAAAACCAATAGTGTATATAGGAGAAGGCGAAGACTGTTTTACACGCATACAATCTCATAACCGTAAAAAAGATTTCTGGACACATTGTGTCATCATTACCACAAAAACAGACGAGTACACCAAAACAGATGGCAAGTACTTAGAGTATTACTGTTTAGCAAAAGCTAAAGAAATTGGTAGATATGCTACAGATAATGATACAGGTTCTAAAAAGCCATCTATAAGCGAAAGTAGAGAGTACGATTTGTTAGATAATTTTGATACCGCTAAAATATTATTAGCAACTTTGGGTTATCCCATCTTTGAGGAGAAACGAAAAGCAAAAAGTAATAAAGAATTGTTTTACTGTAAAGGAAAGGATGCCATTGCAACAGGTGAGTTGACAGATGATGGTTTTCTTGTTCATAAAGGAAGTAAAAGCACTATTAAAGAAACTAACGGTTTGGGAGGTTGGGTTTCTAGAATAAGAAAACAACTAGTAAATGATGCTATATTAAAAGAGGAAAATAATGTGTACGTGTTTCAACAGGATTATATTTTTAATTCACCAAGTGCTGCAGCTGCAACTATTTTAGGTCGTTCAGCTAATGGTTGGACTTCATGGAAAGATAAAAATGGTAAAACGTTGGATGCATTAAAAAGAAAGTAACGCTGCTAGATAACATTATTTCTAATGGGAATTTGATAAACAGATTGCTTCGTCGTTCCTCCTCGCAATGACTTAAGAAAACCCTCGCAATGACGTAAGAAAACCCTCGCAATGACGATGGAGAGTCCTCGCAATGACGTAAATAGACAAAATGAAACCAGGTTTTATATACATACTAACGAATAAAAATACTACTACTTTGTATGTGGGTGTTACCAATAATATCATAACGCGTATACAACAACACAAAGACAACATCAATCCTAAATCATTTACTGCACGATATAACTTACATAAATTGGTGTACTATGAAGCTTTTCAAGAAATAGGAGATGCCATTGCTCGTGAAAAACAGTTAAAAGGCGGTAATAGAGCCCAAAAAACAGCATTGATAGAAAGCATCAATCCGAATTGGAAGGATATGTTTGAAGTGGTTAAAGAGGCGTTTGAGTGATTCGTCACAGTGAGGAGGAACGACGTGGCAGTCTGTTTGATATGGTTCTTAGCTTGAATTGTGAGATTGCTTCGTGCCTCGCAATGACGTAGGAGGTGTCGGTGCAATGACAAAAACAAAATCCGCGCAATAACAATACTAAAATTAAAAATTATCTTATCTTTAAATCAACAATCACCAACCTATGTGCCTACATCTATCATTAACCAAGTCTGCAAATGAGATAGAGAAAAAATCTAAAATGATTTTTAATGCGCCTGCGTCTTTTACCCCTTATTACCATTTTAATGGTTGGGAGTCTAAGCCCTTGGCCATGGTAAAACAAGACGACCCAGAATTGATAGAATTGGCGTCTTGGGGCTTGCTTCCCACCCAATATGGTTTAGACAAAAGAAAAGAATTTCTACTTAAAACCAATACCTTAAACGCTACCAAAGAACGGTTGTTTACCAGCAATTTGTACCGTCAGTTTATACAATGGCAACGTTGTATCATTTTTGCAGATGGCCTATTTGAGCCGCATACTATTGCGGGTGTCAAACGCAAAACACCCTATTATTTTAAAGAGAAAAACCACGATTTACTAGCCTTTGCAGGCCTGTATTCTGTTGTAGACAATAGCCTCGAAAACCCACTATATTCCGCTACTATTATTACCACAGAAGCCAATAGCTTGTTTAAAGAAATACACAACACGCCTAATAAATTTGGCAGTTATCGCATGCCTTTGATATTAGATCCTACGCACTATTGGGAATGGTTACACACCTCTAACACCAACACCACAAAGGAGTTACTGAACACGTTTACCCAACAAGAACTCATAGCCTACCCGGTTTCGCAAGATGTATTTTCCAATAAAATAGACACCAACGTACCGCGTATTTTAAACCCAATACCCTTGCAAAAAGGCTTGTTTTAAAAGAACTGCCATGAATGATGGTTTTTTGTTCTAAAGAAAGTATCTTTAGGTTTCAAATGAAGCACACCCGTACCATGAAAGACATAAAATTAGCAGTATTGATAGATGGAGATAACATCCCTTCTGCCTATGTAAAAGAAATGATGGAAGAAATTGCAAAATATGGCAACCCTACCATTAAACGTATTTACGGAGATTGGACCAAGCCACATTTGTCTAAATGGAAAAACATGCTGTTAGAAAATGCCATTACACCCATTCAACAATATGGCTATACCACAGGTAAAAACGCTACCGATTCTGCCATGATTATTGATGCCATGGATATTTTATATTCAGAGAAAGTAGATGGCTTTTGTTTGGTGTCTAGTGATAGCGATTTTACGCGTTTGGCAACTCGTTTGCGAGAAGCTGGCATGAAAGTATATGGTTTGGGTGAAAAGAAAACCCCGAATCCGTTTATTGTAGCCTGTGATAAATTTATTTACATCGAAATTTTAAAACACCAAGCTACCGAAAACGAAGCAGAAGCTTCTGAAACTGCCAAAGAACCAAAGAACGAATACGATAAGATTACCAAAAAAGAAATTCGCTTTATTGCAGCCACCATAGATGATGTAGCAGATGATGATGGATGGGCATTTTTAGGTGATGTAGGAAGTTTACTCCAAAAGAAACAACCCAACTTTGATTCTAGAAATTATGGGTTTCAGAAATTAACGCCGTTAATTAAATCGATTCCTGCTTTCGAAATAGAAAGAAGAGATACTTCTAAAGGGCGTATGAAACTCATTTATGTAAGAAGTAAAGAAGTAAAACCAAAACCTAGAAAGAAGTAACATAGCGGTCTCTTTCCTCTTCTTTTTTTTAGCCTGTTAAAAATGCTATTGCAGTATAAGATAACAAAAAGTCTTTTCTGTAAAAGCAACGGCCTTTTCTTTTCACACCCTTATTTTACTAGTAGAAACAACATGTGTTTCATTGGATGCTTCATGTGTTTCATTGCAAATCGTATTTAAAATTTACGTTTATAACTATAAATAGAATGAGGTATACGGTGTACATCTGAGCTAGAAATCTGCTTCCATTCCCCTAAAAAAAGGCGGCTTTTTATCTGATTTTTCAAACTTTTCTTTATTTTATTTTACCCATTTCTAATGGAATGCTTCAAAGAAAATTCTTTAAAAAAAAAGAAGAACACGTATTTTAAAAAACCAGGTTCTTTTCTTTTAAGCATACATTTTTAATAAATTAGCATACCAAACAATCCGCTCTCTATGAAGAAGTTTTTTCTTTCCGTTTTTATATTCTTAGCTGTTCAATGTTGGGCTCAAAAAGAGGAGACCAAGTATGAGTTCATAAACATTAGAGAAGGAATGTCTAAAGTGGGGGTTTCTAGTATCATACAAGATCAATATGGCTTTATTTGGATTACCACAGAAGGTGCTGGTTTGTATAAATTTGACGGAACTGAATATACTTCTTATCAACACAAACTCAATGACCCAAATACCTTAAGCAGTAGCAGGGTTAAATATGCCTATAGAGATCGTAAAAACAGACTTTGGATAGGAACTGAAAACGGATTGAACCTCTATGACCGAAACCTAAACCAATTTAAAAGAATTGCACTAAACAAAGAAAACCCTTACAACGATTTTGTATTGTCTATTCAAGAAGATGCTGCTCATAATTTATTAATAGGTACCAATGGTTTTGGCTTGTTTACCTTACAGCCAGAAACATTAGAAGTAGAGAAAGTTTTAAACTCTACGGTTAATGATGCTAACCAACCCATAATTATCAACAACATTAAACTTACCAAACAAGGCAAAGCTTTTGTAGCAACTAATTTTGGTCTGAAAGAAGTAGATACCAAAAATAACAAACTAATAGATTCTAGGTTGTTTATCAATGAAAAAAAGTCTTTCGATTTTAGTATTGAGTCTTTGTTTCTAGACAACAAAGACAACCTTTGGATTGGAGCTAGCAATCATGAAGGGACTTACCGATGTGTGTTAAGTGATGACGGAAACAACAATATTTTAAGTATTAAACATTTAAGTTTTTCGAGTAAAAAGATCATGACCATCGCCCAATTACCAGATAACACTATGATGATTGGTGCAGAAAATGATGGTTTGTTTCACTTAGACACCACTGATAGCGTCCTCAAAAATTATGTATCTAATAGTACAGAAGAAAACAGCATTCTGCATAATTCTATTTGGGAATTGTTTGTAGACAAAGATAAAAGACTTTGGGTAGGATATTATAATAAAGGAGTCGCCGTAAGTGACAATTTGTATGATAAGTTTTCTGATATTAAAAGCATACCAAACAGTACAAATTCTTTAAAAACCTCTTCTGTTACCGGTATTATAAAAGACGATGCACATAATTTATGGATTGCAACAGATGGTGGTGGTATAGATGTTTATAACCTAAACACAACTAATATTACCCACATTAACAGAACAGACACCTCTTCCTATACAGGACTTACTTCTGATTATATTATTACGTTAAAAAAAGATTCTAAAGGAAATATTTGGGCTGGAAGTTGGGATGGAGGTCTTTACTTTTTAAAGAAAGGAAGCACCAAATTCACAAACTATAACACTACAAATACCCAAGGAAATTTAAAAACAAATACCATACAAAGTTTTTCTGAAGATAGTAAAGGACTTATTTGGATTGCGGCTTTCTTAGATGGCATCCAATCTTTTAACCCCAAAACAAAAGAATTTAAAGAGTATGATTTAAGTACTTTTTTAGGAAAAAACTTTGTAAACGTACAGGTTAGAAAAGTATTAGTAGACACCAATGACAACCTTTGGATAGGAACTGCAGATGGGTTGTATTTTGCAAAAAGAATTGGTGGAGAAATTAAAGAAGTTATTGCCATTCGCAATAGCACCAAAGAAGAATATAGTGCCTCTTCGGATGCTAATTACATTCTAACCATTTACCAAGATAGCTTTGAAAATATTTGGATTGGAACTCGTGGAGGCGGACTTTGTAAATTTGATAAAAAAACAAATTCTTTTATCTGGTACAATGAAACCAATGGACTTCTCGAAAAAAATATCGCGGCCATAATTGAAGATGACAAAAATAATTTATGGTTAAGTGGAAATGCAGGGTTAACAAAAATGAACCCTTCTCCTTCTGCTTTAGAGTTCACAAACTACACCGCAAATGATGGATTATTATCGAATGATTTTAATTTTGGAGCAGCTCTAAAAGACACCGATGGCACCTTGTATTTTGGAAATTTAAAGGGGGTAGATTATTTTAATCCTGATAAAATAAAAATAAACACCAGAATACCCGAATTACAATTAACAGGGTTCAAATTATTTAATGAAGATGTTATTCCTCTAGAAGATAAATCTCCTTTAACAAAAGTAATTGCTGAAACAGATAGCATTACTTTGTCTTCTACACAATCTGTATTTACCATAGAATACACCGGTATCAACTTTACAAGGCCCGAAGAAAATAGTTATGCGTATTACCTAGAAGGATATGAAACCTCTTGGAATTATGTGGATCAAAAAAGAAGTGCTACCTATACCAATTTAGATCACGGAACCTATATTTTTAAACTAAAAGCAGCAAACAATGATGGTATTTGGAGTACAGCACCTATAGAATTAGTGGTAACAATATTGCCTCCTTGGTGGCGCACCAAATCGGCCATTCTGTTATATATTTTATTTTTCATTGTGGGGCTTTACTTATTAAATTATTTAACTCAACGCAGAATTGTAGAAAAAGAATTGCTTAGAAATGAACGCTTAGTACAAGTTCAAAATGAAGAACTCTCTAAAAAACAACTACAATTCTTTACCAACATTTCTCATGAGTTTAGAACTCCACTTACATTAATTATCAACCCTTTAAAAGACATTATCAATAACAAAGAGCTCGATTTACCTGAGGAAATAAAAAATAAACATGCTGTAATTTATAAAAATACAGATAGGCTTTACCGTTTAATTAATGAGTTAATGGATTTAAGAAAGCTGCAACTGAATAAAATGAAAGTGAGAGCAGAAAAAATTAATTTGATTGATTTTTCTAAAGATATTGCTTGCTATTTTAAAGAAGAAACCTCAACTAAAAACATTCTTTTATCTGTAGATGCAGACATTCATAATATAGAAGTTTGGGCTGACCCTAAAATGCTAGAAAAAATTATTTTTAATCTATTATCTAACGCCGTAAAAGCAACGCCAAATGGAGGTGCTATAAATATAGAACTTAGAGCAACAGATGAGTTGTATGATTTACCAGCATGTGATGCTGAGAAACCTGTAAAGGCTATTGAAATCTTAATTTCTGATACTGGTGAGGGCTTAGACCAAAGTCAAACAGAAAAAATATTTGAACGGTTTTATCAAGTAGAAGGGCAAAACAAAGCCTACATAGGAGGCACCGGAATTGGTTTAGAAGTTGTAAAAAGCTTTGTAAGCTTGCACAAAGGTAAGATAGACCTTGAAAGTAAAGTGGGTGAAGGAACCACATTTAAAATTATATTACCTGTAGGTAATTCTCATTTTAAA
Source organism: uncultured Polaribacter sp. (assembly GCA_965367085.1). Lineage (GTDB taxonomy): Bacteria > Bacteroidota > Bacteroidia > Flavobacteriales > Flavobacteriaceae > Polaribacter. The sequence goes on from CBDUHF010000001.1 coordinate 134,532, forward strand.
GAAAATGAAATTCTATTAAATACAGCTTCTAAATATAAAAATAAAGTAGACTTTTTATTGGTAAATCCGGTACTTCAAACAAGTCAAGAGAAAGACAAAAAAGAAGTCTCAAAATCTAAAACAGTTTTAATTGTAGAAGACAATATTGAACTACAAGACTATTTAAAGAATGAACTTCTAAAAGAATACAAAGTTCTTACAGCCAATAATGGAAAAGAAGGCTACAAAATTGCCCAAGAAACCTTTCCAGATGTCATTATAACTGATGTAATTATGCCAGAAATGGATGGGTTTGAACTCTGTGATTTAATCAAAACAAATACTACAACAAGTCATTTGCCCATATTAATGCTAACGGCAAAAGCATCAATAGAAAACAGAATTGAAGGAATTGAAAAAGGCGCAGATGCCTATATGGTAAAGCCTTTTGACATCAACTTGCTAAAGCTAAGATTGTCTCAACTTATAAAAAGTAGGCAATTAATTTTTGATAAATACTTTAGTTCTATTAGTGGGTCTGAAGACATTGCAAACTCAGATTCGGTAGACAAAGATTTTATTCAGAAACTACTAAATTATATCAATGATAACATTTCTGACCCTAATTTAAGTGTAGAAGAATTAGCCGCTCAATTATTTCTGAGCAGAAGTCAATTATACCGAAAAATAAAAGCCATTACCGGACAAACCGTAAATGAATTTATCAGAAAAATAAGGTTAGAAAGAGCTAAGAAAATATTAGAAAACGGGAGTTCTAATATTAGTGAAGCTTGCTTTAGTGTTGGTTTTTCATCGCCTTCCTATTTTTCTAAATGTTTTAAAGCTCACTTTGGTGTGCTACCTTCAGAAATAATCGTACAATCAGAAATCAATTAAAAAGAATTTACACAACAGTTTTACTTTAATTTTTAACACTTCAACAGATACCATTCTTTTTATTAAAAAGAATAATCATCTGTTAAAGTTACTGTTAACTTTTTAAGTTGTACGAAAAATGTTGCGCCACATACAACAAATGTTGTACCAACCACACGCCTACAATAAATGGCATCAATTGTCCTACATCTTGTGTCTTTTGTGGTATTTTTTTCAATCATAATAAAATAAATTTGAGGAGATCGCTTTTTTAAATGGAAAAAAGGAATTCAAAAATGAGATAATTATGAGATGCTTTTTTAAGTGTCTTTATGATATTTTCAATAGATTTTTTTAAAAATTTTTTGACCTCCTATTTTGTTTTTTAAAGTGCATCAGAGAAACAACCAATTTTTATTAACCAATTTTATATATGATGATAAAATTTAAAATCGCGATTCTTGCTTGTTTACTAATGAGTATTCAAAGCCTTAGCTCGCAAAACAAAACAATTACAGGTACAGTAACCGATGCCTCAGGTTCACCACTACCAGGAGTCTCCGTTATTATTAAAGAAACAACGAGAGGAACAAATACTAGTTTTGAAGGGGTTTACACATTATCTGATGTGTCTCCTACCAACGAGCTAGTTTTTTCTTACCTTGGAATGACTACCCAAACAATTATTGTAGGAAACAACACTAGAATAGATGTGGTTTTACAAGATGATTTAGAGTCTCTAGATGAAATTGTTGTTGTAGGTTATGGAAGTAAAAAGAAAAGTTTAGTTACCGGTGCTATTTCTAGTATCGATACCAAACAAATTAAAAGCTCTTCTAACCAAAGAGTAGAACAAGTACTACAAGGTAGAACTTCTGGTGTTACCGTTTCATCTTCATCTGGTTCTCCGGGATCTGGTGCTAAAATAAGAATTCGTGGAGCGGGTTCTAGTGGAGTTTCTGAACCTTTATATATTGTAGATGGTATGAAATCATCTTCTATAGCAGATATTGCTCCTGGAGATATTGCCAACATCGAAATATTAAAAGATGCAGCTTCTTCTGCTATTTATGGAACAGAAGGTGCAAATGGTGTTGTAATTATAACAACTAAAAGAGGAAAAAAAGGAGGCTTAAAAGTTTCTTTTAATTCTCAATTTGCTTTCCAATCTTTAAAAACAAAGATGGATTTAATGAATGCTTCGCAATTTGTGACCTACATGAATGAAGCTGGTTTGACAAATGTTGTAGACAACGGGTACAATACAAATTGGATAGACGAAACATTTTCTACAGCACTTATGAGTAGAAATGACATTAGTTTATCTGGAGCTACAGATAAGTTTTCTTACTTTACGTCTGCATCTCATTTAGACCAAGATGGTATTGTTGGTAAAGAAAATTCATCTTTTAAACGATCTACTTTTAGAGTTAATTTAAAAGCAGATCTTGCCAAATGGTTAGAAGTGGGTATTAATTCTACTTATTCTTCTTCTGATAAAAGCGGAATTCCGGAAAATAGCGACACAAGAGGTGTGCTACAAAATATGCTTATTATAGACCCATTAACTCCAGTAACCTATGCCAATGGAGCAGTTCCACAAAGTGTAATAGACAATGCAACAGCAAACAACGTTCCGTTATTAATGGATTCTGATGGGAATGTTTATGGGTACCCAAGCTACTCTACTGGTGAAGTAATAAACCCTGTAGCCTATGCTGAAAAAATAGCAAGTACTACAGTAGATTCTTACAAGTTTTTAACCTCTGCGTATCTTAAACTTAAACCGTTTAAAGGCTTTTCTTTTACTACGAGATTTGGGTATGATAAAAATGAATGGGATACAAGAAATACAACAAATCCGTATTTTGTAAGTTCAGAAGCAGCGAACACAACTTACACCGGTTCTCAAAACATTGTAGAGTCTAAAAGATGGTTATGGGAAAATTTTGCATCTTATGAAAAAGAAATAGGAAATCATACGTTTAAACTTTTAGCGGGGTATTCTGCAGAAGAAACTAGAATAAATACTACAATCTCTAGAAGTGGTTCTGCTGCTATTGCCGATTTTGTAGGTTTTGATTTTGAATTACCAGATTTTAATACGCAAATAAATCAAATAGATCCAAGTCCAGATAACATGGTCTCTATGTTTGGTAGATTCTCTTATGATTTTGCAGGTAAATATTTATTTGAAGCTTCTTTAAGAAGAGACCGATCTGATAAATTTCCAACAGCAAATAGAGCTGGAACGTTTCCTGCTTTTTCTACTGGTTGGGTAGTTTCTAATGAAGATTTCTGGAAAGAAGATGCCAAAATAGATTACTTAAAACTTAGAGCTAGTTGGGGACAAAATGGTAGTAGAAGTAACTTATCTGGGAACTCAGATAAAACATACATTACCTCTACCCTAAATGGACAAAACATAGACTACTTAGGTAATACAGGTGCTCAAATTACAGGATATTCAAACTTAAATTTAACCTGGGAAACTTCAGAACAATTAGATTTTGGGGTAGATTTAAGAGCTATAGACAATCGATTGAACTTCTCTATGGATTATTATGTAAAAACAACTAGAGATGCAATTATCAATGATGGATCTTTAATTACTCCTGGTTCTGCAGGATTTGTTTCTAACGAATTTAATGCAGGAACTATAGAAAATAAAGGTTTCGAATTTGAAGTTGGGTATGGAGATACCACTGAAAATGGGTTGAGATATAACATCAATGCAAATTTATCTACTTTACAAAATGAAGTAACAGAAATTTTGTTTGTACCAGAAGGGACTTCTCTTACAGGTGCAGGTGCTCCTCAAAACGCAGACGGAATTACTAGATTAACAGAAGGGCAACCATCTTGGTATTTTTATGGATACAAAACAAACGGAATAGATGCTGCAACTGGTGAAGTTATAAAAGTAGATACCAATAATGATGGTAGCATTACCAATGCAGATAAAACAAATATCGGATCACCACATCCAGATGTATTATTTGGGGGGAATATTAGTTTAGGATACAAAGCTTTTGATTTTAACCTACAGTTTCAAGGAACAATAGGAAATGATATCATAGCTACCTATCATCAGCCTTCTAGACCAATTACAAACAAGCCTGTACATTTCTTTACAGAAAGATGGCAAAACCCAGGAGACGACGCATCTTTTCCAGGAGCTGGCAGCGTTGTTGGTTCTTACGACACAGACTTAGTAGTAGAAGATGGTTCTTTTATGAGAATTAAACAAATTCAGTTTGGTTATACCTTACCAGAAAGCATTACAAGTAAATTACGTGTTAATAACCTAAGAGCTTATATTTCTTTTGATGACTTTTTCACATTTACGGGTTACAAAGGTTTAGATCCTGAAATAGGAAATTTTAACTTTAACTCTATAGGTGTAGACAGAGGATTTTATCCAACAGCTGCAAAAGCAGTCTTTGGTTTGTCTTTAGACTTTTAATAAAAACAATATAACAATATTATGAAAAAAACATTTTTAACAATTATTGGAGTTCTTTTTCTAGGAGTTTTTTCTTGTAGCGATGAGTTTACAGAAAACCCAAAAATAAATGTAGAAGAATTAGAAACATTTTTTCTTGAAGAAGAAAATGTAGAAACTGCTATTATAGGTATCTATGATTTAATGCAGCATAATTACAGTAAAGATTGGAGTAGTGCTTTTCTAGTAAAATTACTACCAGGAGACGATGCAAACGCAGCTGGTGGAAATTCTGAAGATCAAACTCAACTTCAAAACATAGATGATTATACCAATGTATCACCATCTAATGCTTCTATAGCAAGTATCTGGGATCTTTTTTACAGAACCATTTCATTATCTAACTTAGTTATTAATAACATAACTGACAGTAGTTTAAGTAACAAAGACAGAGCGTTAGGAGAAGCTAAGTTTATGAGAGCATGGTGTTATTTTGAATTAACAACCATGTTTGGAGATGTACCTTTAAGATTAACAGTACCTGAGAAAGCAGAAGATTTTGGAATTGCAAAATCTTCTAGAGCAGATATATACGCTCAAATTGAGAGTGATTTAGCTGCTGCTATTGCTAGTTTACCTGGCAAAGGTTCTACAGATAGTTTTAGAGCTACCAAAGAAACTGCAGAAGCTTTAATGGGTAAAGTATTGGTTTTTCAAGAAAAACATGCAGAAGCGATTCCGTTTTTTCAATCTGTAATTAACAATACGGCTGTAGATTTAGAAACAAACCCAGAAGATGTTTGGAGTGTAAACCATGAATTCGGAATAGAATCATTATTTGAAATGGGATATGTAACTACATCTGCAAGAGATTGGGGAAACCTTGCTTGGGGAGGTAGAAACGAAAGCAATCTTCACATACAATTAATGGGACCTAGAGGAGATGGAATTTTTGATGTTACTGGAACAGGACTAATTAATGGATGGGGATTTAACTTACCTACTAGTAAATTAGCAACTGCTTTTGCAACTGCAGGTGACACAAAAAGAAAAGCAGCAACTATTATGACAGAAGCTGAATTAATTAGCGCAGGTGGTGCTGTAGATCCAGCCGCAGCAACAGGTGGTGTAATTTGGGATTATGAAGGGGCAATTAGAATAAAATATGGTACAAAAGCAGAAGATACAAGTCCTGATGGTGTAAGAGAATTAAACTATGGAGTTAATTATAGATTATTCCGTTATGCTGAGGTGTTGTTATTGGCTGCAGAAGCATACAATAAAACTGGTAAAGACCTTGAAGCTAGAACAGAATTAGATAAAGTAAGAAATAGAGCTGGTTTAGCAGATATTGATGTAACACTAACGGGTACTGCTTTGTTTGATGCCATTGTAAATGAAAAATTCTTAGAATTAGCTCATGAAGGTCAACGTTTTTGGGATTTAGTTCGTTGGGGAAAAACAACAACTGAATTAGCAGGAACTGGTTATACTTCTAAAAATGATTTATTTCCTATTCCTATTACAGAAATAGATAAAAACTCAGAATTAACAAATGCAGACCAAAACCCTGGTTACAACTAATTTTTAATAATATTTGTTGTCCAAAATTTGAATTATGGAACGTAAAGCAGTGTGGTTATTTCCATACTGCTTTACGTATTTTAACATCCATCATATATAACCAATCGTATGTATAGAGTTATTCCCTTTTTATTGATCGTAGTTAGCTTTCTAAATTGCACCAAACAGAAAGCTGAAAAAAATGAAGAAAAACTATTTTCTAAACGCTCTTCAGATCAAACCAACATTCATTTTAGCAATACTTTAAAGGAGACCAATGCTTTAAATTATTTTAATTACACCTCTATATATCTTGGAGCTGGTGTTGCTGTTGGTGATATTAATAATGATGGTTTGGTAGATATTTTCTTTACCGGAAATCAAGTAAAAAACAGATTGTATCTTAACAAAGGAAACTTACAATTTGAAGACATTTCTGAAAAAGCAAAAATTACTGGCGATAAAAGATGGTACACTGGCGTAACGATGGCAGATATTAATAGTGATGGCTATTTAGATATTTATTGCTCGGTAGCAGGTAAAGACGGAATAAAAAACAACCAATTATATATCAATAATAAAGACAATACGTTTACAGAAAAAGCAAAAGAATACCATATAGATGATTCTGCAAACTCCATGCAAGCCACCTTTTTTGATTATGACAATGATGGTGATTTAGATCTATATACTGCAAACTACCCTATCTCTCATCCATCAACTTCGAATATGATTTATAAAAACAGAATGGATCGTGTAACCGATGCTGAGTCTGATAAATTGTATAGAAATGACGGAGGGTATTTTACCAACGTTTCTAAAGAAGCCGGTGTAAAAAATTATAGTTTTTCTCTAGGGGTTGCTGCAGCAGACATCAATAATGATGGTTGGCAAGACATCTATGTTTCTAATGATTATAGTACGCCCGATTTTTTCTACCTCAACAATAAAGATGGTACGTTTAGAGAAGTGATAAAAGAGGCGACTTCTCAAACTGCATTCTACGGCATGGGAATAGATGTTGCAGATATTAATAATGATGGTTTGTTAGATGTTTTTCAAGTTGATATGGAATCTGATAATAATCGCAGACAAAAAGCAAATATGGCGAGCATGAATCCTAAATTGTTTTTAGAGACGGTGTATTATGGGTTTCATTATCAATACATGCACAATTGTTTGCAATTAAATTCAGGATATTTAGAAAATGAGGTTCCTAAATTCTCTAATATCTCAAGATTAGCAGGGGTTTCATCAACAGATTGGAGTTGGGGTCCTGTGTTAGCAGATTTTGACAATGATGGTTATAAAGATATATATGTAACCAATGGAATTAGAAGAGAGGTAAATAATAAAGATTTTTTCAATAAAATAAAAGACAAAAAATTTGACAAATATTCTTCTTTAGAGAAGACAAAAATGATTCCGTCTGAAAAAATAGACAATTTTATGTTTCAAAATTCTGGCAAACTAACCTTTAAAAAAGTAAATAAAGATTGGGGAATTGAACATAAAGGTTTTTCTAATGGTGTTGTTTATGCTGATTTAGATAATGATGGTGATTTAGAAATCATACTTAACAATGTAGATGAAGAAGCTACCATATTTAAAAATAATAGTACAAAAAACAATTATTTAAAAGTAAAGTTTAAGGGTGATGTAAACAATAAATTTGGTGTTGGAAATAGGGCATATGTTTATACAAGCCAAAACATGCAACTACAAGAATTAACTTTAACAAGAGGTTACCAATCTTCAGTGGCTCCTGAATTACACTTTGGTTTGGGAGAAAACACAATCGTGGATAGTTTAAAAATTGTTTGGCAAAATGGTACTGTACAAACAGTAAAAAATATAGAAAGTAACCAAGAACTCACGCTTGATTTTAAAGATGCCTATGCCAAAGAAAGCATAAAAAAGAAACAAGAACCGCTACTTTTTTCTACTACTAATATTCCTTTCTTAACACACAAACATCAAGAAAATATTAACAATGATTTTGATACACAAGTACTATTACCTCACAAAATGTCTACACTTGGTCCTGCAATAGCTATTACAGATGTAAATAATGATGGTTTAGATGATTATTTTGTTGGAGGTTCTTTTGGGCTCCCTGCTAGTTTATATTTTCAAAAGGACAACAACTTCATAAAGCAAGAAATTCCTGCAATAGAAAAAGATAAACTTTCTGAAGATTTAGGTGCACTATTTTTAGATGTTGATAATGATGGTGATCAAGATTTATATGTAGTTAGTGGTGGTTATGAATTTGCAGAAAAATCGAACATGCTGCAAGATCGAATGTACATAAATGATGGTAAAGGTCATTTTAAAAAGAATGCGAATGCGTTGCCAAAAATAAATAGCAGTGGCTCTAAAGCATATCAATTAGATTATAATAAAGATGGAAAAAAAGACATCCTCGTTTTAGGAAGACAAATCCCCGGAAAATATCCTTTACCAGCTTCCAGTTATCTTTTAAAAAACACATCCGAAAAAACAGCTGTTACATTTGAAAATGCAACGAACAAGATTGCGCCATTTTTTAAAGACTTAGGAATGGCAACAAGTGCTGTAATTACCGATTTTAACAACGATTCTTGGCAAGATATTATTATTGTTGGTGAATGGATGAGCATAAAAGTTTACAAAAACAATAAAGGTACATTTGAAGATGTTTCTGAAAAAATGGGATTGACAAAAGATACTACGGGTTGGTGGTGGAGCATTCATCAAGGAGATTTTGATAATGATGGAGATATAGACTACCTACTTGGTAATAATGGTGTAAACTATAAATACAAAGCCACAGCAGATGAAACGTTTGACATTTATGTAAATGATTTTGATAAAAACAGTAAAAACGATATTGTATTAAGCTACTATAATGATGGAAAACAATATCCACTTCGTGGAAGACAATGTTCATCAGAGCAAATACCAGGTATTAAAAATAAATTTAAGAATTATGACGAATTTTCTACTGCTACCTTAATTGATGTGTATGGAAAAAATAATTTAAAAAATGCCTTACATTATCAGGTAAAATCTTTTGCGAGTATCTATTTAGAAAATAAAGGAGATTCTTTTAAAATTCATCAACTACCAATTGATGCTCAATTTTCTAGCATTCAAAAAATATTGGTGAATGATTATGATAAAGATGGAAAATTAGATGCCGTTATAGCGGGTAACTTACACAATTCAGAAGTAGAAACCCCAAGAAATGACGCTAGTTATGGATTGTTTTTAAAAGGAAATGGTGATGGAACTTTTGCACCTACTACTGTCTTAGAAAGTGGTTTTTATGCTTCTGGTGATGTCAAAGACATGGCCCCTATAAAAGTCGGCAATTCTAAGTATATCTTAGTAGCAAAAAATAATGATACACTTCAATGTATCAAAGTTGAAAAGTAAAAGCTAAAAATACGTTTCCTATTTTTTAAAGAATTAAGGATAAAATAAAAACGGTTGCAAATCCAACTAGCGATAAAATGGTGGTCATCATTGTCCAACTTTGAAACGTTTGTTTTTCATCTATATGTAAATACTTACTTACCAACCAAAAACCACTATCATTTACATGAGACATGATAGAAGCACCTGCTGCTATGGCAATTACTAAAAGCGCTTTGTCTATTTCTGTAATTGAATTTGTTAATAATGGAGCTGTAATACCTGCAGCAGTAATCATTGCTACTGTAGAAGAACCTTGTAAAACTCTAACAATGACTGCGGCTAAAAAAGCAAAAACTAAAACACTAATTCCTTTATCTGCAAAATAATTTGCCAACATGGTTCCTGTTCCCGTATTTATTAAAACTTGTTTAAACACACCTCCTGCTCCCGTTAAAAGGATAATAATACCGGCAGCTTCCATTGATTTTGTTGTTATTTTTAACAAGGTTTTTTTATGATACCCTCTTCTAATCCCTAATAAATACCAAGCTATTAGATTTGCAATAATTAATGCAGAAAAAGGATGTCCAATCATTTGCAACCATTCTTTTACATGAGTTGGAATCGTACCTTCATCAAAAATAGGACTGTTTAAAAGGGTATTACACACTATTAAAACAATAGGAATTCCTATAATAGCAATTACCAATCCTATTGCAGGATAGGTTTTATGCTCCTGTTTTTCTGTTATTTCTGGAGCTGCAACAAATATCCGTTTAGAAATATACTTCGCAAATAAAGGTCCGCTAATAATGGCAGAAGGGATTCCCACAATAAAACCAAATAAAATAACCCATCCTAAATCTGCTTTTAAAATATCTGCCACTGCAACGGGCCCTGGTGTTGGAGGAATAAATGCATGCGTAATTGCCAAACCTGCTAATAAAGGAATTGCATATAACAATAATGACTTCTTTGTTTTTCTTTGTAAAGAATAAATTAAGGGCACTAAAATGATAAACGCAACATCAAAAAAAACAGGTATTGCAATAAAAAAACCTGTGATTACCAATGCCCAAGTTGCATTTTTCTCTCCGAACTTATATAACAAGTAATTTGCCAATGCCTCTGCTCCACCAGAATGTTCTAAAATAGCCCCAAACATAGCCCCCAAACCTACAACAGTAGCAACAAAACCCAAGGTATTTCCCATCCCTTCTTTTACCGTATTAATGATATCTAAAGGATTCATTCCTGCAATGATTCCTACAGAAATACTGGCAACTAAAAGTGCAATAAAAGCAGGGATTCTTAATTTTAGAATGAGAAAAAGTAATATAACGATACCTACAAATACGGAAGAAATCAATGTAAAGTCTATCATAAAATCAACATTATATTAAAAATAAAACAACCATATTTATTATTTTATAAGAGAAAAAGAAGCTTTTAAACCTTGAACAGCATTGGGTCCCACCCAAAGCTGAAAATCTCCTTCTTCTGCAGCTTTTACAATCTTATGATTTACAAATTCTAAATCTTTAGAAGAGATCTTAAAAAGAATTTCTTTGGTTTCTCCACTCTTTAAGAACACATGTTGAAATCTTTTCAACTCTTTTACAGGTCGGGTAATACTACCAACAACATCTTGTATGTACAATTGTACAATTTCTTTACCGTCTTTTTTTCCTGAATTGGTAATGGATACTTTCACTTCTAAATCTTCATTAAATTGAATACTATTTTTAGAAATAGCAATATCTGTATATTTAAAAGTGGTATAAGACAACCCGTAACCAAAAGGAAAATGAGGTGTAAAACCAGCATCTAAATAATGAGATTTATTTCCTAGAGAACTTTGCCATGCACCAATTGGAATTTTATCTATTGGAATAAATGTAATACTATCTGCTGGCCTTCCTGTATTTTTATGATTGTAAAAATAAGGAAGCTGACCCGCTGTTTTTGGCCAAGAAACAGGCAATCTACCTTCTGGAGCTTTTATTCCATTAATAATTTCATATAAAGCTTCACCTCCCATTGTTCCTGGATGCCATGCCATTAAAACAGCTTCTGTTTTATCTATAACATTGGTAATGGTAATTGGTCTACCTGCCATAATAATTAAAACAATAGGCTTTCCTGTTTTGGCAAGTTCTTTAATTAATTCTTCTTGAGAACCTGGCAAATCTATATTTGCCCTACTATGTGCTTCACCAGAAAGAATAGCTTCTTCACCTCCAAAAAACAAGATAACATCCGATTTTTTAGCAATTTCAATCGCTTCTTTAAACCCTTTTTTAGATGTGTCTCTACTATGATGTAATCCTTTTGCAAACCTAAAATTTACAGTTGATTTTTGATAAGCAAGCAAGGGCGTATTGGTATGTTCTTTTTCGCCATCAAAAGACCAAGTTCCTAATTGTTCATGCGGTGCATTTGCAAGCGGACCAATGATTGCAACTTTTGTTTTTTCTGAAATTGGTAATATTGAGTTGTTGTTTTTTAACAATACTGTACTTTCAATGGCTGCTTTCTTGGCCTCTTTTAAATGACTTTTTGCATAAAAATTACCTGTATGTTCTTTATTACGATATGGATTTTCAAAAAGTCCTAATCTAAATTTTACGCGTAAAATATTACGAACAAAGTCATTTAATTCTTCTATAGTTACCTTTTTTTCTTCGATTAATTCTTTTAAATGGTTTTCATAAGCTGTACTTGTCATTTCCATATCTAAGCCTGCCTTCGCTGCCAATTCACCAGCATGTTTTTCATCACTTGCAAAACCATGACTGACCATTTCTATCACTGAATCCCAATCGCTAACCACAAAACCATCAAAATGCAACTCACCTCTTAACACCTCTTTTAATAGAAATTTATTTCCTGTTGCAGGAATTCCATTTATCTCATTAAAAGCACTCATAACCGTTGCAGAACCTGCATCTATAGCTGCTTTAAACGGCGGTAAATATACATTTCTTAAAAGAGGTTCATTTAAATTTACCGTATTGTAATCTCTACCACCAATTGCTGCTCCATACCCAATATAATGTTTTGCAGATGCGGCTATCCTATAAGGATTACTTAAATCATCACCTTGAAAACCTTTTACATAAGCTGCTCCTAAAACAGCTGCTAGATAAGGATCTTCTCCTGGAGATTCTGCAATTCTTCCCCAACGGCTATCCCTAGCAATGTCTAACATCGGTGCAAACGTCCATCTTATTCCTGCTGCTGAAGCTTCAAAAGCAGCAATTTCAGAAGATTTCTCTACAATTTCAGCATCCCAAGTTGCTGCTAAACCTAAGGGAATTGGGAATAAGGTTTTAAAACCATGAATAACATCTCTACCAAAAATTAACGGAATTCCGTTTGGACTTTCTTCTACTGCAATTCGTTGTAATTCATCTACATAATCTAAATTCATGATGTTTAAAAAAGCACCAACATTTCCTTTTCTTACCGCTTCTTTTAATGTTGCTGGTAAAACTTTAGCCCTACTAGAAACTCCTCTTAAATTTGTTTGTCCTATTTTTTCTTCAAGCGTCATTTTAGAAACTATGGCAGCTATCTTTTTTTCTAGAGCAGCATCTTTAACAAGAGGTTCTTTATCTTTCTTACAACTTACAATTGTGAATATGAATAGTACTAAAAGGATTGATTTTCTCATAATATTGATTATTTGTTTTGTCTAAAAAAATTACAATTTACACCTTTAATACCAGGTTTTACTTTAAAAACAGCACCCGATAAAGGAAATTGTTTCAATTCTTCTACTGTCATATCTACTCTTGCAGAAGTGATGTAAAGTGTTTCTAAATTTTCGCCTCCAAAGGCACATGAAGTTATGTTGTGAGCAGGAACGGTAATTTTCGATATTATTTTTCCGGTTTTTGGATTGTATCTGAGAACAGCATTTCCATTCCACATAGCTACCCAAAGCATATTTTCATCATCGATGGTCATTCCATCAGGAAAACCTAATGACTCAGGAATTTGAACTGCAATTTTACCATTTGAAATTTCACCTGTTTCATTATTATAATCAAACCCTTTAATAGTAGAAGTTGGTGTATCTATATAATACATGGTTTTTTTATCTGAAGTCCAAACAATTCCATTCGAAATAGTAACACTATCTATTTTCTTTTGTAAAATATTCTCTGATGTAATTGTATATAAATTGGCTTTTCCTTTTTCTTGCTGAAGATGCATAGATCCCACCCAAAATCTTCCTGCAGGATCACATTTTCCATCATTTAATCTGCTGGCAACTAATTCGCTTTTCATATTTGTAAACAACCTACTTTCTCCTGTTTGTAAATTCATTTTATGAACGCCGTCTTCTAATGCAATCAATGCTTCATTTTCTAAAAAAGGAACCACTGTTCCTATTCTAGATGCTGTACTTAAAACTTTATTTGTTTTTGAAATAGGATTGTAAATATTTAGCTTTTTCCCTTCAATATCTATCCAATATAATTCTTTCGTTTTATAGTTCCAAATAGCACCTTCGCCTAACAAAGCGTCTGTTTTATATGCTATCGTTGCTGTATGTGTAGATGCTTTTATTTTTTGCACTTTCTTTGAGTTACAAGCAATTAATAGGAATAAAAATCCTGTGAAAACTATGTATTTAACCATCAATTATTTTTGATTTTAGATTTAGATTTAGAAAATAACCAAGGGATGAAATCTGGTTCTTTAAATGCTTTTTTAAAGGTATCTCCATGACCAAGATTATATTCTGTATACCGAACATCTATGCTACTTTCTGATAAAAGCGCATACATATTTCTAGAACCTTCAACAGGATTCCATTTATCTTTATTTCCGTGAAAAATCCAGATCGGAATGTTTTTAATTTTCTCTAATTGATTTGGGTCTGAATAGCCTGCCATTGGAATTGCTGCTGCAAAAAGGTTGGGTTTTCTAGCTATAAATTCCCAAGTACCAAAACCTCCCATAGATAAACCAGTAATATAAATTCTTGTAGTATCAATTGGGAGTTCTAACATCATTTTTTCTATTAATTCTAAAGCTGCTTCACCAGATTCTGAAGGATGTGTGTTCATTTGGTAAGCCCCATCTTTTCCTAAACCTTTAAAAGGTGTTTCTGGGGAGTTGCCTATCCATTTTGCCCATTCCTCATTTTCGGATTTATCAGAACATTGGGGTACCAATATATAACAAGGATATTTAGCTTGCGATTGTGGAGTAATCAAAGAGTTTTCGTTCATTAAAAATCCGGCATTTCTATAAATTCTATCTCCATTTTCTGTACCTCTTTCACCTCTGCCGTGAAGAAAAATTACCAAAGGAATCTTTTTTTCTTGCTGTTTATTTGGTGTAAATAATCTATAAGGGAGTTGTAGTCCATTATGAGCTTGATAGGTGCTTTTTACCATTAAACGATCAATGTTTTTTACAATCCATTCTTTATGAAAACTATCTGTTTCTTTTAATGTCGATTTTTTTTGACAAGCTAAATTTAAAGTAAGAACTATAATTAAGATTACGTGTTTGGTATTCATCCTTAAAAATTAAAAAAAAAGCAGTGCAAAATTATCAATACACTGCCTTTTCACAATTAACAACTCAAATTAAATCAAATTAAACTTTATTTTTTTGATGATATTATTGGATGCATTTCCAACATATAAATAATAATCTCCTTTCTCTATAGACCAGTCTGAAATCTCTGTATTGTAATACCCTAAATTAGAAACATCAATAGAAATTGTAGCCTTTTTTGTATTGCCTTTTTCTACATACACCTTTGTAAACCCTTTTAATTCTTTTAAAGCTCTCTTTACTTTAGAATTACGTTTACCAACATATACTTGTATCACCTCTGCCCCTTCTCTATTACCCACATTAGCAATGGTAAAACTTACTTGGATTTTGTCTTTTTCAGTATATTTTTTCTGATTTATGTTGACATCAGATATTTTGAAATCTGAGTACGACAACCCATACCCAAAAGCATATTGAGGAGTAATTTTTTTAGTATCAAACCATCTATACCCCACTAATATATCTTCTTTATATTCTTGATTTAAATTTACACCTGGATAAGATTCTGCTCCAAAAGAATGCGCTGCATTATCTTTTAGTTTCTTCGGAAAAGAAAAAGGAAGTTTTCCAGAAGGATTTACATCTCCGCTCACAATATCTGCAATTGCATGACCAGCCATACTACCTAAATACCAAGTTTGTATAATTGCTTTTGTTTTAGAAATCCAAGGCATTTCTACTGCATTTCCTGAAACTAATAAAAATCCTACATTATTATTTACTGCGTGAATACCGTTTAGTATTTTTTCTTGATCATATGGCAACTCAAAAGCCTCTCTATCATCACCCTCGCTATCTTGATGGTAACTTTTATTTAATCCACCAACAAAAAGCACAATGTCTGCTTCTTTAGCAATCTCAATTGCTTTTACATATAAAGAATCTTGATTTAATTTTGAAGGTAAAATTTTATCATATGTTGAAGCACCGGTTTCATAGCCCATAGTATGTACTATTGTTGCATTTTTATATCTTTCTTTAAGACCTTGAAGAGGAGATATTTCAAAAAGTGGTTTTAATTGAGAGGAACCTCCACCTCTGGTCATATTTCTAGTTGCGTTTTCTCCTATAATAGCAATTGTTACTCCTTTTCTGTCTTTAATAGGGAAGAAATTATCTTCATTTTTTAATAAAACAATACCTTCTGTAGCTACTTTTCTAGCAACATCATGATGCTCTTTCGTATTTAATTTACCTAAAGCTCTCTTTGGATTTAAGTTTGTACGATACACCAATCTTAAAATTCTACGCACTTTATCGTTAATTAAATCTTCACTGAATTCTCCTTTTTTAATGGCTGTTAAAAATGGTTGCGCTAAATAATAATTTTCATAATGATTTATTGAATTTGAACCTAAACCATCTGTTCCAGTTCCCATTTCCATATCTAAACCATATAAAGCAGCTTCTTTTGTATTGTGTGTAGAACTCCAATCGCTTATTACAACACCATCATAGTTCCAATCTGTTTTTAAAATTTTATTTAATAGTTTATGATGTGTCGTATACTGTCCTCTAAATTTATTATAAGCTCCCATAAGAGCCCAAACATTCCCTTTTTGTACAGCAGCTTTAAATGCGGGTAAATAAATTTCGTACAATGCTCTATCGCTAACTTCTACGTTAATTTTATCTCTCCAATGTTCTTGATTATTTAATGCAAAATGCTTTACACAAGCAGCAACTCCATTCTGCTGTACTCCTTTAATGTATGGTACAACCATCGTTGAAGCTAAAAAAGGATCTTCTCCAAGATATTCAAAATTTCTACCATTGAATGGTGTTCTATAGATATTTACACCAGGACCCAATAAAACATCTTTTTCTCTATATCTAGCTTCTTCGCCTAAACTAAAACCATACTCTCTAGACAATACAGGATTAAAACTTGCAGCCAAACAAGTTAATGCTGGAAAAGCTGTTATAGCATCATTTGTCCAACCCGCTTCTGACCAAGCATCCCAACTAATTTCTTCTCTTACTCCATGAGGTCCATCAGACATCCAAACTTCTGGTATTCCTAATCTCGCAACACCTTTAGTACTAAATTTAGATTGTGCATGTGTCATAGAAACTTTTTCTTCTAAAGTTAAAACAGCAATAATGCTATCTATTTTTGCTTCTATGTATGCTGTACTAGTTTGAGTTTTTTCTAATTGAATTTCTGGTATTCTATTTTGCGCTTTCAGTAAAGAAATATTAATACTTAAAACAATAATTAATAATGATATAATTTTTTTAAACCGAATTTTCATATTTAAATTTAATGATGATTATATATTTTCTATAAAACTACTTTTTTAGCAAGTTTATGGTTATAACTATTTCAACTAAGATTAAAACATTTGTTGCAATTTGTTTAAACACCGCTAATTTGAGTGTAAAATAACACATTTGAGCTATCTTATGATTGAGGTGTTGTATAAAAATTATTTTGTACATTAAAGTTTTATACTACATTAGAGGCATTAGAGTTCTACTAATTTTTTCTAAAATTTAGAAATTGAAACTAAAAGTATTTACAAGTTTACTTTTTTGGTTTTAGCTCTAAACAAGAACAATATACAAATTATTAAAATGAATTAAATAAAGAAACGGTAACCCACTTATTACAACATACTAATAACAGGGTTCATTGAAAACCAATGTGATCCTGCTTTAAAGCAAACCAAATAAAAGAATAAACATCTGTTTAGTTTCATAAGATATTTTAATAGTCTAATATACTATGAGGAAGAAAACTATAAATACAACTAACAAAAATAAAATGAAAAGAAACACTTTTAATTACTGACTTAAAATTTCAAGAAACTTAAAAAAGGCTTTCTCTATAAATTAGTATTGCCATTTATCACTTGACTAAATATAAAAACCTTTAAAATCAAATCCATAAAAAAAATAAACACAAGCATATACTTAATGTGTACATTTTTTCTTTTATAAAATAGAATAATAATTATGTTGAAAACAAACAAGATCTCTATTAAAGAGAAAATAGGATATGCTTTAGGTGATGGTGCCGCAAATATAGCTTGGAGAGGTGTTGCTGCTTTTTTATTCATCTTTTATACAGATGTATTTGGATTACATCCAGCAACGGTAGGTCTGTTAATGCTAATTTCTCGTTTTAGTGATGGAATTAGTGATGTTTTAATGGGAATCATTGGAGATAGAACTAAATCTAAATATGGAAAATTTAGACCATGGATTTTATGGACAGCGATACCTCTTGGAATTAGTCTTTCTCTTCTCTTTTCTAGCCCTGAATTAAATCCTACGGGTAAAGTTATATACGCCTATATTACTTATATCACTTTCACACTAATTTATACAGCAAACAATGTTCCTTATGGCGCATTAATGGCAGTAATGACTGGTGACAATAAAGAAAGAACAAGCATTGGGTCTTTTAGAATGATTGGTGCCTTTGCTGGTGGAATGTTGGTACAAGGTGCCTTATTATTTTTAGTAGCCTATTTTGGTAATGTCAATCCCAATATCAAGGTTGATAAAATAGGTGCTGAAAAATTTAGAGTTGAAGTCTCTGCTCCAAAGGATGTAGAAAATGTAAATATTAAGACCCAAAATGGGATTGCTTTGTTTTCATGGGATTTAAATCTTACGGAAGACGAACCAACTAATGGAAAAAGCTTTGCTTTAGAAGCTAATAAAATCTACTCTTTTATTGTTGAAGGAGAAAAAGACATCAATGCAAGTTCCTTTTCAATTATTGATCAAAAAAAGGGATATAGCAATGCAATGTATGTAATGTCTTTCTTTTTAACACTATTTATGTTCATTACATTCTATACTACCAAAGAAAGAGTATTGCCACCAAAAAACCAACAAACAAATCTTAAACAAGATTTGAAAGACTTAATATCAAACAAACCTTGGCTAATTTTATTGGCAATTGGTTTATTATTCAATGTTTATAATTCTATAAAACAAGGAATCGTAGTCGTCTATTTTACACATTATTTAAACAATCAATTATTAGCTGCTAGTTTTATGGTTGGTCTTATGCTAGCATCTATTGCAGGTGCAGTAATAACTGCTCCATTAGGAAAAAAATTAGGAAAACGAAAGTTATTCATATATGCGTTATTATTCTCTGGCGGTGTAAATTCTTTATTAGCTTTTTGTGGACCTAATGATATTACTTTAATTTTTGCAATTGGTATTATTTCTGAACTAGGAGCAGCAATACTACCAACTTTATTCTTTGTAATGTTAGGAGATGCTGCAGATTATTCTGAATTTAAAAATGGAAGACGAGCTACAGGGCTTATTTATTCTGCAGGTTCATTTGCCACAAAGTTTGGAGGCGGAATTGCAGGAGCCATTATTGGGTTGGTATTGGCAGCATTCCATTATAATGGTCAAGATGCGGTTGCGATTAAAGGTTCTTTACCTGGGGTAGTTATGTTAATGAGTTGGATTCCTTCGATAGTTACTGTTTTAACAGCTGGCGTAATGTTCTTTTATCCTCTTACCCAAACGAAGCTTGATGAAATTACAGTAGAATTGAATGCAAGAAGATTAAAAGAAAATTAAAATACTGATTTAAAATAATTATGAAAAATTTTCCAAAAGATTTTATATGGGGTACAGCTACATCGTCTTATCAAATTGAAGGTGCTAGTGATCTAGATGGTAAAGGGCCTTCAATTTGGGATGCTTTTTGTAGCATTCCTGGTAAAATTAATAATAATGAAACAGGCACTGTTGCTTGCGATCATTATCATAAATTTAAAGAAGATATACAATTGATGAAAGACATGGGCGTGAAAGCATATCGCTTTTCAATTGCATGGTCTAGAATTATGCCTACTGGAAAAGACACCGTTAATGAAAAAGGAATTCAGTTTTATTCAGAATTAATTGATGAACTTTTAAAAGCAGGTATTACACCTTGGGTTACCTTATATCATTGGGACTTACCATTGGCATTACAAATGGAAAATGACGGTTGGTTAAACACTAGCATAATTGAATATTTTAAAGAATACGCAAATGTCTGTTTTGATAGATTTGGAGATCGTGTGAAACACTGGATTACTTTAAACGAACCATGGGTAGTTGCTATTTTAGGATATGGACAAGGTGTTTTTGCTCCAGGTAGAAATTCTAATTCAGAACCTTATTTAGCAGCACATAATCTTATATTATCTCATGCCAAGGCAGTAGAATTATACCGGGAAAAATATGCGCATCAAAATGGAGAAATTGGCATTTCTAACAATTGCGACTGGAGAGAACCTTTAACTGATAGTAAAGAGGATAAGGATGCAGCAGAAAGAGCTTTAGAGTTTTTCTTAGCATGGTTTGCAGATCCTATATACAAAGGAGATTATCCTTCTGTAATGAAAGAAAGATTAAAAGAACGATTGCCCGTTTTTTCAGAATCTGAAAAACAAATGATAAAAGGCTCATCAGACTTTTTTGGCTTGAACCATTACACAACTATGTATGCTGCAAATTCAGACGGAATTATAAAAGAAGTCGCAGTAAATGGAAATGGAGGTATTTCTGAAGATCAAGATGTAGACTTATCTGTAGATAAAGATTGGAATGTAACTTTAATGGATTGGGCGGTGGTGCCTTGGGGTTGTAAAAAATTATTAAAATGGATAGACAAACGATACGACAAACCAAACATCTATATTACGGAAAATGGTTGTGCGTATCCTGATCAATTAATAGAAGGTAAAGTTGATGATCAAGAAAGATTAGATTTCTATAAAGGTTATTTAACAGCTTGTCAAGAAGCCATAGCTGAAGGGGTACATCTCAAAGGTTATTTTGCTTGGTCATTTATGGATAATTTTGAGTGGGCTTTAGGATATGAAAAAAGGTTTGGATTGCATTATGTTGATTTTGAAACTTTAGAAAGAATTCCAAAAAAATCTGCACATTGGTTTAAAAAAGCAATTAGAAATAATAGTGCAGATGTAACATTATAATGTTAGAAATTACCTGGGATATTCACTTATATATTTTTATAAATTGTATCTGATCTAAGAAGCTTGTTGAAAGTTCTTAGAACATGTTTTTTGTTATGAAAAAAACATAAAAAAAGAATTCATATTAAAACTCTGTTTTATATGAACACAAACTCAAACAAAAAAGAAAAACAAAAAATTACAACTGTAAAAAACGCATCGAATCTTCGCACTTTTTATAAGAGATTTTTAAAAATTTGACGTCTTTAACTCCTCCTTTTTGAGTAAAATTACAACACAACTTTTCCGTTTTTATTTCCTTGAAAAAATCTTCTAAAAAAACGAATTGACTTTATAGCTTCAAAACAAGTTTACAAGAAAATAATACGACCTTAATACTTCATTTTAAATACTTTAAGTTTTATATTTTCACTTCTCGTTCTTTGTAACAATTGTTACATAACGATGTAACAATTGTTACTGTATTTACTAATTATAGATTAGAAAATTATGATATAAATCATAAAAACCTTATCGCTTTCATTATAATTTTAATCCCTAATAAGCTAACAATATTTCTCAAATTAAAATTATAATATTATGAAAAAATCCTCACTTTTTTTAATCACCCTTTTTATTTCTGCAGCTGCTTTATTTAGCAGTTTCACAAATGTAGACGATACCATTTCAAATCCTCCTGATGAATTTGAAACTTTGGTAAATTACCTTGAAAATCATAATAATTACATAAAAAATGAATTGCCTTTAATTATGGCAAGCGAGGTGAAAAAGAATTACAAAAACCCTAAATATCATGTAATCGATATTAGAACAAGTAGTTGGTTTGAATATGGCCATATTAAAAATGCTGCGAATGTAAAAGCAGAAAATTTATTAACCTATTTCGAAAACAACATCAAACCTTCAGATTTCGAAAAGATAGTAATGGTTTGTTACTCTGGTCAATCTGCATCCTATTATGCCAGTTTATTACAATTAGCAGGGTATGATAATGTATATAGTATGAAATGGGGAATGAGCTCTTGGAGAGAAGATTTCGCTAAAAATGCTTGGAACAAAAATGTTAAAAACGATTTTGTTACTAAATTAGAAAAAACAGAAAAAACAAAACCAGAACTAGGAGCGCATCCTATTTTAAAAACTGGAAAAACAGAAGCTAAAGACATTTTAAGAGCTAGATTAGAAGTACTCTTCGCAAAACCTTACAAAGAATTTATCATTAAATCTTTAGATGTTTTTGAAAAACCAGACAACTACTATATCGTAAACTATTGGGATCAAGAAAAGTGCGAAGGCCATATACCTGGTGCGCTTCATTACGCTCCGAATGCAACAATCACAAAAGATTTTCTAACACTTCCTGCAGATCAAAAAATTGTAATCTATGAAGCTACAGGACAAAAAGCAGCTTATATCGTAGCCTATTTAAATGTTTTAGGATATAACACCGGAAATTTAGCATATGGGGAAAATAGCTTTATGAATAATTTACTAAAAGAAAAAGGTAGAGACGCTTTTACCAAAAAAGAAATTAACCTATACCCAGTTATAGAATAATTAAAATGAACAACCAAAAACTCAAAGTCATGAAAAAATTCACATTATTTTTCACAGGATTATTATTAATTCCCACATTATTTCTTACTTCTTGCGATAGAGGTGATGACCCAATAGATGATATCGTTGGTGTAACTGATTCGAAATTTACATTAATGAAAGACTATATGATTAACAACAATTTAGATGTTGACAAAATTCTTACAAACGTAGACGGACAAAAATTTGTAGTTGCTCCACCTGCTACTGCAGCAGAAGTTGATGCATTTCTAAGTACCTATTATATTATGGATATTAGAAGTAATACTGACTTTTTAACAGCCCATGTAAATGGTGCTAAAAATGTTCCTTTTGCTAATATTTTAACAGAGGCAGCCAATGCTACAAAACCAATTTTAGTAGTATGTTATACTGGTCAAACAGCGTGTTATGGTACAGCATTATTACGTATGTACGGATACTCTAATGCAAGAGCATTAAAATGGGGAATGTCTGGATGGAATTCTAATACTGCAGGTTCTTGGAACAATGCCATAAAAGGAAACCCAGCTGCAACAAGCACTAATTGGTCTTATAGCACAGCTCCTTCTAATGTAACATACTCAGATCCAGAAATAACTACTTTATTAACAGATGGACAAGCAATTCTTAAAGAGAGAGTTGAAGCTGTTGTTGCAGGTGGTTTTAAAGGTGTAAACGCTACAGATGTGTTAAACAACCCTGGTAACTATTTTATCAATAATTTCTTTAGTGAAGCTGATTACTTAGGATTTGGACATATTACCAATGCCAATAGAATTT
Organism: uncultured Polaribacter sp.; assembly: GCA_965367085.1. Lineage (GTDB taxonomy): Bacteria > Bacteroidota > Bacteroidia > Flavobacteriales > Flavobacteriaceae > Polaribacter. The sequence goes on from CBDUHF010000001.1 coordinate 157,704, forward strand.
TGCCTTTTAAACTTGCAGATGACACATATTTAAGCCTAGATCCAGATGCTAGTTCATTGGTAACTTATTGCTATACTGGTCAAACTTCTGCCGTTTTAACAGCCACTTTACGTGTTTTAGGATATAATGGAACTAGTTTAAAATTTGGAATGAATGGATTGTACAACTCAAACCCTGTTTGGTCTAGTAACAAATGGAGTGCATCTGTACCAAAAGATTATCCTACTTATTCTAATTAATTCTTGATGTTAAATTCAATACAAATGAAAAACAATTTATATATAATATTCACTCTCGTATTATTATTTCAGGTGAATCTAGTATTTTCACAAGGTTGTGAAGGTGATGATCCTGTAGGTAATGATTCTATAGGTGCACCAAAAGTTAAAATATTTGGATACATACAACCTCAGTTTGATTATAATTTTACTGATGGAGACCAAGCAAACACCTTTAAATTTAAAAGAGCAAGAATTGGTGTTTTAGGAAAAATAAACGATGACTTTTCGTACTATTTCATGCTCGAAACGAGTCCGTTTATTGGAAGCTCAGGAGATGCTTACTTAATGGATGCATTTGTTTCTTATACCAAATACAACTGGGCAAAAATGTCTGTTGGTTCTTTTAAACAGCCTTTTAGTTTAGACGTTGCTACAGCGTGTAACTCTTTAATAACAATAGACCGATCTATAGTAGCAGACCAATTGGTTGCTCCTCAAAGAGATTTTGGATTTATGGTATTGGGTGGAAACAAATACACAAAATTCAATTATTGGATTGCCTTAATGAACGGAACTGGATTGGGTCAAGTAGATGGCAATACTAAAAAAGACATTGTTGCTAGAGCTACTTATAAGATAAGTAATTCTTTAACCATTGGTAGTAGTTTTAGATATGGATACCCAATACCTAACAACAACGATGATAGCAGAACTACTTATGGAGGAGAATTTCTGTTAAAAGTAAATAAACTAAACGTACAAGGTGAGTATATTTATGATGAAGGTGCTTACTTTTTAGGAACAAGTGGTGGTTGTGGTGCAACTCCTGTTGCCCTTGGAGAAAAAAGAGACGGAGCCTATATTATGGCTTCTTATAATCTAAAAGAAAACTTACAACCTGTTTTAAAATACGAATTCTTTGATCCGGATTTAGACGTCAAAGAAAATGGTACTTATCAAGAAAGAATGACTCTTGGTGTCAACTATTTCTTTAGCGAAAAAGTAAGATTCCAATTAAATTACCAAGCTAATATTCAAACTCAAGTTAATATTAAAGACGATGCTTTATTAGCGCAAATGCAAATAAGGTTCTAATTTCATATTTTTAAAAAGAAATGAACTCTCGATAATTATTAAATGAAACCCTCTGTAATTTTACAGAGGGTTTTCTTTTAGAATTCATTATCTTTATTTTTCAATTAATTAACTGTGATCAACCAAGAAATAATATTACGAGAAAAATTAAACGCTTATTATTCTGATATTTTTGAAGAAGAATTAATGGATGAAATCATAAAAGTGGGTCATTTTGATAAAATTAAAAGTGGTGAACTTTTAATTGATATTGGCTCAGAAATGACACATATTCCGTTAATACTAGATGGTGCTGTAAAAATTATTAGAAAAGAAAAGGAAGGAGAAGAATTTGTATTGTATTTTTTAGAACGCGGTCATACCTGTGCAATTTCGTTTGTGAATTGTATAAACAAGAAAAAAAGTATTTTTAAAGGTGTTGTAGAAAGAGATATAGAAGCTATTTTTATACCAGTAGATCATATAGATCAATGGCTTGTTAAACACAAGTCTTGGCGTCATTTTATTATAGATAGTTATCATTTTAGACTGATTGAAATGGTAGAATCTATAGATAGTTTAGCCTTCCTAAACATGGATCAACGTGTTCTAAAATACCTTACAGATAAAGTTAAAATTAACAACAATAATATTGACCTTGAAATTACTCATCAAGATATTGCAAATGACTTAAACACTTCTAGGGTTGTTGTAACTAGGCTTATAAAACAATTGCATGATGAAGGAAAAATCCATTCCACCCGAAATTATATTAAGGTTTTAGAGCTATACGAATAAATAGTTTTTATAATTTATTATAAAAAATCTAAAACAGAAAAAAGAGTCCTTATAAATCATAAGATTTATAAGGGTAAAGGTTATTGAAAAAAGTTTTATATAAAACCCGTAGGGCTTGACCTTTATAGCCTTTTAGCGTTGGATGAAGCAAAGCACTTATATTTGCTATCTTTTTTTATTTTATTCTACCACTAAAATGCATCAATTAAGTGTAGCTTTTACCTCTATATGAAAAACGAAGGTAGTTTTCGTTAAAATTTACCCTCGTTCTTATTAATGAGACCCTTTTTCACATAAATATTATACTTAAAAGCATATAAAATTATATTATATCACTATATTATATCTAAAAACATATAAATTAGTATATTTGCCTATATTTATATTTAAAAGCATATAATGAAGTTATTATCAGAGTTTGTGAAAAAACGTAGAAAAGAAGTGCATCTAACACAAGAGGAGTTTGCAGAACGCGCAGGAGTCGCTTTAACAGTTATCCGAAAAATAGAGCAAGGTAAAACCAATTTGAATTTAGGAAAAGTGAATTTGGTTTTAGCCATGTTTGGTCATGAATTAGCACCTGTAGAAAGAAAAAACATAGACGATGAGACAAGGTAAAGTATATTATAAAGACACGCTTGCAGGTAACATCATAGAAACTGTAGATGGAGATTATATCTTTAGATATGATGCTTCTTATGTAATCCATTACCCAAAACTATTTATCACATTTAGTATGCCTGTAAAAACTGAAGCTTACACCTCAGATCGATTGTTTCCTTTTTTTGAAGGATTGATACCAGAAGGATGGTTGTTAGAAATTGCCACTAAAAATTGGAAAATAAAAGCCAATGACAGAATGGGGTTATTGTTAGCCTGTTGTCAAAATTGTATTGGAGCTGTTAGTGTTGTACCTATAAAAGAAAACGATGAAACCTAAAAATAACTGCCTGTATTGTTACAAAGCATTGACTAACGAAACGGATTTTCATGAAAAATGTGCGCTAGCATTCTTTGGAACCAAAGAAGTACCAAAGATTCCGTACAGTCTTGAAGATATGGGTGCACTCGCAAAAAATGTTGTAGAAAGAAGTATTGCAGTACCAGGAGTACAACCAAAACTATCTATGTCTTTAGTAAAAGATTCAGAAACTAAAGAAACCCCTAGACTTACAGTAGTTGGTGCTTTGGGAGGACATTATATTTTTAAACCACCTACATCACAATTTAGAGAAATGCCAGGAAATGAGCATTTGACGATGCGTATTGCAGAAGCCTATGGGCTGAACGTTGTTCCTTCTAGTTTGATACGTCTTGCTTCTGGAGAGTTCGGTTATATTACGAAAAGAATTGATAGAACCTCTGAAGGAGAAAAAATACATATGTTGGATTTATTTCAGGTTACTGAAGCCTATGATAAATACAAAGGATCTATGGAAAAAGTAGGCAAAGCCATTGGTCAATATTCTGCGAATACTTTACTTGATAAAATCTTCTTTTTTGAATTGAGTTTATTCAGTTTTTTAACAGGGAATAATGATATGCATTTAAAGAATTTTTCTTTGATAGAAAGTGTTTCTGGATGGATTTTGGCGCCTGCATATGATTTGTTAAATGTTAGCATTGTTTTATCAGAAGACACAGAAGAATTAGCACTTACACTAGCAGGAAAAAAGAGAAAGTTAGAAAAGGAACATTTTGAAAAACTAGGACAACTTTTAGATTTAACAGGCAAACAAATTAAAGGTGTTTTTAAACGTATGCTAAAAAATAAATCTAAAGCCATACAACTTATAAACGTTTCTTTTTTATCTGATGAAATGAAAACAGCTTACAAAACTGTATTAGAAAAAAGATATCAACGTATTGAATAATTGAAACTAACTTTCAGGATCAACCTGCGTAGGTGGAGGTAATTAGTGATGTTTGAGAAATACCATTTAAAGTATATAATGTTACTCCTCTTTCATTTTAATTTGACAATATCTGCGTTAAAAATACTCGACTTAATACAATTATGCCTCTGTTTTTTGTCTTAATCTTGCCAAATTAATTCTAAAATACTTCCTAAAATTATATGCTTTACTTGGTATGTGGAAAAAATAAATAAAGGACGTTTTAATTAAAATTGCTTTACGGCTGCACTCGGTATAGTTAGCAAAAGTGCTACTCTACTCTCATTTGCACGTAAAGTGTAAAAAAATGTTCTTTTTTTATGCGCGGTGTTGAGGTGGTTGAATGAAATGAAACTACCACAGACACATTGCAAACAATACTAATTGCTGTAACCTATACCTATCTAGCGCGACAAGCTGGCTCCTTCCCTGTTTCTTATTCTTTTCCATTGATGAAAAGAATCAAAAATCTAGTCTTGTTATCATTTTATTGAATTCTAAAAAGAAACTTCACTACCGCGTCCAGACCATTGCACTCTTTGGACACTTAGCCGTTTCTTTTTTAACGCATCTTCACGTGAAATTTCTTGATTATTATCTGTGGTATTTATATCAATTTTTTTCTTTAAACTGATGTTTACTCTTTTTGAATTTACAGTAATTCTAGCATAGAGTTCTGCAGCATTATTTTTTGCGCGTGAGGAATTTATCCAAATAAGGATTGAAAATGTAGTATAAGGACCCATAGTTGTCGTCTTTTAAGTTAAACAAAATTTAAGACGAAAGTCAAATCAACTATTAAAATCTTGGGTTAATCGGTCAACAAAATTTAAGAAACAATTTGTTGACCGATTTGTTGACCTAAGATATGGAATAAAATCAAATAAATGAATAGTTTAAAACAAAAAAAACTCTGTAAACATATAATTTACAGAGTTTTAGCTTTAATTACTTTTTTTAAAAACGGTCTGGACGGGACTCGAACTTATTGCCGAAACCCCTTTATTTAGAGTACTTTTAATTAACTTTATAAATTTTGTTGACCGAATTGTTGACCTTTAAATTATTATAATTTGATGTAACTTGATATTCAATCTTATTATAAAAATACAAAAATTAAAGTATTAAAACTATTTAAAATGATACAAAATATACTGAACTCTAATATTTCATTAATGATTTTAAAGTCTAAGAGTACAATATTTTTTACGTCTCTAATCACCTAATTCTACTATAAAAATACTAGCTATAAAATTGCTCAGAATTTGCTTAAGTAGACTTGGTCACTAATAATTAAACATATTTCTCCTATAATATTTTAATCGTATGAAATACAAGCTTTGATGTAACTATATGGATAAGTTCCTCCAAAAAGTGATAATACATATTCTCCATTAGGAATTCTATGAGTACCACCTCTAAAATGTCTTATTCCATTTCCAGGAACACTTCTAAGTTGAATTTTCTGAACATTTCTCCCTAAACTTACAGACACTTTTTTTCCAGTAATAACCACATTTGGTTTTTCATAAACTCCGTTGGAATGTAAAACTGTACAATCACGGTGTCTAAATGCAGCATCTTTTTCGAGTTCACCACTTTTTTCAGAGAATTCAATATCTAATTCATGTTGATACTTTTCTTCTCCATTAGCATTAAAGCCTTTGTGAATTTCATTTTTTAAATCTACTTTCATAATATATTGGTTTAATTTAATGCAAATTACATTCTCTAAACGTCAATATAAATACCTAAGAATAGGTAATTTATATAAACCGAAATGAAAAACAATATATATTGAATTATGCTTTTTTTGATTTTTTGAGGTGTTTATTAATTTTTAATAAGCTTATAAGTAACAAATTGATTTTCTAATTCTACTCTTAGAAAATATAAACCTGCTAATTGGTTTTCTATATTTAATTGAATTTTTCCAGATTTGTTTTTGTACATTTTTTGTTCAATTAATTTTCCAACAACGTTATATAAAATCACTTTTATATCCTTTTGATGAGTTGTAACTAATATTTCAATATTCCCTTTTGTAGGATTAGGATATAATAAAGTTTTCGATTTAATAAAACGATCTTCTTCTACAGAAAGTGTACTTTGATAAGCATCAGGACCAACATCATCAACAGTTATAGGAAAATATACCTCAGCAGAAGTGCCAAAATGATCAGCTCCTACGTTACTTATTTCTGGTCTAACTTGTCCATCTATATCTTCATTAACATTTAAAAAAGAAACTCCACTTTGTTTTGTCGATGAAAAAGTAGTTGCTTTCCAAATTCCATTATTTAAAACTAAATTTGGGTCTTCTATACTAATTTCAGAATTAATAAAAGAGGAACTATTATTGATTAAAATAGCATCATCAATTGGAAACATTATATTGTTTATCCAATTTATTTCTCCTAATTGATTATTATAAATATTGATTAAACTATTAGAAGCACCAGTAACAACATTGTTTGCAAATGTAATATCAATTAATTGTTTGTCGTATGAGCCATTTCCTTTTGCATAACCAATTTCAATTCCAAAAGTATTATTTAATAAAGTATTATAAGCAATTTTAATTCTTTCGGCTCTATAATGCAAACTTTGATCTGTATCTACTCCTGTTATAGCATCTCCTTGTGTAAGCGTTATAGGAGCATCAAAACGAGTTCCTTTTAAACCTTCTAAATAATTATTGATAATAATATGATCTGTACCATAAACTCTTATTCCTCCAGTATAAATTGGAAGTTCTTTGTCATCATCAGTTATAAATATTCCATTTTCTTTATTGTCTCCAAAAAAATAATTTCCTTCGACTAAATTTCTATTTCCTTGCCTTAATGTTAACGTACCATAATTTCTTTTAAATGTATTATGTCTTATAATATTATCATTTGATTTTACAGATAAAATTTCTGGATCTCCATCGCATTCTTCAAATAAATTAAACTCAACAGTTGTAAATCCATTTGTTGTTGACAATAAACTATTACCAATTCTTATAGCTTCCTTTCCATTTTCTATTCTAGGTGAAGTATTATAAAAATAATTATAATCTATTTTATCATATTGTGATTGTTGATTAATTGTTTTGTCTTCATTATAAGTACCATCAATAGTTATAAAGTTTCCAGCTGTAGTTTTATTTTTAAAAGTATTATGATCTATTCTATTATGATGACTTAAAAAATCAAATGCATAATCGTTATAATACCCCGTTACAACAATCCATTTAACAGGATTGTTTGTGATTAGCTCAAACTCGTTTCTAGTAATTCTTATATTATTTGATGCTTCTAATTTAACCAGAGTATTATTACCTGTGCAATTAAAAATAAAACCCTCTAAAACAATATGTGATGCTTTTTTAAATGCAAAATGAGAATCTAAAGTTAAAGTTACACCACCAATAGTTTCGGCTTTTATTACTATAGGATTTTCTTTAGTACCATTAGCTGTTAAACTTGCATAAAAATCTTCGTATACACCATTTTTAATTATAAAAATATCTCCTGGAGAAGCCGAATTTACTTCATTTTGTAAATCTGTATCAGTCGTTATAATTGATTGCGCCAAAACAGTATTATAACAAAAAAAAAGAACTAATAATATTATTTTTAACTGCATTATTTTATAATATTTTTTTCAATTAAAAACCTGTTCCTGGTGCTTCAGGACTTTGTGCTTGTGATTTTTGAGGACTTAATATTAAATAGGTACCAATGGCTGTTAATGCTGCATATTTACCATAGTTCCCTATTTTCTTAATTGCCTCTTTACGAGAAATTTCTTGAGGACTATCTTTTTTATTTTCTATCTTTTTGTTCATGATTTTTCGTTTTAAAAATTCTTGTTATTATTCTAAAATTATTTTCTTGCTTGCTTTTCCAATTTCAGTTTGCACTTTCACGACATATACACCAGCTGCCAGTTTTCGTAAAGAAATATCTTTAGCTCCATTAGCATTAAAAGAAGCAGTCATCACTTGTTTTCCAAGAATATTAAATAAAGAAACAGTTGATTTACCTTGGGGTAAACCTGTTATTTTCAAATGAAAAGTATCCGTTTTATAAATACTCAAGCTATTTAAAACAGCAATATTGTTAACACTTAAAGTATTAGAAGTTGTGTGTAAATAAAAACGACCTGTACCATTTACATCATCTTCAAATGTAATTTTAAGGTTGCTATTCACTTCATTTAAATGAGTATAGACATTATTAGATCTATCTTCTAAATAAACATTAATTCCATCTGGTAAGTTATTAGCATTTAGACTAAAAGTAACTTCTTTTCCAGCTTTAGCATTTACCCCAATTGGAATAATTAGGTTTTCAAAATCATTATTTGGTAAAGCTTGCCTTTTAAAAGCAATTCCTTCATTATTATCTAATAAATGTGTGTAAACTTCAATATCTGAAGAAACACCATTAAAGAGACCAATATCAAAACCAGCGTCTAAACTTGTTGTTTTATTATCTAAATAATTAATCTGGGTGGTTTTAGAATTTGTTCCATCAGAAAGTATTAGATCTAAATAAGGATTACTCTGTGTTTTATAAAAAGTTACACCAGTTTGATGGCTTTGCATTGCTTCTGTAAAACTAAGATTTCCGGAAGCTACATTTGAGCTTATAAAAAATGCCTGACCTTGATGAATATGTCCTGTTGTTAAATCATCATAAGAACCAGTACCTGCATTCCAAACATAAACAGCTTGAAAAGCACCTCCTAAATTTGCAGTGTTGTTAGAAATTAAAGTAGCAATATTTATATAAGAAGGATAAGGATTACCTATTAAGTTCCAATTATTTACATTTTGTGTAATTGCTGTAGCAACATCTGATGATGGAAAAGTTCCTGTGAAACTATAATTTCCAGCGCCAGTTCTTTTTAAAGAGTAACCAGTTCCAGAGCCAAAAGTTCCAGTTGCTCCACCTTGCATGTACACCCATTGACCAGTTGTTCCATTTGCAGTACCGTTTTGATATGTTGCAATTCCTCTATTAGAAGAAGAAACAGCCCCTGATGCAATTGAATTTGCTGTAACCCAAGCATCGTCGTAACCTTCAGCTTCAACTGGTGAAGAAACTAGATGCCAATTTGTGTCTGTAACAGTTGTATTGTATGTAATATTAGCTGTTCCTATAAGATTTCCTTGTGCAATTAAAGACCCTCCTGATTCAATGGTTATTACATCATTATGTGCAAAAGATCCAAGTACTTTTAATGATTTTTCTGAATTAATTTTAATAGTTGCTCCTACATTTATAACTAACTCATTAATTTCTACATCACTATCTATAACAGGGTAATTTGTTAAGCCATTTTCTATAGTTATATTTTTTGTACTATTAGGTAAACCATTACTCCAGTTACCTACTGTTTCCCAAACAGTATCTGTACTACCTGTCCAACTTGTTAATAAAGCAGATGATTTAAATACTGTATGTGCATCTACTTCGTAACTACCTCCTATTGCTGTAGCTAAATTACCTCCTATTATAAAATCTGTGGGATTGTCAGAATAAATTGTTTTTAGGTTATTACTATATATTGTTTTAAAATAAGTTATTTGTCCATATGGAATTGCTCCTAAATTAATACTTGCTAAATTATCATTATCATAAGCGCCAAGAGTTGTAAGACCAGAATTTTTTGAAACATCTATACTACCAGTAATATTACAGTTTTGGAAACGTAACCTAGTTAATAAAGTAGATTCAGATATATCTATACTAGTTAAATCTGTATTGTTATAAATATCTAAAGTATATAAGCCAGTATTACCAGCAATATTTACACTTGTCAAACTATTTTCTTTTAAAACAACATATCTTAATCTTGTTGGGTCTGCTGCTGCATCTAAAGTTGCAACAGAAAGATCTATAGTTGTTAAAGCACAATCATTTGCTTTAAAATTATAAAGCTTTTTACATCCAGTTAAATTTATTGCGGTTAAACCAGGATTATTAAAACAAGAAAAATTTGTTAAAGAGGCTAAACCAGAAACATCTAGAGTTCCAGTGATAACATTGTTACTACAATATAAGTTTTTTAGTTTTGGAAAACTGTTAACACCCGTTAAGTCTGAAGCTGTTGTTACAAGCATATAATTAGCTTTACCAGACTCAGAAAAATTAATATCTGTAACTAAATTGATGTCTGTAAACGTAATAGACCCATCTGTTGTACTTCCATCAGCAGTTATATTTGTTGCAAATGTTGCTTCTAAATATGCTTCAAAAGCATCATCTGGTATAGTAACAGTAGTTTGTGCATAATTAATAACACATGTAAATAGTATTATTAATACTAGTAATTGTTTTCTCATAATATTTGTTTTAATTAATTTCTATTTTAATCCTAAATCATTTAAAAAGCTCCACATTTTTGTACTAAATTGAATCTTCTCTTCCTTTGTTAGACCTCCATGTTTTCCTTCTTTTATTGTTAAAAATTCTGATTTCACATTATTCTCTTTAAGTTTTTTAAATAATGCTACAGATTGATTATAAGGTACTATAGGATCTGCATCTCCATGTATAATAAATGTTGGGGGACTCTTTTGATTAACATAATACAAAGGAGAAACAGATTCCGTAAATTTTTTATCATTATAGCCATAACCAAGCCAACGTTTCGCAGATTTCCATTTCCCTAACGGAACTAAATCTGTAACACCATATTTATCAATTATAGCTGCTACCTTAATTTCTTTATCAAAATTACAATTGGTATCAAATTTTTTATCATTTGCTAATAAACCTGCCATTAGTGCCAAATGCCCTCCAGAAGAACCTCCCATAACAACTATTTTATTTGTATCAATATTTAATTCTTTAGCATTTTTATATAAATAGATTAAAGCACAACGCACATCTTCTATTGCTGCTGGTGCAGGTGCTACATCAACTAAACGATATTCTACATTAGCAACAGCATATCCATTTTTAAAAAAAGAACCATAACCTTTTTGAGATTCTTTTACTCCATGATTCCAACCACCTCCATGAATATTAATAACAACTGGTGTAGGTTTATCTGCATTTTGATTTGTATATAAATCCATTCTACCTTCCCAACCATTTACTTTTGTGTAGACTACATCTATTTGAGACGTATACCCTTTAGGAAACTTTACCGGTTTATAGGTTTTATTTTGACTTATTACAGCATTTATTACTCCTAATAATAAAGCGATTATAAAAATTTGTTTTTTCATATTTAAAATTGAATTAATGTGAAATATTTAAGGTGTAAAACTTTACTCTTGAAAACGCATTTGAATCTGTGGCAGCAAGGTAGTTACCAGCTTTAAAATAGTTTTCAAAAGGCCATTTTTGAATACTCTGGTTAACTGTTGTGTCTTCAAAAACATATGATTCGTTTAGATTAGATTCTCCTCCTTGAACTGTAACAGTTATTTTCCAAGCTTCAACTTCAATTTTCATAGAAAACTTATCGTATCCAACATAACCAAAATTGTAACTAACATCACTCCAAGTGCTATTACTATCGTCATACAAATCAATACCAGATGTAGAGTTATTAACTAGATTCTTTTTATAAACTTTTAAATCTCCATCAATCCATTTCATTTTTAATAATGGTGGCGCATGATTACTACTAAAACCATAAGTTGCCATGTCTGCTTGAGAAATAAGACCATGAATTTGCCCAACAATAACTATGTTTTTATCATATTGATTTGAAATATCATCAGAAACACTTTCTACTTTTAGCTCAGCTTCCAATATTCCTCCATCACTAATTGTCCAATTATTATAATTATTTCCTGGCGTCAATTGTTCTCTTAACTCTGTTCTTGGATAACTACTATTACCAGTTGTTGCACCTGCAGGATATGTATAAAAAGTAATAGACCCATCAGTATTATCATCATACATAAAAGGGTTTAAATTTGTAATACTGCTATAGTTTTGATTGATTAGTGATGATGGTTGATATTCATCTGGTTTTCCATTTGAATCATTATCTACAGGTAAAGTAATTTTCCAGTGATTAAAGTCAACATCTGCATAATCTGACCAAATTTCTGTTTCATAAATACGGTTATAATTGTTTATAGAGTTACCATATCCTTCAATTAGAATATATCTAGCATTTACGGGAACTGAAAATTCATAAACCTCTAACTCTCTAGGATTCGTATCATTTCCACTACTTCCAGCTGGAATAGAATTAGCATCATGAGCATCAAATACAGTTGTCATTTGATTAACATCACTTGTTATACCTGCCTTTACTTTAAAATAAGAATGTCTATTACCTGCATTATACCAGGCTATTTTAACTCGAAAAACTTTTTTTACAGCACCTAAATCATATCTAATAAATTCATTTAATCCATTCGCATTCCACCTTGTATTCAAATTATTATCTATGGTATTATTTGGTATATCATTACCTAGATAAGAAGAAGCATAAACATTATTAACCGGTAATTTAACTTCATGATCATTTATAACCACCTCTGTTTTAGACCATATTTTTATTTCAGAAATTCTATTTAAATTATTTTTTGAATTACCATATCCTTGAATTCGTATATATTGGGCATCTACAGGAGTATCTAATACGTATGATTCTAATTGATCAGTTGTCCCACTACTGCTTAGTGTTGAGGTACTACCGCCAATAGGAATAGTTGGAAGAATACTTGTATTTGTTCCCGCTTTAATTTTAAAATATGATGTGCGATTATCTCCATCAAACCAAGCTATTTCAATTCTATAAACTTTTTTTATTGAGCCTAAATCATATCTAATAAATTGCCCAGAATTTGTATTTGAAGACCAATGGGTATTAATATCATTGTCATATGAATATTCAGCAAGATTTCCACTTATAACTGAGGTAGCATAAACATTACTAATAGTTAGTAAAGCATCTTGCATTGTAGTTATTCTTTGAAGAGAACTAGCAGCAACAGATATTTTTTTCTTTTTTGATGCTGATTCTACTTCTTTAATTTCATTAACTTCAGAACATGAAAACACAGAAAAAAACAGTAGAGTAATTATACTAAGTATTTTAAAATAAGGATATTTTTTTTGAGCTTTCATAATTTTTGGTAATTGATATTGTTATTAATTCGTTTATTTTTTACGACTTCTATTTTCTTTTTTTAAAAGGAGGACCTGGCAAGCCTGATTTATTGAATATCATAACTGTTCCTGGGGCATCTTCCCATAAATACCTAACTTGTTTTATATTTTCATCACATATTTCCACAGCATAATTATTAACTTTTTTTGCATTTATTTTTATAAAATTTAAGTTGTCTTTTGATATTAAAAACCCATTAATTTTAGAAGCATCACCTTTAATTATAATCTCGGAATCAAAAGTTATTGTTACTTTTCCTTTTTTAAATTTTACTTTTTTAACAACAGGACCAGAGGTAGGAATATTACTTTCTTCATAAGCAATATTTTGAGCAAGCATTACTAATCTAGAACTAACTTCAGTTTTGTTTATAGGATGAATATTTGAATCATCACCAACATCTATTGCAGTAACCATTCCTACATTTTTTAATTTTAAAGCTGCAGCTTGTGCTTCTCTTAAAGGTGGCCAAGAGCCACTTTTTTTTGCAAGATTTGGTAATTGAACAAATAAAAATGGTAATTCTTTATCCCATCCTTTTCTCCAATTTGTAATCATTTTTGGAAAAAATTCCGCATATTCTTCAGGATTTTTAGTGTTAGATTCTCCTTGATACCAAATGATACCTTTTATTTTATATTTAAAAAAAGGATGTACCATACCATTATATAAAGATGAAGGATAGCGTCTTGGATGTTCTCTAACTGGTGGGTCTTTGACTCCTGGTGTTCCTACTTTATAGTTCCAGTTTCCTGCTAATGGAATTTTACGATTAGCACTTTTTAAATAAAGATTTTCTGCCGCACCTCTAAATCCACCCGTAGACATGAGATTTTTAGTGTTAATTGTAATTCTATTTTTACCTTCTTTTAAAAGTTCTTTCGGAATTATATAGCGTCTTACCAAATCCTTTTTCGTAGAAGCACCTATTTTTTGTCCATTTACATAAGTAACGTCTTGATCATCAATTCTACCTAAACTCATTAACAAATCAGCGGTAATATCTGAAGCTGATAAATTAATTGTTTTTGTAACCCAAACAATACCATATCTTTTTCTTTTTAGAGCAGTTTTACTCCATACAGAAGGTAATTTAAATGTTTTCCAATCTGAATAATCAGTTGTTGTAGCTTCCCAATTTTGTTGAATTCCTAAATTAGTATCATCCAACATTTTGTCATACGATTTAGCAGTTGTATTATATTCTTCTACGACTTCTTTTAAGTCTAAAGTTTTCATTTTAGATAACATTCTTTTTCTTTCGGGATGACTTGTAAAAAGGTCTCCATTCATCCATGCCTCAATATCTGTACCTCCCCAAGAAGAATTAATCAATCCAATTGGTACTTTATATTTTTCGTATAATTCTTTTCCAAATAAATATGCAACAGCTGAAAAACCTTTTGCATTTCTTGGTTTACAAGACCTCCAGTGATCTCTTGTTTCTACATCATAATTTGGTATTCCGCTCATAACTCTTGTTACTTGAAACAATTTTATTTGATCGTTTGTAGAGTTTTTAACCTCTTCTTTTCCATTTGATGAATTTTCTAATCTCCAACCCATATTAGATTGTCCAGAACAAAACCAAACTTCACCAACATATACATTCGAAAACTGAATTGTATTATCGCCTTTTAAAGTCATAATATATGGTCCACCAAATTTTGATGGACTAAAAGTTACAGACCAATTACCTTTTCTATCAGTTACTGTATTTTTGGTTTCTTCTTTAAAAATTGCAGTTATTTTTTCACCTATATTACCAACTCCATAGATAGTTATGCTTTCATTTTGTTGCAAAACCATATGGCTTGAGAAAAAATTAGGAACCTGTATTTTTGCTTGAGTTGTAGTTAATAACCCCATACAAAAAAATAATAAAAACATTTTTTTAGTAATCATGATTTTGTTTTTTAGAATTCTAAATAATTATTCTTTCAAAAATTAAATACCTAAGGCCTGACCACCTCCAATTTGAATAGTTTCTGCAGTAATAAAGGCAGCATTATCACTTGCTAAAAAAGAAACAACAGATGCAATTTCTTGAGGTTGACCTAATCTTCCTAGCATAATACTGTTTTTCCAAGATGCAAACACTTCTGGTTTTGTAGATTTTATTTGTTCATGAAAAGGAGTATCAATTGTACCAGGAGATACTGCGTTTACTCTAATTCCGTATTCAGCTAAATCTTTTGCAAGTGCTCTTGTAATTGCATGAACTCCTGCTTTAGATGTACCATAAATACCAGCTCCAGGTCCACCAGCATTCCAACCTGCATTTGAAGTATAATTTATAATAGAACTATTCTCGCCTTTTTTTAGAAAAGGAATAGCTGCTCTTGAAACATAAAAGGTAGAATCAAGGTTTAAAGCCATTACAGATTTATAAAAATCTGTAGTCATATCTTCGAATCTAGATCGACCTCCTAAACCACCAGCATTATTAACAATAAGATCTATTTTTCCGTATTTCTCTCCAATTTTATTAATATTTAATGTTACAGCTTTTTCATCTGTAACATCAAACCCATAATAAAAAGCTGTAATTCCTTGTGCTACAAGTTCTTCTGTTTTCTGAGCACCTATATTATCTTGAATACCATTTAAAACTACAGTATATCCATCTTCTCCAAGTCTTTTTGCAACCTGAAAACCTATACCACTTGTAGCTCCTGTAACTACTGCTACTTTGTTTTTTAATTTATTCATATTGTTATAATTTAATTGGTTAATTTTTTTAATTGATTCTATTTTTTATCATGATGAAAATGATATCCTTATTATTTAATCTCTCAAGAATTATGAAGTAATCACCACTTATTTTCTAATTTCATTTTCTCTAATAATCTAAATTTTAAACACTAAAAGCACCTCTACTCTATGAATAATAGGTAGTAAATAAGGTAATATGGCTTAATCTTAAATTTAAATTAACCTGCGGGACTAAATAAATCTGTTACGTCTTCTGCACCAAACTCTGTTAAAATAGAATCTGTAACTATTATCCAATCTAGGTTTACTGATATTGGAAAAACTGATGCTCCTGAGCCTGTATTAAATCTAAGTTCAAAAGTTGAACCTACTTCTGAAATACTTGGAATAAAACCTTTTAATCTAACTGCAAATAATTTCCAATCATTCCCTGTATTAGTATTTGAACCTGACAATTGTCTTCTATTTGCAGAGGCTGTACCACCAATGTATAGTTTAAAAATAGGTTCTGCTCCTTCAGAATTCATCCAGAAATGAAGTACAGGTGAATCGTTAAAGTTTCCCGAATCAAGTATGTTTGACCAAGAATCGTTATTTGTTTCTCTATGTAATCTCATTCTTGCAATTGTACTTCCAGTTCCAGTATTCATTTGTAAATTATAATATGAAGATCCTGGAAAAGGAGGCTGACTTACATTTCCATTAATTTGCTGAATCGCTAATGGATCTTTTCTTAAATCGATACTAAAAACATCTGAAGAATATGAATCAAATTCTATGTAGTTTTCGAATTGTCCATTTATATATGGCACGTCTTCTTTTGTAATTACACCTGAGGAACCATACTTTACATCAATGTCTTTATACCCTGTATTAACATTACTTGGCACGTAAAAACTAACAGTTGTAGATGATAACTCATTAATTATTGCCTCTTCTCCTGCAATACTAATTCCTGTAATAAGATTCATATCTTCACCAACGATTACAACTTCATTATCTCTATTCATTAGATCTGGCCAACTATTAATGTTTGGGGTTGGTATTAAAATCTTAAAACTACTACTTAAAGTTTGTGAAATTACACCTGAAGTTGTATTGTAAAAGTAATTTACTTCTAAAGGAGAATTTTCGTTATTTGGTACACTTACTACAATTGCCTGCTCTTCTTTAAATTGAATAACGCCATCCATACTTCCAAAAGAAATTCTAGAAATACTATTTAAATTAGCGCCTTCTATAATTATATTTTCATTAACACTTGCACTTGAGGGAAATGTGCTCGTTACTAATGGTATTGGATAAGTTACAGTTAAAGTTTCATTTGAAACGGCCTCTTTACCAGCGGTAGTTACAATTTTAACAACACCTGTAGAAGCACTCGGTGCTACTTCTATTTCTAAAGTTTCACCATTTATTCTTTGTGTTATTTGACACTCTGTATTACCCACATACGCTTTTTCAGCAAAATTTAAAAAAGATCCTGTAATTGTGATTTTTGTTAAAATTTCTGCAGTTTCATTGGATAATCCAGTAATACTTGGTTGTGCTGATAAAATTTCTTCCACTGTTTTATCTACTTCTAATTCTGCTTCACAAGAAGTTATAAATACACTTAATGAAAAAGTCAAGATTATAATTTTAAATAATAAATTTATTTTTTTTGTTTTCATTTTACTTTATTTAAAACTCAATTATATTTTATTGTATAATTCCTATATCTTTTCCATCTGTGGCAGCTTTTTTAAGTTTAGAGCTTCCTTTTAATTGAAAAGTTTTGGTATTAATCCATTTAGGGTTTTTATTTATTGTATTTAAAGATTTTGCATCGCTAGATGCTTTAATTACGCCAGAATTAAACACAACATTATTAGATGCTTTATTATTTTTCCCTTTTAAGATTAGAGAATATTTCGAATAAAAACTCTCTGCAAAAACAGAATTAGTTACATCTATATTAACTATTCCATTTGTTCTTAATACACGACCTTTTTCATTATTATAAACGTTATAAAAAATACAATGATCAATATTTAAATGACCTCCTAATTTTGACGTATCATTACCTCCTCTATAATAATTAACAGCAAACTGATTTATATCTTTAAATACTGTGTTTTTAATATCTATTACTTCTGCATTGTATTTACCAACATTATCCTTTTCATAACTTAAATTTAAACCTCTAAAAACATTTTCTATTCTACTATTTACTATTTGAATAGTATCTGCAAAAGTTCCTTTATAAGCTTTAAACGCAGAACTGCTTGCACTTGTTAATCCATGAATATAAACATCATCCATTTTAAATGTATATGATTTTGATGATGGTGTGTTTTGAGATATTATACCATATCTCATTTCCTTGTCACTTGATGCATCTATTTCTAATCCTCTTAAAACAAAAGAATTACCCTCATTAATCTTAAAAAAATATCGAGGAGATTTATCTATGTTTTTACTAATTTTAAGTACTGTTTTTTTACTTCCTGCTCCTTGAATTATAATACTCGCATCTACTTTCATTGCTCTAGTTATTGTGTATTCACCTTCAACTAGTTGCAGAATTGTATAATTTCTAGCTTTTTTTACAGCAGAAGAAAGTGTATTTTCACCAGGTAGCACATCAACAACTTTATAATCTTGTTCGGGTTTAATTATTTTCTCTAGTGATGTCGTTTCTAAAGATTTTTTTACACTTTTTTGAATTGTAAGAGTAATTGGTGTTTTTTTATTTGAATTTACTTTTAAAATATTTGCTTTAACATTACAATTAAATGCAATTAAAAAAAGTATAAGTATTGATATATTTAGTTTCATAATATTTAGTTTCATAATTAATATCCTATATTTTGAGCAATAGTAGGGTTTAAATCTATTTCATATTGAGGAATAGGTAATAGGGTTTGATATCCTTGAATTGGACTTGTATTAAATTGAGGTCTATTTGGATCATTATATTGATCTTCTGTTGCAAAATGATTATTCATAACCGTAACTGCCCTACCTGTTCTTATTAAATCAAACCAACGTTGATTTTCGAAAGCAAATTCTAATTTACGTTCTAATTCTAGAGCCAATTTAAAATCGAAATAAGATCCAATTTCATTAGATGTATATCTACTTAACCCTGCTCTTTCATGAACATTATTTAATAGATCCATTGCTTCTTGGTTTGGACCCAGGCTCTCATTTATTGCTTCTGCTAATAATAACATAGCATCAGTAAACCTAATAACTGGCCAATCATTTCCTGCATCATCAACTGCAGCAAAATCTGAATTGTATTTTTTAATATATCTGTAATCGTTGACTTGACCTTGAAAACCAATCCAATTATCTGCCATTGAAACATCTTTTCTTGTATCCCCAAATAGATATGAATTTGACATGCTAGTTGAAGGTACATTTAATTCATCGCCACTACCAGTAACGACAAAATCATCACTTTGTATTGGCGAAAAATAATTGGCAAAAGGAGATCCTAACCCTAAACTTCCTGTTTGATACCTTACAGCAAATAATATTTCATTATTGTATTCATTTCCAATGTTAAAAACATCATTATAAGATGATAAGTAATTAAAAGGACTATTGTTAACAACATCTCTTAAAACTGTGATTGATTTATTAATATTATCAATACCTCCAATAGTTAAATATGCTTTTCCTAATTCTGTTTTTGCTGCCCAACTTGTAATTCTTCCTAGATCTGAACCTTCTGCAATATCTGGTAAATTATTTGCGGCATAAATTAAATCATTTAAGATAAAATCATAAACTTCAGATAATGTACTTCTATCTACGTTTTTAGCTTCTTGTCCTGAAATCGGTTGATCTACTATAAAAACTCCTCCCCATAATCTTACTAAATTAAAGTATGCGTGTGCTCTTAAAAACCGAGCTTCAGCTTCATATTTTTTAGCTAAACTCTCTTCTTCAACAACTCCTATTTGGGTAATTACATTGTTTGACAATGAAATTGTTCTATAGCATGCCCTCCAATAGTCTTCTACATAGATATTTTGAGAGGTTAAAACAAATCTATCTAACTGTCTATATGGAACATTTACTGTTTCACTATTTCTTGGACTCATATATGTATTGTCTGAACGTAATTCAGTTAAAACAAACTCTTTATCCAACATTAAATGCATTGAATTATAAACACCAATAACTGCTAAATTTATTTCGCTAGCATCTTTATAAAAATCTTCTGAACCAATTTCTGAAATAGGCTGCAGATCTAGCAAATCATTACAAGATACTGAGGTTAGAAGCACAGAGAAAAATATAGTTTTTATAATAATATTAAAATAGTTTTTCATTTTTTTTAAAGTATTAAAAATTAATATCTACACCAATTGCAAACTGTTGTTGAATTGGATAAGCACCTCTTTGATATCCTGAAATTAAAGGAGAAGAATAAACTCCTGAAGTGGATAATGCTTCTGGATTTAAACCAGGGAAATCATCTGCCATTAGATATAATAGATTTTGTGCAGAAGCAAATATTCTTACTTTATCAAGCTTTGTTTTTTCTAACCATTCTTTAGGTATTGAATATCCAAGTATTACTTCTCTAAGAGATATATAGGATGCGTCTTTTATTAAATAATCTGTAAGTATCCAATCTCTTCCCAATTTTTCTCTTGGTTTTGTTGCTGTAAAATTTTCATTAAACCATCTATCAGTAACAAAATCTCTATGCAAATATCTAGGCTCGGTATAATATCCATCACCATAAAAAACTTCTGCTCCATGTGAACCTTGAAATAAAAAGAATAGATCAAAACCCTTGAATTTAAACGTATTGCTAAAACCCCAGTTAAAATCTGGAAAAGGACTTCCTAAAGTGGTTCTATCATTAGCATCAATTATTCCATCATTATTAATATCTGCTACTCTAATACCTCCAACAGCATCATCAGAAGATCTTGGTAAAGAATTTAATTCAGCATCATCTTGCCAAACCCCAACCATTTTATAACCAAAGAATTGAATTGCTTCTTGCCCAACTCTAGAAATATATTGCTCATTTCTTTCTCCTTGATTTATAAACAATTCTTCACCACCTAAAGAGATTAATTTGTTTTTATTGGCCGAAATATTAAAATCTCCTTTCCAAGAAAAATTACTATTTCCCAAGTTAGTTGCTATTGCTAGCTCTACTCCTTGGTTTTGGATTTTGCCTATATTATTCCAATAATTATCATGACCTGTTATAAAAGAAACATTTTGTTGTAGTAATAATTTATCTGTAATCGAGTAATAATAATCTGCCGTTAGTGTCAACCTATTTCTAAATAAACCAATATCTAATCCGGTATCATATTGCTTTGTTTGTTCCCAACTAATAGATGGGTTTCCTAAAGTTGAATTATTTTCTGATAAACCAGAAGAAATTGAACCTCCATTTTCGCCTAAAGAATAATTAGATTGTGATAATAAGTTTGCAAAAGCATAGTTTTGAATTTTATTATTACCTGTTAAACCAAAACTTGATCGTATTTTAAATTGATTTACAAACCCTATGTTTTCTTTCCAGAAATTTTCTTTGTGAACATTCCAACCAACTGATGCTGAAGGGAAAAAACCATATTTATTATCTGGCCCAAAAAGAGAAGAACCATCATATCTAGCTGCTATGGAAGCTAAATATTTTCCTTTATAATTATAATTAATTCTGGCTAAATAAGAAAGTAATGAAATTTCCTCCTTATTTGTATACGTGTTATTTACATCAATAACAGTTGCTGCATTTATTGTTTCTATTATATCTGTAGGAAACTGTGTCCCAACTATGGAGCTATTTTTGTATGCTGTATATTCATAAGTTGATCCAATTAAAGCATCAATGGTATGCTCTTTCTTTCTCCATTTATAATTTAATGTATGCTCAGTAATAAACTTATTTCTTAAATTCGATAAGTTTAAACCATATGATTGTGCTGTATATCTTGCCTTAGAGTTTCTAAAAATTTCATAATCTCTATTTTGAAAATAACCACCAAAAGTTGCTTTATATGTTAAATTATTTTGAATTTTCCATCTTAAAAAACTATCAGCAACTAGTCTGTAATCATAACGAACTCTACTTTCATTCTCCATCCTTGCAATAGGGTTGTTATTACTAGAACCCCAAAGAGAACTTACTGTAAAGGTTTGAGGAACATCATTATTATCAATATAATTAAATGTAGAATTGTTATAATGTCTAGGATGTGAGTACGAGCCTATAGGTTGCCCTGTTAATTGAGAAGAAAACTCATTATGTCTAACAGGGCCCCATTGTAATGCTCTTGAATAATCTGAAAACCTTACTGTAGATCTTTTTAATCTAGAAAAAGATGGTCTAAAATTAAATCCTATTTGAAGGCTTTTAGAAATTTTTGTTGATAACCTACCTTGTATATTTAATTTGTTATTATAATTGTCTTTAAGTAAGCCCTCATTTTCTATCCATTGAGAAGAAATAAAATATTTTGTATTAGAATTACCTCCTGAAATATTAAACTGATAGTTACTAATTTTAGCTGCACTCCTTTGTGCTTCATATGTCCAATCTGTTCCTCCAGTTTCTGTAGCTACAATTCTTTGCGCTCTTTCTCTGTCCGTATAATCAAGTACTCTTGGGCTAACTCCATTTAAATTTGCTTCGTAGTCTTCTATCTTTTGTCTTTCATTCAACAATAAATCTGTGTATTCAAAAGCATCTAAAACATCAACTTGTTTATATGCTTTTTTAAAACCAGTAAATGTTTTAAAACTATATTTAGGAATTAAACTCCCTTCTTTTGTGGTAATTAAAATAACTCCATTTGCTCCTCTAGAACCATATAATGCTGTCGAACTAGCGTCCTTTAATACTTCTATAGACTTTATAGAACTAGGACTTATAAACTCTAATGCATCTGGAATTGGAAAACCATCTACAACTGTTAGTGGAGAACTATTTGCACTAATTGAACTTAAACCTCGAATATTTATCTGTTTAGACTCTCCTACTTCTGAAGAAACATTTTGTATTTGAACTCCAGCAATTTTCCCTTTTAATGCCTGATCAATACTACTATATGGAAGCTCATCTAAATTTGTGTTCGTTAATTTAGATACTGCTCCTGTAATACTTGATTTTTTTTGAGTACCATAAGCTACAACAACTATCTCATCTAATTCACCAGCATCTTCTTTTAAAACTATAGTTAACTTTGTGTTGATTTTTACTGGTGTTACCAAATTGGTATATCCTATATAAGAAATTACGAGTAATGCATTTTTGTTTGCAACATTTAAAGAAAAATTACCATCAAAATCTGTTGTTGTTCCATTTCTAGTACCTTTTTCTAAAATACTTGCCCCAGGTAAAGGATTGTTATTTTTATCTATAACTTTACCTGTAACTCTTATTTGTTGATTTACAATACTTTCTATAATATTTTTTGATTCATCTTTTTCAAAAAAAATAGTCTTATTTTTAGATATTACAATCTTAATATTACTACCTGAAAAACTTTTCTCTAAAAGGGTTGATAATTTTATAATACCTTTTTTTAATTTTACTTTAGGAACATCTTCAAATAAACCTTCTGGATATAAAAACCTGTATTCTGTCTGTTTCTTAATAATTCTAAAAACTTCATCAATAAATACTTCCTTATCTGAATCAATTATAATTTTATCTTGAGAAAAACTTATTTCTGTTGTAAAACCAAAAACGGTTGTACATAATAAAAAGATAAATGTTTTCATAATAAGAATTAGAAGCCGTTTTCGAATAAACGAACGGACATTAATAAATTTATTTTTCATAAATTTGAACTGTGTTAGTTATACTTTAATTAATACTTAATCTAGGGACGAAGTTCTTGACACCTCGAAATGTTTGACTTCGCTCCCTTTTTTATTTTAATAAAATTACTTTTCCTTTTATCTCATAATTTTCAATTATTTTAAATTTCTTAATCGTTTTAAGAATTTCTTCTAGCTCTTGTTCTTTATCTAGAACACCAAAAAACTTAACATCTTCTAAAAGTTTATTTTCAAAAATCACTTCTACATCATACCATCTTGTTAAAACTTTCATTATTTCTTTTAATGTCTTTCTTTCAAAGCTAAAAACACCTTCTTTCCATGAAATTTCATTGTAAATATTGACTTCAGAAATAGTAATATTTTTATTCTTTTTATTAAGAATTGACTGCTCCTTTGGCTTTAATATTTTATTAAATTTTTCAGTATTAACTGATACCTTACCTTCTATTAAGGTTGTAAAAACCTGATCTTCATTTTCATATGCCTTAATATTAAATTCTGTACCTAATACTTCAATTTCTTGAGACTTATTGAAAACACTAAATTTAGTATCATCATTATAAGTGCTTGGTGAGACATCAAAATATGCTTCTCCATAAACTAATTCAACCGTACGAGTTTCTCCTTTTTTAAATATTACTGGAAATTTTAATTGAGATTCTGAGTTTAACCATACTTCTGTTTTATCTGAAAGTACAACTTTAAATTGACCTCCTCTTGGAACGGTTAAATAATTATAGGCTATTTGTTCTTTGTTCTGTTTTCTTTTAAAGTATATAATTTGATCACCATCACTACTGGCATTTTTAATTTTAACAACTTCTCCTTGACCCAATGCAATTTGATCACCATTATTTAAAGTTAGTATTGCCTTATTAGTTCCTATTTGAATACTGTTTGAAATATTAGCAGTTTTCTCTAAATTATTTGTATTATTAAAATACAAAAAAGACAATCCTAAAATAAAAATTATTGAAGCAGCTACAGAAAACTTCTTTATTACAGCATTAAAGTTTAACTTTTTCTTAAGCTGTTTTTTGTTCTTTATAGACTGTTTTGCCTTTTCAACATTATAATTAGCAAAATTAACTGATGTTAAATATTCTACTTTTATAAAATTGTTAAAAACATTTTTATTTTCGTCATTTTCTAACCAAGATTCAAGCTTTTTAAGTTCGCTATTATTTGCTTCTTGATTGATAAACTTTACAATTATATTTTCTATTTCTAGATTTTTCATTTAAGGTGAATTGTATTTGTTTGAATGCTCCTTATACCTTTATTACGTATAATTTAATATTACCCCTCTATTTTTATTAAAATATTTTTTTTATATCATTTAAATACATTTTTCTTATTTTTCGTTTTATTTATTTAGATTTGTGACAATAAATTTATTTCTTTTGGATTTCAACAATAATTTTTTACTAGCAATGCAAATGAAATTAGGCAATTCTAAAGCCTATGATTTTTTGATGGATTCCTTTTATCAAAAATTATGTGCATATGCATATACATTATCTCATGATCATGGAGCTTCAGAAGATATTGTTCAAAATGTATTTATGGAAGTTTGGTCTAATAAAAAAAATATAAACCCTTCATTTTCTATAAAAAGTTACTTATATAAATCTGTTTATAATGAATTTATAAATCAATATAGAAAGAATAAGCCTGTTTTTTTTTTAGAAAAAAAATATTTAGAATCTGTTGATTTGGTTGTTGAAAACACACAAGAAGATTTAGATGAACTAATTAAATTGGTTGATAAAGAAATTAATAAATTACCACCAAAATGTAGGCAAGTTTTTTTATTAAATAAAAAAGAAGGATTAACGCATATAGAAATATCTGAATATTTAAACATCTCAATTAAGACAATAGAAGGCCATATGACAAGAGCTTTTAAATTTCTAAAAGAAAAATTAGACGCAAATTCAAAAATGATTTTCTTTCTTTTATTTGGGATTAATTTAAAAGAAAATGGTTTAATTAACGAATCCTAAGTATTTAGAATTAAAAATTTTAAACATTAAAAATAAAAAACCCATAAATATCATGTTTATGGGTTTTATCTGAAATTTGATTATTCCACTGCGGAGTTAATGAGGAACTAGAACTATGCTCTTATATCCGTTTTATATTTTGAGATTATCATTTCCGGAACTTCTAACAAAGGGAATCTTACTGCTGTATTCGTTTTTACACGTGTTGTTTCAATCCAAAGATTTCCATCGATTCCTTTTAAAATATTTTCATTGGTTAGCTCCATAATATCTATATAAGCAATACCTGTATAACAACTAAATAAAAACAAGTCTTTTACTAAATCTAACCTATTAATTTTTGACTCATAGTTTTCTATAAACTCTAATTCGATCTGAGTTAAGAACTCTCTTTCTCTTTTTTCTAATTTTGCTTTAAATTTTATAAACGGATCCTTATTCAACCATTCTAATGCGATTGCCATATTTATCATTTTACGCAATCTTTTAATGTGTTTGATAGTGGTATTGTTTCCGATTGTTCTTAATGATTTTTTACAAACATAACTTTTAAGAAAATTTTCAAAGCCAATGATAAATTGATAGTTGAGGTTCTCTAAATACACATCAGAAGTTTTGTATTTACTTTTTATAAACTCTAAAATATACCTCTGGCTAGTTTTATAACTTCTAAAAGTATCTTTGTGTAGTTTATGCGCCAAATGTTCATTATGATATTCAATAATGCCTTGTATCGTTTGTTTTTCATTGTCTGTTCCTAAAAACCTTGCTTTGATTAATTGAGCTGTTATAAGTTTTCTTTCAGCTTTTAATTCTTGATATTTTTGAAAAATGCTAGACTTGGTTTGTTCAATATATTGATTAATTATTCTCGCTTTTTGACTATTTCCTTTTACACAAGCTTTTGCTTTACTCCAGGTATTTATATCAATTTTTTTCTTTAAACTGATGTTTACTCTTTTTGAATTTACAGTAATTCTAGCATAGAGTTCTGCAGCATTATTTTTTGCGCGTGAGGAATTTATCCAAATAAGGATTGAAAATGTAGTATAAGGACCCATAGTTGTCGTCTTTTAAGTTAAACAAAATTTAAGACGAAAGTCAAATCAACTATTAAAATCTTGGGTTAATCGGTCAACAAAATTTAAGAAACAATTTGTTGACCGATTTGTTGACCTAAGATATGGAATAAAATCAAATAAATGAATAGTTTAAAACAAAAAAAACTCTGTAAACATATAATTTACAGAGTTTTAGCTTTAATTGCTTTTTTTAAAAGCGGTCTGGACGGGACTCGAACCCGCGACCCCCTGCGTGACAGGCAGGTATTCTAACCAGCTGAACTACCAAACCGTTGCTAATAGCGGGTGCAAATATAACACACATTTTTAATTATGCAAACATAAAATGAAAAATTATTTAATTTTTTTTCTTTTTATTAAATATGAGGTTAAAACAGCGTTAAATCCTTGGTTAATATCTACTGGAACATAATCTATTTTATATTGTAAACATTTATTTTTCAACGCCTTAAAATAACCACTTACAAATTCAGTGTATTTTTCTTGAATATTCTCTGCATAAACGTTTATTTCTTCTCCCGTCTCAACATCAACAAATTTTTTGGGTGCATTGTCAAAATTAAAGCCAACTTCTGTCTTTTCATCATAAGTATGAAACAAAACAACCTCATGTTTGTTATATTTTAGATGACGCAGCGCATCAAATAGCGCTTCATTGTCTTTTGTAGTCTGAAACATATCCGTAAAAAGAAAGATTAAAGAGCGCCTATGAATCTTTTCTGCAATTTCATGCAAATATTTATAAGTATCTGTTGTTTTCTTAGAATCTGAAACCAGCAATTTTTCTAGCTGATGTAAAATCATCTTTCTATGACGTTCACTCCCCTTTTCTGGGGCATAATACTCATATGTGTCTGAATAGATGCTTAAACCTACTGCATCTCGCTGTCTTTTTAAGATTTCCATTAAAGATGCAGCCGCAACTGCAGAAAAGCCTATTTTATTCAACGATGTTAATGTTTGTGTTTTAATTACAGGATAATGCATCGAAGCAGAGTTATCAATAAT
This sequence comes from uncultured Polaribacter sp., assembly GCA_965367085.1. Classification (GTDB taxonomy): domain Bacteria; phylum Bacteroidota; class Bacteroidia; order Flavobacteriales; family Flavobacteriaceae; genus Polaribacter. Next base: position 185,456 of record CBDUHF010000001.1, read on the forward strand.
GATATGACATCTCAAATTAGTTTCTTCTTCGTACTTTTTAGTATATAACTTTTCGGTTTTTGCAAACAACTTCCAATCTATATGACGCGTACTTTCTCCTTTGTTATATAACTTATGCTCAGAAAATTCTACAGAAAATCCATGAAAAGGACTTTTATGAATACCCGTTACAAAACCCTCTACTACTTGTGTAGCTAGAAGGTCTAAATTTTTTATTTCTGCTGATTTAACTTCGGATAAATTCATACTATTTCTTTATGCTCTGGGCTCTGGTTAAATTATCTGTAGTTTGTAATAGTTTCTTAAGTAAAATAGGATTATAATTAGAATTTTCCTCTAAAAATTGATTTAATATAACATTCGCTTCTTTTGATGAATACTTTCCAATAGAACTTGCTAACCATCCGTTAGGAAAAAAAATATCACCAGTTAATTGTACTTCTTCTAACTTCTCTAAAATATGTTTTAAATGTTTTTTTGATGAATTTTGTCTTAACGGATGATGGACATTACTCAAAGCAGTTTGAACCCAAGATTCTTTTTCTCTGTTTTCTTTTAACAAAAGTGATTTCATAAAATCATTTCTAACAGTTTCATCATTAGAAAGTGAAGGCATTAACCATTTATAACGCTCTAGTCTATCTGGATTTGAAATTCTAGTTTGTTGCTCCTTTATTATTTCAGATGATTTAGAGTGTTCATAAATTGCCAATTTCATTGACAAAGAAGTAAAATCATTCTCGTTTAAAAAGAGGTTTTTAATTTTCTTTTTTTGATTCCATATTTGATATAAATAATCTTTTCCTTCATCTGAAATTGAAATCGATTGATATAATCTAAACAACGTTTTTTTTATGTCTACAGGTAAATCTCTCTCTAGTAATTTTAAAACACTTCTTTCTGTTTTTTGTTGTATTTTATTTTGCTGTTCTTCAAATAAGAAAGTCCAAAAAATAGTTTGAATTCGTCCAGAAAGATAATTAGATATTAACTCATTTTGTTCTGTTTGAATAGCAGCTAAATACACCTGATATGTTTCTAAAGGATGTATATTTCCATTTAACATATTCTCATACAAATTAATAAATTGATATCCTCTAGAAACGGCATCTTTAATATCTTTATAGGTATTTATTTCATCTTTATAAATCGGAAAAATACCATATCCAAATCCGTTTATATTATACAAAACCTGACCGGGTTTAAAATCTATTACAGCTTCAGAAATATCAAAAGATTTCCCCATATTTTTTATGTTGATGATTTTCTCATACCCTCTTTTATCTATCAACTTAATTTTAAACGATTGTGTCCAAACTTTATCAGAACCATCTTCTGCATTTTGATGAATAATAAACTTCGTTACGCTTTCTTTTTCATTGTATTCTATTTCTTCCGAAAAAACGGGTCTTCCAGAAGAATTTACCCAAACATCACTCCAGTTTTTAATATTTCCTGGAGATTTTTTATCCAAAATAGAAACCAATTCATTCCAATCTGCATTTGAGTTTGAATACGTTTTAATATATTCTTGAATTCCTTCTTTAAAAGCATCTTCTCCCAACAAATATTCTAACTGACGCATCATAATTGGTGCTTTGTTATAAATAATTCTTCCATATAAAGAACCTGCATTTTTCAGGTTTCCTAAATATTGACGAATTGCATTTGTTCCTTTTGTTCTGTCTTCTGAATAGGCGCTTGGGTAATGAGACATCATAAAATTTAAGTCATGATTTATCTCTGGAAAAACAGGATTCATAATTTTATCTGCCATAAAATTAGCAAATACCTCTTTCATCCAAACATCATTAAACCACTTCATAGTAACCAAATCTCCAAACCACATGTGTGCAGTTTCATGAGCAATTAATTTTGCTCTACTCAATTTTCTGTTTTGTGTGGCATTTTTATCTAAAAACAATGACGATTGTCGGTATTGAATTGCACCAACGTGCTCCATTCCTCTATATTGAAAAGGGGGAATTGCAGCAAAATCCATTTTTTGAAAAGGGAATTTAACTTTAGTGTATTCTTCTAAAAAGTTAATTGATTTTTGATGAATACTAAACACCTCATCAACACTTTCAGTTATCTTTTCTTTATTATTTTCTCTATATAAAAAGCGCATATCAAACGCTCCTGGGTTTTTAATTTCTTCTGTAAATTTACCTGCAACAAATGAAAATAAATAAGTACTTATTAAATCTGTTTCTTTAAAAGTGTGTTCTATAAAACCATCTATTTCTAAACTACTTTCTTCAAAAGCACCACAGAGAACTTTCCAGTCACTTGGAGCTGTAATTCTTAAATTAAAATTCGCTTTTATATCTGGTTGATCTAAACAAGGAAACAAAGTACTTGCTCTATCTGGTACTAATAAAGTATATAAAAACTCATCATTTCTATTTAAAGATTTTTCTCCTGCATCAAATAATATTTCGACAGAATTTTCACCTAAAGAAAGCATAGATTTATCAACAATTACATGTTCTTTTTGATGATTAATCTCTGACGTTTCTCCATTTATTTTTATTGATTTCAGTTTTGATGCTTCTTCATTAAAATCAAAAAATACATCATTTTTTAAATCCTTAATAGTAAAATTAACTACTAGTATAGAAGTAATAGGGTTTTTCTTTTCTTTCGGAATTTTAAAATCTAAATTATAAACAACATCATAAATTTGTTGTTTTCTATATTTAGCTAATTCAATAGAGATTCCTTTTTCTAACTTGAGTTTATTTTCTTGTTTATCACAAGAGATTATAACAAAAAAACAAACAAATAATGAGAAATAAAATTTCATACAAAAAGTTTAGATTCTAAAAATAAAAAAAGGTTTGACGTTAGCCAAACCTTTATCTTATTATAATGTTAAACTACTTATATAGCAGCATCTATTTTACCTGTGTAAACATTTTTAGGAGCAACTCCTACTTGCTTATCTACAACTTCTCCGTTTTTAAATATTAAAACAGTTGGTATATTTCTTACACCATATTTAGCTGCAAATTCTTGATTAGCATCTACGTCAACTTTACCTACAACAGCTTTACCTTCGTATTCTGCATGAATTTCATCAACAATTGGTCCAACCATTCTACAAGGTCCACACCATGCTGCCCAAAAATCTACCAATACTGGCTTATCAGACTTTAATACTACTTCTTCAAAATTTGCATCTGTTATTTCTAATGCCATCTTATTATATTTTTAAATTGATATTCTAGTTTCGTATCACAAAAGTAATCAAAATTTTAACTACTTTTATTTAACAAAAATTACTTTTTATTATTTGTCTATCAATTGTGTTGATACTTACAAATAAAGTATACGTCTAAAATGTGTTTTAAAGAAGTTTTGTTTAATTAAAACAACTCAGATGCAATAGCATGTATATTATCACTTTTACCCATAGAATAATAGTGTAAAACAGGTACGCCTGCAGCTTTTAACTCTTTAGATTGCTGTATAGCAAACTCAACACCTACTTGTCTTACCGCTTTATTATCTTTACAACCATCTACAGCATCAATTAAATCTTGAGGTAAATCAATTTTAAAAACTTGAGGCAATATTTGTAAATGTCTTTTTACTGCTAAAGGTTTAATTCCTGGTATGATTGGTACATTAATTCCTATTTCTCTTGCTGCTTTTACAAACTCAAAATATTTAGTATTATCAAAAAACATTTGAGTAACCACATAATCTGCACCTGCATCTACTTTTTCTTTTAAACGTCTTAAATCTGACACTAAAGATGGCGCTTCCATATGTTTTTCTGGATAACCAGCAACACCAATACAAAAATCTGAGTGATGCTCAACATTCACATCATCATGTAAATATTGACCGCGATTTAAATTCGCAATTTGATCTACCAATTCACTCGCAAATGCATTTCCTCCTTTTACCGGCTTAAAATAAGGTTCATCTTTCATAGAATCTCCACGCAACGCCATTACATTATCCAATCCTAAATAATGACAATCTACCAAAACATATTCTGTTTCTTCTTTGGTAAATCCACCACATAATAAATGCGGAATAGCATCTACCTTATATTTATGCATAATAGACGCACAAATACCAACAGTTCCAGGTCGCATTCTTGTAATTCTCTTATCTAACAAACCATTTCCTTTGTCTAAATAAACATACTCTTCTCTCGAAGTTGTTACGTCTATAAAAGGCGGATTAAATTCCATTAAAGGATCTATATTGTTATATAAATCTTGAATATTTTTTCCTTTTTTTGGCGGAATTACTTCAAAAGAAAATAAAGTTTTTCCGTTTGCGTTTTTAATATGATCTGTTACTTTCATTTTATATTTCTTGGGCGTTTCCTTTCAGGTCGCGCTTTTCGTTTTATCTTTTTATCGTTCCTCAAAAAAGGATGTCACTGCAATCGCTAACGCTACTTACTTAGTAGCTTTTTTACATCTTCGTAATCTTCTTTATATTCCCAATAAATCCATCTTCCATCTGCATAATCTGTCAGAATATATTTTTCGCTTAACGATTTTATTCTTGAAACTGCAATTAATTTTTTACCAAAATTCTTTGCAGGAACTTGTACTATAATTTCTTTGTTAAGATTATCATAACCATGAGAAATAATATAACTTCCTAAATGTAATTCTATAAACTCCATATTTTATTGGCCTGCAATATTAGGATGTAACCACTTTCTAGCTTTTGCTTTTGTAATTCCTTTTCTTTCTGAATAATCTGTAATCTGGTCATCTGTCATTTTACCCAATCCAAAATATTTTGCTTCTTTGTTTGCAAAATAATATCCAGAAACTGCTGCAGCTGGCCACATTGCTAAACTTTCAGTTAAAGTTACACCAATATTTTCTTCTACTTTTAATACATCCCAAATTGTTTCCTTTTCTAAATGATCTGGACACGCAGGATATCCTGGAGCAGGACGAATTCCTTTATAACTCTCTTTAATTAAATCGTCATTAGTTAATCCTTCATCACTAGAATAACCCCAATATTTTGTTCTAATTTGTTTGTGTAAATATTCTGTAAAAGCTTCTGCAAAACGGTCTGCAATTGCTTGCGCCATAATTGCATTGTAATCGTCTTCTTTGGCTTTATAACTATCGGCTAATTTTTGTGCACCAAAAATACCCACACAAAAAGCACCCATATAATCTGTTACTCCGGTTTCTTTGGGAGCAATAAAATCTGCTAAAGCGATATTAGGAATTCCTTCTCGCTTTTTCAATTGCTGACGTAACGTTCTAAAAACAGCAACTTCTTTACCGTTCTTCTGAATAGAAATATCATCTTCATTAATAGAATTTGCTTCAAACAAACCAAAAACTGCTTTTGGTTTTAATAATTGCTTTGCAATGATTTCTTTAATCATTACTTGCGCCTCTTCATACATTATTGTTGCTTGTTCACCAACAACCTTATCCTCTAAAATAGCTGGAAATTTACCATGCAAATCCCAACTTCTAAAAAACGGACTCCAATCTATAAATGGTACTAATTCTTTTAAGCTTAACTGCTCTAAAACCTGAATTCCTAATTGATTAGGTTTTACAATTTCAGAAGTTTTCCAGTCTATTTTGTATTTTCTTTTTCGCGCTTCTTCAATAGAAACATATGATTTTTCTTTACCACGTTTTAAAAACTTAGTTCTAAATTCATCATAGTTTTTCTTTAATTCTGCCACATATTCTTTCGATGATTTTTTATTTAACAAATCACCAACAACCGTTACTGCTCTAGAAGCATCATTTACATGAACAACTGCATTTTTATATTGTGTATCTATTTTAACTGCTGTGTGTGCCTTTGAGGTTGTAGCTCCTCCAATTAGTAAAGGAACTTCAAAATTTTGACGTTGCATTTCTTTGGCTAAATACACCATTTCATCTAAAGAAGGCGTAATTAAACCCGATAAACCTATTGCATCTACACGTTCTTTAATTGCAGCTTCAATTATTTTTTCTGGTGCTACCATTACTCCTAAATCTACAATTTCATAATTATTACAAGCTAGTACTACACTTACAATATTTTTACCAATATCATGCACATCACCTTTTACAGTGGCCATTAATATTTTACCAACAGGTTCTTGTTTATCACCTTTTTCAGCTTCAATAAACGGATTTAAATAACCCACTGCTTTTTTCATTACACGAGCAGACTTTACTACTTGAGGCAAAAACATTTTTCCTGCTCCAAATAAATCTCCAACTACATTCATACCCGTCATTAAATTTCCTTCAATAACTTCAATTGGTGCAGTTGCCTCCTGTCTTGCTTGTTCTACATCTTCAATAATAAAAGCATCTATACCTTTTACTAAAGCATGAGTAATTCTATCTTGTAAGGAATTTTCTCTCCAAGATAAGTCTGCTACTTTTCCTTTTTTAGAACCTTTTACAGTTTCTGCAAAATCTAATAAACGTTCAGTTGCATCTTCTCTTCTATCTAAAATTACGTCTTCTACATGTTCTAATAAATCTTTAGGAATATCATCATAAATCTCTAACATTGCAGGATTTACAATGCCTATATTCATACCAGCTTGAATAGCATGATATAAAAACACCGAGTGCATTGCTTCACGAACGCCGTTATTTCCTCTAAAAGAAAACGACACGTTACTTACACCTCCACTTACAGAAACGTTTTCTAAATTTTGTCTTACCCAACGTGTTGCTTCTATAAAATCGATGGCATTTCTTCTATGCTCATCCATTCCTGTAGCAACAGGGAAAATATTTAAATCGAAAATTATGTCTTCTGATGGAAAGCCAACTTTATTGACTAATACATCATAAGAACGTTGTGCTATTTCTAATCTACGTTCGTAATTATCTGCCTGACCAACTTCATCAAAAGCCATAACAATTACGGCAGCTCCATAGCGTTTTATTTGTTTTGCTTCCCAAATAAATTTCTCTTCTCCTTCTTTTAAAGAAATTGAATTTACAACACACTTACCTTGTACAACTTTTAATCCTGCTTCAATGATTTCCCACTTAGAGCTATCAATCATAATTGGAACTCTACAAATATCTGGTTCAGCAGCAATCAAGTTCAAAAAACGAACCATTGCTTCTTTACCATCAATTAATCCATCATCAAAATTAATATCTATAATTTGTGCTCCTCCATCTACTTGATGCCTTGCAACATCTAATGCTTCATCAAATTTTTCTTCTTTTATTAAACGTAAGAATTTTTTAGATCCTGCAACGTTTGTTCTTTCTCCTACATTTATAAAGTTGCTGTTTTCATTTAAAACCAAAGGTTCTAAACCAGACAATTTCATGTATTTTGTTTGTTTCACTTTCATCATCTTTCTATCTAGTTAACTTCAGATACATGCTCTGCATGTTGTCTTGGTTTATATTTAGCAGCAACATCTGCAATTGCTTTAATATGTGCTGGACTTGTACCACAACAACCTCCAATAATGTTGATTAAATTCTTTTTAAGATATTCTTCAATTTGCTCTCCCATTTCTTCTGGTGACTCATCATACTCCCCAAAAGCATTTGGTAAACCTGCATTTGGATGCGCAGAAATTGCAAAATCTGTTTTGCTAGCAATTGCTTCTAAATGTGGTTGCAATAAATTGGCTCCTAAAGCACAATTGAAGCCTACAGATAATAATGGTATGTGAGAAACAGAAATTAAAAAAGCTTCTGCTGTTTGACCAGATAATGTTCTTCCTGAAGCATCTGTAATTGTTCCGCTTAACATTACAGGAATATCTATATTTCTTTCTTCTTTTACTTCTTCTATAGCAAATAAAGCTGCTTTTGCGTTTAACGTATCAAACACTGTTTCAACCAATAGTAAATCTACGCCTCCATCAACTAAAGCTTCTACTTGTTGTTTGTATGCAATTCTTAAATCATCAAAAGTAACAGCTCTATAACCAGGATCATTTACATCTGGAGACATACTTGCTGTTCTGTTTGTTGGACCAATAGAGCCAGCAACAAAACGTGGTTTATGAGGTTCTCTTGCCGTAAATTCATCAGCTACTTCTTTTGCAATTTTTGCAGATTGATAATTTAGTTCATACACCAAATCTTCCATCTGATAATCTGCCATCGCAATTGTAGTTCCAGAAAAAGTATTGGTTTCTACGATATCTGCACCAACTTCAAAATATTTTCCATGAATAGTTTTGATAGCTTCTGGTTGGGTAATTGATAATAAATCATTATTCCCTTGCAAAGGAGTTGGGTAGTCTTTAAAGCGTTCTCCTCTAAAATCTTCTTCCGTAAATTTATAGGCTTGTAGCATAGTACCCATTGCACCATCTAAAACCAAAATTCTTTCTTGTAAAGCTTTGTATATATTTGACATTCCTGAAAATTAATTTTTTTGTTATCAGGAAAAGAAGAATTAAAATTCTCTCCGTTATCTCTCTGTTTTCTAGCAGTAGAATTTAGCACCTTCTTTATAGGTAAAGGGTTGCTAAGGTTTCCCTGGGTCTAATCCCTCAACCTTTCTTGATAACAATATGAAATAAATGAACTGTGTTCGCTGCAAATTAACGAACTTTTTTTTTGTTTTAATAATTTATTCAAAGATATCTGATGATAAATAACGATCTCCTCTATCGCAGATAATAGCAACGACAACACCTTTATCTATTGAATTAGCTACTTTTAAAGCTGTTGCAACAGAACCTCCACTACTCATTCCTGCAAAAACACCTTCTTCTTTAGCCAATCTAATTGTCATTTCCCTTGCTTCTTCTTCACTAACTTCTATAACTTGATCTATTTTTTTTGCCTTGAAAATTGCAGGCATATATTCTTCTGACCATTTTCTAATTCCTGGTATTCTAGCGCCATCTTTTGGTTGTGCACCAATAATTGTAATGTTTTCGTTTTTACCCTTTAGGTAATCAGAAACACCAGTAATTGTTCCTGTTGTTCCCATAGCAGAAACAAAATGAGTAACCTCACCTTCTGTATCTCTCCAAATTTCTGGACCAGTAGTATTAAAGTGCGCTTTTGGATTATCAAAATTATCAAATTGATTTAAACGAAAATATCCTTTTTTATATTTCAATTTTAAAGCATGATCAATTGCACCTTCCATACCTTTTTCTGCCGGAGTTAAAATTACTTTTGCTCCATAAGCACGCATTGTTTTAACTCTTTCTATGGTAGAGTTTTCTGGCATTGTAATTACCATATTTACTCCTAGAACTTTAGCCATTAAAGCTAATGCAATACCCGTATTTCCACTAGTAGCTTCTACTAAAGTATCGCCTTTTTTAATATTTTTTCTTTTTATAGCTTCAGAAATCATATAATATGCTGCTCTATCTTTAACACTACCTCCAGGATTATTTCCTTCTAGCTTTAATAATAAAGTAACACCGTCTTTTTTGAAGATATTTTGCGCTTCTACTAATGGTGTATTTCCAACAAAATCTATGATACTTTTAGTCTTCATTTTAATTTCTTTTTTGAAAAATATTATTTTCTGATTGCACTGTAACTATTGAGTTTTCTGGAATTGATTCTGTTATACAAACATTTGCTCCTATTACAGAATTCTTACCAATAACAACATCTCCTCCTAAAATAGTAGCATTTGCATAAATAGTAACATTATCTTCTATGGTTGGATGTCTCTTTGTAGACGCCAAACTCTTTTTTACTTGAATTCCTCCTAACGTTACTCCCTGAAAAATCTGCACGTTATCTTTAATAACTGTGGTTTCTCCGATTACAATACCTGTTGCGTGATCTATAAAAAAAGAATCGCCAATTTCTGCTCCTGGATGAATATCTGTACCTGTTGTACTGTGTGCATATTCACTCATCATTCTTGGTAAAACTGGTACTTCTAATTGTAATAATTTATGACTTAAACGATGCACTGCAATTGCATAAAAACCTGGATATGCTAAATAAACCTCTTCTAAACTTTTAGCTGCCGGATCATTTTTTTCTGCTGCAATCGCATCTAAATCTAATCTTTTTCTAATTTCAATAAAAGAGCCTTCGAAACTTCTCCAAAAATTTTCTCCGTTTTTAACAGATAATCGTTCTAAAATCTTTAAAAACTTATCTTTTGTATGGGCACCTTTTTCTACCAAATGATTTTCATCAAATAAATTATTGATGATTTCTTTGGTAAAAGTTTCTACAGCGTCTCTTAAACACATACTGTAGTTTTTTAATGCCACTCTTTCTTTAGTTTCTTTCATTTTAGCCCTTACATTTCTGGTGCTAACGTTACTTCTAACCCATCCATTTCTGGTGTCATTTGTATTTGACAACCCAATCTACTATTATCTTCTACATTAAATGCTTCTGCTAACATCGCATCTTCATCATCTGTCATTTCTGGTAATTCGTGATCAGAATTTACATAACATTGACAAGAAGCACACATGGCCATACCTCCACAAACTCCAATAGTTCCTTCTTCTGCTAATTCGTATGAACGAACTACTTCCATGAGGTTCATTGCCATGTCAGTTGGTGCTACTACTTCATGAGTATCACCGTTTCTGTCTGTTATTTTAATATTTATGTCTTGCACTACTTGAGTCTTTTATTGATATTGTCTGCAAAGTTACACAAACCTAACAACAATTTATTACTGAATTGCTTTAACTACTGCTTTTGGCGCTTCTTTTTTTGTTCCATCAAATCCTTCTACCCCACCAACAGTTGTATATTTCATTACATATTTTTTGTTTGGAAAGATTCTTTTATATGCACTTTGACACATTAAAGTTGCTTCGTGGAAACCACATAAAATCAACTTCAACTTCCCTGGATATGTATTTACATCACCAATAGCGTAGATTCCTGGTATGTTTGTTTGATAATCTAAAGCATTATTTACTTTAATTGCATTCTTCTCTATTTCTAATCCCCAATTACCAATTGGTCCTAATTTTGGAGATAAACCAAATAAAGGAATGAAGTGATCTGTGTCTATAATAAATCCATCTTCACCTTTTCTTTCAACAGCAACACCTGTTACTTTATCTGTACCAATAATTCCTTTTACTTCTGCAGGAGTTACCATATTTATTTTTCCAAGATTTTTTAATTCTTGTACTTTTTCTACTGAATCAAGAGCTCCTCTAAATTCGTTTCTTCTATGAATTAAAGTTACTTCTGAGGCTACATCAGACAAGAAAATTGCCCAATCTAAAGCAGAATCTCCACCACCAGAAATTACTACTTTTTTATCTCTATATAATTCTGGTTCTTTAATAATGTACTCTACACCTTTATCTTCAAAATCTGCAATATTAGGAATTAACGGTTTTCTTGGCTCAAAAGAACCTAAACCACCCGCAATTGCAACAATTTTTGCGTGATGTTTTGTTCCTTTATTGGTTGTTACAATAAATGTACCATCATCTTGTTTATCTATTGTCTCAGCTCTTTCACCTAAAGTAAATCCCGGTTCAAATTGCTTTGTTTGCTCTATTAACTTATCTGTTAAATCTCCAGCTAAGATTTCTGGATATGCAGGAATATCATAAATTGGTTTCTTCGGATAAATCTCTGAACACTGTCCTCCAGGTTGTGGTAACGCATCAATTAAATGACACTTTAACTTTAATAAACCAGCTTCAAAAATTGTAAATAATCCTGTTGGTCCTGCTCCAATAATTAGTATGTCTGTTGTAATCATTTTAAGATTCTTTTTTCTCAATTAATCCTTTGGTGAATTCGTTTAGTGTTTCCACTTTTTCTTCGAAATCTCCTTTTATTGTTTTTCTAAATTCATTTAAATTCTGCACCAAATCATTGATGTTTTCTGGAATTACATCCTCAAAAAACTGACGTAATCTTTTGGCTGTTGTTGGCGATTTTCCGTTGGTAGAAATGGCTATTTTTACATTTCCTTTGGTAACAATTCCTCCCATATAAAAATCGCAATATGGTGGATTATCTGCAACGTTTACCAATATATTTCTTTCTTTACAATCTTTGTAAACTTCAATATTTACATCCACTTTATCTGTGGTAGCAATAACAATGTGTTTGTCTTTTAAAAATGAATTACTGTAATTATCAACAATCATTTTAATTTCAAACTTGTTTGCCAATGCTATTGTTTCCTCTCTAAAAAAAGGAGAAACCATTGTTACTTTTGAATTTGGACTTGACTTTAATAAAAAAGACAGTTTTTCTAAGGCAACAAATCCTCCACCAACAATTAATGTTTCTAATTGCTGTGTTTTTAAAAAAATGGGATATAATTCGTTCTGTTCCAAAATACTATTCTTTTAATTGAGTTGCATATTGTTCTTGAATATCTAAAATGGTTTGACGATGCTTTACCACTTCACCTAACAAAATAATTGCAGGATTTTTCAATTCATTTTCAGCAACAATTTTTTCAATAGTTTCTACCGTTCCAATACCAACTTTTTCATTAGATCTTGTTCCGTTTTGAATAATTGCCACTGGTAAATCATTTTTACCTTCTGCTTGAAACAACTTTACTATTTGAGGCAACTTACTCATTCCCATTAAAACAACTACAGTTGCATTAGATTTTGCAGCCAACTCAATATCTGTAGAAATTTTATGTTCTTTTGTTGTACCAGTAATTACCCAAAAACTTTCTGCACTTCCTCTTTTAGTTACAGGTATATTTTGACTTGCTGCTACTGCCATTGATGATGAAATACCAGGAACCACTGCTACATCTAATCCATAATTTGCAGCATATTCCATTTCTTCTGCACCTCTTCCAAAAATAAAAGGATCACCGCCTTTTAAACGAACTACATGTCCATTAGTTTTTGCTCGAGCAACAATTAACTCATTGATTTGTTCTTGTTGATATTTATAACATCCTCTGCGTTTTCCAACGAAAATTTGTTCTGCTTCTGGATTTATGTATTCTAACAATTCTTCGTTTACCAAAGCATCATACAAAACTACATCTGCAGTTTTTAATACTTTAATTGCTTTTAGAGTAATTAATTCTACATCACCAGGTCCTGCACCTACTATTGTTAATTTTGGTTTCTTTAAACTCATAATTCTATACTACGCTTTTAGCAAAAGTATTAGATAACTCTCTAAATTTTTTCACTTTTTGCAACAAATTTTCAGAATCATTAATGTATTGTGAACAAAACTCTTTATTAGGTGAATATTTGTTAATTTGATAAATTAACTCACTAAAAGTTGTGTTTAACTCAATTTTACCTGAAGCAACAAATATCTCATCAAATTGTCTGATAATTCCTGCGTGTGTATTGGTCTTTTTATTTTCTGCTAACAACATTGCTTTTGCAGTATTTACAAGAGATTGATACGCATAGTAAATAGCTCCAGAATACACTCCGTTTTCAAAAGATTCTTTTGCATTATCAATTTTTTCTTCACTTTCTAAAAACAAGGTTGCAATTAAATCGATAACAACACCTGCACATTCTCCAACACCAATTGCTTTTATATATTTTTCTTCTTCTCCCCAATCGATAAAATCTTCTTGAGTTAAATTCGTAACATCTTGTAAATCATTTAAGAAATCATAAAAATATTTTTCGCCTTTTTCTTTATAGTATTCTACAAATTGTTTTCCATTTCCATTGGCTTCAAAATCATTAAAAATTCTACGCAATGCTTCAGGACCTCTTCTACTTGGTATTTTTACTACCTTATCTGCAAATAATGCATTTCCGTTTCCTAAATTTCCTCCACCCAATAAAACTTGTAACGCAGGCGCCACTAATTTATCTGGTGTTCTAACTGTCATTCCTTGAAAACCAATATTTGCCATATTGTGTTGTCCACAAGCATTCATACAACCACTAATTTTTATAATTAAATCTTGGTTTTCTAAATACTGAGGATATTCAGCAGTAATTACTCTTTCTAACTCTTCTGCAATTCCTGTACTACTAGAAATACCTAAATTACAAGTATCTGTACCAGGACAAGCTGTAATATCTACTGCTTTGTTATACCCTGCTTCTACAAATCCTAATTTTTCTAATTCTTGATAGAAATACGGAACTAAATCTTCTTTTACAAAAGGAATTACGATGTTTTGACGTAGCGTTAATCGAATTTCTCCTGCTGCATATGTATCAACCAAATCTGCTAATAATCTTGCTTTGTCTGTGTAAAAATCTCCTAATAAAACTTTAATTCCGATCGCTACAAAACCTTCTTGTTTTTGAGGAATAATATTTGTTGATTTCCATAAATCGAAAGCTGCTTGATTTTTAATTTCAACTTTTGGAGCCTCCACAGAAACGGGTTCTGAAGGTAGATACCCATCTGCATCTATAGCAACAGATTTGAACTCAATTGCTTTTTGTTCTTGAGCTACTAATTCTTTAAAAGCGTCTAATCCGATGTCTTTTAATAAGAATTTCATTCTAGCTTTGGCTCTACTTTTACGTTCTCCATAACGATCAAAAACTCTTAAAACACCTTCCATTACTGGAATAATTTTATCTGATTCTAAAAAATCATATAAAACATCTGCGTGTCTTGGTTGAGAACCTAATCCTCCTGCAACCATTACTTTAAAACCTTTAACTCCGTTTTCAATTTTAGCAATAAAACCTAAATCGTGTAAATAAGAAAGTCCTGTATCTTCATCCGTAGAAGAAAAAGAAACCTTGAATTTACGTCCCATTTCTTGACAAATTGGGTTACGCAAAAAGAATTTATACAATGCATCTGCATAAGGAGAAACATCAAAAGGTTCATTTACATCAATTCCTGCAGTTTCAGAAGCAGTAACATTTCTTACAACGTTTCCACAAGCTTCACGTAAGGTAACATCATCACGTTCTAATTCTGCCCATAATTCTGGAGTTCTATTCAAATCTACATAATGAATTTGAATATCTTGACGTGTTGTAATATGCAATCTACCTCTAGAATATTCATCAGAAACTTCAGAGATTCTACGTAATTGATTGCTCATTACTTTACCATAAGGTAGTTTGATACGAATCATTTGTACGCCTTCTTGACGCTGACCATAAACACCTCTTGCTAAACGTAAACTTCTAAATTTTTCTTCGTCAATTTGTAGATTATTAAATGCAGCAATTTTATCTGCTAACTCAATAATATCTTTTTCTACAACTGGATTTTCAATTTCGGTTCTAAAACTTTGCATAAAAATTCCCTATTAACCTTCCTTTTAAGGAAGGAATTCTTACTTGGGCGTTAAGAATATTGTTTAATTTTTTCTATATAATATATTTATTTAATGAACCCTACTCCAACTGTACTATTGGTTTTTGGGTTAATTAGGATAAAAGATCCATTGGATTTATTTTCTTCATAGGAATCAAATAATAATGGTTTGCTTAATTTTAATTGTACATCTCCAATTTGATTTAATTCTAATTCGTTTGGATTTTCTTCTATACCAGAAAAATCTGTTTTAATAATACTATTTAACTGGGTAACTTTTGCTTGTGCATCATTTACACCGTGTTTTATATAATATTTTTGTGAAGCTTGTAATGGCTCTTTATCCATCCAACAAATTGTAGCATCTAATTGTTTTGCAATTGTTGGTTCTTCATTTATTTTTACTAACATATCACCTCTACTTACGTTCACATTATCTTCTAAAGTGATGGTAACTGAGCTTCCTTTTTTAGCTGAAGCATATTCTTTATCGAAGAAATTAATACTTTTTATTTTAGATTTTGTCTGAGAAGGTAACACTGCAACTTCATCTCCTACTGATAAATCTCCTCCATAAATTTTACCTGCATATCCTCTAAAATCGTGATATTCTTCTGTCTTAGGTCTGATAACTGTTTGCACAGGAAAACGAGCTTGGGAATCATCACTAATATCTTCTGTATCTAATCTTTCTAAATGGTGCATTAACGTTTCTCCTTTATACCAAGGCATATTTTCTGATGCTGTAACTACATTATCACCTTGTAAAGCAGACAAAGGAATGAAGGTTAAATTCTGACCTTTATATTCACTTTTACTTGCTAGATATTCAATTTCCCCTTTTATGATGTTGTACTTTTCTTCAGAAAAATCAACCAAATCCATTTTATTAATTGCAATTACAACGTCTTTAATTCTCAATAAATTATTGATAAAGAAATGACGATACGTTTGCTCTACAACTCCGTTTCTAGCATCAATTAAAACAATAGAAGCTTGCGCTGTTGAAGCACCTGTAACCATGTTTCTTGTATACTCAATATGACCTGGAGTATCTGCAATAATGAAACTTTTTGATGGAGTTGAAAAATATATATGTGCTACGTCAATTGTAATTCCTTGCTCGCGTTCTGCAACTAAACCATCCGTTGCCAAAGAAAAATCTAAATAGTCAAAACCACGTTGTCTACTTTTTTCTTCTATGGCTTCTAATTTATCATCAGTCAATGATTTTGTATCGTATAAAATACGACCAATTAAGGTACTTTTACCATCATCTACACTTCCTGCTGTTGCTATTTTTAGTACTTTCATTTTTGTTTTCATTTGGTAATTAGATATTAAAAATAACCTTGTTGTTTTCTTTTTTCCATTGCAGCTTCAGATCTTTTATCATCTATTCTTGCGCCTCTTTCTGATATTGAAGAATCTCTAATTTCTTCTACAACTTTTGCAATATCTACTGCATCAGATAAAACTGCTGCTGTACAACTCATATCTCCAACAGTTCTAAAACGAACCATTCTTTCTACCACTTCTTCTTCTTCATCTCTATACACTACTTCATCATCTGCAGACCAGATTAAACCGTCTCTAAAAAATGTTTTTCTTTTGTGTGCAAAATAGATAGAAGGAATCTCTATATTTTCTTGTTTTATATAAGACCAAACGTCTAATTCTGTCCAATTAGAAATCGGAAAAACACGTACATTTTGCCCTAAATCAATTCGTCCATTTAACATATCAAAAACTTCAGGGCGTTGGTTTTTTTCATCCCATTGACCAAAATCATCTCTTACAGAAAAGATTCTTTCTTTTGCTCTTGCTTTTTCTTCGTCTCTTCTTGCTCCACCAATACAAGCATCAAAACCAAATTCTTCAATAGCATCTAGTAAAGTTTCTGTTTGCAACATATTTCTACTTGCATATCTACCTGTTTCTTCTTTTACACGACCACTATCTATATTATCTTGAACATCTCTTACAATCAATTCAACTCCTAATTCTTTACATAATTTATCTCTAAATTCTATCGTTTCAGGAAAGTTATGACCCGTATCTATGTGCATTAATGGAAAAGGAATTTTTGCAGGATAAAACGCTTTTTGTGCCAAACGCACTAACGTAATACTGTCTTTTCCTCCTGAAAACAACAACACAGGTTTTTCAAATTGTGCTACTACTTCTCTAAAAATATAAATTGCTTCACTTTCTAAAGCATCTACTTTTATTGTTTCTTGACTCATAATTTTATCTTTTTAGATATGTAAACCACATTCGCGATTACTCTCTACTTTTGTTGGATCGAAATATGTAAACTCATTTGGTAATTTTTTTTCTACTAAATAAGTATCTAGTTCTTCATCTGACCAGTTATAAAACGGACTCACTTTTATAATACCATCTTTACTTTGAGAAACAACGTCTATACTATTTCTAAAAGCAGTTTGTCCTTTTCTAAGGTTTGTAAACCAAACATCTGGTTGATGTTCTTTCATTGCTCTAGAAAAAGGCTCTAATTTTACTTGCTCCGTAAAAACCACATGCTTTGGGTCATCAACAGATGGCACACCCAAAACTACATTTCTATGAGCAGCAGTTTGCTTTGGTGTATATAAATGAATGTTTAAATTCAGTTTTTCTATTATTTCTTCTGCGTGCTTATATGTTTGCACAGTATTATAACCTGTATCACACCAAATTACTTTAATATCTTGTTGCACATCTGTAACTGCTTTTAAAATTGCAACTTCATAAGGTCTGAAGTTGGTTGTAATTACTGGATTCTTTGCAAAAGACACAGCCCAAGCAATAATTTCTGCTGGACTTTTACCTATTAACTCGTTGTTTATTTTATCTAAATCTAGGCTCATTATTTTCCCCATTTTATTTTATTCCAAAATCGTTCATGAAAGAAATACAAAACTAATTTGGTTAAAAAATCTACTGATGCTATTGAAGCTGCTAAAACAATTTCTCCTGTAAGTATATATGAAACTACTAATGTATCTATTGTTCCTACTACTCTCCAGCTTAATGCCTTTGCAATACTTCTTATTGGTCTTTCAGAAGTTTTATCTTCTTCGAAACTTGCTTTTGCTTCTCTTTTACTAAAAATCATTTGATCTACAATCATAAAAACTGAATCTCTTTTATTACCCTACTATTTAAATAGAGTATGCAAACATACATTATTTGTAATCAAAAAAAAGAAATTTAGTCTTAAAAATTATTTAAACCCTATAGATTTAGTAGATTAATAAAAAAAAGACACGAAAATTAAGAATACGATACCACTACAAGGTTGTAGTTTTAAAAATAATAAAGTAAAAAATCTAGTTTAAAAAAGGAAGTATGCTAGCAATTACACAAATCTGCCAACGTTGTGTTTCTAAAAATCTCTAAAGAGCTATCTCTAACTTTAGCCATTAAATTATGAACAGAACAAGCATTTTCATCTGGACAATCTGCACATTTTTCATAAAAATTTAAGCTTACACAAGGCACCATAGAAATGGGTCCTTCTAAAATTCGCATAATAATAGTCATCTGAATTTCTTTGGGCTCTTTTAAAAGATAATAGCCACCACCTTTTCCTTTTTTAGAAGCAAGCAGGCCATTTTTTTTTAAAGTCAACAAAATGCTCTCTAAAAATTTTAAAGATATATTCTCACTTTTAGATATGGTAGCAATTGCAACTGGAGATTTATTTTCCTGTCTAGCTAAATAAGTAAGCGCTTTAATTCCGTATTTTGTTTTTTTAGATAGCATTAAACAAATTTACATAATTAAATACAATTACCATAGTAATGAAGTAGGATAAACTTTTTGAAGTATTTTTAAAATCTATTATTAATTTGAAGTATGACTTTTGTTAAGAGCATAAAAAGTTACTTGTGCATAATCAGTAGCGTCACCTGAATTATTTGCCTGATAAATACCTGCTTTAAAATACATGTATTGGCCACCAACATTAAAACCACTATTTGTCATATCAACAGTTTTAACAACATCATCTTTTCCATCTCTAGTTACAGTAAAAGTTAAAATATCTCCAACCACTTTAATTGTATAACTAAATTTTTCATTCAAAGCAATTCCATCTGTTGGGTTAGATGCAGTATTACTTCTAGACCCAATAACTTCATGCCATTGTTCAGCTCCATTACCATCTGTAGGTTCATGTGCAAAATAAATTGACCCTAAAGTATTACCATTTAATTTTCTATAATAAACACGAATAGGTTCATCATCATTTGCATGAATTTGACCAATTATCAATCTACCTATATGACTACTGCTACCTGTTGTAGTTACATGATTTACAGCAAGAGTTGCATTCATTTCTCCATCAAAACCAGCTGCTGCTGCAATATCTGAGGTAGGAGAAGTTCCAAAAACCCAATTATTTTTATTAACACCTTGTGTACCTATACTAGTATCTGTACCTCTTAGCATTTCTCTTAATTCTACTCTAGTATAAGTTGTATTTGCAGATGTTTTATAACCTGCAATAGGACACTTAAACACCATACCTCCATCATCTGCTGTATAAAAATACTTACTATTCTCATAATCATCATTTAATTCGCTTACAGAAATAGTTTTTGATAAATTATTGCCATTATTTTCAGGAGTATTTAATTTCCACGTAGATAAATCAAAATTATAAGAAGGTGCTTTATTTGGATCTAAATCTCCTGAAGTTCCGTTATTTTTTGCAGCAGCTTGAGTAACAGCTAAAGTTTTAGAAATACTTCCACCACTAACTGTAACTATTCCTGAACGCTTACTATAAGTTGAATTTTCCTCTACTGTAACATTAATAGGACCATCATCTGATCCACTTGAAGGTGTAATCGTAATCCAATTAACATCTGCAGTTGCAGACCAATTTAAATTAGATGTTAACGCAACAGATTGTGTTTCTTCACTTGCAGAAAATTCTGAAGCTAAAGCTATATATAAGTTTTCTGATAGTGCTTCATTTGAATCTTTAGAACCACAACCTACTAAAAATGTAAAAAATAAAAATGCAAAACAAACCTTTAAGAGCTTCATAATATAAATTTTTACAAAAATAGTATCTAAAGAACTTAAAAACCTAAAAAACCAGAATTAAAATTAAATTTAGTTCTTAATTATTTAAGGCCTGTTCTAAATCGTTTATAATATCTTCTACATGTTCTAATCCTACGGAAACTCTAACCAAACCATTTGTAATACCAACTTCTAATCTATCTTCTTCTGATAATCTACCATGTGTTGTAGATGAAGGATGCGTTACAATTGTTCTTGTATCTCCTAAATTAGCAGATAATGAACACATTTTTATATTATCTAGAAATTTTCTTCCAGCTTCAATTCCTCCTTTAATTTCGAAAGCTACAATGTTTCCTCCTAATTTCATCTGATTTTTAGCTACTTCATATTGAGGATGTGATTTTAAAAATGGATATTTCACCAATTCTACGTGCTTATTTTCTTCTAAAAATTGAGCAACTTTTAAAGCATTTTCGCAATGTTTTTCTACTCTTATTGATAAAGTTTCTAAACTTTTAGATAAAACCCAAGCGTTGAAAGGAGACATTGCTGGCCCAGTATTTCTTGCAAAAAGATAAATTTCCCTTAGTAAATCTGCTCTACCAACTGTAACTCCTCCTAAAACTCTTCCTTGTCCGTCTATTAATTTTGTTGCAGAATGAATAACTAAATCTGCACCGAATTTAATTGGTTGCTGAATGTAGGGTGTTGCAAAGCAATTATCTACAATAAAAATAAGATTATGTTTTTTGGCGATTTTACCAATTAACTCTAAATCTAAAATATCTACAGCAGGATTTGTTGGCGTTTCTATATAAAGTACCTTAGTGTTTTCTTGAATTAAACTTTCGATTAAATCAACTTCATCTACCTTAAAATAAGAAGTTTCAATATTCCATTTTGGTAAATAGTTGGTAAACATACCATGCGTTGATCCAAATACAGATCTACAAGAAACAATATGATCTCCTGCGCTTAACAATGCTGCAAATGAAGAAAAAATAGCTGCCATTCCTGTTGCAAATGCATAACCAGCTTCTGCTCCTTCCATAGCTACAATTTTGTCTACAAATTCCGTTGTATTTGGGTTTGTAAATCGGCTATATAAATTACGCTCTTTTTCTTCTGCGAAGGATGAACGCATGTCTTCTGCATCATCAAAAACAAAACTCGATGTTAAATATAATGGTGTAGAATGTTCTGAAAATTGAGAACGCTCTGTTTGATTTCTAATTGCTTCTGTTTCGAAATGTTTACTCATAATATAGTTTGTGGTTTTTGATTAATGGTTTTTGGACTGCACGAACAACCAAAAACTAAAAACCAAGAACTCATTTAGTTGTTATGTTTTGCCAATCTTAAAATGTCTCCAAAAACACCTCTTGCAGTTACACTTGCTCCTGCTCCTGCTCCTTGAATTACAATGGGCTGTTCTCCATAAGACTCTGTATAAATCTCAAATATTGCATCAGAACCTTTTAAAGATCCTAAGGGCGTACTTTCTGGTGTAGAAACTAATTTTACTTCTAATTTTCCTTTATTTTGTGATAAATCTCCACTTAATTCACCAATATAACGTAAAACGTGATTTGGCTCTTGATTCTCTTTTAAAGTTTGATATTCATCATTTAATAATTCTAATTTCCCTAAGAAATCTTCAGCAGAACCTTCTCGTAAATTTTCTGGAATTAAATTTTTAATTTCAACTTCATCCAATTCATTTTCTAACTCTAATTCTCTTGCCAAAATTAACAATTTTCTGGCAACATCATTTCCACCTAAATCTTCACGTGGATCTGGCTCTGTAAACCCTTTATCAATTGCTTCTTGTAGTGTACTAGAAAAAGGTACATTCTCAGCTGAAAAAGTATTAAACAAATAACTTAAACTTCCAGAAAAAACACCTCTAATTTTAGTAATATTTTCTCCAGATTCGTGTAATAAACGAATGGTATCTATCAAAGGTAAACCTGCACCAACATTTGTTTCGTACAGATATTGCTTTTTGTATTCTTTTAATTTAGCTCTAACTTCTTTGTAAAAATCAAAAGACAATGTATTGGCTATTTTATTACAAGAAACCAAATCGAAACCAGCTTCAATAAGAGGTATATAATTACTTACAAAATTTACACTTGCTGTGTTATCAACTGCAATTAAGTTTTCAAAATGATGTGCTTTTGCAAAGGAGATAATATCATTAACAGAAGTGTTTTCATCTCCATTTTCTAGAAGATTTTCTTTCCAGTTTTTAGAAACTCCATCTTTTTTTAATAACGTTTTTTTAGAGTTTGCTACCGCAAAAACATTCAACTGAATTTTACGTCTTTCTAAAACAGATTGTGTATTTTCAATTATCTGATCTATTAATGTTCCACCAACTAAACCTTTACCAAAAATGACAATATTAATTTTTTTAGTAACTCCAAAAACCTGACCATGAATTACATTTACAGCTTTATGTAATTGGTCTTTTTTAACTACCAAACTCACATTTTTACCAGTAATTGTATTATTAAATAATAATGGAACAATCTGATTTTTAATCAAGGCGTTATAAGGAAGGTGAAACTCACTTAAATCTTGACCAACGATAGAAATTACAGCAACATTATCTACAATAGAAATCTGATTTACATCTTGTGAATAAAAATCATTTTCAAATTCTCTTTCTAAGGCAGCAACAGCTTCTTCTGTTTTGTCTTTATCAATTATTAATCCAATTCCTCTTTCTGATGAACCTTGAGAAATAATACTTACACTAATATCTCTATCACTTAAAACCTTAAAAATACGAGCATCAACACCAACTTTTCCCAACAAACCTCTTCCTTCAAAATTTACCATTGCAACATTACTAATCGTTGAAATAGATCTTATTCCTTTTGAAGTTGATGAAGATTCTGATGTAATTAAAGTTCCTTTATCATCTAAATTGAAGGTATTTAAAATTCTAAGATTTATATTTTTTTCTAATAATGGAATAATCGTTTTTGCATGTAAAATGGTTGCTCCAAAATTGGCTAATTCATTCGCTTCTGAAAATGATAATTGCTCAATTTTTTTTGCATCAGGAACTAAATCTGGGTTCGCAGTAAAAATTCCATTAACATGTGTATAGTTTTGTAATTCTTCTGCGTCTAAATAATTTGCTAATAAAGCTGCAGTATAATTACTTCCATTTCTACCTAAAGTTGTAGTTTCTCCTTTTTTATTTGAAGAAATAAAACCTGCTACAACATTTACTGTATCCTTGTTTTTCTTGAAATGTGCAATTACATTTTCTTTAGAAACAGCTATTATTGGTTGTGCATTTCCAAAGTTTTCATCTGTAATTATTAATTTTCTAGCATCTGTAGCAATTGCAGAAACTTCTAAATTCTCTAATAAACTTGTAATTAGTTTTACTGATAATAATTCTCCTTGTGCTAAAACCTCATCTTTAATTTTCTGACTATAATCTCCTAAAAGAGAAACCCCTTCAAAAATATTTTCTAATATTGAAAATTCTTTTGAAAAATCGACAGCATTATTTGGTTCTAATTGATACTTTTTAAATTCTTCAAACGCATCTTTATATGGTGCTTTGTCTGAAGCTTTGTTTAAAATAGTTTCTAAATCATCAGTAGTATTTCCTCTTGCAGAAACAACAACCGTAATTTTTTCTCCTTTTTTATATTTATTAATGATAATCTCTATGGCATTTTCTAAGCCTTTTCCATTTGCTAAAGATTTTCCTCCAAACTTTAATATCTTCATCTTTTTTTCTCTATAATCTTTATTAAAAATAGGCGCAATAATTTTTTCTAATTGATCATATTCCATTAAAAAAGCATCATGCCCATGCACAGAATTTATTTCGTTATACGTAACATTTTCTTTTGTTAACGCTAACTTTTTATGGGTTTCTTTATTTTCTTCAGCAGTAAAAAACAAATCAGAATCGACACCAATAATGTGAATATTAGCTTCAATTTTATCTAGAATTTCAATTTTCTTATTCCCGCTATTGGTAACATCAATTGTTTTTAATAATTGATTCATTAATTTATATGATGAAAGCTGATAGCGTTCTTGCAGTTTTTCTCCATGATGCAACAACCAACTTTCTACATTAAATATTGAAGATTCTTCATTTTTTGAACGCTGAAAACGTTCTTTAAAAGATTCTGGAGTTCTATAACACAACATTGCATGCATACGTGCATCATGCACAGGATTACTAGAATTTACTAAAAATTGTTCTTGTATTTGACAATTACCTATTAACCAATCTGTAGATTTCCAGTCTGTTGCAACAGGTATAAAATGTTGGGTTAATTTATTGTTTAAAACCACCATTTCCCAAGCAATTCCACCTCCAAGAGAACCTGCAATTAAAGCAAATAATTGTTCTATTTTTAATTCGTTTAATCCGATTAAAAAAATATTTGCAATATCTCTAGCAATAAAACTTTTATAGTTTTCAATTAAAAAACCATCAAATCCATTTCCAGGAATATTAAACGATAAAATACTATAAACATCTGTATTAATCGCTTTATTTTTACCAACAATATCTTGCCACCAACCGTCTTTACCAGCAACATTACTGTTACCAGTTAAAGCATGGTTTACTAATACTACAGGAGCTGTGCCTATTTCTTTTCCAAAAACCTGATAACTTAAATTAAGTTCCGGAATTAAATCACCTTTCTCTGTGGTAAAGTTTTTAATTTTAATATGTTGTAATTGATCTTTCAATTCTAAATATTTATTTGTCTGTTTGAGCGAAATCGAAAACTCATTAATTTTAATAAAAAAACAACTTTTTAACTGCGCTCAAGGAGACATTTTTATTATAATTCTGCAAAAGCAGCACTTAAATCAGCTTTTAAATCTTCTAAATCTTCAATTCCTACAGACAATCTAATTAAATCTTGACTTACACCTGCTCCTTCTTGAGCAGCTTCATCTAATTGTTGATGCGTTGTACTTGCAGGGTGTATAATTAACGATTTTGTATCTCCAATATTTGCTAATAAAGAGAATATTTTTGTTTTATCTGCAATTGTTTTTGCTGCTTCAAAACCTCCTTTTACACCAAAAGTTACCAATCCACTTTGCCCGTTTGGCAAATATTTATCAGCTAAAGCTTTGTATTTATTACTTTCTAATCCTGGATAATTTACCCAAGCAACTTTTTCTTCTTTTTCTAACCATTGCGCCAATGCCAATGCATTTGCAGAATGCTGCTTAATTCTTAAAGGTAAAGTTTCTAAACCTTGAATAATATTAAATGCATTTGTTGGACTTAAAGCACCACCAAAATCACGTAATCCTTCTAAAATTAATTTAAAAGTAAAAGCAGCAGCCCCTAAAGCTTCATGATATACTAAACCATGATAACCTGCTGAAGGTTCTGTAAATTCTGGAAATTTTCCATTAGCCCAATTAAAAGTTCCTGCATCTATAATAGCACCTCCTAAAGAAGTTCCTTGACCTCCAATATATTTTGTTAAAGAATGAATTACAATATTTGCTCCATGTTTAATAGGATTTAATAATGCTGGTGTTGCAACAGTATTATCTACAATAAACGGAACTCCTGCTGCTTTAGAATGAACAGCAATTGCTTCTAAATCTAACACATCTAATTTAGGATTTCCTAATGACTCTACAAAAAATGCTTTTGTATTCTCTTGAACAGCAGTAGCAAAATTATCTGGATTTGAAGCATCTACAAAAGTTGTTGTAATACCTAATCTTGGTAACGTTACATTTAACAAATTGTATGTTCCTCCGTACAAACTACTAGAAGCTACAATATGATCTCCCGCTTTTAATAAAGTTAATAATCCTGTTGAAATTGCAGATGTTCCTGAAGCAAAAACTACAGCGCCAATTCCTCCTTCTACAGCAGCCAAACGCTCTTGTAAAATTTGGTTTGTAGGATTATTTAAACGTGTGTAAATAAAACCTAATTCTTTTAAAGAAAATAAATTTGCAGCATGATCTGAATCATTAAAAACATACGACGATGTTTGGTAAATAGGAACAGCTCTTGTTCCTCCATTTTGTGTTACATCATGTCCTGCGTGCAACGCATTAGTTGCTAATTTTTGTGTACTCATTTTTCTATTTTTTTTGAGTTAATAAATAATTAAACCAAAAGTCGAATGCATCAATTTTGTTGATGTACTTACTAGAAAAATGTTATTAAGAATTATACAAATACACGATTGTGCAATTGTTTTTGGGTTATCTATCCAATTTCTGATAAATGAATCTGAAATTAAGTAGAATTTAGCACCTTCTTTTCCTCACGAAAAGGGTTGCTAAGGCTTCACAGGGTCTAATCCCTCCACCTTTCTTGATAACATTTCAATAAGTTATTGAACTTTGTGAGTGCAAATATATGCTCAGAAAAATTTAATATCCAAATAAATAACAAATTATTTTTTTCTAAATGCTAATTTCGCATTTTATACGACTTTGAATTCACCATTCTTCAAAATTGATAGTTTATAAACTCATTTATTGATTTATCAATGAAGCTATCAGAAATAATTATCGCAAAAAATATTGCTATTTAATTTTATAATGTAACTTTGCACCAGAATTTAGAGGAAAAATTTGAACTGATTGCAACCTCATTAAAAAAATGCTAAAGCAGTAATTATCTACTCCTTTTAGCGACCAACGCAATCTCTTTTCATTTTTCATTAATCATAAAAGAAGATTTATTATGTCATATTTATTTACCTCAGAAAGTGTTTCTGAAGGACACCCAGACAAAGTTGCAGATCAAATTTCTGATGCTTTAATAGACAATTTTTTAGCTTTTGATAAAACAAGTAAAGTTGCTTGTGAAACTTTAGTTACAACAGGACAAGTTATATTAGCTGGTGAAGTTAAGTCTAAAACGTATTTAGACGTTCAAAAAATTGCACGTGATGTAATCAATAAAATTGGCTACACAAAAGGAGAATATATGTTTGATGGAAACTCTTGTGGAGTTCTTTCTGCAATTCATGAGCAATCTCCAGATATTAACCAAGGAGTTGATAGATCTAACCCAGAAGAACAAGGAGCCGGAGACCAAGGAATGATGTTTGGTTATGCTACTGATGAGACTGAAAACTACATGCCTTTGGCACTAGAATTATCTCATAGACTGTTAATTGAATTAGCAGAATTACGTAGAGAAAATAAAGATATCGCATATTTAAGACCAGATGCAAAATCTCAAGTTACTATTGAGTATTCTGATGATAATGTACCACAAAGAATTGATGCAATTGTAATTTCTACCCAACATGATGATTTTGATGCTTCTGAAGAAGTAATGTTAACTAAAATCAAAAAAGATATTGTTGAAATTTTAATTCCTAGAGTGGTTGCAAAATTACCCGCACATATTCAGAAATTATTTACAAACGATATTACTTATCATATAAACCCAACAGGAATTTTTGTAATTGGCGGACCTCATGGAGATACTGGTTTAACGGGAAGAAAAATTATTGTTGATACTTATGGTGGAAAAGGTGCACATGGAGGTGGAGCTTTTTCTGGAAAAGATCCTTCTAAAGTAGATAGATCTGGAGCCTATGCAACAAGACACATTGCTAAAAACCTAGTTGCTGCAGGACTATGTAAAGAAGTCTTAGTACAAGTTTCTTATGCTATTGGTGTTGCAAAACCAACAAGTATTAATGTTGAAACATATAATACTTCTAACGTAGATTTATCTGACGGAGAAATTAGCAAAATAGTAGAGTCTATTTTTGATATGCGTCCTTACTTTATAGAACAACGTTTAAAATTAAGAACACCTATTTATTCTGAAACTGCAGCTTATGGTCATATGGGTAGAACTCCAGAAGTAAAAACGGTAACTTTTACAAATCCAATGGGAGAAACTGTTTCTGAAGAAGTAGAAACTTTTACTTGGGAAAAGTTAGACTATGTAGATACTATTAAAAAAGCTTTTAATATATAATACGTATTATAAGTTTACAAAAAACTCAATACTGCGTATTGAGTTTTTTTGTTTTTATAGAATCCGTTAAAGCTTGTTTCTAAATTTATTTTTAGCTAACTTTCGCTAATACTAATTCTTTATACAAAGAATTCTATCAATTATAATTTCTAATAAATCATGAAAAAATTAGCCTTACTTTTTATTTGTATTTTAATATCTTCTTGCAACAATCAAAATAAAGATATTAGTTCTATAGACGCTGTTAATTGGAATAAAAGAAAAGTTACTATTTCTCAAAACGATTCGCTTTTAGTTGGTAGTACTTATTTATCTGTATATTCTAAAATTTATAGTTTAGATGAACATAAAACTCATAATTTGACTGCAACTATTAGTATGAGAAACATTAATAAATTAGACACTATTTTTATTAATAAAGCAGAATATTTTGACACTCATGGAAACGCTATTAGAACCTATTTTGATTTTCCTATCTTTCTTAAACCAATGGAAACTGTTGAAATTATAATTAATGAAATAGATGGAGAAGGTGGCACTGGAGGCAACTTTGTGTTTGATTGGTTGATAAAAGAAAAATCTTTAAACCCCTATTTTGAAGGTATCATGATTTCTACTTCTGGACAACAAGGATTATCTTTTGCTACACAAGGAAAAGAAATGCAATAAAACATACAATTGTATAATTGATAATTTCACCTTTTCTCTTTAACAAATATTTAAGAGTTCATTTTTTTTTGTTTGCTTAATTTCGAGGTTAATTCAAATCAAATAATATTATGATAAAAAGAATACTCTTAAAACTTCTTTTAGTTGCTTTCGTTTTTGGTTTTACATCAGAAACTAATGCACAGTTTTGGAAGAAAAAAAAGAAAGAAACTAAGGTAGCTCCAAAGCCTAAACCAAAACCTAAAAAAGGAGATATCCAACCTTACAGTAAAGTTGTAACAAAAGATCATAAAACAGACGAAGGTTTGTTTAAAGTTCATACAAAAGATGATTCTTATTTATTTGAGATACCTGACTCTTTACTAAAAAGAGAAATGTTAATGGTTACCAGAATTGCTAAAACTGCTAGCGGAATTGGTTTTGGTGGTGGAAAAACAAACACACAAGTATTACGTTGGGAAAGAAAAAACAAACAATTATTACTACGTATTGTTTCTCATGATGTAGTTGCAGATACAGTTTTACCTGTGCATGAAGCTGTTGTAAATTCTAATTTAGAACCAATTTTATTTTCTTTTCCTATCAAAGCAATCAGTAAAGATTCTACTGCAACTGTTATTGATGTAACATCATTATTTTCGACAGATGTTAAGCCATTAGGTTTTCCGGGATTTTATAGAAAAAGATACCAAGTTACTAGAATGGACAAAACTCGTTCTTATATTGATCGAGTAAGTAGTTATCCTCAAAATATTGAAGTACGACACGTAAAAACATATTTTGCAAATAAAGCTCCATCAAATAGCGCTCTAGGTTCTATTACTTTAGAAATGAGTAACTCAATGGTTTTGTTACCTAAAGTACCAATGAAGCGTCGTTATTTTGATGAACGTGTTGGATGGTTTGCTCGTGGACAAACTGATTATGGTTTAGAAGCTCAAAAAAGTAAAACAGTTACCTATTTAGACAGGTATCGTTTAGAGGTTAAAGATGAAGACATTGAAAAGTTTAAAAATGGTGAATTAGTTGAACCTAAAAAACAAATAGTTTATTATGTAGATAGAGCAACTCCAGAAGAATGGGTTCCTTATATTATACAAGGGGTAAACGATTGGCAAGTTGCTTTTGAAGCAGCTGGATTTAAAAATGCAATTATTGCAAAAAGAGCTCCAACAAAAGAAGAAGACCCAGAATATAGCCCAGAAGATGTGCGTTATTCTGTAATTAGATATTTAGCTTCTCCAATTCCAAATGCAAATGGACCTCATGTTAGTGATCCACGTTCTGGAGAAATTTTAGAATCTGATATTAACTGGTATCACAATGTAATGTCTTTATTACATAACTGGTTCTTTATTCAAACTGCAGCTATTAACCCAGATGCAAGAGGAAATAATTTTAAGACAGAAACTATGGGAGAATTAATAAAATTTGTTTCTTCTCATGAATTAGGACACACTTTAGGATTGCCTCATAATATGGGAAGTTCTTCTGCATATCCTGTAGATTCTTTACGTTCTGCAAGTTTTACTAAAAAATACGGAACAGCTCCTTCAATTATGGATTATGCTCGTTTTAATTATGTAGCGCAACCAGAAGATAAAGGCGTAGCTTTAATGCCAAATATTGGTACTTATGACAAGTATGCTATTTCTTGGGGTTATAGACCTATTTTAGATAAAACTGCTGAGGAAGAAAAACCAATTTTAGATAGTTGGATTTTAAAACATGCTGGTGATCCAATGTACAGATTTGGACATCAACAAGCTGCTGGCGTTGTAGACCCAACTTCTCAAACAGAAGATTTAGGGGATAATGCTATGAAAGCTTCTGCATATGGAATTAAAAACTTACAAAGAATTTTACCAAAATTAGAAGAATGGACTTCTGAAGATGGTAAAAATTACACAGAGTTATCTACAATGTATGGTCAAGTTTTAAGTCAGTTTAACAGATATATGGGACATGTTTCTGCAAATATTGGTGGTGTAACAGAATTCTTTAAAACTTCAGATCAAGAAGGAGCAGTTTATACACATATTGATAAAGCAACTCAAAAAGAAGCTTTAAATTTTGTTATTAATGAATTGTTTAAAACGCCATCTTGGATGATAGATAAAAACATTTTTAGCAAAACAGAATTTTCTGGTTCAGTTGAAAGAGTTCGTGGTTTACAATCAAGAAATCTAAACAACATATTAGATGCTGGTAGAATGGCTAGAATGATTGAAAACGAGACTTTAAATGGTTCTAAAGCGTATACTTTAGTAAACATGATGAGTGATTTACGTAAAGGTGTTTGGTCTGAATTATATAAAGGTGGTTCTATAAATACGTATAGAAGAAACTTGCAAAGAGCACATTTAGATAGATTAGATTTCTTATTAAATAAAGCAGTAAACCAAAGAGGCTTAAATAGAAGTTACTATAAAATCTCTGGAATTAATGTGAATCAATCTGATATTAAATCTGTAGTTAGAGGAGAATTAAAACGTTTACAACGTGATGCAAAAGCAGCTTCTTCTAGAGGAAATACAATTTCTCGTTACCATTTACAAGATGTAGTAGATAGAATTGATGCAATTTTAGATCCTAAATAATCTAAAGTAATTCATTTATAAAATGTAAAAACCTCATCTTAATTGATGAGGTTTTTTCGTATTCTACAGATGAGACTAAAAAGTATTCTATATTTGCAACTCAACATTTTTCATGAGCCAGACATTACTTTCTTCACCGCTTCAAGGTTTTACAGATTTTAAATTTAGAAACGCTTTTAACCATTTCTTTGGTGGAATTGACACGTTTTATTCACCATATATTAGACTGAATGGAAAGCTTATTATCAAGAATTCTTACAAAAAAGATATTCTTCCAGAAAACAATACTGAGCTAGAAGTAATTCCGCAGATTATTACGAATGACGTTGATGAGTTTTTATTCGTTTCTAAATATGTGCAAGAATTAGGTTATAAAGAATTAAATTGGAATTTAGGTTGCCCTTATCCAATGGTTACAAAACGTGGAATGGGTTCTGGTTTAATTAGTGATGCTGAAAAAATAAATAGCATTCTTCATAAGGTTCATAATGAATCTGACATATTAGTTTCTATGAAAATGAGAATGGGATATGAAAACCCTGAAGAAATCTTAGACACGTTACCTATTTTAAATAATTATCCTTTAAAAAATATTGCAATTCATGCAAGAATAGGAAAACAATTATACAAAGGAGGAACCAATTTAGAGGCATTTCAAAAATGTTTAGATAATAGTAAGCACAAAATGTATTATAATGGAGACATCACATCTGTTGCTGCATTTAAAATACTACAAGAAAGATTTCCTTCAATAGATCATTGGATGATTGGAAGAGGCTTAATTGCTGACCCTTTTTTACCAAGTATGATAAAAAACGACACCACTGAATATCCAAAAAATAGATTTGATATATTTAATGAATTTCACGATCGTATTTATCAAGAATACGATGCAGCTCTTTCTGGGCCAACACCAATAAAAATGAAAATGCTTGGTTTTTGGGAGTATTTTGCTCAAAGTTTTTCTAATCCTCAGAAAACTTATAAAAAAATAAAAAAAGCAAGTAACGCAAAAAATTATGCCATTGCAGTAAGAGAAATTTTTAAAGAAGCAAAAAACAGTTAATTTACTTCAGTTTAAAGCTCATTTCTACTGGTAAATGATCAGATGCTTCACCAAATTGAGCTAAAACTTTTCCTGAAATATAATCTATAGAATTTTTTGTATAAAAAATATAATCTATTCGTTTATAAGGCTTTTTAGAATCGAAAGTATTTGCAGGATTATCAATATTAAAAGCTGCATTTCCAACATCTTCTATCGCAAACATTTTATTAATTATAGCATCCTTTATTCTAGCTCTAGAATTAAAATCACCTAACAAAATAGTAGGATATTCTTCTTTGTATTTATTAAATAATTTTAAAACTTCTTCAAATTGATTTACTCTTGTTTGTTTATCAAAGGCTTCTAAATGAACATTTATCAATACAACTTCTTGTCCGTTTAAATTTACTTTTACAATTTGCGCTAATCGTTCTATATACAATGCATCTCTATAAAAAGGAGCATCTGCCACTCTTTCTAAAACAATTCTTTCATGATCTTTTAAAGGATATTTACTAATTATAGATTGCCCAGAAATAACTTTTCCAAAATGCATTGTTGGAGGCCAATAAGGAAAAGGAACATACGTTTCATCCCAATTTACAGCTTTGGCAAAAAAGTTAAAACCAAGTTTTGCTATTTCATTTTGCTGATTTACATTATAACTTCTTGAAGCTTTATAATCTATTTCTTGAAACGCAATAATATCTGGATTTACCGTTTTTATTTCAGCAATTACTTTCTTTAAATTGGTATCAAATAATTCTTTTGGTTTTGGAACGGGAAGATTATTTGTCATTCCGCTTAAATAACCGATATTATATGTTACAATACTAAAGATTGAATCTGTATCAATTGTATTATCATATTCATTTGTTGATAATTTTGAATATTCACTTTCCTCTAAATTAGGAGATGAAGCCCAGAAAAAGAAAATTACAAATGCTATTATAAATAATAATAAAACACGAAAAACAATTTTTAAGATTCTTTTCATTCTGTTATTGTTGGATTTTCACTGTTAAAATCAGTCACAACCTTTGTAATAACTGCATCAATTCTTTCTTTATCAATATTGTATTTAGGGTTTAATCCTTTTTTCTCTGGGAAATTTTCTATTGTAACAGTTGTAGATGGAAAAGCAAAATCTACACCTAAATCTTTTGCTAATTTTACAATAGCAATATGTAACCTGTGTTTAGAAGATTGCTCAATTCCCCAAGCTAAACTTTTAAAATACACGTTTACCATTACTAATAAAGCAGAATCTCCAAAACCTGTAAACTCTACATTAAAAGAATCTGATCGTGTTTCTGGATGTGCAATAATAATTTCTCTAACACCTTTTACAAAAGCTTCAATTAATTCTGGTGGAGTATCATAACGCAGTCCTAAGTTGGTATTATAACGTCTAAATAATCGTAATCCTTTGTTATTAATAACTAATTCAGATAATTTACTGTTTGGAATTTGATAAACAGAAGTATCTGCAGCTCTCACTTGTGTAGATCTAAATCCAACTCTTTCTACAGTTCCTACAACCTCTCCAGCTTCAATCCAATCTTCTATATGAAATGGTTTGTCTAGAAAAATCATGATTGTTCCTATCAAATTTTTCACGGTATCTTGAGATGCCAATGCAAAAGCCAAACCTCCTATAGTTGCTCCGGCTAACAATGTTGTTGTATTTACACCAAAAAGAGTTAACAATTTAAACAGACCAATAACTAAAACTAATCCTGTAAAAAAACTATGTAAAATAGGAACTAATTGATCATCTAACCTTCCGTGAGTTCTTTCTGTAAATTCAGCATAAATTCTCATTACAACCTGAACTAATTTTAGAAAAACGTAAATCCAAAAAACAGTTTCTATAATATTTAAGCCTAAAAACACCCAAGTATTAATAGTTAAACCAAATTGTAATGAAGGGAAAACCTTGTCAAAAAAAGCAACAGTAACCAATAAACTTATTGGATGCGCTAATTTTTTAAGCACTTTATTTACTTCTAAATTTGTGTTTTTTGTAATTTGATGTTGAATTCTTCTTAATATAAAAAAAGCGATCCTTTTAACGATTAAGAAAATAATATACCCTAAAATCAACATTAAAAGTAGAGCAATAAACTGCCATAATTGTAAACCTAAAATTTTTTTATGACCAGATTCCGGAATAAGTTTCTGTAATTTTTGAATATACCAAGGAAAAACTTCTTTGTATAAAGATTCTATTTTAGCTACAGTTTCTGATGAATAATACCATTTATCTCCAATTTTTTCGACATAAATTTGTGGCATTCTTTGAGGAAATAACACATATTTAGAATATGAAGAATACCCCAAAGTGTCTTTGTAATTAGCATTTGTAGGAATTTTATTAACATCTACATATAAGCCTTTACCATCTAAAACTTGTTTAATTTTAATAGCTTTTTGAATTGCTTTTTCTTCTGAAAGCCCTATAATAGTTTTTGCTGCTTTTTTAGGCTCGTAAGAATCTGATTGCAAAAAATATAGATGTGTATAAACTGTTGCATGAGGATTACTCATATCTACACGAATACTATCTTGAGCCGTTGTAAATAATGGAACTAATAGAAGCAACCATAAAAATCTTTTCATCTCTAATATGTTAAAAGCAAGTTAAACAATAAACAAATTTAAACCTTTTAATTTTTTAAGTGTCTAAGATGTATAATTAAAAAAATAAACAATTTAAAATATGAAAAAAATAGTAACAATTATAGTTTTAGTTTTTGCGTTTACATTAACTGCTAGTGCTCAAAAAAAAGGTGGTAAGTCTTCTCCTGAGAAAATGATTAAGATGATGACTAAAAACTTAAATTTAACAGAAGCACAACAAAGTAAAATTAAACCTTTGTTAGCTGAGCAAATGGCCGAGAGAAAAGCAATGAGTGAAAAAAGAAAGGCTATGAAGGATTCTGGTGAAAAACCATCTAAAGAAGCTCGAAAAAAAATGAGAACAGATAGAGTTGCTAAAGAAGCTGCAATGAATAAAAAGTTAGCTGCTATTTTAAATCCAGAGCAATTGGCTAAATATGAAGATATGGCAAAAAAGAGAAAAGATAAAATGAAAAAAAAGAGACAATAAATAACTAGTTTTTGGTTGATTAGTTTTTAAAGCTCTGTTTCTTAATTGAAACAGAGTTTTTTTTTAAGATCTAATTTTTTTTAAGTGTTAAAAAATTGTTAATCAACATTCTAAATTAAACCTTTTAATTTTTTTAGAGTCAAAGAAGTATAAATAATAAAATAAATATTTACAGATATGAAAAATTTAGCAAGCATTTTAGTTTTAGTATTCGCTTTTACTTTAACTACACAAGCACAAAAAAGAGGAGATAGAAATGGCGAAAGAAAAGGCCCTAAATTCTCTACAGAACAACAAGTTGATTTAGTAGTTAAAAAAATGACTTTAAAGTTAGATTTATCTGCTAAACAACAAAACCAATTAACACCTATTCTAAAAGCTCAAATGGCATCAAGAAAAGCTGAAAGAGAAGCAAGAATGGCAAATAGAGAAGCAAAAAAGAGACCTACTTCTGATGAAATCTACGCTATGAAAAGTAAGCAGTTAGATAATCAAATTATGATGAAAGCTAAAATGAAAGACATCTTAAACAAAGAGCAATTTGAGAAGTTTAGTAAAATGCAGAAAGGTAGAAAAATGAAAGCTATGAAGGCTATGAAAAAAATGAAGAAGGGTAAAAAAGATGAGAAAGGTGAGAAAGGTGAGAAAGGTAAAAAAGAAAGAAAAGATAGAAGAAATAAAGATAACTAGTTTTGGTTGATTAGTTTAGTTAAGTTGATTGATAAAACCCGATTTCTGAATAGAAATCGGGTTTTTATTTTGTGCAATATTTTGCGTTAGGGATTGAAGTGGCATCCTTTTTATGCTGAACCTTTCTCAGCAGAAAAAGATATAACGTAAAGCCCGACCTTGTGTAACGCCCAAAGTCTACTCTTCTTTAAACCAACTAGAATATTTTACGTAATTATCTGAAATTCTATTTATTTCTCCAGAAATTAATTCTTCTGAAATATCTTTTACTTTTTTAGCAGGAACTCCTGCATAAATACTTCCGCTTTTTACGTGTGTGTTTTTAGTAACAACTGCTCCTGCTGCAATAATAGAGTTAGATTCTATCACACAATCATCCATAATAATGCTTCCCATACCAACCAAAACATTATCATGAATTGTGCAACCATGAACCAAAGCATTATGGCCAATTGAAACATTATTACCTATAGTTGTAGGAGATTTTTGATATGTTGCATGAATTACAGCACCATCTTGAATATTAACTTTATTTCCGATTTTTATAAAATGAACATCGCCACGAATTACTGCATTAAACCAAACACTACATTCTTTTCCTAGTGTAACTTCGCCAACAATTGTAGCGTTTTCTGCTACATAACAATCTTCTGGTATTTGAGGGTAATTACCTCTTACTGCTTTAATTATTTTCATACTATTTTAACAACAAACGTTGCCCAATATTTAAGTTATTATCTTTTAATTCGTTAAGTTCTTTTAATTTTACAACAGAAGTTTTAAACTTTCTTGCCAATGAATACAACGTATCTCCCTTTTTAACTACATAAAAATTATTGGTAGTTTGTTTAGGTTTATTGTATTTTAATTTTCCTTTTGTAACTATAAAATCTTTCTTTTTAATATTATCAAAATCATATAATTTATATGTTTCAATAATTCTAATTAGCTTATTAGGATATTTTTTATCGGTTGCATAACCAGCTTTTTTTAATCCTTTCGCCCACTTTCTGTAGTCTTTTTTACTATAATCAAACAAAAAAGAATATCGTTTTCTTTTGGTTAAAAAGGCTGAATGATCATTATAAGATGTTTCTACAAATTGATATTTTCTAAAACATTCTCCTTTTTCATCATCATCATGATATACACGTTCTCCTTGCCATTGTGTATGACATTTTATACCAAAATGATTGTTAGACTTTGCAGCTAATTCACTTCTACCACTACCAGATTCTAAAACTCCTTGTGCTAAAGTAATACTAGCAGGAATATTGTGAATATGCATTTCTTTTACAGCAATTGGGGCATATTTTTTTATATACCTAAGAACATTCTTATCTAATTTATTATTGCTTTTTTCTAAACTTTTTACATGTTTATTTTCGTCTACAGAAGGTAATTTTGTTGGTTCTGGTTCAGTTAAAACCACTCCAGGGTTTTTCTTTTTATGAACTACATTTTTTTTAGACCCACAACTTGCAAGCACCAATATAAACAAACAAGATATTATAATTCTTAACTTCATTAACTCTTAATTATTTGTTGATTTTTCTTTTCTAAAGTTTGATTAAAACCTTCTATTCCTTGTAAACCTCCTGTATGAATTGCTAAAATTTTAGTTCCTTCAGGAAACTCATCTTTCTTTATTAAATCTATAATTCCGAATAACATTTTACCAGTATAAATAGGGTCTAGTAAAATAGATGTTTCTTCTTTAAAACTATTGATAAAACTCACTAGTTCTTCATTATATTTTGCATAACCACCAAAATGATAATCATTATTTAACGACCAATTTCCTCTTTTTGTTGTGTACTTTCTAATTTCTTCGGATAAGAAATTTCCTTTTAAAGCAGGAAAACCAATTACCTTTTGTTTTTTATTACTAGAATTTATCAAACCAGAAATTGTTCCTCCAGTTCCAACAGCTGCACAAACATAATTGAATTGAGCATCGTCTTCAGTTAAAATTTCTTCACAACCATTTACCGCTAAACAATTAGTTCCTCCTTCAGGTACTAAATAAAAATCTCCCCATTTATTCTTCATTTTTTCTATAAAGCCAAACGAAGATTTTTGTCTATATAATTCTCTAGAAACAAAATTAAACTTCATTCCATTTTTATGAGCTTCTCTTAAAGTAGCATTTTCGGCTAAAGTTTCCTTTAGATTTTTACCTAATTCATCTCCTCTAATAATTCCAAAAGTTTTTAAGCCCGCTAATTTACCTGCAACTGCAGTGGCAGCAATATGATTAGAAAAAGCGCCACCAAAAGTAAGTAAAGCTTTCTTTTTAAGTTTTTTAGCCTCCTCTAAGTTATATTTAAGTTTTCTAAATTTATTTCCTGAAACAGAAGGATGTATTAAATCTTCTCTTTTAATAAAAAGTTCTATCTTTTTTTCTTCCAAAATTGGAAGGTGGATTTGCTCATTTTCAGAAATAAATTCCTTCTCA
Source organism: uncultured Polaribacter sp. (assembly GCA_965367085.1). GTDB lineage: Bacteria > Bacteroidota > Bacteroidia > Flavobacteriales > Flavobacteriaceae > Polaribacter. The sequence continues at coordinate 224,224 of CBDUHF010000001.1, forward strand.
AAAAAAGTATTGTCTATTTTATTCAATTAGTTGGTGTTTTGTAGTGCAAAAATAGTAGATTAATAATTGACTACTCACAAAAAACAACTAATAAAAAGTGATGAAACCAATAAAAAAACAGAAAACCTTTTTAAATAACTACTTTTGCTTCCTATAAATAGGATTTCATTAAGACATTGATAAATTTGAATTATTTCCAACATTTTAAAGAAGATATTTCTGCAATAGAACTGCCAAAGAAATTTACATTTCCGTTTTATTATGAACCTCACTTATTAAGTAAAATTGCGGTTAAAGAATTGCAAGAATATTTAGAAAATCAAACAGACTTTGAACATAATTTTGGATTAAATTCTACTTCTTCAGATTTACCTATTGGTAAAATGTTTGGTGTTTTAGTTGTTAAAAATAAACAAAATGAAATTGGTTATTTAGCTGCCTTTTCAGGTAAATTAGCTGATAAAAGTTTGCCAGAAAAATTTGTTCCTCCTGTTTTTAATATGAGAACAGAAGGTAGTTTTTATATTAAAGGTGAAAATGAAATTGATGAAATAAACAGACAAATTGGTGCTCTTGAAAAAGACAGAATTTATTTATCTTTAAAAAAAACAGTAAAAAAGAATTCAAAAATTATTGCTGATGATTTAGAGTTACAGCGAAAAAAAATGAAGGCTTCTAAAATTGAGAGAAAAATTCGAAAGAAAAAAGCAGAAACAACATTAAGCACAGAAGCTTTTAAGAATCTCTTAAAAAAATTAGAACAAGAAAGTTTTAATGGTCAATTTTTCTATAAAGAATTACAAGAATATTACGAAAGTAAGATTGAGAAAGATAAAAAAAGACTTGCCGATTTTGAGTTTAAAATTGCTTCGTTAAAAAAAGAAAGAAAAGATAAATCTGCTATTCTACAGCAAACATTATTTGAAAAATATCAATTCTTAAATAAAGATAAAGAGTTAAAGGGGTTAAATGCTATTTTTAATAATCCTGAAATAAAACCTCCTGCTGGCGCTGGTGAATGTTCTGCGCCAAAGTTATTGCAATATGCTTTTCAGAATGATTTAACGCCAATATCAATGGCAGAATTTTGGTGGGGAATTTCGCCAAATTCAGAAATTAGAAAACATAAAAATTATTATCCTGCTTGCCAAGGTAGATGTAAACCAATTCTTTCTCACATGTTAGAAGGCGTAAAAATGGATGATAATTTATTACTTCAAAATTTAGCAGAAAAACAAGATTTAGAAATTATTTTTGAAGACGATGTTTTAATCGTTGTAAACAAACCTGCAGAATTTTTATCTGTTCCTGGTAAAGAAATTAAAGATTCTGTTTACACAAGAATTAAAGAAAAATATCCTAAGGCAACTGGTCCTTTAATTGTTCATAGATTAGACATGTCTACTTCTGGAATTCTAATTCTTACCAAAACGAAAGAAACAAATAAGACATTGCAAAGTCAGTTTATTAAAAGAACTATTAAAAAGCGTTATGTTGCATTATTAGACGGAAATATAGTTGAAAACGAAGGAACAATTAACTTGCCTTTACGCGTAGATTTGGATGACAGACCTAAACAATTAGTCTGTTTTGAACATGGAAAAAATGCAGAAACAAACTGGGAAGTTATTAAAAGAGAAAACAATAAAACCTTAGTTTATTTTTATCCTATTACAGGAAGAACACATCAATTAAGGGTTCATGCTGCACATAAAAACGGATTAAACACACCAATTATTGGTGATGATTTGTATGGAAAAAAAGCAAGTCGTTTACATTTACATGCAGAATTTATTGAGTTTTCTCACCCTTTAACATATGAAAAAATGAGCTTCCAAATACATGCTCCTTTTCAATAAATTATCTTACAAATCTATAGGTAGCTTTTATTAAAAAAGTATTTTCTAACGGTCTGTCTATTACTTGATTTCTAAAACTTTTAGATAAAGAATTTCTAGAATCGTCAGATCCAGCAACTCCTCTAGCCCAAACAAAAAACAGTTCAGAACCTGGTATATATTCCCAACGTGCAACTAAGTTTGTTCTAAATTGCACATAAGAAAAATCTGGTTTAGACATCGCATAATCTGCAGTTCCATTATTGTTTTCATCAATTAAATAACCTCCATCTGAATAATCAAAATCCAATGTCCCATCATTATTAGTATCTAAAGCGATTGGTTGGTCTGTATATGAAATTTGATTAACATCATACATGCTTACTCTATCATTTATACTTTCTGCTTTTGAATTGGTAACATAATTAAATTCAGAATACCTACCTCTTGCAATATATGGCTGTCCATAAAATTGAATAGACATATTTGGGTTGATACTATAATTTAAACGTAAAGTTGTAGACCAGTTTTGGTTATTTATCTTTCCTAAAATATATCTTTTTTGATTTCCAAAATCACTCTCTGTAACATATTGGGTTTTGTCTTCTGTTTTTTCAAATTCTGTATTTAGAGACATGCTAAAAGCATCAAAAGGTTGGTAATTTAAACGAAACTCATATTTCTTAAAATCAACTACATTTTCACTTGAACCACCATCCACATATCCTAAAGTAAAACTCATCTTTTTAGTTCTATCTGATCCAAAAAACAAGAAAGCAAAATTTTCATCAGCAAAACGCCAACGAGGACCACCTCTTAAAAATGAATTACCAAAAATTCTTGGTTTATGTCCAAAACCAATTTCTGTCCACCAATTATTAATCCAATTTACATTTCCTTGAAATTCATACTGCGTTCTATTATGATTTCCATCAAAATCGAAGGTAGAAAACTGCTCTATTCTTAATTGAAGATCTCTATAAGTTTTGGTTGGAACTTGCCATAAATAACGAATATCTGTAAACTGAATCATTTCGTCTGTTTGACGTAAAAAACCGATATCATTTAATTCTAACTCTGGAGATCGCCAAATGAAACCTCCATTATATCGCCAATTTCCACCACCTTGTTTTCCTACCTCTAACCTTCCTCCTGTTCCTGTTAGTGAAGTTCTTGATTCGTCTACATCTACATGACTTGCATCTACTCTTTGAAAATATCTTGCAATGGAGCGTTGTGTATTTTCAATTGCTTCTTCGCTTCCTATAACATGACTTAATACTGCATTTGCTTTAAAATAATAATCTCTTTGATGCCAGTTATGAATAAAATCGATTCCACCAGAATATGCAGCCTTATGTAATTCAGAAAAATTTCCATCTAAGTTTCTATTTGTTGCCGTAAAAATTCCTCCTATATAAGAATTTCTTTCATTAAAATCTTTTTGTGCTCTGGCCACAAAATAATTTGTTAGAGGTTCTACAATTTCTTTTCTAGTTTTTCCATCTACTTGTTTTACTTCTGCATACTCATTAGAAGTAACACTTTCTAAAACTCCTAAAGACCAACCATTTTGTGTTTTTCCAGAAAATTTTGCGGCTCCTAAGATTGTTGAATTTAATGGTTCTTTAGAAAATTCCCCATCTGCTAACTCTGCACTTCTATGAGGACTTCCTCCAATTCTTCTACTGTAAAAAAGATTATCTCTTCCGTTTGCAAATCTAAAATCGAAGATGTTTTTATTTTCAACAAAAAATGGTCTTTGTTCTTGAAAAAATATTTGAAATCCATCTAAAGCAATTGCTCCTGGATCAGCTTCAACTTGTCCGAAATCTGGATTAATTGTTAAGTCTAAAGTTAAATCATTTGTAATTCCTATTTTGGCATCTAACCCTCCATTTACTTTAAAATCACTTCCATCTCTATAAGGATTGCCTTCTTCTGCTGGATAATTATCATATTGTAAAACAGTAAAAGGTTGAATTTCTAATTGTTTTTGAGGAACTAAATCTATTAATCCATGTAATTCCCCTGCTTCACTGACAAAGCCAGATTGAGAGTTTGGAATTCTTTGCCAAAGTGAACGTTCATTTTTTCTAAAAATAGTACGATTTACATTAAAACCCCAAATTTGTTCTTTTGTATTTCCGAACCTTAATTGACTAAAAGGAATTTTCATTTCGGCTGTCCAACCTTTATCATCTACTTTTGCATTTGTATACCAAATAGGATTCCAACTTTCATCCCAACTATCTCCATTTCTAGTTGTAATTTCTTCTCCTTTAACACCTGCTGCCGTAGTTGTAAAAACAAATGCTGTTCTTTTATCGTGATAACTATCTATAATTACATTTACTCTATCGCCTGCAAAACCATCTCTTCTAGTTAGTCTTTGTTGAATTAATTCTGGGTTTTCATCTAAAGCTCTAATAGCTATATACAAGTACTTTGCATCATACATTACTTTAAACTTTGTTTGATGCGTAGGTTCAGATCCTTCATCTGGTGTTTTTTCAGTAAAATCTGAAGACCATTCTACTGCATTCCATCCTTCATCAGAAATATCTCCATCTATAACAGGTTTCTTCTTAAGTGGTTTTGTCGTATAAATTCGTTTAGTTACAACGTCTGATTTTTTTTCTTGGGCATATGTTGTAAAAGAAAATAGAACACAAAATAAGAAGATTACAAATTGATATTTCATCAAAATAAATTAATTATGTAATTTAAAAAAATGCTTTTAAACTAGGCATAAAAATACCTTACTATTTTCTTAATGAAATGTTAATAATTTACACTTTCCTGAAAAAAATCCTTATTTTTACTTTTTCGTTACTAATTGTAGATTACAAGTCTTAATAAAAACATCCCTAAAAATTTATACTAAAATTGTTCTATTAATATTACTTTTTTATGCCTCAACTTACTAGATTGAAATTTCCAGAGAGGTTTCAATTATTAAAAACTTTTAGTATTACTTTTTTAGTTTTCTCCTTTATTATAAGAGCAATTTTATACTTTCTTAGTTTTAATCACTTCAACTTTTCTCTGTTAAGTTTTATTAAAATATTTAGTATTGGTTTTATTTTTGATATCGGCTCTCTCTCATACATACTAGCTGCATACACAATTTATTTATTACTTATTCCGAATAGATTTTACGGAAGTAAATTAGATAGAATAATTACCAAATTCTCTTACGGTTTCTTTATGTTCTTGCTTATTTTTTCTTTTTTGGCAGAAATACCTTTTTGGCAAGAATACCAACGTAGATACAACTTTATAGCTGTTGATTATTTGTTGTACACTTATGAAGTGATTGAAAATATTCATCAATCTTTTCCACTTCCATTACTTATTGCAATCATTATTTTAGTACTTATAATTAGTATTCGTTTTGCAAAAAAACAGAGTGCTTATAAAAACACTTTTGAAAGTAGAAATTGCTTTGTTACTAAACTAAAACCAGCTATTCTCATTTTTCTAACCTTCGGTATTTTTCACTTTGGAATTAAAAATACCCAAGCAGAAATATTTAATAATATTAATGAAAATGAATTAGCAAAGTCTGGCTTATATTCGTTTTTTGCAGCTTATAAAAGCAATGAATTAAATTACAATGATTTCTATTTAACATTACCCAAAAAAGAAAATTTTAAAATCACAAGAAATCTTGTAACAGCTTCTAATGATAGTTTACTGAATTCAAATAATAGTATTTTACGTTTTACTAAAAATTCAGGTGAAGAAAAAAAACCAAATATTATTTTTATTGGTTTAGAAAGTATGAGTGCTTCTTTTTTAAAAAGATATGGTAATACAAAAAACCTAACACCAACTTTAGATTCTTTGCATAAAGAATCTATCGCCTTTACAAATATGTATGCAACAGGAACAAGAACTATTAGAGGCCTTGAAGCGATTAGTTTAGCAATTCCTCCAACACCAGGTAGAAGTATTGTTAAAAGAAAAAACAATAAAAACCTATTTACCATAGGAGAAGTCTTTAAACAAAAAGGGTATTCTAGAACTTTTATTTATGGTGGTGATGCTCATTTTGATAATATGCTTAATTTCTTTAGCTATAATGAATTTGATATTGTAGATAGAAGAAAATGGCATCGTATTAAAGAAAAATTGCCCACAAAAAGAAACAGAATAAATGATGATGAAGTTACTTTTGAAAATGCTTGGGCTACTTGTGATGAAAACCTTTTTAATAAAGTTTTAAAAGTTGCTGATAATCAGTCTCAATTAAACGAACCTTTTTTTCATTTTGTAATGACAAGTTCAAATCATCAACCTTACACATTTCCAGAAGGTTTAATTGATTCTAATGAAAAAACTAGAGATAATGCTGTAAAATATTCTGATAAGGCATTGCAAAAATTCTTCGAAAAAGCAAAAACAAAATCATGGTTTACAAATACAGTTTTTGTAATTGTTGCAGATCATTGTGCTTATAGTGCAGGGAGAACAGAAATTAACATTAAAAATCATCACATTCCTGCATATATATTTAATTTAAGAGATAAAACTCCAACTGAAGTAAATAAATTGTCTTCTCAAATAGATATTTTTCCAACACTTTTTGGGTATTTAAACTGGAGTTATAAAACCAATTTTTTCGGAAAAGACATTTCTAAAATGACAAAAAATGACGAGCGTGCATTTATTGGTAATCACAGAAAAGTATCCCTTTTAAAAAACAATAAACTTTTAGTTTTAGAAACTCAAAAAAAGCACGCTTCTTATCACTGGAATAAAGAAAAAAACACTCTATCTCAAGAAAAAATCAATCCAGATTTACTTAAAGAAACAATTTCTTACTACCAATCTGCTTTTGAGCTATTTAAAAGTGGAAAAATAAAATTAAAACCCTATTTGTCAATCAAATAAATAGTGGTACATTTGCACTCCTTTTTTAAGGGAAATTAAATTATATTAATAAACAAAAACTAATAGTGTAATTATGAACACATTAAGTTACAAAACAGTATCAGCAAACAGCGCTACCGTAAACAAGGAGTGGGTTTTAGTTGATGCGGACGGGCAAACGTTGGGTCGTCTAGCTTCTAAAGTAGCAAAGCTAATTAGAGGTAAATACAAGCCAAACTTTACTCCTCACGTAGATTGTGGAGACAACGTGGTTATTATCAACGCAGAAAAAATTGTTTTAACTGGAAAAAAATGGACTGACAAGTCTTACATCCGTCACACGGGTTATCCAGGAGGACAGAGATCGTTAACTGCAACAGAAATGTTTGAGAAAGATCCTACAAGATTAATCGAAAAAGCAGTAAAAGGAATGTTACCTAAAAACATTTTAGGAGCAGCTCTTTACAGAAACTTGTATGTATATGCAGGTGGAGAGCACAAACAAGCAGGTCAAGAACCTAAAGCTATTAACCTTAACGATTTCAAATAATGGATATAGTACATAAAATCGGTAGAAGAAAAACGGCTGTAGCTCGTATTTATCTTTCAGAAGGAAAAGGAAACATTACTGTAAACAAAAAAGATTATACAGATTATTTTCCAATTGCAACTTTACAATATAAAGTTCAACAACCATTAATGTTAACAGAAAACTTAGAATCTTATGATATTAAGGTAAATGTTTACGGTGGTGGTATTACTGGACAAGCAGAAGCAATTCGTTTAGCAATTACTAGAGCATTAGTTTCTATTGATGCTGATCATAGAGCAGTATTGAAACCAGAAGGATTATTAACTCGTGACCCTAGAATGGTTGAACGTAAGAAATTCGGTCAGAAGAAAGCACGTAAAAAATTCCAATTCTCGAAACGTTAATATTTTGCAGATTTTTTTCTGCAAATTATTATATCGAGAACTGTTATATAAATTAAATATTAAACAGTTTAGCATCTAAATATATAAGACTCGTAAGACTACTTATATATTGATTTCAAAACAGAAAGTAAACACATTTAAAAAAATGGCAAACGTAAACATTCAAGAATTATTAGACAATGGTGTACACTTTGGTCACTTAACTAGAAAGTGGAATCCAAACATGGCACCTTACATTTATACAGAGCGTAATGGTGTTCACATCATTGACTTGTATAAAACTGCAGCTAAAATAGAAGAGTCTTCTGAAGCTTTGCAAAAAATTGCAAACTCTGGTCGTAAAATTTTATTTGTTGCTACAAAAAAACAAGCAAAAGATATTGTTGCTGAAAAAGCAAAAGCAGTAAACATGCCTTTCATTACAGAAAGATGGCCAGGTGGTATGTTAACTAACTTTGTTACTATTAGAAAAGCTGTTAAAAAAATGGCTCAGATAGATAGAATGAAGCAAGATGGTTCTTTTGACGCATTGTCTAAAAGAGAAAAATTACAAATTAATCGTCAGAGAGAGAAATTAGAAAAGAATTTAGGTTCTATTTCAGATATGACTCGTTTACCTGGGGCATTATTTGTAGTTGATATCAAAAAAGAGCACATTGCTGTAGCAGAAGCTCAAAAATTAAACATTCCTATTTTTGCAATGGTAGATACAAACTCTGATCCTAGATTAGTAGATTTTGTTATCCCTGCAAATGATGATGCTTCTAAGTCTATAGACAAAGTATTATCTTTTGTAACTGATGCAATTGCAGAAGGTTTATCAGATAGAAAAGCAGAAAAAGAAAAAGTAAAGGAAGTAAAAGAAGCTCCAAAGGCTGAAGCTGCTCCTGCTAAAGAAGCTGCACCTGCAGTAACTGAAGCTCCTGCTAAAGAAACTAAATAATTAAATTTTAAAACATAAAATAACATGGAAACAGTAAAAGTAAGTGCTGCTGATGTTAAAAAATTAAGAGAAGCAACTGGTGCTGGTATGATGGACTGTAAAAAGGCATTAGTAGAAGCAGGTGGTGATTTTGATAAAGCAATTGATGTTTTACGTAAAAAAGGTCAAAAAATTGCTGCAAAAAGAGCAGATAGAGAATCTACAGAAGGTGTAGCTGTAACAAGAATTAATGATGACAAGACTTCTGGTGTTGCTATTGTTTTAGCTTGTGAAACTGACTTTGTTGGTAAGAACGAATCTTTCGTAGCTTTAGGAGGTCAATTTGCAGATATCGCTTTAAATTGTTCTGATAAGGAATCTTTTTTAGCAGCTGATTTTGGAGGAATGACTGTTGCAGAAAAATTAGTTGAGCAAACTGGTGTTATTGGTGAAAAGTTAGATATTACTGCTTTTGAGAAAATCGAAGCTGCTTATATTGGTACTTATACTCACATTGGTAAGATTGCTGCATTAGTTGGTTTATCTGCTGCTGTAGATAACGCAGATGTTTTAGCTAAAGATGTAGCTATGCAAGTAGCTTCTATGGGTGCAACAACTTTATCTTATAAAGATTTTGATCCTGCATTTGTAGCTGCAGAAACTGAAGCTAGAATTGCTGTAATAGAAAAAGATAATATTGAGTTAGGTAGATTAGGTAAAACACTTAAGAATGTACCTCAATATATTTCTATGTCTCAATTATCTGAAGAAGTTTTAGCTAAAGCTGAAGAAGCTGCTAAAGCGGAATTAGCTGCAGAAGGAAAACCAGAAAAAATCTGGGATAGAATTTTACCAGGAAAAATGGAAAGATTCATTTCTGACAATACTACTTTAGATATGGAACAATGTCTTTTAGATCAAGCTTTTATTAAAGATGAAAAGAAAAGCGTTGCACAATATGTAAAAACTTATGGAGATGTTTCTGTAAGCGGATTCAAAAGAGTTACTTTAGGATAATAATTCTAAATTACTATAAATTAAAACCTCGCAAATTTGCGAGGTTTTTTTGTTTCTCAAAAAATTAAAACTCAAAAAAAATCCGTAATTTCGCGTAACAATAGTTTTCATGAGAGTGAGAATCTAAACAATGTAAAAAGCAATATGCAATACAAAAGAATTCTTTTAAAATTAAGTGGAGAAGCATTAATGGGTGATAGACAATATGGAATAGATCCAAAACGTCTTTCAGAATATGCAAAAGAAATTAAGGAAGTTGTAGAAAAAGGTATTGAAGTTGCCATTGTAATTGGTGGTGGAAATATTTTTAGAGGTGTTGCAGGAGCTGCCAATGGAATGGATCGTGTGCAAGGAGATCACATGGGGATGCTTGCAACATGTATAAATGGTTTAGCATTACAAAGTGCGCTTGAAGATCAAGATGTACATACAAGACTTCAAACTGCATTAGAAATAAAAGAAGTAGCAGAACCTTATATAAAGAGAAAAGCAATTCGTCATTTAGAAAAAGGTAGAGTTGTAATATTTGGAGCAGGAACTGGTAACCCGTATTTTACTACCGATACTGCTGCAGTATTAAGAGCAATTGAAATAGATGCCGATGCAATTTTAAAAGGAACTAGAGTGGATGGAATTTACAATTCGGATCCAGAAAAAAATAAAGACGCAATAAAATTTGATACGATTACCTTTAAAGAAGTTATTAAAAAAGGGTTAAAAGTAATGGATATGACTGCATTTACATTAAGTGAAGAAAATAATTTACCAATTATTGTATTTGATATGAATACAAATGGAAACTTACTAAAATTAGTTTCTGGAGAAAATATTGGTACAATTGTTGACAATCAATAATCATAATCTTTAAAAATATTACTGAAGATGAACGAAGAAATTGAATTTATACTAGACACAGCTAAAGAAGCTATGAATAATGCTATTGAGCATTTAACAAAAGAATTACGCTCTATTAGAGCTGGAAAAGCTACGCCTGCAATGTTAGCAAATGTTATGGTAGACTATTATGGTTCTCAAACACCATTAAGTCAAGTTGCAAATGTTAGTACTCCAGACCCAAGAACAATATCTATACAACCTTGGGAGAAAAATATGCTACAACCAATTGAAAAAGCAATTATGATTGCTAATCTTGGTTTTAACCCAATGAATAATGGTGATATTATTATGATAAATGTACCACCATTAACTGAAGAAAGAAGAATTGGATTAGCTAAACAAGCAAAAGCTGAAGCTGAACATGCTAAAGTTGGTGTTAGAAATGCACGAAAAGATGCAAACAATGACATCAAAAAAACAGATATTTCTGAAGACATGAAAAAAGGTGCAGAAGATGATATCCAAAAACTAACAGATACTTATGTAAAAGAAATTGACGATAAGTATTCTGTAAAAGAAGTAGAAATAATGAAGGTTTAAAAACCTAATAATCATAGAAGAAAAGAGTGTTTGTTAACACTCTTTTTTTATTTACACACTTACACAATTTAATTACCTTTGCGTAAATTTTTTTAAATGAATTTCTGGACAAAAGTTGCTGGTATTATCTTAAGAAACCGTTTTTTGGTTCTATTAATAATTGCCATAATCACAGGTTTTTTAGCTTCTCAAATGCAGTATATGAAATTTTCATATACCGAAGCAAATCTATTACCAGAAGACCATGAAGCTAATTTAGAATACAATAAATTCCTTGAAATCTTTGGAGAAGAAGGTAATTTAGTAATTCTTGGAGTAAAAGATTCTACAGTTTTTACTCCTCAAAAATTTAATGCTTGGAATAATTTAGTTGAAAAATTTGAAAATTTAGAAGAAATTGATTTTACATTATCAATTGCTGATGTTCAAAAATTAAGAGCTGATAGAAAAAATAGAAAATTTGTTTTAGATCCATTATATGAAAATGATCCTACAACGTCAGAAGAAGTTTTAGAAATTAAAAAACAACTTTTTGAAAAACTACCATTTTACGACAATCTACTTTATAATAAAGAAACAGGTACTTTACAAACTGCTATTTACATTAAAAAGGAAATAATTAACACTCCAAAACGTAGAGATTTTATTTTTAATGTGTTAAAACCAACCATAGAACAATTTGAAAAAGATAATAATCTAGACGTTCGTGTTTCTGGAATGCCATACATTAGAACTTTAAACGCTCAGAACATTCAAGATGAAATTCAATTATTTGTTGGAGGAGCATTAGGTATTACAGCTATTATATTCTTTTTCTTTTTCAGATCTTTTAGAGCAACTTTTATTACACTTTTAGTAGTGTTAATTGGTGTTATTTGGGCTTTTGGTTTTATAGGTTTATTCCGATATGAAATTACTGTATTATCAGCTTTAATACCTCCTTTAATTATAGTTATTGGGGTTCCAAATGCAGTTTTCCTCATCAATAAATATCAGCAAGAAATAAAAAAACACGGACAACAAGCAAAAGCATTGCAACGTGTAATTTCTAAGATTGGTAACGCAACTTTAATGACAAACATTACAACTGCATCTGGTTTTGCAACCTTTGTTTTTGTAAAAAGTAGTTTACTAAGAGAATTCGGAATTTTAGCTTCAGTAAATATTATTAGTATTTTTATTTTGGCTTTATTGATAATTCCAATTATCTATAGTTTTATGCCACTTCCTAAGAAAAAGCATTTAAATCACCTTGAAAAACAGTGGATTGAAAATGTTGTAAACTGGATGGAAAAAATGGTTAGAGAACAACGTATCGCCATTTATTTTGCAACAGTTTTATGTATTGTTTTAGGAATTATTGGAGTGTATCAAATTAGAGTTTCTGGTAGTTTAATTGAAGACATGCCAAAAAGTATGGACTTCTATAAAGATATCAAATTTTTTGAAAAAGAGTTTGGTGGTATTATGCCTTTAGAAATCTTAATTGATACAAAAAAAGAAAAAGGAGTTATGAAGTTATCCACTTTAAAAAAGATGGATAAAATTAATGAGGTTATTGAAACTTTTCCAGAATTATCTAAACCAGTTTCTGTAGTAAATCTTGTAAAATACTCTAAACAGGCTTATTATAGAGGGAATCCAAAATATTATCAACTGCCAACAAATCAAGAACAAAGTTATATCTTTTCTTACACCAAAAATTCTGATAGCAACGCAGGAATGCTAAAAAGTTTTGTAGATTCTACAGGACGATATGCAAGAATTACAACCTTTATGAAGGATATTGGAACGGATAAAATGGATGTTATTCAAGAACGATTAAAAGGCGTTATCAACAAAGAATTTCCATCTGACAAATACACAGTTTCTGTAACAGGAAAAGCTCTAGTTTTTATAAAAGGAACAAATTATTTAATTAAAAATTTAGTAATTTCTTTATCATTAGCCATTTTATTAATTGCAATCTTTATGGCTTGGATGTTTAGATCTCCACAAATGATTTTAATATCATTAATTCCAAATATGCTGCCACTTTTAATTACGGCAAGTTTAATGGGGTTTTTAGACATTCCTATAAAACCATCAACAATTCTAGTATTTAGTATTGCATTTGGTATTTCTGTAGACGATACTATTCACTTTTTAGCAAAGTATAGACAAGAATTAATTGCCAATAAATGGCGAATAAAACCTTCTGTTTACTCTGCATTACGTGAAACTGGTGTAAGTATGTTTTACACTTCAATTGTTTTATTTTTTGGCTTTTTAGTGTTTACACTTTCTAGTTTTGGAGGTACAATTGCTTTAGGTGGATTGGTATCCATTACACTTTTATTAGCCATGGTTTCTAACTTACTTTTATTACCTTCATTATTATTAACTTTTGAAAAGAAAATAGCAAATAAGAAAGTATTTAAAGAACCTTCATTGAAGATATTCCCTCCTAAGGAAAATCAAGCAGAAAAATAATTTACATTTTTTATTATAAAATTTTAAAAACCGGATGCTTAAAAAGCATCCGGTTTTTAATCTAACAAAAAATCAAAAAAATGTGTTAAGTAATCATAGCAATTAATTCAAATAATTTTAATTATTTAACAATTCAAAAGTATAAAATCATATTTATAAAAACTTATGGGTTTTCACCCTTTTTATGTAATTTTAAAAAAAACCGAACATTGTTAATAATGCTCGGTTAAACTATTATAAATTAAAAGACCCTTACTTTTTTATAATTCTTTTTGTTTCTAAACCTTTATC
>CBDUHF010000002.1:0-212350 GCA_965367085.1 uncultured Polaribacter sp.
GATTTTTCCCAAGGCATATCAATTCCTTCAGATTTTAAATAATCTATTTCTTCTTGTCTTGTTAGTTTTTGATCTCTTATTGGTGTAATAATTTTGATTCCAGGAGCTAAAGTTTGAAAAATCATATCAAAACGTACTTGGTCATTTCCTGCACCAGTACTTCCATGTGCAATGTATTCTGCACCAATACTTTTTGCATATTCTACAATTTCTATTGCCTGAATAATTCTTTCTGCACTAACAGAAAGAGGATATGTACTGTTCTTTAATACATTTCCAAATATTAAATACTTTACTACTTTGTTATAAAAAGTGGCAATAGCATCAATGTTTTTATAGGTTGAAACCCCCATTTTATAAGCATTACTTTCAATATGAGAAATTTCTTCATCAGAAAAACCACCCGTATTTACACTAACTGCATGTACATCATATTCTTTTGATAAACTTACTGCACAGTAAGAAGTATCTAATCCACCACTATAAGCAATTACTAATTTTTTCATCTTAATTATTTTTTATCTTTTTTTAAAAATAGATTTTGTTTAAAGTTTTTTATTCTTTCAAATCTGTTTTTCTTAACTTCTTTTGTCTCTTCTTTATTATGTTTTGCAGGATCAAATAACATACCTGTACACAAACACATTTTTCTTTCAGTTCGGGTTAAAACATCAAAATTTCTACAAGTTTTACAGCCATCCCAAAAAGATTGGTCATCTGTAAGTTCAGAAAAAGTTACGGGTTTATAACCTAAATCGCTATTTAATTTCATAACCGCTAAACCAGTTGTGATACTAAATACCTTTGCGTCAGGAAATTTTGTTCTAGAATGTTTAAAAACAACTTCTTTAACTTTTTTTGCAAGTCCTAAATTTCTATAATCAGGATGTACAATTAAACCAGAGTTGGCAACAAATTTTCCATGACCCCATTTTTCTATATAGCAGAAACCAGCAAATTTACCATTGTCTAATGCAATTACTGCATTTCCATTTTCCATTTTAGTAGAAATATATTCTGGTTTACGTTTTGCAATTCCGGTTCCTCTTACCTGAGCAGCATCTTCGATAGTTTTACAGATAATATCTGCGTAAATACTATGTGTTTCGTTTGCAATTACAATTTCCATTGTATTGGTATTTTAATCTTTATGTTAATTTGAAAATATTTTTGTTGAAATGCGAAATTGGACTCACCTAATTTCATAATAGTCTAAGCACCCAAAGGGCGGTATAAGAAAAAGCGGCGTACAATATTATTGTTATTTAAAGTAATAACTAATTTTTGAGAGCTTGTAAAGTTTGTTTTGTTGTACATGATAAAAAAATAAAAATAATGGTTTTGTTCTATACTAAAATTTAGAATTAGCGTCTAAATCTGCGAAAGCGCAAATTGGGAACCATTGTATATGTTTTATTTTTTGAAGTATTCATTGGTGTAAATGTAAATCTTTTTTAAAACTTATTATTAAAAAGATAACGCTTTTTTATAAGTTTTATCAAATCTAAACAAATTTGGAATTTGAGTTGAAAATTAATCAATATAATGATTGAAAATTGGTTTTTTCATAATAAAGAAGCAATATAATACAGCAGGTTTTAACGATATAGGATGTTGTTTTGAATAAAAAATACAATTCATCCTATAAAAAATACAGTTCGGTATTCTTTAATTTAAAAAACTAAGCTTCTGTTGCATCTTTGTATCATCATTAACCAATAAAAACAAATATTATGAAATTTTTAGCATCAATTATAGTAGGAGCAATGTTATTTATTACCAATACAGTAACTGCCCAAAAACAAACAATAACAGTAGAAGTTTTAAATGTTACATCAGATAAAGGAACAGTAAATTTTGCTTTGTTCGATAAAAAAAACTTTAGAAGAATACCTCTTCAATCTCAAATAGCAAAAATAGTAGAAGGAAAAACGAAAGTTATTTTTAAAGATATTGAAACTGGAGAGTATGCAGTAATTTGTTATCATGATAAAAATGAAAATGGAAAAATGGATTTTGAGCCTAATGGAATGCCAAAAGAAGATTATGGAACTTCTAATAATAATATGAGTTTTGGACCACCAAGATATGACGATGCTAAATTTACTATAAATGATAAAAATGTATCTTTAGAAATAAAATTTTAGTAAGTTTATTTTATAATACTAATTTCAGAAAATGAAAACACCTAAAACAAATATCTTTAAAAAATTAAAAAGCGACTTTATAGTTTGTACAAAGCTTACAGTGATTCTAGGGCTTATTTTTATCCTTATAAATCAGGCTTTTACTATTAAAGGAATGAGTATGGTGTTTTTAATTTCTGCTATGTATTCTTTTACGTTAGGTTTAGGAAATGGAATAATTAATGAATACTTAAACTCTAAATGGGATTGGGTTAAAGAAACCAATAAAAGAGTTTGGATTGGTATTATTACTACAATTATATATACAGCTATTGCTGTGTTAATAATTCATTATGTACAATATATAGTGCTTTTTGGCAACAAATTCGAAAATTTTTTCAAAGGAAATTTAGTTTGGGTACATTCATTTGCTTTTATTTTTTCATTAGGAGTTGCAGCTTTTTTTCATGCCAAAGGTTTTATGCAGAAATGGAAATCTGCAATGACTCAAGAGTCTACAAAACAAGAAATTGTTGCAAAAACAGAAACAGCAAAATTTGAATCATTAAAAAATCAATTAGATCCGCATTTTTTGTTTAATAGTTTAAATGTATTAACAAGTTTGATTGGCGAAAATCCTGCCCAAGCAGAAAAGTTTACTACAAAATTATCTAAAGTTTATAGGTATGTTTTAGAGCAAAGGAATAAAGATTTAGTACCAATTATAGAAGAATTAAACTTTGCAAAAACCTATATGCAATTATTAGGAATGCGTTTTGAAGATGCTGTAAAGTTTAATATTCCAGAAAATGTAAGTGATAAAGAGTTAAAAATTGTGCCACTTTCTTTACAACTTTTATTAGAAAATGCAGTAAAGCACAATGTAGTTTCTTCTTCTAAACCTCTAGAAATTTCAATTTATGAAGAAGGCAATTATTTAATTATAGAAAACAACATTAACCCAAAAGAAGCAATAGGAAAAAGCACCAAAGTTGGTTTGCAGAATATTGCTGATAGATATGGGTTAATAACACAGAAAGGTGTTAAAATAGAAAACAATAACAAAACATTTAAGGTGAGTTTACCTCTCTTATATCAAATGAACAACATTATGTACACAGAAGATTTAGAAAATAGCAAATATGTAAAAGCAGTAGAAAGAGTTGAAAAATTAAAAGAATTTTATCAAAACTTAGCTTCTTATTGTTTAGTAATCCCTTTTTTAATATTTATAAACTTACGTTTTTCACCAGGTTTTCACTGGTTTTGGTTTCCAATATTTGGTTGGGGAATGGGATTAGTATTCCACTTTTTAGAAGTAAATAACTACAATATTTTCTTAGGAAGAAATTGGGAAGACAGAAAGATTAAAGAGATGATGGAAAAAGAGAATCAACAAAACAGAACAAGGTAATGGATAAAGAATTTACACAAGAACAAAAATATGTGCTAGCTCGTAAAAGAGTAGAAAAGATTAGTAAATTTTATAAACATTTGGCAACTTATGTTGTAGTAAATATCTTTTTAAGTGCCATATTTATTGTTGGAGATATGAATGATGGAGAAACTTTTAAAGAAGCTTTTACAGATTACAACAATTATAAAATATGGTTGTATTGGGGAATAGGAATTGCTTTTCAGGCTTTAAATACTTTTGGAATTCAACAATTTTTCAGCAAAGATTGGGAGCAAAGAAAGATTAAAAAATATATGGACGAACAGAATAATATTAGATAAAAATGGAATCTGGACTTACACAACAACAGCGTTATTATAAAGCTCAAAAAAGAGTAAAAGATATTAAAGGTTTTTACATACATCTAACAGTTTATTGTTTGGTAATACCCGTAATTATTTTTGTGAATTTAAAATATGTACCTGAGTTTCATTGGTTTTGGTTTTCTGCTTTAGGTTGGGGAATGGGACTTTTCTTTCACTGGTTATCTGTTTTCGGATTTAGAATGTTAGGTTTTGGTAAAGACTGGGAAGAGAAAAAGATCAGAGAATTTATGAACGAGAATAAATAATGTATTATGAATCATCTATTAAATTTAAAGATAAAAAAAAGAATTAAAGATTTAAAAGGTTTTTACACGCATGTAATCTCATCTTTTGTAATTCTGCCTTTTATCATTTTAATAAACTTAAAAACAGCTCCTCAATTTCATTGGTTTTGGTATGCAATAATTGCTTGGTGTATTGGTCTTACCATTCATTGGTTAAATGTTTTTGGATTTTCTAAAAGCAATTTTAAAAAAGATTGGGAAGCTAAAAAAATTAAAGAAATTGTAGGTAAAGATGTTATTGATCAAAAAAGTTCTGAAGATTCAAATTACATACAAGAACAGTATTTTTTAAAAGCAAAAAAACAAACAAAAGAAATTAAAGGGTTTTATATTCATCTATTTGTGAGTTTGGTTTCTTTACTAATTATCGTTTTTGTGAATTTAAAATTTGTACCAGGATTTCATTTTTTTTGGTTTCCTTTAGGAGGAATGTGTATAGCCGTTTTCTTTCATTGGTTAGGTGTTTTTGGATTTGATTTTTTAGGAATAGGAAAGAACTGGGAAGAGCGTAAAACAAAAGAATTATTAAATTTTTATAAGTAAAACATGGAATCAAATTTTACACAAGAGCAAAGTTATATTCGTGCAAAAAAGCGAGTAAAAGAAATAAAAGGGTTTTATATTCACTTACTAGTTTATGTCTTAGTAAACATTTTTATTAGTGGTATCATTATATTTGGAATTACAAGAGATGAAAATGCAAGTTTTATAGATGCAGTTTCTAATTTTGGTGTCTATTCTACATGGGTTTTCTGGGGAATAGGAATGTTTTTTCATTGGTTAGGAGTTTTTGGTTTTAAATCGTTGGGATTTGGAAACGATTGGGAAGAGAAAAAAATAAAAGAATTGATGGAAAAAGAGGATGAAAAAAGTAGAAAATTTTAAAAAAATGAAAAGCGTAAACGACAAAAAATTACTAAAAGCGAAACTAAAAGTAGAAGAACTTAAAAAATTCTATGAACATGTAGTTGCTTATGTTTTAGTAAATTTGTTTTTAGCTTTTGTTTGGAATTTTTCGTTCAAACTTTTTGGAAACTTTATTGTAAGTAATCAGTTTGATGGTGGAGATTTTACACACATACCCATTTGGCTAATTTGGGGCGTGTTTTTGTTACTTCATGCTTTTAAAACATTTGGTTTTCTTAATTTATTTGGAAGTGATTGGGAAGAAAGAAAAATTGAAGAATACATGAAAGAGAAGTAGCATAATTATTTTTTCCATAACTAAAAATTGATTAGAAATCTAAAAAATCAATAATCATAATAAAAATCTAGTATTTAAAATGAATGTATTAATAATTGAAGATGAAAAGCCTGCAGCAAGAAGGTTAAATAGAATGTTGGCAGCATTAAGTATAGATGTTCAGCAAATGTTACATTCTGTAGAAGAATCTTTAAACTGGTTACAGAACAATGAGCATCCAGATTTAATTTTCTTAGACATTCAATTATCAGATGGTTTATCATTTGAAATTTTTGAAGAAATTGAAGTCAATTCTGCTATTATTTTTACAACTGCTTATGATGAATATGCTCTAAAGGCTTTCAAACTAAATAGTATAGATTATTTACTAAAACCGTTAGACGAAGATGAGTTAATAGTTGCTATAGATAAGTTTAAAAGTCATCAACCAAAACAATCTGATGTTCAGGTTAATTTAGAGGATATTAGAAAATTATTGGTAAACCCTATTGATAGAAAGTTCAAAAAACGTTTTACAATAAAAATTGGTCAGCATTTAAAAATTATTCATGTCGATGAAATAGAATGTTTTTATAGTGAAAACAAAGCAACTTATATTCATACAAAAGAAAATAGAAATTACTTATTAGATAATTCTTTAGAACATTGGCAAGAACAATTAAACCCAGAACATTTCTTTCGAGTAAATAGAACTTTTATTGTGCATATAAATGCCATAAAAGACATTATAGCTTATTCTAATTCTCGTTTAAAACTAGTTTTACATTCATATAACGAAACCGAAATTATTGTAAGTAGAGAACGTGTAAAAGAGTTTAAAAATTGGATTGATTGATGTCGTTTTTTTTCATCATATAATTGATGAAAAGTAAAGGCAATTATTTGCTCATAAACTTATTTTCAAATAACTTAGCTAACTACTATTTTATACATTAATATGTTACTTAATATTTTTAATGTTGATAAAAAAAAGTTTATGAAAACTATAGATATAGCTTGCCTAATTTTACTTACAACCTTGTTCTCTTGTAAAACAAAAACTGTTGAAGTAGAAGCACCTCAAAAAGTAAAAAATGTTATTCTTTTAATAGGAGATGGAACAGGTTTGTCTCAAGTTTCATCTGCATTCTTTTTTAAGAAAACGAGTCCGAATTATGCACGTTTTAAAAATATAGGACTTATTAAAACATCTTCATCCAAAGAAGATATAACAGATTCAGCAGCTGGTGCAACAGCTTTTGGAACAGGAATAAAAACATATAATGGTGCTATTGGTATGGCGGATGATTCTACTAAAGTTAAAAATCTAGTAGAAATTGCATCACTAAAAAATATAAAAACGGGTTTAATTTCAACTTCATCTATACAACATGCAACACCAGCAAGTTTTTATGCTCATGTTATAAATAGAGGTCTTTATGAAGAAATTTCAGAAGACATGGTTGTTTCTGATGTTGATTTTTTTGCAGGAGGAGGTACAAAATTTTTTAATAAAAGAAAAGACGGAAAAAACCTGTTAGAAGAGTTGAAAATAAATGGTTTTAATTTGGATACTACTGCATTAGGAAAATTTTCAGAAATTAAAGATTATTCTAAAATGGCGTATTTGTTGGCTAAAAATCATCTAGAACCAGTTTTAAAAGGTAGAGGAGATTTTATTTACCCATAGCAACTGAATTAGGTCTTAAATTTCTTAATAAAGATACAGATTCTAATTTTTTTATGATGGTTGAGGGTTCACAAATAGATTGGGGAGGTCATGCTAATGATGCAGATTATCTTATATCTGAACTTATAGATTTTGATGATGCAATAGGAAAGGCGCTTGATTTTGCAGAGAAAGATGGTAACACGTTAGTTATTGTAACTGCAGATCATGAAACAGGAGGATTTACTTTAGCATCAACACCAAAAAAAACAAAAGAAGGTGAAAAATATAATGATTATAAAGAAATTACAGGAACTTTTTCTACTAACGGTCATTCTGCTACATTAATTCCGGTGTTTGCTTTTGGTCCAGGGTCAGAAGAGTTTACAGGAGTTTATGAAAATAATGAAATTTTTCATAAAATTTTAGAAGTTACAAATTGGAATTCTAAAAATTAATACCTCATTTGAATCTTTATTTCTGAGAATTATAAAAGTAATTTCTAAATACAAAACATTACTAATACAACTTCTATTTTTTTAATACATATTATCCTAATTTTGGGCAATCTTATGTGTTTAATTATCCCATTATTTTTATAAAAAAGTGAATTTTAAAACTTAAGTCTAAGTGACAAAAATCATGTTTTTATATGGTCTTCTAAGCTATCTTTATAAGCAATTTTGAAGAGTTTTTTATCAAGTTATTCTTATCGAAAAACTCTCCAAAAGTTATGATTAAAAAGATATAAGTCTAAAATAATATGAAAACAAATTTATTTATTGTAATACTATTTATTGGTCTAATAGGTTGTAAAACTGGTGAGAAAAACAATGATTATTCAAAATCTGAAAATTCAAAAGAGAAAAGTACTTCTGCCATTGATGAGGTAAAACAAAGTGCTGAATTTAATGAAAAGGGTTATGAACTCATGAAACAAAAGTGTTATCTCTGTCATTTTGAAAAACCAGATCCTTCAAAAAAAGACCAAATGATTGCTCCACCAATGTTAAGAGTTCAAGAACATTATAAACCAACGTATCCTAATAAAACTGAATTTGTGAATGCAATTATGGCAATTGTTAAAAATCCTAGTATAGAAAATACATTGATGCCAGGAGCTGTAAAGAAGTTTAACTTAATGCCAAAATTAATTTATGACGATGCTGAGTTGCGTTTGATTGCAGAAACTATGTATGATTATAATTTTGGTTCAGCACCAAAAATGAACATGCAAATGAAGGAAAGTGCTTTAAAATTAAATAATGGTAAAAAATGGATTCTAAAAAAAGAATCTATAGAGCAAGTTAATGCAGTTGTAAGTAAATTAAATAATTATAAATCGTCTAGCATTGTAGATTATAATCAATTAGGAAAAGATATCTTTAATGATGCAAAAAAAATAATGTTAGAAGATGAATATAAAGGTGAATTATTCGATCAAATTCATAATTTCTTCTTTGGTGTAGAAGAGAATATGCATACTTTAATGTCAACAAAATCTGAAAGTGAAGCAAAAATACAATTAACAGAATTAAAAACTAAATTTAAAGAATTTCACAACTATTTTAAATAAAACAAAATTAGCTGTTGTAAATAACAACTATTAATTTATTAAATCCTGATGAAATTCATCAGGATTTTTTTGGTTTGATATAAAAATTTCATCAAAATAAAATCTAAAATTCTTCCTTTTTCTACCCAATAATAAAGCTAACTTCGCCAACTTTAAATAAGGTACAATTGCTATATGAAAAGCAATTGTAAAAAATACAAATCATGAATATTTACAAACAAATTGAAGCAGAAATTTTAGCTGCATCAAATATCGTTATTACAGCGCATAAATCAGCAGATGGAGATTCTATAGGATCATCTTTAGGTTTATTATATTTTATAGAAAAGTTAGGTAAAAAAGCAATTGTTTGTCATCCAGATAAAGCACCAGATTTTTTAAATTGGTTAGATACTTCAGCTATAATTTTAATGGAAGAAAATCCTGATAAAGTAACTACAGAAATGCAAAAAGCAGATTTAATTTTCTGTTTAGATTACAATGCATCAAATAGAGTAGGACCAGATATGCAATCTTTGTTAGAAGAAGCAACTTGTAAGAAAATAATGATAGATCATCATTTAAATCCTGAAGATTTTCCAACAATTACTGTTTCTGAAACAACTGCATCATCAACAGCGCAATTAATTGTAGATTTAATAGAGCAATCTGGTCATTTAGAATTATTAGATGAAAAAATAGGAACACCTTTATATTTAGGAATTTTAACAGATACTGGTAGTTTTAGATTTAATTCTGTACAACCAAGAACTCATGAAGTTTTAGCTAAAATTTTAGCTGCAGGAGTAGAACATCATTTAATTCACGAAAAATTAAGTGATAATAATACAGAAACTCGTTTGCGCTTACAAGGATATGCCATGAGTGAAAAGTTGGAAGTTTTATACGAACACCATGTTGCAATTATTTCTTTATCTAAAGAAGAATTGGCAAAATACAATTATAAAAAAGGAGATACAGATAGTTTAGCAAATTTGGTTTTATCAATAAAAGGTATGAAAGCTGCTATTGTATTTACTGAAAGAGATGGAATTATGAAAATTTCTTTCCGTTCTAAAGGAGCAGAAAATCCTGTAAATATGTTGGCAAAAGAACATTTTAATGGTGGAGGTCATGCCAATGCTTCTGGAGGAATGAGTGAGTTAACTGTTACTGAAACATTAAAGAAATTAAAAGACTTAATTCCGTTGTATTTTTAAAAAGAATACGATTTTTATCAAAAACTATTTCAAACAAACTCTACAAATAATTTCCTAACTATTAAACTTTGATTATTTTTATCAAAATTTAATTAAAATGAGTCAAAAGGAAGAATTTTTCGAATACATTAATAACGGTTATAAAACCAAAGGTGATTTTATTTCTCTAGGAGCAGCAATGTTAGGAGAAGAAACTGTAACAAATGCATTGGTAAAAATTCCTTTAAAAACTTTAAACAGACATGGTTTAATTGCTGGAGCAACTGGTACTGGAAAAACAAAAACACTTCAAGTTTTAGCAGAAAACTTGTCAGATAAAGGAATTCCTGTTTTATTAATGGATATAAAAGGAGATTTATCTGGTTTAGCTCAACCAAGTCCTGGACACGCAAAAATAGATGAACGTCATGCAAAAATCGGTTTCGATTTTGAAGCAAAAAAATTTCCAATAGAAGTTTTAACGATTTCAGAACAAGATGGAACTAGATTGCGTGCAACAATTTCAGAATTTGGTCCTGTTTTATTGTCGAGAATTTTAGACTTAACAGAAACGCAAAGCGGAATTGTAGCCATTATTTTTAAATATTGCGATGACAATAAATTACCATTATTAGATATTAAAGATTTTAAAAAGGTTTTGCAATTTGTTACTCAAGAAGGTAAAGAGGAAATTCAAGCAGAATACGGTAGAATTTCAACATCTTCTACAGGAGCAATTTTACGTAAAATTGTAGAAATAGAACAACAAGGTGGAGATTTGTTTTTTGGTGAAAAGTCTTTTGATGTAGAAGATTTAACTAGAGTAGATGAAAACGGAAGAGGTTTTATTTCTGTTTTACGACTAACAGATATTCAAGACAAACCAAAGTTGTTTTCAACATTTATGTTGCAATTGTTAGCTGAGGTATATGAGACATTTCCAGAACAAGGAGATAGTGACAGACCAGAGTTAATTATCTTTATAGATGAGGCACATTTGGTTTTCGATCAAGCATCAAAAGCATTATTAAGCCAAATAGAAAGTATTGTAAAGTTAATTCGTTCTAAAGGTATAGGACTGTATTTTGTAACACAAAACCCAAAAGATGTTCCAGAAGATATTTTAGCACAATTAGGGTTAAAAATTCAGCATGCATTAAGAGCTTTTACTGCAAAAGATAGGAAAGCAATTAAGTTAGCTGCAGAAAATTATCCAGATTCAGAATATTATGATACGAAAGAAGTTTTAACGCAATTAGGAATTGGAGAAGCATTTGTATCCGTTTTAAACGAAAAAGGAATTCCAACTCCTTTGGCAAGAACAATGTTGCGTGCACCAATGAGTAGAATGGATATTTTGACGCCCAAAGAATTGAAAAGTGTGATTAATAATTCTCGTCTTTTTTACAAGTATAATGAAGATTTAGATAGAGAAAGTGCATATGAAAAACTAAATAGTAAAATAGAACAAATTAATAAAGCTGAAGAAAAAGCAATTAAGGCTGCAGAAGAAAAGAAAGAAAAAGAAAAGTTAGCAAAAGAAAAAGCAAAAGAATCAAAGAGAAGTTATTCTAGAAGAAGTACAAGACAAAACCCAATTATAAAGGTTTTAACAAGTGCAACTTTTATTAGAGCAGCTTTTGGAATATTAAAAAAAGTAATGAAATAACATTTCATTAAAATTAACGTTTAATAACCGTATCCAAACTTTAAAAAAAAATGATTAAAAAGAATATAGTATCAATAGTGTTGTTTTCTCTAATTATTATTGGTTGTACTAATAATAACAAATTTAAAATTGAAAAAGGAAAAGTTGGACAGATTACAACAAAAACAACAGTTCTAGAATTAGAAGAAATATTTAAAAATGATTCTATTGTTAAAAATTTAAGTGAAGGAGCATTAGGAGATAATTATTTTCAAGATGATGATGAATATATAATTTATGAAAAAGGAGGGAAGCACTTGTTAACAATTGTGCCAAAAGAACAATTAGATTCAACTTCTACAATTAAGAGTTTAGAAATTCATGATGCACGTTTTAAAACTGAATCTGGAATTACTTTAGAGTCTAATTTTTCAGATATAAATGCAAACAACAATATTAATAGAATAGAATCTACATTTTCATCTGCAACTTTGTTTATAGACGATTTAAACACTACAATAGCAATAGATAAGGAAGAATTAGGTTTAAAAGAATTTAGTACACAAAAAGTTTCTTTAGAGCAAATTCCAGATTTAGCAAAGATAAAAACCTTTATTGTTTGGTTTAATTAGGAAGATTTTGAAGTACTCTATTTCACAAAATAAAGAGACAATTCTACAACCAAACTCTGAATTTGAGAGAAGAATTATTTTACAATATTATTTAGATAATGATATTAAAATAACTACAGAAGAAAGAAAAATTCTTTTAGAAACTAATGTTTCTGAACCAGAGTCTATTGGTATTATTGGTTGTTTGTTAAAAGATAGTAATCATTTAAATATTATAAGATTAGCAATTGGAGCTAAAAATAGATCTAATAAAAAGTTAGCTGATTTAGCTAGTAGTTTATTTAACTCAGAACAATTAGAAAAGGCAGATTCTTATTATTTTATGGAAGTAAGTTTTGATGAACTTTCTAAAATAGAAGATGTTATTACTAGAGAATATATTCCTTTATATTTATAATAGATGAAAAAATATATAATTCAAAAATCACCTTTTATTGTTCCAACAACAGATGGAAAATTAATAGAAGAACATTTTGGAAATGCTACCGACAAAAATTCCCAAGTAAGTATTGCACATATGGTTGCACCTTCTGGTTGGTCAGAACCTTATCAAACTCCAAATTTTGACGAATATACTTATATTATAAAAGGTAAAAAGCAATTTATTATTGATGATGAAACTGTTATTTTAGAAGCAGGTCAATCTATCAAAATAGAAAAAAATACTAGAGTTCAATATTCAAACCCTTTTGAAAATGAATGTGAATATTTAGCAATTTGTTTACCTGCTTTTTCTATGGATTTGGTTAATAGAGAAGAAGAATAGTATAGTTAAATTTTTATTAAAGACTGTTAATTTTTCTTTCTTTCAACTTGAATTTAGCTACATTACTTAGCTAAATTCAATGTTCTATGAAAATATCTGTAAAACTTTTATTCCTTTTTTGCTGTTATTGCACTTCAATTTCATCACAAGAAGACTCTATGAAATATGTTGTGTCTAAAGAAAATCCTTTTGGAAAATACAATCCAAAAGCTCCAAAACAGCTTAAAGATTATCAAGATTTAATAGGTGAATGTAATTGTAATTCAACATCTAGAAATCCAGATGGAACTTGGGCAAAACCCATAAAAATGATTTGGAGATGGAAATATATTATGAATGGAATGGCTGTTCAAGATGAAACAATAAAAGAAGATGGAAATAACTCAGGAAGCATTCGTCAATATAATATATATAGTTTACGTTGGTATGTTCATTATTACACTACAAAAGCAGCAACTCCCAAATTAAGGTCTTGGTCTGGAAATAAAAATAACGAAGGTAACATAGTTTTATATCTTGATCAAAAAGCTCCAAATGGAACAAAAGGCTTTTCTAGACTTACTTTTTATGATATTGATAAAAAGGGGTATAAATGGATTGGAGAATGGGTAGATAAAACAGAAACTGTAGTGTTTCCTTTTTGGAAAATTGAATGTATTAGAGAAGATTAGAAATAATAAAAAAAGAGCTAATTTAAATTAGCTCTTTTTTATAAAGTAAATGTAGAATTATTTTACACTGTTTCTTTCACAAGCTAATAATGTGTTTTTAAGTAACATTGCAATTGTCATTGGTCCTACACCTCCAGGAACAGGAGTTATAAAAGATGCTTTTTTAGAAACTTCTTCAAAAGCAACATCACCAACTAATCTAAAACCACTTTTCTTAGAGGAATCTGCTAAACGAGTAATACCAACATCAATTACAGTTACGTCATCTTTTACCATGTCTGCTTTTAAAAACTCTGGAATTCCTATTGCAGCAACAATAATATCTGCTTGTAACGTAATTTCTTTTAAATTTTGTGTTCTACTATGACACATGGTAACTGTAGCATTACCAACTTTTCTTTTTTGAGATAATAAAATACTCATTGGGCTACCAACAATATGACTTCTTCCCAAAACCACAACATGTTTCCCCGAAGTTTCAACATTATATCTGTCTAGTAATTCTAAAATTCCAAATGGAGTTGCCGAAATAAATGTAGGTAAGTTTAAAGCCATTTTACCAACATTTGTTGGGTGAAAACCATCAACATCTTTATCTGGATCTACAGCCATTAATATTTTTTGCTCATCTATATGTTTTGGCAAAGGTAGCTGAACAATAAATCCATCTATATCTTTATCTATGTTTAAAATAGCTATTTCATTTAATAAATCTTCTTCAGTTGTATCTTCTGGTAATCTAATTAAAGTTGAATTAAATCCAACTCGTTCACAAGCTTTTACTTTTGCATTTACATAGGTTATACTTGCACCGTCATTTCCAACAATTACTGCTGCTAAATGTGGAGTTTCTTTGCCTCTATTTTTAAGTTCTCTAACTTCAAAAGCAATTTCTTCTTTAATATCAGCTGCTGTTTTTTTTCCGTCTAATAAAATCATTTTTAATAAGGATATGAATAGTTATATTGTAGCTTTTAAAATCTTTAAGCAAGGTATAATTTTTATCTAATGTATCATATTCTTTGTCAGATAAATTGTAAACATTAGAATAAAAAACATATTTATTTTTACCATTAAATCTAGCAAAAGCTCTTTGATCTCCATTTAAGTCAACATCATCAATTGAATTTATATTTGGAAAAAATGTACCTACTTTTTCAATACTAATATCATTTTTATCTAAATAATCTATTGCATGTAACCTTAATTTATAATAAGGTATATGAGCTAACGTAGAATCCCATCCTTGAGAAATTTCTCTTGGATAAATCCATAAATTCCCTGTAAACAAACCTATGAAAAGTAAGCTGTATATGATCTTTTTTTTGATATAAAAAGAATTTAATATTATAAAAGAAAGTAATATAAAACAAATATAAGAAACTATAAAATATCTATGTCCAATTGGGTTAGTAGATAATAAACTTGCAATAACAACTAATAAGTTTGATGTTAATATAATTAAAATTAATTGTTTGTTTTTTTTAGATTTAAAGATATTCTTTCCATGATATAAAAGTCCTATCAGAATAAATATAAATATAAAAACTCTTCCATAGTCAATATGCCTATGAATTAAAACAATACTGTTTTTAAATACACCTCCTAAAGAAATTAATTTATGATTTCCTTTCCAAGGAGAATTTATATGGGTATACAGCCATCCTTTAATTAAATAATGTGTAAGGAGAAAACTAAAAGCAGGTATAATACCAATGAAATAGCTTAAAAAAAGTTTTTTATTAATGATTGATTCTTTATAATTATAACGATTAATAATTTCAAATAAAAAAATTCCAAAACATAGCATCATGCTTCTTAAAGAAATAATACTTAAGAAAAATAACGCTAAAGTTTTAAGATTATAGTTGTTGTTTAAAATCGAGTTAATGGCTAATAAAAAGAAAAATATCTGTATAATTTCTGGATTAACTATAACAAATTGTGTTGATAATGTAGGGTCAAAAATTATTAAAAGAAAAGAAAAGAATGATAGTAAATTTGATTTTATAAAATAATTGATAAACTTAAAAAGTTGATAAAAAAAACCAATTGTAAATGGTAACATTAATAGGTGTGAAGACCATAAATTAATTCCAAATATTTTCCATATTATAGCTAATAGAAATCCTAATGTAGGAGGATGAGCGGCATCTAAATTATCAGGTAAAATCCAGTTAAAAACAGAGTTGTTATATAGATGACCACCAATTTTTGAACTAAATAATACATTATCCCAAAACATTCCATTATTATGAGAAACCAAAAAAATAAGAAGCCCTAAAAATGAAAAAAAAAGAATTCTATTCTTTTTTGAATCTAATAATAAGGATACTATTTTTTGAAGCATTAGTTATAATTGATATATATATAAATAAAAAAGGCTGCTTTTTAAAGCAGCCTAAAATATATTATTTCATTCCTTTCATCATTTGCATCATCTTTTTGCCACCACCACCTTGCATCATTTTCATCATTTTGCTCATCTGATTAAATTGTTTCATTAACTGATTTACTTCATTCACAGAAGTTCCAGATCCTTTTGCAATTCTCTTTTTTCTGCTTGCATTTATAGAAGTTGGTGTACTTCTTTCAGTTGGAGTCATAGAATGGATTATAGCTTCTATTCCTTTAAAAGCATCGTCATCTATATCTACATCTTTCATTGCTTTTCCTGCTCCAGGAATCATTCCCATTAAATCTTTCATGCTACCCATCTTTTTGATTTGTTGAATCTGACTTAAAAAGTCATCAAAACCAAACTGATTTTTAGCAATTTTCTTTTGTAGTTTTCTAGCTTCTTCTTCATCGTATTGGTCTTGAGCACGTTCTACAAGAGAAATAACATCTCCCATTCCTAAAATACGATCTGCCATTCTATCTGGATGAAATACATCAATTGCATCCATTTTTTCTCCAGTACCAATAAATTTAATTGGTTTATCTACAACAGATTTTATTGATAACGCAGCTCCACCACGAGTATCTCCATCTAATTTTGTTAAAACAACTCCATCAAAATTTAAAATATCATTAAAGGCTTTTGCAGTATTAACAGCATCTTGTCCAGTCATAGAATCTACAACAAACAATGTTTCTTGAGGATTTACAGCTTTATGAATATTAGAAATTTCATTCATCATTTCTTCATCCACAGCTAAACGACCAGCAGTATCTATAATAACTACATTTTTGCCATTTGATTTTGCGTGTTTAATTGCATTCTGAGAAATTTCTACAGGGTTATTGTTACCAACTTCCGCATAAACTTCAACTCCAATTTGTTCTCCAACAACTTGTAATTGATTTATTGCAGCAGGTCTATACACATCACAACCAACTAATAATACTTCTTTACTTTTCTTAGTTTTTAAGAAGTTAGCTAATTTTCCAGAAAAAGTTGTTTTACCAGAACCTTGTAAACCAGACATTAAAATAACAGTTGGAGATCCACCAAGATTTACACCCACAGTTTCACCTCCCATTAAATCGGTTAATTCGTCTTTAACCAATTTTACCATTAGTTGTCCTGGATTTAACGTTGTTAAAACGTCTTGTCCAATAGCTTTAGTCTGTACTCTTTTAGTAAATTCCTTGGCAATTTTAAAGTTAACATCGGCATCTAATAAAGCTCTACGAACTTCTTTTAATGTTTCTGCAACATTTACTTCTGTAATCTTACCATGACCTTTTAAGGTGTGTAAGGCTTTATCTAATTTATCGCTTAAATTACTAAACATAATTTTGTGTTCTTTTTTTGGAAGCACAAATATAATAATTGTGCTTGTTTTTATGGGAAAGATTAATAAAAATCATAAAGAATAATTGATAACTTATTGTTTTGTTGTCTGTTTTTTATTTTTTAATAGATAAATGGTGTTTATTTATCAAAATAAAATCAGCTAAAAAATAGAAATCAATCCTTTTTTAATGACTGTATACTTATTTTTGTTTAAAATATTAAAATAATGATTGACACTAAAAACAGATCTAATATTAAAATTGGATTATTTGTAGAAATTGTTCAGAAACCACATCAAAAAACTGGTGAATTAACAGAAGGAATAGTAAGTAAATTACTCACAAAATCTGCTAATCATCCTCATGGAATAAAAGTTCAGTTAGAATCTGGAATTGTAGGGCGAGTTAAAAATATACCTGAATAATTTATTCCACTGGAATTTTAATCTCGTATAACTTTCTGCTTTTATTATTCAGTTTATTTTCTCTTAACCAAGGGTTTTGAAGCTTTAATTGTTTGTAATTTGTTCCAAATTTCTTAGCAAATAAAGCAATATTAGTAATGGCAGTATCAACTTTTACAGTTCTTGTTTTTGTTGAAGTATATAAATCTTCTTGATCATATACAAAGCCATATTTTTCTGGATTTGATAAAACTTCTTTTAAAGCCACAATTCTAAAAACATATCTTTCAGTTTCGTCTGGTAAAAGAGCTTCATAATAACTAGTAACTTGTTGTGTATTTAATCTTTCAGAAATTCTTCCGTTTCCTGCATTATACGCAGCAGCGGCTAATGTCCAAGAACCAAATTTTTCTTTCGAATTTTTTAAATAAATTGCTGCAGCTCTTGTAGATTTTTCTATATGATAACGTTCGTCTACATTCTTATTTACTTCTAATCCATACTTTCTTTCTCTTGCTGTATTTGGTAAAAAATGCCAAAGTCCAGAAGCTCTTGCAGATGATGGGTTATTCATTAATAAACCACTTTCTGCAACTGCTAAATATTTAAAATCATCTGGTAAACCATATTTTTTTAATAACGGTTCTAAAATTGGGAAATATTTATTTGCTCTTTTTAAAAGTAATAAACCGTTAGATTGCCAATATGTATTTACAAGCAACTCTCTATCCATTCTTTCTCTTATATTAGATTTATGAATAGGAACTAATTCTCCTGCAAAATTTAAACCATTAGGTAATTTTAAAGCTTTAACTTTATAATTTTCATGAGTATTAGACTTTGGGTCTACATCAGACTTATTAATGGCATTAAAAAATAAAAGAGTAAGAAAAGTAATACTTAGTAATGATAATATACGTTGTGATTTTTTCATAGCATTATGATTTTATTTTATAAAAGTAGGAAATCAGTCTGATTTTAAAAAGTTAAAACTTCATCAATAATTTTTGATATTTTTTTAGCTTTTGTAAGTATCATAATATGTGTACCACCTTTTATTTCAATAGATTCGTTAATATTTTTTATTGGAAAAACTTTGTCTTTGGTTCCATGAATATGAACAATACCATCTAAAGGTTTATTTTGTTCCCATTTTAAAACATTAAATATAGCCCAGTTTAAATATGTTTTACTTCTAACAGAAAGGTATTTCTGATAGATTTTGGCTCTTTTTTTAAGCGATTTACCTAAGAAATATTGTGCATATTCTTCGAAGTTAGATATAACTTTAGTAGGGAAGAATTTATAAAGTTTAGTAAATTTTGCCATTTTAAATTTCTTTGGCAATTCTTTATTAGTTTTAACACTAGATATTATAATTACTTTTTTTACGTCTAAGAACTTACTCATTTCTTGTACCATGATTCCGCCAAAAGAAACACCTATTAAAATAGGCTCTTTTTCTTTTACTTCATCACACATTCTCATAGCATAATTTGCAATAGATTCTTCTAAAGCCAAGGGCTTTAACCAAGTAAGATAATGCAATTCATATTTTTCTTTTGATAATTCTAAATTTTCAAAGATTTCTGGACCAGCAGCTAAACCTGGAACAAAATAAATAGGGGTTTTAGCCATCTATAAAATAAGTTTTTGTTTTAATAAAATTCCTTCTAAATATTCATGTGCAAACGCTAATTCATCTGGTACATTTTTCCAAAGTTTAATCTCTATTTGTTTATTTTGATGGATAATGAACGTGCTTGGAAAATCTGCTATGTTTTTGTCTATAAAAGCATCAGCATATTCGTTGAAGGCTGTTTTAGAAAACATTTCTTCTACTTTATTTAATTCCTTTTCTGTTAACGTAAACTCTTTTGTTCCTTTTGTTGGTACGTTTTCTATTCCGTTAAAAATCACTTTCCCGTCTTTAAAGAAAGTAACATCATACACAGGGCAGTCACCAGAACAATGAGTTTTTCTTAAACTCACAAAAGTGTTTTCAATAATATATTTTGCTTTGTTTATTGTTTCATCTGAACTTATTTCTACAGAAGAAAATACATTCGATTTTTTTAATCGTTCTATCCAAAACTCTTTTTTATCAGCTGGTACTTTAATTTTTGCAGCTTTATTGTATTGATTGTCTATTACTAATTCGCTCCAAGTTAATCCGCTGTTTTCAATTAAAGATTTTGCATCTGCAACATTTTTAGGGTTTTTAAGTACAATAAAAAGCTCCTCTTGTATTTTTTTTACAACAGGCTTTTTTACTTCTTCAATTTTTTCAATTACTTTAACTACTTCTTTTTCTTTACTTTGTTTTTCGATTTTTTGCTTGGGTTGGCTACAGCTTAAAGCCAAGACAAAAAAGAATAATGGTAAAAATTTCATATTTGTTTTTTTTATAAAGTTACAACATCTTCAACAAAATCAAACCTAACTAAACCATCTTCATCAATGTTTGTTAATTTAATTTTATGAATTGTATTTACTAATTCTGGATTCCAAGGCGATTTTACCTTTACATAGTTCTCAGTGAATCCATTTATATACCCTTCTTTATTTTCACTTTCAAATAAGACACTTAATGTGTTTCCTAATTGACTTTCATAAAAAGATCTACGTTTTTTAGCAGATAAACCACGTAACATTTTGCTACGTTTTGCCCTAACTTTTTTTGAAACAACACCATCCATTTCTACAGCTTCTGTGTTTGGTCTTTCTGAGTAGGTAAAAACGTGTAAATAAGAAATTTCTAAGTCATTTAAATAATTGTAAGTTTCTAAAAATAATTCATCTGTTTCTCCAGGAAAACCAACAATAACATCAACACCAATACATGCATTTGGCATTACTTCTTTTATTTTAGAAACTCTATTTGTGTAAGTATTTTTCAAATAACGACGCTTCATTTTCTTTAATAATTCGTCACTTCCACTTTGTAAAGGAATATGAAAATGCGGAACAAAAGTGTCAGATTTAGACACAAATTCTATGGTTTCATCTTTTAAAAGATTAGGTTCTATAGAAGATATTCTTAAACGGTGAATTCCTTCAACTTTATCTAATTCTTTAACTAATTCTAAAAATGTATGTTCGTGTTTTTTATTGCCAAACTCACCTTTTCCATAATCGCCAATATTTACACCAGTAAGTACAATTTCTTTTATTCCTCTTTCTGATATTTCTTTAGCGTTTTTTAGTACATTTTCTACTGTATCACTTCTAGAAATACCTCTTGCTAGAGGTATTGTACAATAGGTACATTTATAATCGCAACCATCTTGTACTTTTAAAAAGGCACGAGTCCTATCTCCAATAGAATATGAGCCAACATAAAAATCGGCTTCAGAAATTTCACAAGAATGAACCTCTCCAATATTATTTTTGGTTAAATCGTTTATATAACTAGTAACATTAAATTTTTCTGTAGCTCCTAAAACTAAATCAACTCCATCTACAGCAGCAAGTTCTTCTGGCTTTAATTGAGCATAACAACCTACTGCAATTAAGAAAGCATCATCATTTTTCTTTAATGCATTTTTAACAATAGATTTAAAACGTTTGTCGGCATTATCTGTAACAGAGCAAGTATTTATTATATAAATATCTGCTTTTTCTTCAAACTCAACTCTATCAAAACCTTCGTTTACAAAATTACGAGCAATAGTAGAAGTTTCTGAAAAGTTTAATTTACATCCTAAAGTGTAAAAAGCTACTTTTTTATTTGCGTTCATTTTCTGTTTGTTAACTTAAAAATAGAAACTTTAAATGAGTTTTTAGTTTTTTAAAGTTCTTATAGTATATTTACAAAAGCTGTCTTTGACAGATTAAGGGGTGCAAAAGTACGATATTATTCATGATTTTTGAAACAGAAAAATTAATAGTTAGAAAACTAATTTTAGAAGATTTACAAGCTTTTCATGAGCTTGAAAGTAATCCTTTGGTATTGCAATATGCAACAGGTGAAGTAAAGTCCTTGTCTGAAAATGAAAAAGAGCTTCAAGACTTAATTTCTAAATACGAATTAGAAAATAATGATTTTTGGATTTATGCAATTCTGAGAAAATCTGATAATTTTTTTGTTGGTACAGTTGCTTTGGTAAAAGATGGAGTTGATGATGAAATTGGCTATAGATTTCTTCAAAAGTATTGGGGAAAAGGATTTGGAAAAGAAGTTTGTGAAGGATTGATTTTATATTGTAAACAAATAAAAATGCCTAAGATAGTTGGATATGTAGTTGATGAAAATGTGGCTTCAGCTAAAATCTTAGAAAGCTTAAATTTTAAAGCAGTTAAACATTTTATAAGTGATGACATTAAATTACCTGAAACAAAATATGAATTAATTTTTTAAACTTTAGAAGTAGACTTAAAATATTTTTATGGATAAAATTGAAAAAACAGATGTTTGTATTATTGGTGCAGGGCCTTCTGGAACTGCAACTTCTTTAATATTAACAAAGTTAAAAATTCCACATTATATTATTGATAAATCAACTTTTCCACGAGATAAAACTTGTGGAGATGGTTTGATTTTGTATGCTTATAAAGCAATGAAACTTTTAGGAGAAGATTTGTTTAACGCTTTTTTGAAAAGCCCAAAGTTTATACACAGTAAAAAAATTAGTCTACATTTAAGTAACACTTCTAATATAGAATTTAAAGAAAGTGATAATAGAGATATGATTATTTCATACGCTAAACGTATCGATTTTGACCAGTTTTTAGTAAGTCATTTATCAGATACCTATGCAAATCAACTCTTTGGAAGTGGTGTTAAAGAACTTAAAGAAGAATCTGAAGGTATTTTTATCAAATTAAAAAATGGTAAAGAAATATTGTCAAAATTTGTAGTGGGTGCAGATGGAGCTAAGTCTATTGTTTCTAATAAATTAGCTAATAATAAAATTGATAAAAAATTATCATCAACTTTTGTAAGTGCATATTTTAAAGATATACAAGATCTTCCTAAAGGAAACACGGCAGAAATTAGAATGATTTATAAAAAAATGCTATTATTTTTTTATGTTTTTCCTTTATCAGACGGACAAGTAAATATTAGTTTAGGTGGGCGTTCAGATCATATTAAAAAATATGGAATAAATTTAGTTGACGATATTCAGAATATTATAAAAAACAATAAAAAGGTTAAAAATAAATTTATCAACGCTACTAAAGTTGGGAATTGGAGAGGATGGTCTATTCCGTTTCATTTTGGAAGTCAAAAAATTTCTGGAAATCGTTTTTTATTAGTTGGAGACGCTGCTGGTTTAGCGAATGCTTTTTATAAGGAAGGTATTGGTACAGGAATGATGTCTGGTATTATAGCTGCAAAAAATATAGATAGATGTTTAAAAAATGATGATTTTTCTGAATTTTCATTAAAAAAGTATGATGAGGATCTAAAAAAAGAATTCGGTAAACTTTTAAAATTTAGTTATTTTGCTTTGAGAGTTGCTAGGTTTAAAGGTTTATTTTTAGTAATGG
The DNA here is from genome assembly GCA_965367085.1 of uncultured Polaribacter sp. GTDB lineage: Bacteria > Bacteroidota > Bacteroidia > Flavobacteriales > Flavobacteriaceae > Polaribacter. The sequence continues at coordinate 23,154 of CBDUHF010000002.1, forward strand.
CTGGTTTTTTTAAGAATAAAATAGAACGTAAAGCCCATAAAATTATACAAAAAAGGAGTTATTAATTAAAATTACCAATTAATTTTTGCCTGAATAGCATAGTGATCAGAATATTTTTCTGTGAAAGTTGTAAACTTATTTATGATAGCAGGTTTATCGGTTAAAATAAAATCGATTCTCATAGGTAATTTATACTCAAAAGTTTTTCCAAATCCTTTTCCTGCTTCAATAAAAGCATCTTTTTTATTTTGCGAAATTTTATTGTAAACCCAAGAATATGCCGTGTTATTAAAATCTCCACAAATAATTTTTTTACCTTTCCATTGCTTCTCATGGGCAAGAAATAACTCTGTTTGAGTTGCTTGTTTTTCAAAAGATAAACCAACTCTTCTCAGTAATTTTTCAGAATCTTTTTCTCCAAAATGCTCTTTTTCTGGATTAATTTTTAAAGATTCTAAGTGAATATTATAAACGCGAATAGTATCTTTTTTTCTTATTATATCAGCAAAAATGATGTTATTCCCACTATTTTTAAAATCAAAAGAACCAGAGTTTACTATTCTATATTTCGAATAAATTGCTAAACCAAATCTGTTTTTCCTAGAAATTGTTTTTATAAATTTATAAGGGAATTTAAAATTAATTTCACTTGAATTATAAAACTCTTGTATAGCTAAAACATCAGGGTTTTTATCATTTATAAAATCTATTGTTTTTTTAGCTGTAGTAGAATCTTTATTCCATTTGTAAAAATTAAACATTCTTACATTATAACTCATTACTTTTAGATCATCATTTAAAGAAGAATTTTTACCAGATATTTTATACAAGGGAGACGAAAAAAATAATCCAAGAACTAATACGAATGTAGATAAGAAGAACTGTTTTTTTAGCTTAAGTAACCAAAAAACTAAAAATACAACATTGATAATAATTAAAATAGGAACAAAAAGGCTTAAAACTGCAAAAATTGCAATGGTGTTTGGAGAAATAAAAGGTAGCAAATAAGAGAGCAACAAAGCTGCTGCAAATAAGGAATTTATGAGATAAAAAAACTTGTCAAAAAATGATGTTTTTTTCAATTATTTATTCTTTAGTTAATACTTATTTCCCTTGTTTAAACAAAAAATCTTTTTCTGTTTTAGTTAATGTGTCGTAACCAGACTTACTTATTTTATCTAAAATACTATCAATTTGTTGTTGATTAATTGACGTATTTTCTTTTTGATTTTGTTTCTTTTTTGGAGATTTATAAACTGTTTTTAAAGGTTTTCTTTTCGTCTTAAACAACGAAGAAATTTTACCAAGTATGTCTAATTCTTTATTGCTGGATTGACTTACGTATAAGAATCCAAAAAGAGTTCCTCCTAAATGTGCAAAATGTCCTCCTGCATTATTACCAGCAAGTCCTAAGATGTCTAATCCTACCCATATTGCTGCTAAGTACCATAATTTTACAAAACCAATAAAACGTATTTTTAATTGATAGTTAGGAATATACGTTGCAACTCCAATAAATATGGCAGAAATTCCTGCTGAAGCACCAACTAAAACAGAAGATTTTCCTTCGAATAAAGGAAAATAGTTTTGGCTAATTAAATACAATAGACCTCCAAAGAAAGTTCCTAAAAGATAAAAAGTAAGTAGTTGTTTTTCAGTAAAGTATTCAATAAATAAATTTCCAATAAAGAAAAGAGTTATTAAATTAAAAAGGATGTGTAAAAAACCATCATGCATAAAACCATAGGTAATTATTGTCCATGGTTTTGTTAAAAAAGAGGTGTAATTTGCATCTAAAGAAAACCAGTTAATAATCCAATTTGCATCACCTTTATATAAACTTTGAAAAACACTAAATAAGAGTGTAGCAAGAAATATAGCAATATTAATGTAGATTAATTTCTCAACAATAGAGCCTTTTTTATAACGATATTTAATGTCTTCTAAAATACTCATTATCGAACTTTAAATTGATTTTTTTTCCAATACCAAGCAATTAAGAAACCTATTAATGCTCCTCCAACATGCGCAAAATGAGCAATATTTCCAACAGAATATTTTGTCATTCCAAAGAATAAATCAAAAGCAATAATTATTGGAATAAAGTATTTTGCAGCAATAGGAATAGGTAAAAATATCAACGCCAATTTTGCATCTTTAAAATAGATTCCAAATGCTACTAGAACTCCATAAACAGCGCCAGAAGCACCCACTGCAGGTGTATGATACAAACTATAGAATTTACTCATTTCTTTATTTGAAAGTGTAATTAAACTATCATTATATTCTCCTAAATTTAAAATTGATTTGATATCTGATGGAGATAAACCTAGGTTAATTAACTGTTCATATATTCCATTAAATTGATAGTAATTTGCCAAAGTATAAATGATTCCTGCTCCTAATCCTGCAGAAAAATAGAAGAAAATAAATTTCTTTTTTCCCCACATTTGTTCAAGAGGGGTACCAAAAGCCCATAAACCATACATGTTAAAAAGTATGTGCCCAAAACTTCCATGCATAAACATGTGGGTAACATATTGCCAGATTCCAAAATGTTCATTTTTAGGAAAATGTAACGCCAAAATATTAGTGAAATCTAATTTTAAAAGCTGTGGAGCAACAAAAACAATTACGTTTATAATTATTAAGTGTTTTATGGCATCTGTTAGTTTATTCATTTCTAGCTATTAAATAAAGAATCTATTTCGTTTAAAGTTAATGTTTTAAAAGTAGCTTTTCCAAAAGGGGAAATTGTTGGCTCTTTACAAGAGAATAAATCATTTACTAAACTTTCTTGTTCTTTCTCAGAAAGTAAAGTTCCTGTTTTTATTGATAATGTTTTTGCAAATGATTTTGCCATGACATCAAAATGACTAAAACTTGCATCTGGAACTTCTAAATTAATGTCGTTTAATAATTCCTCTAAAATAATGGTAATTTTACTTTCTGTAACAGAAACCGGAATTCCTTTTATAGTAACACTGTCTTTTGTAAATTCATCAAAAGAAAAACCCGCATTTTCTAATTCGGTTTTAATGGTATAAATCATTTCTATTTCTGCAGATGAAAAAGAAATTTTTACAGGAAATAATAATTGTTGACTATTTGCTTCTTTAACGGTAATACTTTCTAAAAATTGTTCATACAAAACACGCTGATGTGCTAATGATTGGTTAATTAAAACCACGCCAGATTTTATAGAACTTAATAAATATTTTCTCTGAATTTGAAACGTTTTCTGTGTTTTTACTTCTTGCTGATTTTCAAATAATTCTTCTTGTTTCTGCTCATCAGTAACTGCAACAGAAGTATATAGAGATTCCCAGCTCTCGGTTTGTTTTTGAGGTTTATAAGAAGAGTGAAATCCGCTTTTTACTTCCTCTTTAAAAGGATTAAAATCTGGATCTACAGAAATTTTTGGCGTTTTAGCTACTTTAGTACTATTAGCATTAAAATGATAAGGAGTATCTAAGTTTGCATCTCTATTAAAATCTAATACTGGTGCTACATTATATTGACCTAAACTATGTTTAACTGTTGCACGTAACATTGCATACAATGCTTTTTCATTGTCAAACTTAATTTCTGTTTTTGTTGGATGAATATTAATGTCAATTGTATTTGCAGGAACTGTTAAATACAGAAAATAGGAGGGATGAGAACCTTGTTCTAACAATCCATCAAACGCATTTACAACTGCATGATTTAAATACGAACTTTTTATAAAACGATCATTTACAAAAAAGAATTGTTCTCCACGTTTTCTTTTAGAAAATTCAGGTTTTGCAACAAAACCTTCAATCGTTAATATATCTGTTTGCTCTTGTATTGGTACTAATTTTTCATTCATTTTAGAACCAAAAATAGCAACAATTCGTTTTCTTAAATTACTACTTTTTAAATGATAAACCTCATTGTTATTATGGTGTAATAAAAAAGAAATATTTGAGTGTGCTAAAGCTACTCGTTGAAATTCATCAATAATATGACGGGTTTCAATAGTATCTGATTTTAAAAAATTTCTCCTTGCAGGAATATTATAAAAAAGATTTTTTACAGATAAACTTGTGCCTTTTCCTGTAGAGATAAAATCTTGAGAAATAATTTTACTTCCTTCAATTTTTAATTGTGTGCCAAGTTCTTCGTTTTCTTGTTTTGTTTTAAGCTCAACATGTGCAATTGCAGCAATAGAAGCTAAAGCTTCTCCACGAAATCCTTTTGTATTTAGATTGAATAAATCTTCTGCTTTTTGAATTTTAGAAGTTGCATGACGCTCAAAACTCATTCTAGAGTCTGTAGCACTCATCCCTTTTCCATCATCTATTACCTGAATTAATGTTTTACCTGCATCTTTTAAAAGTAATTTTATGTTTGTTGCACCAGCATCAATAGCATTTTCTAGTAGTTCTTTAACCACAGAAGCTGGGCGCTGAACTACTTCTCCTGCAGCAATTTGATTCGCAACATGATCAGGTAAAAGTTGAATGATATCAGACATTAATTCCTTTTAAAGATAGATAAATCGAAATCTATGATGTACAAAAAGATAAAAACTAAGATTGCAATAATAATTAAAAGTGTTTTGTTTACACTTTTGTCTGAGTTTTTTAAATCTTCAATGGCATCTGTAAACTTACCTTTAATACCTTTGTTTTTACCAGCAGTTTTTCTAAACTGATCTAGTTTATGTTCAATTTTAAAAGGATTTCCTTCTCCTTTGTAATAACGAGGTTGGTAATCGAATTTATTATGTGTGCGTTTTAAAAATCCCATAGTTTTAGAAATAATTGATGAATATTGATTTAGACAAAATCAAATATGGTACCAATTTTATAGTATTTCAAATTTACAGAATTAAATGTAATTCCTCAAAAAATGAAGTTAAAAGTATTCTTAATTTTCTAAAAAGTGTTTTTTATTTAAAAACCAATACTTTCATTTATGCTGTCTATATTTTTAATAGCCGCCATTTTAACAGCAGCAACAGCACATTCTATTCCTTTGTTACCAAGTTTACCTCCAGATCTATCTATAGATTGTTGTTTTGTGTTATCTGTAAGTACACAGAATATAACGGGAACATTATATTTTATATTTAAATCAACAATTCCTTGAGTTACACCTTCACAAACAAAATCGAAATGTTTTGTTTCTCCTTGTATTACATTTCCTATGGCTATAATTGCATCAACTTGTTGAGATTCAATCATTTTTTTACACCCATATACAAGTTCAAAACTACCAGGAACATCCCAAGAAATAATATTTTCTTTTTCTGTACCACAATCAATTAAGGTTTCTATAGCACCTTTTTGTAAGTTTTTTGTAATCTCTGGATTCCACTCAGAAACAACAATCCCAAATCGAAAAGATTTCGCATTTGGGATTGTAGCTTTATCGTAATAAGACAAATCTGTTGTTGCCATTTTTATTTCAGTATTCAGTTATTCAGTTATTCAGTATTCAGTGAGCAATTGCTATCTGAAACTGTTTTTCTGAGAACTAGTTAGCATATTTAGCAGCAGCAATAAACTTTTCTATTTCTCTACCTTGGTCAGACGTAGAATATTTCTCTTTAATTTGAGAAAATAATTTTTCTGCTTTATCAAAATTCTTTAAATCCATTGCAGTTTGACCAGCTTTGTATAAAAATAAAGGAGTAGTAAACTCATTTGCTTTTTTATTTGCAGCCTTTTCATAATAACTTAAAGCATCTTCTTGTTGATCGATGTCAGAAAAAGCATCACCAATTGCACCTAAAGCAGTTGGGCCTAATAATTCATCATCAGAATCAAATTTACTTAAATATTCAATTGCTTTATCATATTGTTTCATTTGCAAATAAGAAATACCAGCATAATAGTTTGCTAAGTTTCCAGCGTTAGTTCCGCTATAAGAATCTGCAATGTCTAAAAAACCATATTTACCATCTGCACCTTCTAAACTTAAAGTAAGTAAAGAATCAATACCAGAACCTGCAGTTGCAGCTTCGTCAAAATATTTTCTTGGAAAAGCTAATTCGTTAGAAGCATCTAATTCATTAGGCTCAACAATATATTTATTGTATCCTAAATAAGCCAAAAAGATAAGTACAACAGCTATTAAAGAATAAAATAACGGTTTGCTATTTTTTTCTATCCATTGTTCAGATTTAGAAGCCGTTTCGTCTAATGTATTTAAAACTCCAGCCGTTTCAAATTCTGATTCATCAATTTGATTTTCTGCCTTTTTACCTTCTGGTTTATATTTTTTCTTGTATGTAGCCATGTTTCCTTAAAAAATTAGTGGCGACAAAAATAGTTTTTTTAATTGGATTTTAAAAGCAGATAATTCGCTAAATTTTCAATAATTTGCAAATCATTTTTAACTCTTATCATTATTCATGTATTTACAAAAAATTTCTTTAGTCAATTTTAAGAATATAGAATCGCAATCTTTTGATTTTCAACAGAAAATAAATTGTTTTGTTGGTAATAATGGTGTTGGTAAAACCAATGTTTTAGATGCAATTTATTACTTGTCTTTTGCAAAAAGTTACTTTAATGCTGTCGCTGGACAGAATATTAGGCATGGAGAAGGTTTTTTTATGGTTGAAGGAGATTATCTTTTAAATGAAAGAAGCGAAAAAATTGTTTGTAGTTTAAAAAGAGGGCAGAAAAAAGTTTTGAAGAGAAATGGAAAGAGTTATGAAAAATTTTCTGAACATATTGGTCAATTACCTTTAGTTATTATTTCTCCTGCAGATAGAGATTTGGTTACAGAAGGAAGTGATACAAGAAGAAAATTTATAGATGGTGTAATATCTCAGCAGAATAAAAGGTATTTACAAGATTTAATTTCGTATAATAAGGTATTAAGTCAAAGAAATGCATTGTTAAAGTATTTTGCAGCAAATAGAACTTTTGATGCTTTAAATTTAAGTGTTTACGATGATCAGTTAAGTGAATATGGAACTCGAATTTTTGAAGTTAGAAAAGCATTTTTAGAAAAATTTATTCCTATCTTTAATGAAAAATATCAAATTATTTCTGATGATAAAGAAAGAGTTAATTTGTTGTATAAAAGTCAGTTAAATGATTATTCGATTAAAGAGTTACTGCAAAAATCATTAGAAAAAGATAAGATTATACAATATACAACAGTTGGTATTCATAAAGACGATTTAAGTTTTGAAATTGGAGAATATCCTATTAAGAAGTTTGGATCTCAAGGTCAGCAGAAATCATATTTAATTGCATTAAAATTTGCACAATTTGAGTTTATTAAGCAACAATCTAGTGTAGTTCCTATCTTATTATTAGATGATATTTTTGATAAATTGGATGAAAGTAGAGTGTCTCAGATTATAGACTTGGTAAATAATGATGAATTCGGACAAATATTTATTACAGACACACATCATGATAGAACAGAGAATATTTTAAAACAGAGTAATAAACCATATCAGATTTTTAAATTATAATGGCAAAAAGAGAAAACGATTCTTTTTCGGTAAAAGATTTAATGCAAAGCTTTATTAAAGAAAATAACTTGAGTAAGGGAATGCAAAAATTAAAAGTTGAAGAAACTTGGATTCAAATGATGGGACCAGGTGTTGCAACGCATACAAGTTCTGTTAAGTTACAAAATAAGACATTAATAATTCAATTAACCTCTTCTGTGTTGCGTGAAGAATTGAGTTATGGAAAAGAGAAAATTATTAAAATGATGAATGAAGAAATTGGAGATAACGTTATTTCTAAATTGATGTTGGTGTAATTATATGAAAAACAAGAAAATTATTAAATTCATAATTTGTGTTTTTATATTATTATGTCCTTTGTTTGGATTTTCTCAAAGAGCTAAATTATATAAAGATTTACCTGCTAAAGATTACTACAAAAATGGAAACCTAAGAGTGCTAAGAAATTTTAAATCTGGAAAACTTTTAGGCTATAAAACCTTTTATAAAAGTGGTTCTTTACGATCTAATTATGTGTTTGATTTAAAAGGATATCATGATAGCATTGCTAATTTTTACTATCCTAATGGCAACGTAAAAACTGTTTGGAATTATAAAAAGGATAAAGTAAAAAAACGTGTAGATTATACTTTAGAAGGAGAAGTTGTTAAAGGTGAAAAAAAGTATAAAAGGTTAAAAATATGTAATGGTGTTTTGCCTTATGGTAAGAGTAGTTTGACTTGGACTTATAGAAGAGCTACACTAAATTTAGGACTCGGTTTTCATGATGAAGCTATAGAAGATTTTAATTTTGTTCTTTCTAAAATAAATCCAAATAGTATAAAGTTTTCAGCACAAAGAAGTATATATCATAATCTAGCCATAGCATATGCTGCAATTGAAGATTATGAAAAATCTTTAATGTATAATTATAAAGCTTTAGCTATAGATAAAAACAATCAAGCAGTTTTAAACAATTTAGGGTCGCTGTTACTAAGAGTTAAAGATTATGATTTGGCATTAGTATATTTAGATAAATGCCATAAATTAAATCCTAATAATTATTATGCTTTTTTTAATAAAGCGAAACTTTATTTAGATACAGGAAGCTATGCAAAAGCTTTAAGTTTTATTGAAAAGACCATAGCTGATAAAAGAAGTCATAAGTTATCAGATAAAGATATTTCAATTGAAAAAACTATTTGGGCAACCAGAGGTGAAATATATTATAAATTAGATAGAACTGAGGAAGCTATTAAAGATTTACAAAGAGCCTTAAAAGAAAATGATGTTAATTCATATGCTTATAGATGTTTAGCTTTAATTTATAAAGATAATAATCAAATAGACAAAGCTTGTTATGCTTTGATTAAGGCCAAAGAATATAAGTATGATAGAACTTACGATACAACTGAAATAAAAGAGTTACTAAATACATATTGTATTCCAAAATAATAGTGAAACAAAAAAAACTCACAACATAGGCTGTGAGTTTTACTAAATATATTTTTAGACTAAGAATTTCTAAAAATTCTTTATCTGAATTTGATTCAGTCTTAAAATTGCTCTCTTCCAGAAAAATGAAAGTTTCCTTCAATTTGAGCATTTTCATCAGAATCAGAACCATGTACTGCATTTTCTCCCATAGAAGTTGCATACATTTTTCTAATTGTACCTTCTGCAGCATCAGCAGGATTTGTAGCACCGATTAAAGTTCTAAAATCTTCAACTGCATTTTCTTTTTCTAAAATTGCAGCTACAATTGGTCCTCTTGTCATGAACTCAACTAATTCACCAAAAAACGGACGCTCATTATGCACTGCATAAAAAGTTTCAGCATCAGCTTTTGTCATTTGAGTTTTCTTTAAAGCTACAATTCTAAATCCTGCAGCGTTCATTTTTTCTAATATTGCGCCAGTATGTCCGTTTTCTACAGCATCTGGTTTTAGCATTGTAAATGTTCTATTTGTTGCCATTGTTAATGTTTTTCAAGTTTACTTAAAATCGGCGCGAAATTACACAAATTTTTTAATTAAATTGTATATTCGCCACTTATGATTTTAAAGGAATTAGACAGTTTAAAAACATTTCTTGAAAAGCCAAGAAATATTGTTGTCATAGGACACAGAAATCCAGATGGAGATGCAATGGGTTCTACTTTAGCATTGTACCATTATTTTAATAAGAAAGGACACACTACAACAGTAGTTGTGCCTAACGAATATCCAGATTTTTTACACTGGTTGCCAGGTTCAGATACTACATATCGTTTTGATTGGCAAAACACACAATCTAAAAGAGCAATAAATAATTCTGATATTATTTTTCTTTTAGATTTTAATGCGTTACATAGAGTTGGTCATGACATGCAAAAGACATTAGAAAAATATCCTAATGACTTTGCTATGATAGATCATCATCAACAACCAGATGATGTAAAATATATGTATTCAGATACAGAAATTTGTTCTACTTGTCAAATGGTGTATCAATTTATAGAAATGAATAATGATTTAGATTTAATTGATAAAGACATTGCAACTTGTTTGTATACAGGTATTATGACAGATACGGGTTCTTTTAGATTTAGATCTACAACCAGTAAAACACATAGAATTATTGGTAATTTAATTGATAAAGGTGCAGAGAATGATAGAATTCATAACAATGTGTATGATTCTAATTCTTATGGTAGATTGCTGTTATTGGGTCAAGCCTTAAGTAATTTACAAATTTTACCAGAATACAAAACGGCTTTTATTACTTTAACAGATAAAGAAAAAAAGAAGTTCGATTTTCAGAAAGGAGATACAGAAGGTGTTGTAAACTATGCACTTTCTTTAAAAGGAATTATTTTTGCTGCTATTTTTATTGAAGATAAAGAGCAAAACATGATTAAAATATCTTTTAGATCTAAAGGAAAATTTTCTGTGAATCAATTTGCAAGAAATCATTTTGATGGAGGAGGACATGATAATGCTGCAGGAGGAAGGTTTGATGGTTCATTGGATGAAATTGTAGCAAAATTCACTTCTTTATTACCAGAATATGAAAAAGAATTAGCGGTATCATATGAAAATTAAAAAGCTATTTTTTATTGTTATTTTTTGTGTGGCATGTTCTAAGGTAACACCTAGAAAACCCATAAATCCTAAAGCATCAACAACTGTGTTTAGCGAGACAGTAGAAGAATCTAAAGTTTTAAATAAAATAGAAGATGAAAAAATTCTTCAATTAATTAAAAGAGATTCTACCAAAGTTTATACAGTATCTCCAAATGGTTTTTGGTATACATATATACATAAATTAGAAGAAGATTTACAAATACCTAAAACAGGTGATGAAGTAAGTTTAATCTATAATATTACCGATTTAAACGATGCTATTATTTATAGTAAAGATGAATTAGGAATAAAAAATTATAAAATAGATAAAGAAGATTTTATTTCTGCAATTCAGAAGGGAATAAAGTTGATGAAAGTTGGAGAAACGATTACATTTGTAATTCCGTCTTATAATGCTTTTGGTATTTCAGGAGATGGTAATAAAATAGGAATCAATCAATCAATAAAAAGTACAGTAACATTAATAAGTATAAAGTAAATAAAAATAAGTAAAATGAGAATTATTAAAAGTTTAGTAGCTATAACAATTGTAGCATCAATTTTTTCATGTGGAAACCAGAAAGCAGATGTTAAATCTTTAGAAACAGAAATAGATTCTGTAAGTTATGCAATTGGTTTAACGATGTCAAGTCAATTAAAACAAGGTTTTGATGAAGTAAATGAAGATATTTTAACACAAGCAATTAGAAATGGATTAGATTCTACTAATTTATTAATAGAAACTAAAGATATTCAAAATACAATAAGAAATTATTTTACAAAAAAAGCTGAGTTAAAAAAGAAAGAAGAATTAGCAAAAGCTGAAGTTTATAAAAAAGAAGGAGTTGACTTTTTAGCAGTAAATAAAGGTGAAGAAGGAGTTAAAACTACAGAAAGTGGTTTACAATACATTGTATTAAAAGAAGGTAAAGGAAAAAAAGCAACAGCTAAAAGTAGAGTAAAAGTTCATTATCATGGTACTTTATTAGATGGAACTGTTTTTGAAAGCACTGTAGAAAAAGGAACTCCAGCTGAATTTGGCGTAAATGGAGTAATAAAAGGTTGGACAGAAGGTTTACAATTAATGAATACTGGAGCAAAATATAAATTCTTTATTCCACAAGAATTAGCTTATGGAGCAAATCCTAGACCAGGCTTAATTAAACCTTATATGGCATTAGTTTTTGAAATTGAATTGTTAGAGATTAAGTAATTCGTTAAGTAAATATGAAACAAATTAAATATATATATGCATTAACTGTTTTGTTTACAGCATGTAAGCCTGCAGAATTTAAAGATTTAAAAGACGGACTTTATGCAGAAATGCAAACAAGTAAAGGAAATGTTTTATTAGAATTATATGCAGAAAATACACCTTTAACGGTTAGTAATTTTGTTTCTTTAGCTGAAGGAAATAATCCTAAATTACCAGATTCTATAAAAGGAAAACCATATTTTGATGGAATTCGTTTTCATAGAGTTGTAAATAATTTCATTATACAAGGAGGAGATCCAACAGAAACAGGAAGAGGAACACCAGGTTATAAATTTGGAGATGAATTTCCTAGAGATTCTGTAGGAGAATTATTGTATAAACATGATGATGCAGGTGTTTTATCTATGGCAAATCCAGGGCCAAATTCTAATGGAAGTCAGTTTTTTATAACTCACAAACCTATTCCTCATTTAAATGGTAAACATTCTGTTTTTGGAAAAACAATTGTAAATCCAATTGTTCTAAAGCAATTAAAAGCTTCTATTAAAGATTCTTTAAAATTAGCTAAATCAATAGATTCTTTAAGATTGGCTGTAGTAAATAGTATTGTAAAGAATGATACAATTCATACCATTAAGATTATAAGAATTGGAGATAAAGCAGAAGGTTTTAAAGCAGATAAAGTTTTTGAAGAAGAATTTATTAAGTTTAACGAATCTGAGAATAAAAGAAATGCAGATTTAATTGAAGCTGATAAAGTGAGATATGCTAAATACTTAGTAGATAAAAAGAAATTTTTATCTGATATGGGGGAAGCAAAAGCAATAAAAACAGCATCTGGATTAAGAATTTTAAAATTAAAGAGTACTACTGGCAAGAAAACGGTTGTTAACAAGCCAATTACTGTAAATTATATTTTACATATTGCTAATGGTAAAAAAATTCAATCTACATATGATAATGGTGGTAAACCATTTACTTTTCAGTTAGACGACGCTCAAAGACCTATGATTGCAGGTTTTAAAGAAGGTGTTTTAACAATGAAAGAAGGAGAGAAGGCTAGATTATTTATACCATATTATATTGCTTATGGAGAAGAGAAGTTTGGACCTTTTCCTGCTAAAGCAGATATTGTTTTTGAAGTAGAAATCTTAAAAATTGGTAAATAATGTTTGAAGGTCTCTTACAAAAAGATAAAGATCTTCTCATTTTTTTAAACAATTTAGGAAATGAACAATGGGATCCAATTTGGTTAGCAATTACCAACCAATTACATTGGAGCCCATTGTTTATTTTAATTTTCTATTTCGTTATAAAATCTTTTGGATGGAAAAGAGGTGGTTTTATGATTTTTTCTATGATTTTGTTGGTTGCTTTTTCAGATCAATTTACAAATCTAATTAAGAATTCTGTACAAAGATTAAGACCAAATAATGATCCAGAAATAAAACCTTTTTTAAGACATTTATTAAACCCACAGAGTTATAGTTTTATGTCTGGGCATGCTACAACATCAACATTCTTTTCTGTTTTTGTAATATTAGCACTTAGAGAAAAATATAAATTTATTTACCTAATTTTATTCTTCCCATTAATCTTTGCTTATAGCAGATTGTATTTGGGCGTTCACTATCCTATAGATATTACAGTGGGAATTATAATAGGAATTACATTTGCAAATGGCTATTATTATCTCTTTAAGAAAGTAGATCAAAAGTTATTTAACTGATTTTTTATTATTGAAGTATAAATACTTTGTAGAATGATAATAAGCAGATAATAAACTGTCCAATTTCTGTGTAATTGAAGGATATTCTTTTTGTATATCAATAACCTTATCAACATCTAAACTATATAAACCAGCTTTTTTTGTAATATTGGTTTTTTCATAGTAATAATTATCTTTTATTACACCAACAGCACGCTCTCCTTTGCTTTGTATATAGACAAAAGCAGCAGTATCTGTATAAGTAGAATCAAGTAAATCTGAACCTAAAGTGTAATTTGTATAATCTATTTTAGCAATACTTGTTGTAGTTGGAAAAACATCTACAAGTTTTGCATATTTATCAACTATTTGTGGTTTTACATATTTAGGAGCATGAATAAAAAAAGGAACATGATGTACTTGAATCCCTAAATCATCTTCATTATTATTTAAAAATTTTAGTTCTTTCATTCCACCTCTATGATCACCAAAAAACACAAAAATAGTATTATCATAATATCCAGATTCTTTTGCTCTGGTAAGGAATTTATCAACATTAAAATCTAAATATCTGATACCATTATATTGCCCAAGTGATCTAAAACCACCTTTAAGTAAAGTTTCTTCTGTAATTTCTGATTCTAAAATAGGTGTAAAACTTTCTTTTTGATCAGGTACAGTAAATGGCATATGATTAGTAGCTGTTTGAATATAAGCCACAAAAGGTTGGCTTTGTTGATGAAGCTTGCTCAATTCTTTATCCGATTCTTTAAATAAATCATAATCATCAATTCCCCAAACATCGGCTCTATTTTCTTCTTCAAAACTACCTTCTTCAAAGATTTTTAATCCTTCAATATTAGATTGAAAAACACCACGAATGTTTGCCCAATTTGCACTTCCACCTAAAAAATATAATTTTTCATATCCATTATATTGATCAAAAATAATTCGTTGATCTATGGCTAAAGGATTTCTAGAAACCGTTTTTACATCATCTATATCTGGTAAACCTGTAATACTAGCAAAAACGCTTCCAGCAGTTCCAGGTTTATGAACATAAAATTTAGAAAAACTCAAACTGTTTTCTATAATTGAATCCATTTTTGGAGTACTTTCTAAAGGATTTCCGTAAAAACTCATAGGAGCCGTTCCTGTAGATTCTAACATTATATAAACAATATTAGGTTTTTTAGAAAGATGATTCTTAAAAGTTACTTTTCTTTCAAAAGATACAGTGTCTTTAGACAAACCTAAATGATTCGCCATTACAGGATAATACTTGTTAAACTCATCCATATTTACACCTTCACTTCTAAAAGCAAAACTGTCAAAAAAGTATAAAATAGGGTTTAATCCAAACTGATTTACTTTGTTGTTTTTAGACAAAAAAGCTTGACTCCAACGTAAAGGAAAATGAGTAAAACTATTATAAACTCCAAAAGATAAAACTAAAAATGTACCAATAAAGTAAATAACCTTTAATTTTTTGGTCATTAATATTTCTGTAGAATTATGGAATTTTTTATAAATAAATTTTACAAAAAGGTAGACTAATAAACCTAAAATAAATAATCCCAAAAGCCCTTTGTAAACTGGATAACTTTCAAATAAAACTTGTGTAGAAATTTTTAAATTTCCTAGAAATCTTAGTGAGCTTGCATCTAATCTAATTGCTAAATATTCGTAATAACCAAAATCTACAAGGTAAAATAAGGTTAATACTAAATAAGACAATACTAGATAGAAAGTGGCAATTTTTTTATAAATACTTCTTTTAAAAAAACGAAAGTTTACAATTAGAATTAAGATAGCCATTGGGAAAAAAGTAAGAATTGCTAACTTTAAATCGAATCGAATTCCTAATAAAAAAGCTTTTCTAATTTCTATTGAAGAAGCATTATTTAATTCAGCAAAAAACAGATAAAAAATAACTCTAAATAGTAAGGCAAAAACAAATAAGAAAAACACATTTGTAAAAATGTATCGTATATAATTGGGTATCTTTTTAAACATTAAGTTTCTATTATGAAATGCAAAGATATTTATTTTATAACTATTTAAATTAAGGGTTTATATATTATTCATCATAAAAAAAAAGGGTGTTAAAATAAACTTGTAATTTTTAAATTAAAAATGAGTTACAAAAAGCAGAATTTCAGTAAATTTGCTTCTGAAAACCTCAAAAAAAGATTATGAAAATTTCATACAATTGGTTAAAACAATTTTTACAAACAGATTGGGAACCTGCTAAAACAGGAGAGCTATTAACTGATTTAGGATTAGAAGTAGAAGGGATTGAAACTAAAGAATCTATTAAAGGTAGTTTACAAGGTATCGTTGTAGGTGAAGTTTTAACTTGTATTCAACACCCAAATGCAGACAGATTAAAAGTAACAACTGTAGATTTAGGAAAGGGAGAACCTGTACAAATTGTATGTGGAGCACCAAATGTAGCTGCAGGTCAGAAAGTACCAGTAGCAACTATTGGCACTGTTTTGTATGATGATAAAGGAGAAGGTTTTAAAATTAAGAAAGGTAAAATTAGAGGCGAAGAAAGTCATGGTATGATTTGCGCAGAAGATGAACTTGGCTTAGGAAAAGGACATGATGGAATTTTAGTTTTAGATGTTGAATTAGTTTCAGGAACTAAAGCTGCAGATGTTTTTAATATAGAAACAGATTACGTTTTCGAAATAGGTTTAACACCAAACAGAGCAGATGCAATGAGTCATTTTGGTGTTGCTAGAGATTTACGCGCAGGTTTAATGCAAAATGATATTAATTTAGAATTAATTTCTCCTTCTGTTGGTAATTTTCATGTTGATGAAAGAACATTAAGAGTAGATATTGAAGTTGAAAAGAAAGAATTAGCTCCTCGTTATTGTGGAATTACAATTACAGATGTTGAAGTAAAAGATTCACCTGAGTGGATTCAGAATAGATTAAAAGCAATAGGAATTACCCCAAAAAATAATATTGTAGATATTACCAACTATGTTTTACACGAATTAGGTCAACCTTTACATGCTTTTGATGCTCAAAAAATAAAAGGAAATAAAGTGCTTGTAAAAACCTTAGAAGAAGGTACAAAGTTTACAACATTAGATGAAGTTGAAAGAACGTTAAGTGCTGAAGATTTAATGATTTGTGATGCAGAATCGAACCCTTTATGTATTGCAGGAGTTTTTGGCGGAATTAATTCTGGAGTTACAGAAAATACAACGTCTATTTTCCTAGAAAGTGCTTATTTTAATCCGGTTTCTGTGCGTAAAACAGCAAAACGACATGCTTTAAATACAGATGCTTCTTTTAGATTTGAAAGAGGTATAGATATTAATTTTGCTGAATATGCATTAAAACGAGCAGCCTTATTAATAGAAGAATATGCAGGTGGAAAAATGTCTTCTGATGTCTTAGATTTTTATCCAGAGAAAATTGAAGATTTTCAAGTTTTCTTATCATATGAAAATGCATATCGTTTAATAGGACAAGAAATTCCAAGAGAAACAATAAAGAAAATTTTAGCTTCACTAGAAATTAAAATCAATAGCGAAACAGAAGGAGGTTTAGGTTTAACAATTCCTTCTTATAGAGCAGATGTGCAGCGTGAAGCTGATATTATTGAAGAAATTTTAAGAGTTTATGGGTATAATAATATTGAGTTTTCTCATAAATTAAATACCTCAATTTCTTTTGATTCTAATAATGATACACAAATTGAAAACATTGTAGCAAATCAATTAACCTCTTTAGGTTTTAATGAAACAATGGCTAATTCGCTAACAAAAGCAGATTATATCAACTTATCAGAAAACTTAAACGAAGAACATAATGTAGAAATGTTAAATCCTTTAAGTAGCGATTTAAAGGTTTTACGTCAATCTTTATTATTTAGTGGTTTAGAATCTGTAGTTTATAATATCAACAGAAAGAACAATTCTTTAAAATTTTATGAGTTTGGTAAAACATATCATAAATATGATGCAAAATACCAAGAAGACAAACATTTAACGCTTTTTGTAACTGGTAACAGAACTAAAGAAAGCTGGAAAGTAGCAAGTCAAAATTCAGATTTCTTTTATTTAAAAGGAATTGTAACTTCATTGCTAAGTAGATTAGGAATAGATAAATTAAAAACAACTCCAGCAAAATCAGATGTGTTTTCAGAAGGAATTTCATTAAGTTTAGGAAAAATAAAACTAGTTGAATTTGGTGTTGTAAAACGTTCAATCTTAAAAGAGTTTAGTATAAAACAAGAAGTTTTATTTGCCGATTTTAATTGGGATACTATTTTAAAATTAGTTGGTAAAAAGAACATTAAAGTTTCTGAATTATCTAAATTCCAAGCAGTAAAAAGAGATTTAGCGTTGTTGATAGATTCTAAAGTAGAATTTAAAGAAGTATACAATTTAGCTTTTCAGTCAGAGAAAAAACTATTGAAAGATGTGGATTTATTTGATGTTTATGAAGGTGATAAATTACCAGAAGGAAAAAAATCGTATGCAATTAGCTTCTTATTACAAGACGAAACAAAAACGTTAGAAGACAAGCAAATTGATAAAATAATGCAAAAATTACAGCAAACTTTCGAAAAGAATTTAGAAGCTGTTTTAAGATAATCTATAAGCTCCATATTTTTTATGGAGCTTTTTTTATATTTGAAAAAGTAATCGTCATCTCGAGCTCAGTCGAGAGGATATTAAAAATATTAAATAATTAGGTCTAGACTGCGCTCGATCTGACAGAAGAATATGTACAAACTAATAATTCGCCCAATTTTATTTTTATTCGATCCAGAAAAGGTGCATCATTTTACGTTTTCTTTAATTCGTTTTTTATGTAAAATTCCTTTTGTATCAGGAATTATACGAAGCATGTATCAATTTAATGATAAAAAATTAGAGCGTACTTTATTCGGAATTACATTTAAAAATCCAGTTGGTTTAGCAGCAGGTTTTGATAAAAATGCTGTTTTATATAACGAACTAGCAAATTTTGGTTTCGGTTTTATAGAAATAGGAACTGTTACTCCAAAAGGACAAGAAGGTAATCCTAAGAAAAGAATTTTCCGTTTAAAAGATGATAAAGGTCTTATCAACAGAATGGGTTTTAATAATGATGGTGTAGAAGCTGCAATTAAAAACCTAAAGAAGAATAAAGGCAATGTTATTATTGGTGGAAACTTAGGAAAAAACACGTTAACGCAACCAGATTCTTATACAAATGATTATTGCAAAGTTTTTACAGAGTTACATCCTTTTGTAGATTATTTTGTGTTAAATGTTAGTTGTCCTAATGTTGGGAGTCATGCAAAGTTAGATGATGTTTCTTATTTGAAAGAACTAATTACTGCAGTTCAAAAACTGAATAATCAACAAGAAAAACAAAAACCAATCTTATTAAAAATTGCTCCAGATTTAAATAATCAGCAACTAGATGAAATTATAGAATTGGTTGCAGAAACTAAAATTGATGGTGTAATTGCATCAAATACTTCTGTGAATAGAGAAGGATTAAAAGTTTCTAATGATCGTTTACAACAAATAGGAAATGGTGGTTTAAGTGGACAACCAGTTAGAGAAAGAAGCACAAAAGTGATTCAATATTTATCAGAAAAAAGTAACAAATCTTTTCCAATTATTGGAGTAGGAGGAATACACTCTGCAGAAGATGCTTTAGAGAAGATAAACGCTGGTGCAGATTTAGTTCAGATTTATACAGGTTTTATTTATGAAGGCCCAAAATTGATTAAAAGCATTAATAAAGCTATATTGGCTAACAATTAATGAATGTAGAAATTCTCTTTTCTTTTGCTTTTGCTACAGCTGCTCTGTCTTTATCTCCAGGACCAGACAATATTTTTGTGCTTACACAAAGTATTGTAAATGGTAAAAAATATGGGTTAGCAACTGTTTTTGGATTGATGACAGGTTGTTTAGTGCATACCACTTTAGTTGCTTTTGGTGTTTCTGCTATTATTAAAGAAAATGAAAATATATTTTTTGCTATCAAATTATTTGGTGCAATTTACTTACTGTATTTAGCGTATCAAGTTTTTAGAAGTGATGATAAGATTTTAATCTCTACTGATAAAGTTCAAAAAAAATCAACAAAAGAATTGTTTAAAAAGGGATTTTTAATGAACGTTTTAAATCCAAAAGTTACTATTTTCTTCTTAGCATTCTTTCCTAGATTTTTATTTTCAGAAACAACTTCAACTATACTTCAGTTTTATGTGTTAGGATTACTTTTTATCCTTGTTTCTGCATCTGTTTTTTCTACAATAGCAATTCTTGCTGGAAGTATTTCTACATATCTAAAACAACATGATAAAGCAGGAGTTTATTTAAAATGGGGACAAATAATTGTCTTTGTTTCGATTGCAATATTTATAATGATTGATTAAAGTAATTAGATCAATTTATGATTCCAACTCATTTAAGTGTTGTGCTAATGCAAAACCCATGCTAAAACAACCTTGTAATAAATAGCCTCCAGTAGGAGCATACCAATCTAACATTTCTCCAATAACATAAGAATTAGGCATTTTTTTAACCTGAAAATTATCATCTATTTCATCTAAAGAAATTCCGCCTAAAGTAGAAATCGCTTTATCAATTTCATCTGAAGATTTAATAATAATGGGTACAGATTTTATGATTTCTGAAAGTAAATCAGGATTTGAAAATGTTTCTTTATCTGTAAACTGTTTTATTATTCCTATTGCAGTTTTATCAAGTTTTAAAACCTTTTTTAAAATATCTGTTACTTTAGATACTTTAGAACTTTTGTATTTAACCTTTATTTGATCTACAGACATTGTTGGTTTTAAATCTAAATAAATTGTTACATTTTTTTCTATGAGTAATTTATCTTGAATTTTTTCACTTAACGCATAAATTGCATTTCCTTCTAAACCAAATTTAGAAATAACCAATTCTCCTTTAGAAAAATGATTATTGAAACTTAAAGCGATATTTTTTAAAGGTTTTCCTTCATGAATATTTATGAAATCATTTTTCCAATCTACTTCAAAAGCACAATTTGCAGCTCTAAAAGGTAAAATTTGTACATCACGTTCTTTGAATAGATTACTCCATTTACCATCAGAGCCCGTTACTTTCCAGCTTGCACCACCTAAAGAAAAAACTGTGATATCAGATTCCATATCTTCCATATTTTCAAATTGTAGATGTCCTTTTTTATTCCAACCAATCCAATTTGTGTTGAGTTTAAAAGCAACTCCATTAGCTGAAATTTGTTTTTTTATTTTATTAAGAACTTCAATTGGTTTTTGTCCCAGATCTGGAAAAACACGATTACTAGAGCCTATAAATGTTGGTACTTCAATGGTTTTAAGCCAATTTATGAAATCTTCATTTGTAAATTGACGAATAATAGGATCTATAAAATTATTTGGAGAATATTTGCTTATAAATTCATCTATTGGCGAATTAAAAGTTAGATTTAACCCACCTTCACCAGCAACCAAAAATTTACTACCAACAATTTTCTTTTTTTCAAAAAGTGTTACTTTATACTTTTTTGTATCTATCTGTGCAGCTAGCATAAGTGCAGCAGGACCACCACCAATAATTGTTAAGTTTTTCATTTAAAAAATAATAATAGTAATAATTGGTCTATAACTAAACTAACTTAAAACTTCATCAATAGATTTTAAAAGTATGTTACAGCCTTCAATAATTTCTTCATCAGAAACTGTAAGTGGAGGCGTAATTCTCATGGCTCTTCCTTCAAACAATAAAAAGAAAAGAATTAATCCGTTTTCTAAACACTTGTGAATAATTTTTGCAGCCAATTCTGGCGTTTCAACAATGGCAGCAAGCATTAAGCCTTTTCCTCTAATTTCTTTAATTTTAGGATGTTGTAAATGCTTTTTGATAAGTTGTTCTTTTAATAAAGATTCAGAAATTAATTTTTCAGAAACTATTTCATTTACAGTTGCTACACCAGCTGCAGCAATTACAGGATGCCCAGCAAATGTAGAAATATGACCTAATTTAGGATTGTCTTTTAGTAAACTCATCATTTCAGTAGCAGCAATAAAAGCCCCAATTGGCATTCCACCACCTAAACCTTTTCCTGTAATGATGATATCTGGAGTAACATTGTAATTTTCAAAACCCCAAAACTTACCAGTTCTTCCAATTCCTGTTTGTATTTCATCTAAAATTAATAACGCTCCAACTTCATCACAACGTTTTTTTACTTTGGATAAATACCCGTTTTCTGGTTCTATAAAACCTGCGCCACCTTGAACTGTTTCTAAAATTACAGCAGCAGTTTTAGATGTTATTTTAACTAAATCAGCTTCATTATTAAACCCAATAAAACGAATTCCTGGAATTAATGGTCTAAAAGCTTGGTTTTGTCTTTCTACACCAGAAACACTCATTGCACCTTGTGTATTTCCATGATAAGAATGCTTTGCAGCAATAATTTCTGTTCTTTCAGTAACTCTTTTTGCTAATTTTATAGCACCTTCTGTAGCTTCAGTTCCAGAGTTTGTAATATAAACTGAGTTTAAATTCTCTGGTGAATTTTCAACTAATAATTTACATAAATCAACTTGAGGTTTTTGTATAAACTCACCATAAACCATTACGTGAGCATAAGCATCTAGTTGATTTTTTATTGCTTCAGTAACTTTTGGGTGATTATGGCCTAAACTATTTGCAGAAACTCCTGCAACAAAGTCTAAATATTTTTTTCCAGTAATATCATAAATATAACTTCCTTTTGCGTGAGAAATTTCTAAAGCAAATGGGTGAGGAGAAGTTTGTGCTTGAAATTTAAAAAAATCTGATTTCATTTTTATTGTTTCGTAAAAACTTTAGGTTTTTTCTTTTCTATTGATTTCTTTTCTAGAATAGCAGTAGTATTTTTTGAGTCCTTTTTTTTGATAGGCGATTCTTTTTCTTCATCATCTTTTATAAAAATATCTTCCATCTTTTTAGGTTGCTCGTCTTCTCTCCAAATAAAACCTTTTAATATTCTTACATCATCTGGTAATTGAGAAGGAGGATATGTTTTTCCGTCGGAAGTTTTTAGGTACTTAATCGTTTCTATTTGTCCTTGAGCTAAAGTGAATTCAATATTACTAGAAATTTCTTTGGTAATAGTTTCTAACACACTTGTTTCTTCATTTCTATTAAAATAAACAGATTCTGCATTTCCCTTTACTAAAAGTAATCGCAGTTTATTCTTCTTAAATTTACCAAACATATTTCTCCCTTTAATTTGGTTGAAATCATTTTCTGATAAAGAATCTTTAGAAACAATAAATGCATTATTCAATACTTTTAAAGAATCTAATTTTTCTGTTTCTACATTAGAAAGTAAATGAATAGTGTCTCCTGTAATTTGATTTCTATCAGACCATAAAACAGGGTTTTTAAACATTTTTGTTAATCCTGTAGCTTGATTTGTATGAATAGAATCGCACTTTCCTTGCAAGTCAGATTTAAAGATTTTTACATTATGATATGTTCTAACAATTCTCCTTTCTGGTTTCCCTGTAATTAACAGAGTATCTCCATGAATAAACATCGAATCTTTTTCTACAATAGAAATTGCAACCGCTTTTTTAATGATAAAAAGTGAATCTTTTAACTCAAAAATTTCAGCATAATTTCCTTTTGTAATAAAATTTTGAACAGTATCAATTACTCGAATATTATTGGTTGCCGATGCAAAACCTTTCTTTTTATCATAATATAAACTATCTCCTTCTACCGTTCTTTCTTTTAAATATAATTTGGCATTTTTAACAAAATGAGAAATGTCTGTTTTGGTATTATAAAAACCTCTTTCACAATAGATTTTATTCTCGTTTTGTGTATTTGTAATGGTTGAAGGACCATATAAATACGTAAGTCCAGATTCTGTATAATAGTCTAAATGATTAGAAACTAAATGATGTTCTGGGTTTACAACAGTTACTCTTGTTGTTGCAGTAAATTTCTTATTTTCTAAATAATAATTACCGTTTTTACTTTTTAACGTATTAGTAGGGTCTTTTATAGTTGCAAAACTGTTGTAAAATAATTTCTGATTTAATCTATCAAAGTGTAGTGTATCAGAAGTCAACGTCATTGTTGGGTCTTTTAAAACAACATTTCCCCAAGAAAGGGCTTGTTTAGAATTTGCATCATAATCCGTATAATTACTGGTTTGTGTTATGGTATCTCCTTGTTTAATTACTACGTTTCCAATAGCTTTAAAGAAATTTTTTCCTTTAAAATAAAATGCTTTTTGACAGGTTAAAATAATTCCATCGTGCTTAATTTTTACTTTTCCGAGTAAAACTGTTGCTCCAGGATATTTCTCTTCATCTGCAAATTGATATTCAGAATTTTCTATTTGAATCTTTCTTGTTTGTGAAGAAGCGACAAGTGTAGAAAGTAAGAAAAATAATAAAAATATTCTTTTCAAGATTTTGATTTTGAGACAAAAATAATGAAAAGAATATGGCTATCTGCTAAAGAAAAGTGAAATTTAATAATAGATGAAATTTCATTATTCATTTTCTAAAATATATAAAGTATTAAAATTTACATTTTCCTTAAAAAGAAACCTAAAATTATAATAATTATGTAAAAACAAGAATTACTTTTGTATAAAATTTATTTGATTATTATAATTTTCTAAAAAACGAATAGAATGCAATCACCTTTTGATTTATCTACTGAAGAAATGAAATCTTATGGTTATAAAATAGTAGATTTAATAGTAGCACATTTTTCTGAAGTTGAAAATAAAAAGCCAGTAAGTAAGGCTTCTAGAGAAGAAATGGATACCATTTTTTTACAAGAAGCACCCGAAAACGGAATGCCAGCAGATGAAGTTTTAGATTTTGTAATGGATAATGTAATGCCAAATAGTAATATTTCTACGCATCCAAAATCTTTTTCTTTTGTGCCTGGACCAAGTAATTTTATTAGTACAATGGCAGATTCTTTGGCTACTGGTTTTAATATTTTTTCTGGCGGTTGGATTGTGTCTCCTGCAGCAGCAGAATTAGAAATTGTAACCATGAATTGGTTATTAAAAATGTTTAATTTTCCTGTAACAAAAGGTGGAGGAATATTTACAAGTGGTGGTTCTATGGCCAATTTAACTGCTTTAGTAACAGCAAGAAGAATAAAATGTGGTTCAGATTTTTCTAAAGCAGTCATTTATTTATCAGATCAAGCGCATTCATCAAACATAAAAGCAATTAGAGTTTTAGGTTTTAAAAAAGAACAGGTAAGAATAATACCTACAGATTTAGAATTTAAATTCAGCATAAATAAATTAAAAAACGAAATTGCAAAAGACAAATTAGAAGGTAATAAACCTTTTTGTATAATTGCTTCTGCAGGAACAACAAATACAGGAACAGTAGATCCTTTAGATGCTGTTGCAGATATATGTGAGAAGGAAGATTTATGGTTTCATATTGATGGAGCTTATGGTGGTGCAGCAATTTTATCAAAAAAAGGAAGTAGAACTTTAAGAGGAATTGAACGTTCAGATTCTTTAACTGTAGATCCTCATAAATGGTTTTTTCAGCCTTATGAAATTGGATGTTTACTTGTAAAAGATGCTTCTTGGTTAAGCAATACATTTAGCGAAAAACCAGAGTATTTAAGAGATATTGAAGGAAATGAATCTGAAATTAATTTTTATGATTATGGTATTCAATTAACAAGAAGATTTAGAGCGTTAAAATTTTATATGTCTATTAAAACATATGGATTAAAGACCTTTAAAAAAGCCATTTCTTATAATATTGATTTAGCAGAAGAAATAGAAGATTTATTAAGGAATTGTAAAAATTGGGAAATTGTTTCTCCTGCAACTTTGGCAATTATTAATTTTAGATACAATCCTTTAGATGTAGATTTATCTGAAGAAGAATTAGATACTTTAAATCAACAAATTTCTGAAAAAGTTGTAGCCTCTAAAGAAGCTTTATTGGTAACTACTGTTTTACAAGATCAAATTGTAATTAGAATGTGTTTAATTAATCCTAAAACAACTATAGATCATATAAAAGAAACTTTAGATCAATGTAATTTGTTTGCTAATGAGATTTTAAACGAGTGGGGGAAATAGTTCTTAAATTAGAAATAAAAATTCCTAAAATTCCTATTGGCATTAATGATGAAACAATTACTAAAATTAAGTGGTAGTTGTTTATATATGGTAATTGTTGCCAAATACAAAATCCTTTACAGAAAATTAAACTTTCAGAAAGTATAAATCCAAATAGGAAAGTTAAGACACTTGGTTTATTTAATTTTAATAACTTTTGTTGATGTAAAAAAATTAATACACTCAAGCTTGCAATTCCCAAAAAGACAAGGTGTAAATACCCAATTACAAAGTCTTTAAATTTAAAAGCTAGTTCAGCAAAATAAGGAATAGAAGTTAGGAATTGTAAGACTATTTTAATTACAAAAAGTAAATAAACTAATTTTAATACTTTAACAATAAAAGGTGAAAATATTTTATTATCAGTAATTTTATAATTACTTAAAATAAGTTGAAACTTTCCTAATGCAATTATTTGATATACAGCACCTATACTTGATAAAAGATAAAGTAGTTTAGATGGTTTCATCCATAGAAAAGACAAAAATAGGGTAAGAAAACAGCTAATTATCATGTATTTATAAAATGGAGAAATAAATTCTTTGTGAATGTGAATCTTATTCTTCTCTAAGAAGTAAAAAAAAACACCCAAAAGACAAAAAATAAACCATCCATTATATTGAAAATGTAAATAGAAATAAATAGCATTTTTATAAAGCGGAGATGTGTTTCCTAGGGTGTTCATAATAATTCCTAAAGCCAAAGGACCAATACTAGAAATAACCATGAATAGGAGAGAAGTATTTATAAATTTATATACATAGTTTTCCTTTTTTAAATTATAGTATTTCTTAAAAAGGAAATAAAACCAGTAAGAACAAATTAAAAAAAGTGTAGAAAATATAATTGAAAATAATGCATAACCTGTAATAGGAAAACTAAATAGCATTCCTAAAATGGTAATCTGTGTAGCCCAAAAAACAAGTTTAAATTTTATTTGCTTAGTTTTCTTGATAAATAAAGAATAAATTAATGTTGTGAAGCCAACATAAATCCAACCCAGTAAAGCTATATGAGAATGTGTGTGAACAATAAATTTATAAGTAGCACTAACATCTGAGATAGGAAATAAACGAAGAAATATACCTAAAGAAGAGGCCAATAAAAAATAACAAAGCGCAATAAATGCTTGTTTTTTAGCAGATATCATTTAGAAATCAAAATTTCAGAAATATCATTATTAGTAGCAAATTCTTTTGCCATTTCTAAAATAGATTTTGTGTTAAGTTTATCTAAAAGTTTTTTCTTAAACGGAGCATAAATATGATGTACAACACAAGGTTTGTCTTCGTTACATTCAGATTGCCCTAGAAAACAATTATCAAATTTTTCTAAATTATCTATGCAAGCAATAATATCTATAAGAGTTTTCTGCTTGTTTATTTTAGTTAAATAAAACCCACCTTTTGGTCCTTTTACAGAAGTAACAATTTTGTTTTTTGTTAGCTCTTGCATTGTCTTCGCTAAAAAAGGAGCAGGAATTTCTAATGATTCTGCTATTTGTTTAGCACTCAGTTTATTATTTACAGATCCTATATTGGTTAAATATAAGACAGCTCTTATGGCATTTTTACTTGATCTTGTTAACATAACACTGCAAAATTATTAAACTAATATGGTTTTTTGCTGATAAATATCACTTTTTGAAATATTAACGTACATTTTTATAATAAAAGAGTTTTAAGTCTTTTATTATGACTTATATCATGTTTTATTATTTAATGCTATACTATTTTTGTGCAATAATCAATCCAAATCAATCATGAAAAATATAATGTTAAAACTATTAGTTGCTGTTTTACTGGTGTTTACCTCTTGCAAGGAAACAGCAAAAACAGAAGTAACAACAAAAGAAGAAACAAAAGTAGAAGCGAAAGGTCAATCTGGAGTTGTAGATAAAGTTTCAGACCCAAATGCATTGCAAATTGCAATGTCTTTAGATGATTTTAGCACCCTTGTTGTAGCTGTAAAAGCTGCGAGTTTAGAAAATGCATTAGTAAATGCAGGACCTTTAACTGTTTTTGCTCCAGTAAATGGTGCTTTTGATAAATTGCCTGAAGGTACTGTATCAACATTGCTAAAACCTGAAAATAAATCTCAATTAGCTTTTATTTTAAAAAACCATGTTGCACCTGCAAATTATACGGTTAAAACATTAGAAAAAAATGTTAGAAAAAACAGAAAATTATATATGGCATCTGGAAAGTATTTAGAAGTTACTAAAAAAGAAGATGGTTTATATGTTGGAGGAACAAAAATATTAAAATCAGTAAAAGTGAGTAATGGTTGGATACATGTAATTGGAGATGTATTAGTACCAAGTGATAAATAATTATTAAAATAAATTAAAATGAAATTACAAAATTATTTAATGGTAATGTTAATTACATTATTTATTAGTTGTGGAGGAGGAGAAAAAAAAGAAACTCCATCCAGTAAAATTCCTGCAAAAAAAGCAGCTGTAAAAAAGGCACCAACAGAAAAGGCGACTACTAAAAAAGTTGCACAAGAAGGTACAATCGATTTAAATAATAAAGGTATTGGTCCAATAAATTCAGTTGAAATGGCTGCTACTATAGATAACGCAATGGCAGATAAAGGAGCTACAATTTTTAAAAATAAATGTTCTTCATGTCATAGAACTAATAGAAAGTTTATTGGTCCAAATCCAACTGGTATATTAAGTAGACGTTCTCCAGAATGGGTAATGAATATGATTTTGAATCCACAAGAAATGGTTCAAAAAGACCCTATAGCTAAAGAATTGTTAATGAAATTTAACGGATCTCCAATGGCTAATCAGAATTTAACAAAAGAAGAGGCTAGAGCAGTCTTAGAGTATTTTAGAACATTAAAATAATCAACCAACTTTAAAATCAATACTTATGAAAACAAGTTTTAAATTTTTAGCACTATTCTTATCAACTGCCTTTTTAATGGTAAGTTGTGGTAAAAATGGTGATAGTAATAATAAAAGTGCTTTAAATAGCAGCAATGCAGAAAAGGTATACGTTGCTCCAGGAGAGCACGATTCACATTACGCATTTATATCTGGTGGTTATAGTGGTAACTTAACTGTTTACGGTTTACCTTCTGGTAGAATGTTTAAAGAAATACCTGTATTTTCTCAATTCCCAACAACAGGTTATGGATATTCAGAAGAAACAAAACCAATGTTAAATACTTCATTTGGTATGGTTCCTTGGGATGATTCTCACCACCCAGATATTTCTCAAACAAATGGAGTTTTAGATGGTCGTTGGATTTTTATAAATGGTAATAATACACCTCGTATTGCAAGAATTAGTCTTGAAACTTTTGAGACCGAAGAAATTATAGAAGTTCCAAATAGTGCAGGTAACCACAGTTCTTCTTTTATTACAGAAAATACAGAATATGTAGTAGCTGGAACACGTTTTTCAGTTCCTGTACCTCAAGTAGATATGCCTATTAGTGAATACAAAGGTAATTTTAAAGGTGCTTTATCTTTTATTAGTGTAGATAAAGAAACTGGTAGAATGAACATTAAATTTCAAATTTTAATGCCAGGTTTTAATTACGATCTTTCTCACCCAGGAAGAGATAAATCTCATGGATGGTTCTTTTTTACAACCTATAATACAGAAGAAGCAAATTCATTATTAGAAGTAAATGCTTCACAAAATGATAAAGATTTTATTGCAGCTATAAACTGGAAAAAAATTGAAGAGTATGTAAATAATGGTGGTGGTACAAAAATACCAGCTAATTATGCACATAATGTGTATGATGAACACACACATACAGCTACTTCTACAATGAAAAAAGAAGTATTAACTGTAAACCCAGCAGATGTTCCTGGAGCAATTTATTTTTTACCAACTCCTAAATCTCCTCATGGTTGTGATGTAGATCCAACTGGAGAATATATTATTGGTAATGGTAAATTATCTGCAGATTTAACTGTGCACTCGTTTACTAAAATGTTAGATGCCATCGAAAATAAAAAATTTGATGGAGATGCTTATGGAATTCCAATTTTAAATTATGAAGATATTTTAGCAGGTTCTGTGAAGTCTGGAGGTTTAGGCCCTTTACATACAGAGTTCGACGATAAAGGAAATGCGTATACTACTTTCTTTATTTCTTCTGAAGTTGTAAAATGGAAAGTAGGTACTTGGGAAGTAATTGACAGAAAACCAACGTATTATTCTGTAGGTCACTTAACAATTCCTGGAGGAAACTCGAGAAAACCTTTTGGTAAATATATGTTTGCAATGAATAAAATTACAAAAGACCGTTATTTACCTACTGGTCCAGAGTTAGAACATTCTGCTCAATTGTATGATATTACTGGTGATAAAATGGAATTGTTATTAGATTTTCCAACACATGGTGAACCTCATTATGCAGCTGCAATACCCGCTAGTATAATTAAAGATAAATCTAAAAAATTCTATAGATTGGATGAAAATAAGCATCCATATGCAATTACAGCACCTGGAGAAGCTAAAATAACAAGAAAAGGTAATGAAGTTCATATTTCTATGTCTATGATTAGATCTCACTTTACACCAGATAATATAGAAGGAATTAAGGTTGGAGATAAAGTATATTTCCATATTACAAACCACGAGCAAGATTTTGATGTTCCTCATGGATTTGCAATGATTGGAGCTAGAAATTCAGAATTATTAATAATGCCAGGACAAACAAAAACTCTTACATGGGAACCAGAAAAAGTGGGTGTCTGGCCTTTCTATTGTACAGACTTCTGTTCTGCATTACACCAAGAAATGCAAGGATATGTTAGGGTTTCACCAAAAAACTCAGACATTAAATTATCATGGTCTTTAGATGGTGAATAATTAATTACAAAAGGCTGTATTGAAGTTATTAACTTCTTACAGCCTTCTTTTAAATCTCTCGGAATTACATAAGTATATCCGAATTTTCCAACAGAAAGTTAAAATTAGAAAAGATGAAAAAAGCAGGTATTATTATGATTATCGGCTCTTTATTATTATTAGGATTATTTAAATTTCCTTTATGGAATATTATGCTTGGTGCACCACAGTACCCAGATCCTTTAGGTATGAATATTTATATTGATGGGATAAAAGGAGTTTCTGAATTCGATTTAACTAATATTGATGGTTTAAATCATTATATTGGAATGAAAGTGATTCCTAAACCAGAAGATATGTGGGAGTTTTCAGTATTTCCAAAAGTAATTGGAGGTATGGCAGCACTAGGTGTATTAATTGGTTTATTAGGGTTTTTAGATAAAGTTTCTTATAAATGGTTTATTGGTTGGTTTATATTTATGTCTATCTTAGGCGTATTAGGTATGTACGATTTTAATCAATGGTTAACAGAATATGGAAGTGATTTAGATCCACATGCAATTATAAAAGTAGTAAATCCAGATGGAACACCTATGAGTTATAAACCACCATTACTAGGATATCAAAAAATGTTAAATTTTGATGTTACTTCTTTACCACACACAGGAGGTTATTTAATGTTTGTTGGTATGGCTCTTACTGTTGTAGCATTTTTTACAGGTAAAAAAGCACAAAAAAAAGCATGAAAAAAGGAATTGTATTTTTAATAATGTTGAATTTAATTTTTGCATGTTCTATAGAACCATCAAAAATTGAATATGGTAAAGATGCTTGTCATTTTTGTAAGATGACAATTGTAGAAAAAACACATGCAGCACAAATAGTAACTAAAAAAGGGAAACCTTTTAAATATGATGCTATAGAATGTTTGTTAAATGATTTATATAATAGAAATATTGATGAAATTGAACTGTTTTTAGTTACAGATTATCTAAATCCAACAGTCATTATTGATGCAAAAACAGCAATATATTTAATTAGTCCAGCAATAAAAAGCCCTATGGGAGCAAATTTGTCAGCATTTTTATCAAACGAAGATGCAGAGAAATTTGTTAAAACGAATGTCGATAAAACCCTTAATTGGAAAGAAATTCAAGCTCGTTGGTTATCAGGACAAAATGTGAAATAGAAATATTTCTTAAAATTATATAAAGCTGTCTTAAAATAATTTTGAGGCAGCTTTTTTAAATAAAAAATATGAATAAAAATATAATTATAGAAACAGAAATTGAAGGATTAAAAGCTTCAAAAATATTTACATCAAAAAGCACAGAAACTTTATTAATTGCATTAGAAAAAGATACACTTTTTCCTACACATACTTCACCAAGAACAACATTGTTAGTGGTTTTAAAAGGAAAAATCGATTTCCATATAGAAAATAAAACGATTACATTAGCAGAACATCAAACTTTTACGTTTGAAAAAAACATAGAGCATTTTGTTACAGCTCATGAAGATTCTAAATTTCTGATTATTAGATAGCACAATGCAAAAGAAATTATTTCAACTTTTATGTTTCTTATTTATTGCTTTAAATGGTTATTCACAATCAATTAATGTATGTGAAACTTGTGATATAAAATCCTTGTCTTCAGCAATAACTAAAGCAAAACCACATGACAAAATAATTGTTCAAAAAGGCACTTATTTTGAAAATGATATTATTATAGATAAACCTCTTCAGATAATCGGTAAGGATAATCCTGTTATAGATGGCCTTAAGAAAAGTTACATCTTTATTGTAAAATCAGATAGTGTTTATGTTTCTGGACTTACAATTAAAAATCCTGGGCAAAGTTATACCAAAGATTATGCAGCTGTTTTAATTTCTGAAAGCAAGAATTTTACATTTGAAAATAACATCTTAGAAAATGTGTTTTTCGGTTTTTTATTAGAAAAATCACATTATGGTACCATAAAAAATAATAAAGTATCTAGTAATGCTTTAGACCAATCTTCTTCAGGCAATGGTATACATTTATGGTATTGTTCAAATATTACAGTTGTAGGTAACGAAGTATTTGAATTACGAGATGGAATTTATCTAGAGTTTGTTAAAGAAAGTAAAGTAATAAATAATATAAGTCATAACAATATGCGTTATGGTTTACATTTTATGTTTTCTAACAAAAATGAATATCACAATAATACATTTACAAATAATGGAGCAGGGGTTGCAGTTATGTTTTCTAAGTATATTAAAATGACTGGAAATACATTTTCAAAAAACTGGGGAACTGCTTCTTATGGTTTATTGTTGAAAGAAATTTATGATGCAGAAATAGAAAACAATACTTTTAAAGAAAATACAATTGGAATTAACGTAGAAGGCTCAACAAGAATTAATTACCTTAAAAATAATTTTATAAGCAATGGTTGGTCAATAAAAATTGCAGGAGCTTGTTATGCTAATATTTTTAAAGACAATAACTTTTTAAACAATTCATTCGATATCTCATATAACAGTAAAATAAACGATAATAAGTTCGATAATAATTATTGGAGTTCATATACAGGTTACGATTTAGATAAAAATGGCATTGGAGACATACCTTACAGACCTGTAAAGCTATTTTCTTATATTGTAAATAAAACTCCTGAAACTATTATTTTAATGAGAAGTTTATTTGTTGATATCATTAACTTTTCAGAAAAAGTATCACCTGTATTTACACCAGATGAATTGGTAGATAGTAACCCATTAATGAAGCCATTTAAATGATTGAAATAAGAAATTTATATAAAAAATTCGGTAAAGTTGAAGTCCTTAAAGGATTAGATTTAAGTATTACATCTGGTGGAATTTTTGCAGTATTAGGTCCAAATGGTTCTGGTAAAACTACTTTAATAAAAAGTGTTTTAGGAATGGTAATTCCTAATAAAGGCGAAATAGATATTCAAGAAAAAAATGTTTTGAAAAAGCATGAATATAGAAACAACATCAATTATTTACCTCAAATTGCTAATTTTCCAAGTAATCTAAGTGTAAAAGAACTGATAAAAATGGTCAAAAATTTACGACCCAAAAAAGCTGAAGATCAAGATTTGATTGATTTATTTCGTTTACAACCATTTTTAGATAAAAAGTTAGGAAATTTATCAGGAGGAACGAAACAAAAAGTGAACATAGTATTAACCTTTATGTTTGATAGTGAACTTATTATTTTAGATGAACCAACAACTGGTTTAGATCCTATTTCTTTGTTGAATCTAAAAAAAATAATATTGGCTGAAAAACAAAAAGGTAAAACCATTTTAATTACTTCTCATATTATGAGTTTTGTAGAAGAAATGGCTGATGAAATTGTTTTTTTATTAGATGGTAAAATTTATTTTAAAGGTACATTAACTGCTATTAAAGAAGAGACTAAACAAAATGACCTTGAACATGCTATTGCAGCAATTTTAATTAAAGAAAATGTTTAAAATATTAAAATATAGTTTTTACGATTTAATGCGTAGTAGTTGGAGTTACGTATATTTTTTGTTCTATTTAGCACTTGGTTTTGTGTTGTTGTTTTTAAATAATGATGTATCAAAAGCAGTTATTACTTTAATGAATGTTATAGTGGTACTTACACCATTAATAGGAACAATTTTTGGCGTGATGTATTTTTATAATTCGAGAGAATTTACAGAATTACTGTTAGCACAACCCTTAAAAAGATCTACAATTTTTATTGGTCAATATTTAGGTGTAGCAATATCATTATCATTAAGTTTAGTTATTGGTCTTGGAATTCCTTTTTTAGCTTATGGTTTATTAGAATCTAACGATATATTTAATTTTGGGTCTCTTATTTTAGTTGGTACTTTTTTAACTTTTATTTTTGTGGCGTTGGCATTTAATATTGCACTGTCTAATGAAAACAAGATAAAAGGTTTTGGGTATGCAATTTTATTATGGTTGTTTTTGGCTGTAATCTACGATGGATTATTTTTAATCTCATTGGTTATGTTACAAGAGTATCCATTAGATAAATTCTCTTTATTTGCTACCATGTTTAATCCTATAGATTTATCACGTATTTTAATTCTTTTAAAATTAGATATTTCTGCATTGTTAGGATATACTGGAGCAGTTTTTCAGAAATTTTTTGGAACTAATTTTGGTATGGTTTTATCTACTTTAGTTTTAGCTTTATGGGTTCTTTTACCTTCTTGGAGAATTGTTTTTAAATCAAGAAAAAAAGATTTTTAATTATTACTTCACATATATATTAAATCATGTTTAAAGAAATTTAAGTATGATTTTTTTTATGCCACTCACTTTATTTTATAATAAATTCTTTTTATGATAAAAGTCATCTTTTTTTTTACATAACAAATATATTTTTGCATAATAAAAGATAATTAAGTCTTTTATTTTTGAGTTAAACTATCTAGGATAAAAATAGAGTTCTCTATCTGTTTTTTAAGGGAACTTTTAAAACATCAATGTTAGAAGTAAAGAAAATTAATAGAAACAGTTACAAAAGATAAATTATGATTATTACAGAAGAAAACACAGTAGCAGAAGTAGTTACAAATAATATTAAAACGGCTGATGTTTTTAAAAAACACGGAATAGATTTCTGTTGTGGAGGAGGAATCACTATAAAAAAAGCGTGTGAAAAAAAGAATGTTTCATATGAAGAGTTAGAACAAGAATTATCAATTATTAATAATCCTGTATTAAAAGCTCATAATTATGATAGCTGGAAATTAGATTTTTTGGTAGATCATATAGAGAATATTCATCATTCTTATGTAATAGAAAACACACCGTTAATTTTACAATATGCAGATAAAGTGGCTAAAGTTCATGGTCATCATTACACTGAAGTTGTAGAAATTAATAATTTATTTAAAACTGTTGCTCAGGAATTAGCTTCTCATATGAAAAAAGAAGAATTAATTCTATTTCCATTTATTAAGCAATTAGTAAAAGCAGACAGAGAAGGAGCTAAAATAAATGCACCTCATTTTGGTACAGTAAATAACCCTATTGCAATGATGGAAGATGAGCATGAAAATGCGGGAGATATTTTAAAAGAGATTTGTAAACTTTCAAATAATTATACTCCACCAGAAGGAGCGTGTAATACATTTAGAGCTTTATATGCAAAACTAGAAGAATTTGAAAATGATCTACATCAACATATACATTTAGAAAACAATATTTTATTTCCTAAAGTTATAAAATTAGAAGAAAAAAATAAAAAGAACTAAATCATTTTAAACATATTAAACTGTTCTTCATTTGTTTTTTTGGGTGATAAAAGTCATGTTTTTCGAAAGTTAATATAGATACATTGCATGCTTGAAATTTAGTTAAATATTTAAATTAATAAATGAAAAAAGCACATTCATTCCATATTTGTGAAGAAGTGTTGTAAAACTATAGGTAAGTTTTTAATCTATTAAAAAAGTCTTTTTTTATCTTTACTAAAAAAATATGACTAGTGAAGAGTTTACAGAAATATTAGTAAAATCAATTGTTGGAAATGTTCCAGAAAGAATTTACGAAGATGGTTTTAGTGGTGTTACTATTCAACTGGGTAAGGCTTTAGGAACTTTAGGTGAAGCTGTTAATGCAGCAATGCTACCTTTTAGATTCGGAGTTGATGAAGTTAAATTAATTGAAAAAAAGCAAGAATTAAGAAGGTATAATAGTCTTTTAAAATATGCTAATACGTTAAAATTTATTCCACCAGAAAAAATAGTTGAAGTTCCATCTGAAATTTTAATACCAATTATTAATAGATTTTCTTATACTTCAAATGAAGAACTTAGTAATGCCTTTATCAATCTTTTAACAAAAGCTTCTTCAATTGATACTGTAAATATGGCGCACCCTGGGTTTATTAGTATTATTGATAGATTGTCACCAGATGAAGCTGTTTTCTTAACATACTTTAGAGAAAAAAAATACTTAATGTTGCTTGACCTTGAATATGAAGTTATTTTGACTAGTGATATTATCGGATTGGATAAAACAGAAGTTAAATCAGCAATAAAAAAATATAAATTAAAAGAAAAAATACAATTAAAATATTTTGATAACTTTAGTATGTATGTAGAAAATTTAATTTCTTTAGGGATACTTAGATACACTGATAAAGGTTCACGTGAAGATTTAAATAATAAAAGTGAGCTCACAGAGTTAATTAAAAGTAAATATGATTTTTCTAATAGAAATAGAAATATCCACTTTAAAGAAAATTGTAATTATTTAACTCTTACACTTTATGGAGAATTATTTATTAATACTTGTTTAAAGGAATGATTAATATCATATTTTCTTAAATTAGTTAAGAATAAATTGCAAGTTATTATTAAATAGAAATAAATGACTTATAATCAGGTAAATAAAAACCCCAACGTTCATAGTTTTCACATTCCTGTAATGGGAATAGGATTCACAATAGACTCTCCATTGAAAGTTGCTCAATATGGTATAGATTCTGTGGTTTCTTTAGTTGATGATATTCTAATAGAGAAATTACGAAAAATTTATAGCGATAAATTAGAGCTGCCTTACAAAGAGATTTCAGATAAAGTTGATGACTTTAGAGCCAAAAGAATTACATCGTATTTAAATTTTATGCATGAACAAGCAGAGAAGAAATTTAATACATTAAAAAATGTAACAGCAGAAACTTCTGAAGCACTAAAAACTTATTTAGAAATGCTTCCAGAAAGCTCAATACTTAAAAAAGAATTTGATAAACTGAATACAAAGGATTTTAGTGTTTCTAAACTTAAAACTTGGGCACATGAAAATTTATCAATGGGGAGTATTGATGTAAACATCATGACTAAAATTGATAAAGACAACTTTAAAAATAAAGAACAATTACCAGTAGAATATAATGATGCTCATGCAGCTCTTAGAGGTTATGCACAAAGCGATTTATCTTCTTCATTGGTGTTGTCTGCAGGTTTAAATTCTCGTTTGTATTCTTACATGAGTAATTTTAAGGACTTTTTTCCTGATGAAAAAGGATTCATAAAAAAGAAAATTATTTTAAAAGTAAGTGATTATCGTTCTGCTTTTATCCAAGGAAAAATTTTAGCCAAAAAAGGTTTATGGGTTTCAGAATACAGAATAGAATCTGGGTTAAATTGTGGAGGTCATGCTTTTGCAACTGATGGATTTTTAATGGGGCCTGTTTTAAAAGAGTTTAAAGAGAAGAGAAGTGAGCTTAAAAGCCAAATTCAAGAATTAGTTTTTGCAGCACTTACAACCGAAGGAAAAACATTACCAAACACAGATTTAAGTTTAAAAATAACTGCACAAGGAGGTGTAGGAACAGAGGAAGAACAAAATTTTCTATTAGAAGAATATGATATTGATTCTGTAGGTTGGGGAAGTCCTTTTTTATTAGTTCCAGAAGCAACAACTGTAGATGATGATACTTTAGAGAAATTATCAAAAGCAAAAGAAGAAGATTTATATTTAAGCAATACATCGCCTTTAGGTATTCCTTTTAATACTTTAAAAGGGAATACAAAAGATGTACAAAAGCAAATAAATATTGATAAAAATAGACCAGGAAGCTCTTGTCCGAGTAAGTTTGTTGCTTTAAACACAGATTTTAAAGAAACTGGTTTGTGTACAGCATCAAGAGAATATCAATATTTAAAAATAAACGAATTAGAAGCTTTAGAAGTTACTAAAGAGGAGAAAACTAAAAAATACAATCAAATTATAGAGAAATCTTGTATTTGTGTTGGTTTAGGTACGTCTGCTTTAATTGTAAACAATGCTAGTACTGCTAAAACTGGTGCTGGAGTTTCTGTTTGTCCGGGGCCAAATATGGCTTACTATTCTAAAATTTTAAGTCTAAAAAATATGACAGATCATATTTATGGAAGAGAAAGTGTGATTAGTAGAACAGACAGACCTAATATGTTTATGAAGGAGTTAAACCTTTATTTTGAATATTTAGAAGATAAATTAGAAGAGGTAAAACTTTCTATGGATAAAAAACAAAAACGCTATTTAGTAAAGTTTAAAAGAAACCTTGAAGAAGGTGTTTCTTATTATACCGAATTATTTTCTGCTCAAAAAGAAAGATTTATTGATACTAAAGAAGCATTAATTGAAGCTTTAGAATTAAAAGAAAAACAATTACAGTTTATAGGTTTAGAAATAGATAAACTTAATTAAATAATTCATGCAAAAAGTAAAAAGCATCTTTTGAGAAATCAAAAGATGCTTTTTTATATTTAAAATAGAAATTTATCTCTATCTATTAATCGTTTGTTTTCTATCTGGACCAACAGAAACAATCTTTACAGGAACTCCTGTTTCTTTTTCAATAAAAGCAACATAGTCTAATAAATTCTTTGGTAATTGATCTGCAGAAGTCATTTTAGTTAAGTCTTCATCCCAACCTTTAAATTCAGAATAGTTTACAGAAACATTTTCTGGCTCAATGTTATATGGGAAATGAGAAATTTCTTTTCCTTTATAATTATAAGAAGTACATACTTTTAAAGTATCAAAACCAGAAAGTACATCACCTTTCATCATCATTAATTGAGTAACTCCATTTACATCTACTGCATATTTTAAAGCTACTAAATCTAACCAACCACAACGTCTTGGTCTTCCTGTGGTTGCTCCAAATTCATGACCAACTCTAGCCATTTCTTCACCATCTTTGTCAAATAATTCAGTAGGAAAAGGGCCAGAACCAACACGAGTAGTATATGCTTTAAAGATTCCAAATACATCTCCAATTCTATTAGGCGCAACTCCTAAACCAGTACAAGCACCTGCAGCAGTTGTATTAGAAGAAGTTACAAAAGGATACGTACCAAAATCAATATCTAGCAAGGAACCTTGAGCTCCTTCTGCCAAAATTGTTTTTTTATCTTTAATTGCTTGGTTTAAGAATTCTTCACTATCAATAAATTGTAATGTTCTTAGTTTATCAATTCCTTTGCAGAATTCTGCTTCTAATTCTTTTAAATCATACTCTACTTGAACATCAAAGAATTGTAACATTTTAATATGCTTTTCTGTTAAAGCATCATATTTTTCTTTCCAGTTTTCCATTTCTAAATCTCCAACGCGCATTCCGTTTCTACCAGTTTTGTCCATATAAGTTGGGCCAATTCCTTTTAATGTAGAACCTATTTTTGCTTTTCCTTTAGAAGTTTCTGAAGCTGCATCTAATAACCTGTGTGTTGGTAATATTAAATGTGCCTTTCTAGAAATTAATAATTTAGAAGTATAATCGATATTATGTTTGTCTAAATTTTCTAATTCTTTTTTAAAGATTACTGGATCTATCACAACACCATTTCCAACAACATTTAATGCTGTTTTATGAAAAATTCCAGACGGAATTGTATGCAAAACGTGTTTAAATCCGTCAAAAATTAAAGTATGACCTGCATTTGGTCCACCTTGAAAACGTGCAATTATATCGTAATTGCTTGTAAGAACATCTACAATTTTACCTTTTCCTTCATCTCCCCATTGTAACCCTAGTAATAAATCTACTGCCATTAGTTGTGTTAATTTGTTGTTTGTGTTGTTGTAATGTTGATTAAGATTTGTTCTTTTTTGTACCGTAAAAATAAAGTGAATGATTGTGGATGTCTATATCAAAAACTTCTTCTATGGTTTTTTTTATTATTTGTATTCTTGGATCACAAAATTCTTTTACTTCACCTGAATCCGTAAAAATAACATGATCGTGATTTTTATCAAAATAACTTTTTTCATAACGCGCCATTGATTGTCCATCAAACTGATGTTTTCTAACCAAACCACAATCTAAAAGCAAATCTATTGTGTTATAAAGCGTAGCTCTACTAACACGATAGTTTTTATTTTTCATTTTAATATATAAAGATTCTATATCAAAATGTTCTTCTGCAACATAGATTTCTTGGAGTATAGCATACCTTTCAGGAGTTTTTCTGTGCTTGTTTTCTTCTAGGTAAGTGGTAAAAACTTTTTTAACTATTTCTTGATTTTCAAGAGAATTACTCATGTGCTTCATTTTTACGAAAAAACAAATTTACTGTTTATTCTTAATAAAATTCACTTTTTAAAAGAATGATATTTACAAAGTATTAACACGTTCTACTTTTTTTACTCCTTCTACCTGTTTTATACTCTTAATTAACTTGTTTAATTGTGGCGTATTCTTCACGCTTAGAGACAGTTTACCCTCGAAAACACCTTCATCTCCAGCAATATTTATACTATGTATAAAAACACCCATATTGTTAGAAATTATACGAGTTAAATTGTTAACAATTCCTTGGTTATCTACACCGCTAATTCGTAAAATTGCTTTAAAATCTTGTTTTGTAGAGTCTATCCATTTTGCAGGTATAATTCTATAAGCATAATGAGATTGTAATGAAATAGCATTTGGACAGTTTTGTTTATGGACCTTAATACCTTCATTTATAGTTAAAAAACCAAATACTTTATCTCCAGGAATTGGATTACAACATTTAGATAATTTATAATCTAATTTTCCTTCTTCTTTACCAAAAACTAAAGCATCATATTTTTCTGTAACTTCTTCTACATCATGTTCTTTTTTATTACTTGTGTTTCTTCTTAACTTTGTTTTAAAGAAGTTTAAAAAGGTGCTATTTCTTTGTGTAACAAATGCCTTTAATTGTGTGTTATCAATAGCTCCGTTTCCAAATCTAAAAAATAAATCGAAACTTGTTTTTAATTTAAAATAATTTACTAATTCATTAATT
The DNA here is from genome assembly GCA_965367085.1 of uncultured Polaribacter sp. GTDB lineage: Bacteria > Bacteroidota > Bacteroidia > Flavobacteriales > Flavobacteriaceae > Polaribacter. The sequence goes on from CBDUHF010000002.1 coordinate 64,402, forward strand.
GTTTTATCATTAAACGTAATTTTTAAATGACGAAGTTTACGTTGTAAAACTGCTTTTCCTTCTTCAGCAATTTGTTTTTCTTCATCTTTAAGAGCTGCTCTAATTCTGGTTTTTGCTCTTGCTGTAATAACAAAATCTAACCATCTAGCATTAGGCTTATTTGTAGAAGTTGTAATTACTTCTATTTGGTCTCCACTTTTTAAAATATGACTTAATGGAACTAATTTTCCGTTTACTTTTGCGCCTCTACATTTTAAACCAACATCTGTATGAATTGAGAACGCAAAATCTAAAGCAGAAGCATTTTTAGGAAGCGATTTTAAATCACCTTTAGGTGTAAAAACATATATTTCTTTGGCATATAAATTTAGTTTAAAATCTTCTACAAAATCAACCGCATTTATGCTTTGATTTTCTAAAGTTTCTTTTAATTTGTTTAGCCAACCTTCTAAACCATCTTCTCTAGATTCTCCTTGTTTGTATTTAAAATGTGCAGCATATCCTTTTTCTGCAATTTCATTCATTCTTTGAGAACGAATTTGTACTTCTACCCATTGAGAATCTGGCCCAACAACTGTAATGTGTAAGGCTTCATAACCTGTAGATTTTGGTTGAGAAATCCAATCTCTTAATCGAATAGGATTGGGTTTAAAGTAATCTGTTACTATTGAATAAATTTTCCATGCATCAAATTTTTCATCAGTAGAAGTGGGGGTAAAAATAATTCTGATGGCAAACTTATCATAAACTTCATCAAAAGTAACATTCTGATTTCTCATCTTTTTTCTGATGGAATAAATGGATTTGAATCGTCCTTTTATATCATAAGAAAAACTTTCTTTATCTAAACCTTTTTTAAGGGTATCAGAAAAAGTATCTAAATATTTTTTCTGATCTTCTTTACTTTCCTTTATTTTAGTTACAATATCATTGTAAACTTCTGGTTCTGTATATTTTAATCCTAAATCTTCTAGTTCTGTTTTAATGTTGTATAAACCTAATCTATGAGCTAAAGGCGCATATATATATAAAGTTTCAGAAGCTATTTTTACTTGTTTATGTGGTGGCATTGCATCCATAGTTTGCATGTTATGCAATCTGTCTGCAATTTTTATCAAAATAACCCTAACATCATCATTTAATGTAAGTAGCATTTTTCTAAAATTTTCTGCTTGTAAAGAAGCATCTTGCTCTTTATTTAATCGAGATATTTTAGTTAAACCATTTACAATTCTTGCAATTGTTTCGCCAAACAATTGCTCCATATCATCTAAAGTATAATCAGTATCTTCTACAACATCGTGTAATAAAGCAGCAGCAATAGAAGTAGCACCTAAACCAATTTCCATAGCAACAATTTTTGCTACAGCAATTGGATGAAAAATATAAGGCTCTCCTGTTTTTCTTCGCTGTTTAGAATGTGCATCAACCGCAATGTCAAAAGCTTTTCTTATTAAATCTTTATCTTCTTTAGATAAGACCTCATAAGTACCTTTTAATAGATCTTTATATCGATTTGCTATCTCTTTATTTTCTTCTTCTATAGTTGCTGTATATGCCATAAATCACCCTCTTAGACTTGTTAGATAAATCTAAAGTGAAGTTAGAACAAACATTTTTAACAAACAAGAAATTACTTTTCTAAATTTTTGATTTTTTTGATTAAAGCCGTCCTATGAAAAAAGCATTTTTACTACTTATAATATTTTTAATAGGTAGATCTTTTCAATTAAGGAGTTATAAATATAGGTGGAACAGATTTTATAAATAAAAATTATACATTACTTTTCTAAATTTTCTACTCTCTCCAACAAAGTTGGATGTGAATAATGCATAAAAACATAGGCTGGATGAGGTGTTAAATTACTCAGACTATTTTTTGATAGTTTTTTAAGTGATGTTATTAACGGATTTGCAGCAAAAGTTTCTTTCGCAAAATTATCTGCTTGATATTCAAACTTACGTGAAGCATAATTCATGAATAAACCTGTAATTTCTGAAATTGGAGAATATAAAATTCCAAATGCAACTAAACCAATATGAAAACTTGGTATAGAAACACTTAATGCTTCAGATAAAATTGGTGAGTTTATAAATAATGATAAAATAAACAACGTAAAACCTGTTAGCAGGATAGAAGCAATTAAATTAAAAATGATGTGTTTTCTTTTATAATGGCCAACTTCATGCGCTAAAACAGCAACAATTTCATCTGTTTCTAAATCATTTATTAAGGTGTCAAAAAGTGTAATTCTTTTCTGAGAACCAAATCCAGAAAAGTAAGCATTTGCTTTTGTAGAACGTTTAGAACCATCAATTACAAAAATATTATCTAATTTAAAACCAACGTTTTTTGCATAGTTTTCTATGGCTGATTTTAATTTGCCTTCTTCTAAAGGAGTTTGTTTATTAAATAATGGCACAATTAGTTTTGCATAAAACATATTCATAAATAATGAAAAAGCTGCCACTAAAACCCAAGCATAAATCCAAAAGCTTTTTCCTGTAAGTTGATAAAACCAAATAATAAGTGAAATAATTCCACCTCCTAAAAGTGCACTCATAAACAAGCCTTTTAGTTTGTCTAGCCAAAATAATTTTTTGGAAGATTTATTAAATCCGAATTTTTCTTCAATCACAAATGTTTTATAATAAGAAAACGGTGTTGTTAAAATATCAGAACCAATCATAATAATTCCGAAGAAAATTAACGCAATTAATATCGAGTTTTCTGTATAGCTTCTTGCAAAATCATCTACAAATTTAAATCCTTCAAAAAAGAAAAAAACCAATGTTAATACCAAAGAAAATAACGATGTTAAATTAGAAAATTTAGCATTTGTCTTTTTATAGGCTTGTGATTTTTTGTATTCTTTATCATCATAAACATCTGCTAATTTCTGAGGTATTTTATCATCAAAATGTTTAGCATTTAAAGTGTCTAAAATTTTATCAACTATAAAACTGATGATTAAAATAGCAATTAAAATATAAAATAGAGTAGTGGAATTCATTTTTTTGAAGTTTAAATGCTACTTACTTTTTTTTTGTTTACTACCATAAATTGCAGCTCCAATTATTCCTGCATTATTGGTGAATTTTGCAACTGTTACAGGTACATCTGCAGTTAGATGTTTTTTAAATTTATCGAACTTTTTACTAATACCACCAGCTAAAACAATTAAACTGGGAGTGTACACTACTTTTATATATTCTAATAATTCGTTAAATCTTTTTGCCCATTCTTCTAGTGATAAATTCTCTTTTTTTCTAACAGAATCTGCAGCATAAAATTCAATAATTTTACCATTTGTATGCATTAATCTACCAATTTCTACATTAGGTATTAATTTTCCGTTGTAAAAAAATCCTGAACCAATTCCTGTTCCAATTGTAATAACAATTACAACACCTTTTTCTTTTTTAGCAGCTCCTAAATCTACTTCTGCAAGTCCTGCTAAATCTGCATCATTACTTATAAAGAAAGGTAAATTACATTCTTTTTTAAAAAGTTTATCAACCTTAACACCAACCCATTCTTTGCTAAGATTCCCTTGATGTTTACACTGTCCATCAACTATAATAGTAGGAAAACAACAACCTACAGCTTTTTTCCATTTAAAATGAATTACCATTTCTTTAACAACTTTAGCCACTGCTTTTGGTGTTGCTGGTTTAGGTGTTGGTATTCTATGTCTTTCAGAAATAAATTCGCCTGTTTTTGTATCTACAATTGCAGCTTTAATTCCGGTTCCTCCAATATCTATTCCTAGTGCTTTCATTTAATTTATCAATTTTATTGCAACCATACATAGGTGCAATTATGTTATTTTTATTTAAAATTAATTAATTTTATTTTTTATATCGTTTGATAATTTGAAAATCCCTGTGGGTTCATTTCTTCCATTGCCAATAAAATAAACTTCATTATTAAAAGAGAAATAGTAAAAATCAAAATCATCAACTGTACTATTTAAATGAAAAGAATGCAATGCATCATATTGTTCTTCAAATTTATAAACTCTTTTGTTTTTTGTATTTGGATTAATTCCAATGCTATAATATTTATCATTTAAGAATATAAAATTATGAATTTCATACCCAAAACTATTTATTAATTCAAAACTAGAATTTGATGGGTTGTATTTATATAAATTTGATGTTGAAGAGGAACTATAAGGATTTCCTAATAAGTAAACTTGACTATTATATGTAAAGGCCTTTTTTTGATAAAAAGTATTGTTGTCTGTATTAACATTTTCCCATACTGATGATGAAGAGTTTAAATTTAATTTATATAAATCTTGATATGGAGTATGCAGGGTAGTATTTACTCCTTTACCTAAATATAAATAGTTGTTATATGTAAAAAAAGAAGGACTACTTCTAGTATCACTATTTGGAATATTTTCTAAGTTTTCAATAGTAAAATTATTCATATCTAATTTAAACAAACCGTCATTATTCGCATTTTTATAAATAAATAAAACTCCATTTTTTATTTCAGATATATTAATTCCATAAGCTTGTATTTGGATTCTTTCGTCTTTTGTCCATTCTTGTGTTATAAAATCAAATTTCCATATATAAAAAATTGGTGGAGCAACATCTGAACCTTTCTCGTTTGAAATTACGTAAAATTCATTATTAAAAGTAAAATGATTATTTATAGATGATATAGGGTAACTTTTAGAATATAAAATGTGGTTTGAAGCAATTTTTACTTTTACCTCTTTTTTTATTTTCATACCTGCAGTTTCATAAGAAATACTATTTATTTTAAAATCTTTATATGGGCCATAAGGTACTATTAAATCTATGTTTTCATTATTTTCAGTATAATAAATATTGGTATTAATATCATCATTTATTAAAATTTTAGAATTCTGCGATTCTGGATTAAAGTATTTTCCCTTTAAAATATGACCACTACTTCCAATATAGACTTCTGAAGGGAAATTTTCTATTATTGGTTCTTTAAGTTGTAAAACGTTATTTTGTGAGTCTTCTTGTAATTGTGCTTCAACTCTTATTGATAATTTTTTTTGTAGAATATTATTTGGAACAGTAACTTTAAGAGAATCGAAATGAAAGTAAGAATTTCCTATATTTATATCATTTAAAAAGGTATTTATGTAATCATTATCATTATCAAAATTATTGCCATACACCCAAAAACTTTCTCCAAAAGTTACTTCATTTTTACTATAGCTAGAAATTTTAGGTTTTCTTAACCTAAAACTAGAACTATATAACAAAGAATCTTTAATCCCTATTAAAATTTTAAATGTAGATTCAATTTTATTTAATTCTCTAGGGATTTTAACAAATAACGTGTCTTTATTTCTTAAAAAAGCATAAGTAGGTTTTTCATCAAAATAAAAGGATAAAGAATCTAAGAAAAAACCCTCTCCTTTAACTAAAAGTAATTGACCTAATAAACCATTTTTTTCAGATTCTATATTTTTTGGGATATAATTTATTTTAATATTTTCATTTTGGTTTGTTAACTCTATATCAATACTACAAGATGATGATACTATAATTATGATAACCGAAATGATTACTCTTATACTAATTTTCATTTTAGAATCTTAAGGTTTAATACTTTAATTTTGAGTGTATAATTAGTAAATGTATAATTTAAAAACCTCTTTGTCTTTTTGCTTCAAAAAGGATAATTGCTGCAGAAACAGAAACATTCATAGAATCTATTTGTCCTTGCATGGGTATATTAATATTTTGTATTTCATTTTCGCGCCAGATTTCTGTTAAACCTGTTGCTTCTGTACCAACCACAATTGCTGTTGATTTTGTGTAGTTTTCTTTGTAATATTCGTTAGAGTTCTGCAAGGTTGCAGCATATATATCTATGTTGTTTTCTTGAAGAAAAGTAATAATTTCTTCTGAAGTTCCCGTAGCAATTTGATTGGTGAAAACACAACCAACACTAGATCTTATAATATTAGAATTGTACAAATCGCTTTTAGGATTTGCTATAAAAACAGCATCTATATTTGCAGCATCTGCAGTTCTTAATAAAGCGCCAATATTCCCTGGTTTTTCCAATCCCTCAGCAATTAAAATTAAAGGATTTTCATTTCTAAATTGAATATTTTCTAATGAAAAACTTCTTGCTTTTGTAACGGCTATAATTCCTTCTGTAGAACTTCTATAAGCTAGTTTTTGATATACTTCTTTCGAAATTTTTATTCTATTAATATTGCTATTAAATAAGTGTAGAATTTCATCTTCAGATATTACATCGGCTAAAAACAAAACGGTGTCAAATTCATAATTTGCAGTTATAGCTATAGAAATTTCTCTTTTTCCTTCAATAATAAATAAGCCTTGTTTTTTTCGTTCACGAGATTTCTCTTGTAATTTTAGCAAGTCTTTAATATACTGATTGTGAATACTTGTAATTTCTTTCAATGTGAGCTTCTTTAAAAAACAAATATACCTAATTGTAGGTATAGGATTTAGAAAGATTTTTAAGAATATTTGTATAACAAAAATAAGTAACCTTGTTTTTATGTTATTAAATATATTATTTGAAAAAGAAAAAGTTGTTACGAAAAAGAAGAAGAAGGTTAAAACCTTATTTTGTTAACTGTTTTTGATTAAAAAGGCTCGCAGTTGCGAGCCTTTTTTGTTATTTATTTAGATTTGTATTTATTAGAATACCGTTTCCAGAGTTTAGTTTGATGAGATTCTAAGCTAATTTTTCTTCCTTGAATAAAAGCATCAGTTAAGATATTTCCTCTCATGTCTAATGCATCTCCTTCAGAAATAAATAATGTAGCATCTTTACCAGTTTCTATAGTTCCAACTGAATTATCTATTCCTAAAATTTTTGCAGTATTAGAAGTCAATAATTGTAAAGCAACTTCTTTATTTAAACCATGTGCAGCAAATGTACCAGCATAAAAAGGTAAGTTTCTTGTATTCATACGCTCCATTTGACCTTCCATTCCTAAACTTACCAAAACACCTTTGTCTGTTAAAACTTTAGCAATAGTATACGTGTAATCATAAGCAGTATCTTCACTATTTGGATTTCTATGAGGTCTGTCTAAAATTACAGGAATATTATTTTTTACTAATAAATCTGTAACTTTTTCTGCTCCTTCACCATGTACAAGCACAATGTTATTAATGCCTAATTCTTTACTAATTCTTATAGCATCTGTAATTTCTCTTTGTCCACTAACGTGAATAAAAAGTTTTTGAGAGCCATTAAATAAACCAGCAGTAGCAGTATAAGGTAAGTTTTTTATTGATTTTTCTCCAGCTAAATAGTTTTTAGCGTTATTAAAATAAGATTTAATATTATCAATATTCTTTACATAGTTTTTATCTGGTTTTAATGCAGGATCTTCTCCAAGCCACCAACGACCTCTAGTAAAACTACCTGGCCAATTAATATGAATTGCATCATCTGTTTTAATACTTGCATCTTCCCAGTTCCAAGCGTCTAATTGAACTATAGAAGAAGTTCCAGAGATTGTTCCTCCTCTAGGTGTAACTTGTGCCATTAAAACACCATTTGGACGCATAGATTCAATTACTTTACTTTCAGCATTATATGCTATTAAACTTCTAATGTGAGGATTCATTGCACCCGTTTCTCTTTCATCTGCTGAAGCTTTTACAGCATCAATTTCTACCAATCCTAAAGTTGAGTTTGCAGCAATAAAACCTGGATACACATGTTTTCCTTTTGCGTTAATTATTTTTCCCATTCGTGCAATCTTTGTCATTGCACTGCCTACAAAAGCAATTTTACCATCTTTAAACATAATTAGTGAATTTTCAATCACTTTTCCGTTTCCTAAATGTGCAGTGGCTCCTTCAATAGAAATAGCTTCTACTTGTTTATCTGCAGGAGTTTGTTGTGCTAAAATGTTTCCTGATAAGAAGAAAAATAATAGACTATATATAATTTTTTTCATGTTTTTTAGTTTTTATATTTCTTCTGTATCACAGTGAAAGTTTCTATCTTTTCTTTTCATTGGAACTTGTGTTTTACCACCACCCATTTTTTCTTTTAGCATCATATTAATTAACTTGCTTTTTTCAGATTTTATCGCTGCTCTTTTTTCTAAATCTTTAGCCAAATCAAAATATACTTTTCCTTCGATAATCGTTTTTTCTGCTTTTGCATAAATAGATAAAGGATGATCGCTCCAAAGAACAATATCTGCATCTTTACCAACTTTAATACTTCCAACTCTGTCATCTAAATGTAATAATTTAGCAGGATTAATCGTAATCATCTTCCAAGCATCCAATTCACTCATTCCACCATATTTAATGGTTTTGGCAGCTTCTTGATTTAATCTTCTAGACATTTCTCTATCATCAGAATTTATAGCAACTGTAATTCCTTGGTTAGCCATAATTGCTGCATTATAAGGAATAGCATCATTTACTTCATATTTATACGCCCACCAATCTGAAAAAGTAGAAGCACCAACACCATGTTCTTTCATTTTATCAGCAACTTTATAACCTTCTAAAATATGTGTAAACGTGTTGATTGTAAAATTAAATTGATCTGCTACTTTCATTAACATATTAATTTCTGATTGCACATAAGAGTGACAAGAAATAAAACGTTCTTTATTAATGATTTCTGCTAAAGTTTCTAATTCTAAATCTTTTCTAAAAGGTTTTCCGCTTTTCTTTAATACATCATATTCTTTAGCTCTTTGAAAATAATCTACATAAACTTGTTCAACACCCATTCTTGTTTGTGGAAATCTAAAACTAGTATTAGAACGCGATTGTTTTACATTTTCACCCAAAGCAAATTTTATAAACTTAGGAGTGTTTTTGTAAATCATTTCTGAAGAATTTTCTCCCCATTTTAGTTTTACAATTGCAGAACGACCACCAATTGGATTTGCAGAACCATGTAAAATTTGAACAGATGTTACTCCTCCAGAAAGATTTCTATAAATATTAATATCTGTAGGATCTACAACATCTTCAATTGTTACTTCAGCAGTAGAATTATGACCTCCTTCATTTATAGCGGATGCAGCAATGTGTGAATGTTCATCAACAATACCAGCTGTTAAATGTTTACCAGTTCCATCAATAACAGTAGCTCTTCTGTCTTTTAAGTTTTTACCAATTTCTGCAATTTTTCCATCTTTTATTAAAACATCTGTGTTTTCTAAAATTCCATCATCTTCACTAGTCCAAACTGTAGTGTTTTTTACTAAAATAGTTTCTTGCTTTGGTTGAGTAAAGTTTCCAAACCCAGAATTAGGATAACTAACAGTTTGCACTATTATAGTTTCATCTTTAGATTTTTTATCGTCTTTTTTCTTCTTTTCTTTTTTTACAATTTTTGATGCAGACCAATAGGTTTCATTACCAGCACTATCAAAAGCAGTTCCTTGCATTACATTAGCAGCATTTATTGTTTGCCCTAACATTCTTGTAAATCCGTCTTTTTCATTTAAAGTGATTGAAATCCAATCATCTTTAAAAGAGAATTTAGATTTTACCTTTTCATCACCTAACTTTAAAGAACCACTTTGTTTAGCTCCTTTTCCTGTTATAGATAAGTCGTAATTTTTATTATTTACAGATAATTTATAATCACCAGAAATATCTTTAATATTCATTGCATTGATTACGTTTTTATCACCTTGAACCCAATTTTCATGAATGGTTGTTTTGGCATCAAAAACATCTCCAGAAGTAATAATAAAATTCGCATAACTTCCTGTATTTAAATTACCAATTTTATCGTTTCCAATAATTTTAGCAGGAACAGAAGTTAATGCTTCTAAAGCTTTTTCTTTATCAAAACCATATTTTATAGCTTTTTGCAGGTTTTTATGAAAATCTCCTAGTTTTTTTAATTTGTGAGTTGTTAAAGCAAACGTTACACCATTTTTAGAAAGAAGGTTTAAATTAGAAGGCTCTTGATTCCATCTACGCATATCTCCTAAGTCTACATGTTGTGCCAATAAAGGATTGGAAACATCATAAGCAGCTCTAAAATTAATAGGAATAATAAAGTTTGCGTTTGTTGCTTTGATATCGTTAATTCTTTCAAACTCATCACCAGATCCAACAATGGTATATTGAATGCCAAATTCATCTCCAACTTTATCTGCTCTTAATGCATCTAGATGGTTACCTGTTTCAAAAATTTGTAAAGCATTTTTGTTACTGTTCAAAGCTTCTAAAGACAAGTCTTTGTTTTTCATATTTCCTGTTGCATACCAATCTGCATCTAAATATGTTTGACGCAATAAAGCCATTGCACCCATTCTTGAAGTAGGATAACCTTGTCTAGATTTTACACTTTTACTAAATGATAGATATTGTGCAGATTTATTATCTAGAATTCTATAAGCATCTGTAGAATTAGGGTTCAAAGCGACTAACATTCCGCTTCCTCTCATAATTCCGTCTTGTAAATGTGTATTTACAACACCAAAACCAGCTTTTAAATATTCGGTTGCAGCTTTGTTTTCAAATTTAAAAGAATTGGTTGCTTCAGTTTCTGGTCTAATATGATCATTCCAATAATAGCCAGTTCTTTCTGCATCATATTGTGGTCTTCTGCTCGAATTAGAAGGTCTTTTTGGTTTTGCAATTCCAAAATTAGAATAGATATCAATAAAAGAAGGATATATTGTTTTTCCTTTTAAATCTATTTTTTTGGTTCCTGATGGAATGGAAACAGATTTTCCAACATTTAAGATTTTACCGTCTTTAATTAGTAAAGTTCCCTTTTTTATAACTTTTTTAGGAGTTACATAAATAGTAGCATTGGTAAATGCTATTGTGGTGTTTTTAGAAGTTTTTACTCCTGTATTTGTTGGAAAATAATCTTGCGATTGCAAAGAAAATGTCAACAAAAACGAGAAGAATAAGAGTAGTTTTCTCATGTAAGTTTGAATTAGTTAGTTGAATTTAATCACTAAATTTAATTAGTTGAAATTTGTAATTTGTTAAAATGATTTTACTTTAACATAATTTTAAGAAGTCTTAACTATTTTAGAAGATTCAAAATAAGAGATTAATAAATCTACAACGTAATTGTAAGAATCTACACCTTTGTCTTGTTTATTGGCTTTCAAATAAGCATTATAACCTTTCTTTACAAGAGGCTCAAAAGGGTTTTTGTATTGTTGCCAAAATAGGTAACTGGCGTTAAAATCTTTTCTAATTCCTTTATTTACAGTTTTCCAAAGTTCTTTGGATAACTCTCTGTCTCTTTTTCTAATTTCTGAAATACAGTAACCAAATGCCATTCTATAACTTGCATATTTAAAATAGACATCTTCATTGTAATTTGCTGCTAAAAAGCCAACAAAATTGGCTTCATTTTCTGCAGCAAAACCAATTTGATGCGCCATTTCATGACAAGTAGTTGTTGGGTAACTTGTTGTTGGCATTTTATCATTTACTTGCGCTTCTCCTGTTAAAGGATTTAAATACCCAGAAGTTCCGTTATAAGTTTGTAATAAACTCATTAAAGAACTCTTAACAGATTTGTGTTTGTAATTTAATTGCGGAAAATCTTCAGATAATGACTCATAACCAGTAACTGCCATTGTATACATTTCTTCATGAGAATATGGGTTTTCTACTTTTATAGAATCATTTTTTGTTATTTCTAACTGATAATAATTCAGCTTTTTAATAATCTGTTTTGTAGTCTTAAGTAGCTGTTCGTTTGTATATTTAGATTGCGCATATCCTAAATTTTTTGCTAAGGATTCTCTGTAATAGTTTAATCCCCAAAAGAGATAAAAACAAAAATAAATAACAGATAGAAATGCAGTTAAGTGAATAAGTTTGTGAAGGAAGTTTTTAAATCTACTTTTTATCAATCTTACTATAAAACGTATAAAAATAAATAGGAGGAAAGCTAGTAATAGATCTCCAACAGAAAAAGGAATCCAACCTAATAGAATTCTAAAAAAGGAAGAAATTGTTGGGTAAATTCCATTGGAATAAAAACGCTCGATAAATTCAGGATTTCGAGCAACAATTTGCATCAAAAACATTTGAATTGGCAGCAAAATTGTTAAAATTATATGTTTTTTATTCCATTTCATAATGGTAAAAATAACATTTCATTTTGGAAGTTGACTGGTTATTAACAAGATAATAACATTTTTGTTTACAATAAATGTTTACAAATTAAAGTTACTTTAAAGAAAGTACTTTCAACCTAAAAAAGTACATTTGTGTTCATGGAAAAAACGACTCCTTTAGCAGGTAAAAAGATAGATAAATCAAGATTAATTAATCTTGAAAAAGGGAAGATTCCTCCACAGGCAGTAGAATTAGAAGAAGCTGTGTTGGGAGCAATGATGATTGATAAAAAAGGTATAGACGATGTTATTGACGTCTTAAGTGCAGATGCTTTTTATGATCAAAAGCACCAAGAAATTTATGCTGCAATTTATGAATTGTTTCAAAATTCTGAACCTATTGACCTTTTAACAGTGTCTAACTTGTTAAAAAAGAAATCGAAATTAGAATTTGTTGGTGGCGATTTCTTTTTAATTCGTTTAACTCAAAAAGTTGCTTCTTCTGCGCATATAGAGTTCCATGCTAGAATTATTTTACAAAAGTACATTCAACGTAAATTAATCTCAATTTCAAGTGAAATTATTGAAAATGCATATGATGAAGGGACAGACGTTTTTGAACTATTAGATGATGCAGAGGCAAAGCTTTTTGAAGTTACCCAAGGTAATTTAAAGAAAAGTTCAGAAGCAGCAGGTTCACTTGTAAAGCAAGCATTAAAAAAGATTCAAGAAATTGGAAATCAAGAAGGAATGTCTGGTTTGGCAACAGGTTTTACCAAATTAGATGCTTTAACTTCTGGTTGGCAACCATCAGATTTAGTTATTATAGCTGCACGTCCTGGTATGGGAAAAACGGCATTTGTAATTTCGATGGCAAAAAATATGGCCATCGATTTTAATCATGGAGTTGCAGTATTTTCTCTAGAGATGTCTTCTGTACAGTTAATTACACGTATGATTTCTTCGGAAACTGGTTTAACATCAGAAAAACTAAGAAAAGGAAATTTAGAGCCTCATGAATGGGAACAGTTAAATGTAAAAGTGAAGAGATTATCTGATGCGCCAATTTTTATTGATGATACGCCATCTCTTTCTGTTTTCGATTTACGTGCAAAAGCAAGAAGATTAGTATCTCAACACGGAGTTAAAATTATTGTAATTGATTATTTACAATTAATGACTGCTGGAGGAAAAGCTGGAGGAAATCGTGAACAAGAAATCTCTATGATTTCTAGAAACTTAAAAGCCTTAGCAAAAGAATTAGAAGTACCAGTTATTGCATTATCTCAATTATCTCGTGCTGTAGAAACACGTGGAGGATCTAAAAGACCACTTTTATCAGATTTACGTGAATCTGGAGCCATTGAACAAGATGCAGATATTGTATCGTTTATTTTCCGTCCAGAATATTATGGAATGACAGAATGGGATGATGATGAACATACACCATGTGAAGGACAGGGAGAATTTATTGTTGCAAAACACAGAAATGGTGGATTGGATAATATTCGTTTAAAATTTACTGGGCATTTAGCAAAATTCTCAGATTTAGAAGAAGGATTTAGTTCAGAATTCCAATCTTCTATGAATGCAGATTTCCCAGATGATGTTTTTCCAGATCAAAGAATAGAAGCAAAAGATGCTTTTGGAGATGATGATGAGATGCCATTTTAATTCATTAACTTTATGAAATGAATGAAAAAGAAAAAAGTTTAAAAAAATGGATATTGAAAAATGGCTATCCGTTTGAAATGAAAGTTGCTAATTTATTTCAAAAAAAAGGTTTTAAAATTACACAATCAATTCTTTACAATGATATTGAGACTAATAAATATAGAGAAATAGACATTATATCTTATTATGGTAAAGTAATAAATGGTGTTTCTTTTAATTTTTCTTTTGTTATAGAATGTAAAAAATCAACAGATAAACCCTGGTTAGTTTTTAAAAATAATAAGTTAATAAATTCCAAGTTAGATCGTTTTAAACCATTTGCAACGAGAAATGCAGAAATTCTTTTTAACAAAACAAACGTTGACGAAAACCAACAATTTAATAACATGTTTCCAGATATAAACAATGCTGGTTATAATGTAGTTATTGCGTATAGAGATGGTAAGGATGTTGCTTATAATTCTTCATTAAGTTTGTTGAAGGCTTGTAATTATATAAAAGATAAAATTAATGATTCACTTTTAAAACAATGTAATTTCTATATTCCTCTAATAGTTATTGAAGGTGAGTTATATGATGCTAGACTTAATGTTGAAGAAGAAATTGATTTTGAATTAGTTGATTCATCTGCTTTTATGAATACTAAAATTTTTAATGAAGAAGATTCTACTACAATCACAATTGCTTCATCAAAAAAACTTAATTATTTTATTGATACTTTAAAACACAGTATAGATATGTTTTTTGAAGAATACAGTAAAGAAATAGAGGAAGTGTCAAAATTAAACCCTACAAATGAAAGACCTATTTCTTTAGGATAAATAATGAAAAAACTCTTAACAATACTTACGTTTCTTTTGGTATCAAACTCAATTTGGGCATCTTTTATTTATGTTCCAATGAGTCATGATAATCAGAAAAACCATTTAAAAGCTTATGGAATTGTTTACTTTTCTTTAGAAGCAGGTTTAAAAGCAAAATGGTTGTTAAATTATGATGGAGGTGCATTTTTAATAGAAAATAATAAATTGTTAGAAAACGAATGTAAAATTCGTGGCGTTTCTTATCAAGTTATTTCAGATGCTAAATCGCAAATAATACTACAAGAAATTGCAGCTCCATCTGCAAATCAAGATGCAGTAACTTTAGAAAAAGCACCAAAAATTGCAGTGTATTCTCCAAAAGATAAAATGCCTTGGGATGATGCAGTAACTATGGTTTTAACCTATGCAGAAATTCCTTTTGATGTTATTTATGACAAAGAAGTTTTAGAAGATAAATTACTATTATACGAATGGTTGCATTTGCATCATGAAGATTTTACGGGACAATATGGTAGGTTTTACGGCGCATTTAGAACTGCTCCTTGGTATATAGAAGGTAAGCAACGAGCAGAAAAATTGGCAAAAGAATTAGGATATAATAAGGTTTCTGAAGAAAAGTTAGCGGTTGCAAAAAAAATTAGAGATTATGTTGTTGGAGGAGGCTTTATGTTTGCAATGTGCTCTGCTACAGATAGTTTTGATATTGCTTTGTCTGCAGAAGGAGTTGATATTGCAGAGGCAATGTTTGATGGAGATGCATCAGATGCACATTATCAATTAAGTATAAATTACAATAAAACGTTTGCTTTTAAAGATTATCAATTAATCAGAACCCCAACAACCTATGAGTTTTCTTCAATAGATATGACTCGTAAACGTAAAATTCCAAAAACATCAGACTATTTTTCTTTAGGAGAGTTTTCTGCAAAATGGGATCCTGTTCCAACAATGTTAACACAAAATCATACTGTTTTAGTAAAAGGTTTTATGGGGCAAACCACTTCTTTTGACAGAAATACTGTTAAATCGAACGTTTTAGTTTTAGGAGAAAATAAGGTAAATAGAGAAGCTCGTTATATTCATGGAACAAAAGGTAAAGGAATGTTTACGTTTTATGGAGGACATGATCCAGAAGATTATACTCATAGAGTAGGAGATCCAAAAACTGAGTTAGATTTGCATCCAACTTCTCCTGGTTATCGTTTAATTTTAAATAATGTGTTATTTCCAGCAGCAAAGAAAAAGAAGCAGAAAACCTAAGCTATTTTTAATTTTTCAAGTTGCTTTATATAAAATGATGGTTTTAAACCTGTTTTTTTGAAAAAAGCATTAGAAAAAGATTCAGCAGTATTAAAACCTACTTCATTAGCGATAGCTTTAATCGTATACTTCCTTACTAGAATATTATTATTCAATAGTGTTATTGCATAATTAATTCTTAAATCGTTTAAATAATTAGCAAAATTTTTCTTCTTATAATGATTAATTGTTTTAGAAAGATAATTTGTATTTGTATCTAATTTTAAAGCTAAAGAGCTTAAATTAATGTTTCTTTCTTTAAATTCTTTATGCTCTTCAAATAAATTTAGTTTAATTATGATATCATTTACAACTAATTTTGGGATATCAATTTCATTAGAAGTAATCTTAACAGGTTTTGAAATCTTATTTACTTTCTTTTCCTGACTTTTAATAAAATTGTTAAAACGATGTTTTAAATCTTTCTTTTTTTTGTATTGATAAATGAAAAGGGAAAATGCTATAAGTACTAATAAAGTTAGAAAAATACTTATTTTCTTAGTGGTTATGATATTGTCTTTAAGTTCATGTATAAGTTTTTCTTTAGCAGCCACTAATTTTGGTGTATCATATTCATCCGAAAAAGTTTTTGCAAGATTTTTATCTTTCAGGTTTAAAATACTATCAACTTTTAAAAATTTCTCAATATATTTTAATTGATTTTTTAAATCTTTTTTTTCCTTATAATGATTAATTAAAAAGTTATAACTACTCCTTTGAGATTTTTGAGTAATCTTCTTTTTATTGTATAAAGAATCTACTAATAAATTATATTTTAATGCTTCATTATAATTATTTAATTTATAATATGATTTTGCTATTAAATTATATGACTCAGATAGTATATAATAATTCTCATCTTTTATAATACCTGGTATTGATGCTTTAAAATTTTTAATAGCTAAATGGTATTTCTCTTGTTTAAACTCAATTTGGCCTTTTCTATATAAGGAGTAAGGAATAAAAACTAAAAAGTTGTTTTTTAAAGCAAACTCAGAAGACTTATTGTTAAAAAAAATAGCAGAATCATATTTCTTTTCTTTTAAATAATTTGAAGAGATATTTGATAAAAGAGAATTATATTCATTACGATTAATAAACTTTTGATTTTCTTTATAGAAAGTATATGCTTTTAGATTGAGTTTTTTAGACTCAGTAAAATTTTTATTTCTAAATTTTAAAATTGCAATTTTTTGATTAATAATATATTTAATACTATCATTCTTATATTTTTTGGCATATTTAATTGCTGAAATATAATTTTTTAAAGATTCATTTATATTGTAATTATTTAATTCATAGCCTCCTTTTTGTGCATATAGATAAGCAGGAAACATTTTATTAGGTTTCTTTGTAGTTTTTTCAATTAAACTATCTAAAAAACTTAAATAGATTTTATCGTCATTATAAACTTCACCTAAAAAATAATAGCCATCTATAATGTTAATAGTGTCTTTTTCTTTATTAGCCTTTTTAAGAAATATTTCAACTAAATTTCTCGATTTTAAAGTGTCAATAAATTTATACTTATAATATTTATCAGCAATAAATTGGTAAGAAGAATCTATTAAGTAATTTGGGTTTTGAGAATAAGATATTTTAGAATTCATTAACGTGAAAACTAAAAAAATATAATAAATAATTTTTTTCATAGCTAATGCCAAATATATAAAACATATTCATAATTTTCAATACTCGAAATTTATAAATATCGACTATAACTTCTTTTTATTGGTAGTAATTTGGGCTAATTTTGACCTAAAGAAAAATGAGTTTTGTGTATTAAAAGTAAAATCTGTTTTAGAATAGAAATTTACTCGGGAAATAGCCATGAAAAAGATATTTTCACAAACTCTTTTTCTTTTTTTAATACTACTAGCAAATTGTTTTGTCATTTGTATTTTTAAAATTACTTTTGTCAACAACAAAATTTAACAAATGCCTACAACACAAAAGTTACAAGATTTTACTCAACAAGTAAGAAGAGATATTTTAAGAATGGTACATGCTGTAAATTCTGGTCACCCAGGAGGATCTTTAGGATGTGCAGAATTTATTACTTGTTTATATCAAGAAGTAATGGAGTATTCTACAGACTTTACTATGGATGGTAATAATGAAGATTTATTCTTTTTATCAAACGGACATATTTCTCCAGTATTTTATAGTGTTTTAGCTCATAGTGGTTTCTTCCCTGTAGAAGAATTAGCAACTTTTAGATTATTAGATTCTCGTTTACAAGGACATCCAACAACTCACGAAGGTTTACCTGGTGTAAGAATTGCATCTGGTTCTTTAGGACAAGGAATGTCTGTAGCTTTAGGTGCTGCACAAGCAAAAAAGTTAAATGGAGATAATAAAATTGTGTATTCTTTACATGGTGATGGTGAATTGCAAGAAGGTCAAAACTGGGAAGCAATTATGTATGCATCAGCAAAAAAAGTTGATAATTTAATAGCAACTATAGATTTAAACGAAAAACAAATTGACGGAACTACTGATGAAGTTCTAGCAATGGGAAGCATAAGAGCTAAGTTTGAAGCTTTTGGTTGGGACGTTTTAGATGTTGAAAAAGGAAATGATATTGAAGCTATTTTAGCAGGTTTAGCAGAAGCAAAGGCTTTAACAGGAAAAGGAAAGCCAGTTTGTATTTTATTACACACAGAAATGGGTAATGGAGTAGATTTTATGATGCATACACATGCTTGGCATGGTAAAGCTCCAAGTGATGAACAATTAGAAAATGCATTAGCTCAAAACCCTGCAACTTTAGGAGATTATTAATACTGAAATTGTTTCAGTAGATATTTATATAAACCTACAATTTAAATTGTAGGTTTTTTTATGCTTTTATTTTGATTTCAACTGTAAGATTAACTTTATCTTTACAACTAACAGATTATTATTTAAATCATTTAACTTTTCAATTATAATATGAAAATAGGAATTGTTTGTTATCCAACATTTGGAGGAAGTGGAGTAGTTGCAACTGAATTAGGAATGGCTTTGGCAGATAAAGGGCATGAAGTGCATTTTATTACCTATAATCAACCAGTTCGATTAGACTTTATTTCTCATCATTTACATTTTCATCAAGTAATTTTAGAAGAGTATCCGTTATTTCAATATCAACCCTACGAATTAGCTCTCTCGAGTAAAATGGTAGAAGTTGTAGAGAAACATCAACTCGAAGTTTTACATGTACATTATGCAATTCCTCATGCTTATGCTGCTTATATGGCAAAACAAATGTTAAAAGAAAAAGGGATTAACATAAAAGTGGTAACTACTTTACATGGTACAGATATTACGCTTGTAGGAAGTCATCCAACTTATAAAACTGCCGTAGAATTTAGTATAAATCATTCTGATGTTGTTACAGCAGTTTCAAATAATTTAAAAGAAACTACAAACCGACTTTTTAATATTACAAACGATATTAAAGTAATCTATAATTTTATTGATACTGATAAGTATGATAAAGCTCAGCATCAAGAATGTAAACGCATAGCATTAGCAAAACCAGAAGAACGTATTTTAACTCATGTTAGTAATTTTAGACCTGTTAAAAGAGTTGAAGATGTTATAAAAATATTTAGTGAAGTACGTAAAGAAATTCCTTCTAAATTATTATTAATTGGTGAAGGTCCAGACAGATTAAAAGCTGAAAATTTAGCAAATAAATTAAATATTTCTGAAGATGTTTTGTTTTTAGGAAACAGTACAGAGGTTGCGAAGATTTTATGTTATTCAGATGTGTTTTTATTGCCATCTCAAACAGAGAGTTTTGGTTTGGCTGCATTAGAAGCAATGGCAGCTGGAACTGCTGTAATATCTACAAATACTGGTGGTCTGCCAGAAGTAAATATTCATGGAGAAACAGGTTATTTAAGTAATTTAGGAGATGTGAATGATATGGCAAAAAATGCCATATCTATTTTAAAAGATGATGCAACGCTGCAACGTTTTAAAACAAATGCTAAAGAACATACTAGAAAATTTTCGATAGATAATATCTTACCAGTTTATGAAGATATTTATAAATCTTGTTATAAAACAATTCTGAAATAAAAAAAAAGCTCAAACATTATGTTTGAGCTTTTTTTTATATGTTTAAGAAATTTTATTTTCCAAAAAGACCACCTAATAAACCACCAAGTCCGCCACTTTTTTTACTTCCTCCTAAAACCATTCCAGCAACATCATCAATAATACTACCATCTCCATCAGCATCTAATATTTTTTCTAAAAAGCTTTGCTCGTTTTGAGTATCATTACCTCCTAACATTCCACCTAATAAACCACCTAATCCAGAAGAATCAGTAACATTATTTTCACGAGACTGTTTTCCTAAAACACCCATTAAGATTGGAGCTGCAACTTTTAAGATATTTCCAACAGAACCAGCATCTAAACCAGATTTTTGTCCAATAACTTGTTCAACACCACTTTGTTTACCACCTAAAATATGACCAAGAATTCCTGCTCCATCTTGTTTTACACTTTCTTCAACTCCTCCGCCAAACAAACCACCAAGATTGTCTAAAATACTACCATCATGTTTCCCAGATAAAGCACTCATTAAGCCACTTGCACCTTCTGGTGTAGAAGCATTTCTTTCCATTGCTTTCATTAAAACTGGTAAAGCCATTGTTAATACACTTCCTGTTTTATTTGAGTCATTTCCTGTAGATCCTGCTACTCCTGAAATAATTTGTTTTCCTAAATCACTGTTTAATAAGTCTAAAATTCCTGCCATTTTTTTGTGTTTTTAATAATTAATTAAGTTCGTTTCTAAATTTATGACACAATATACAAATAAAGTCACTCAGAATTTTAAATATTTTTTTACCTTTCAAATTCTTAAAATTAACTTAAACTACTAAATGAAAAAACTAGCATTACATTGGAAAATTTTAATAGGAATGGTATTAGGTATCATTTTTGGTTTTATAATGAATTCTGTAGATGGAGGTAAAGGCTTTGTCTCAGACTGGATTAAACCATTTGGAACCATATTTATAAACCTATTAAAATTAATTGCTGTACCTTTAATATTAGCTTCTTTAATTAAAGGAATATCAGATTTAAAAGATATTTCTAAGATTAAAAAAATGGGATTAAGAACTATGGTTATCTATATGATGACTACTTTAGTAGCTATTGTTATTGGTTTAGGAATTGTGAATGTGGTAAAACCAGGAGTTGGTATGTCTGCAGAAACAATAGAAAAAATTAAAGTTAAATATGAAACTTCTTCTGGAGTTGTAGATAAATTAGCAAAAGCATCTGCACAACATGATGCAGGACCTTTACAAGCATTAATAGATATTTTTCCAAGTAATATTTTTCAGGCATTAGGAAACGCAAGTATGCTTCAAATTATCTTTTTTGCATTGTTTGTAGGTATTTCATTATTATTAATACCAGAGAAAAAATCAAAACCATTAATGGATTTCTTCGATTCTTTAAATGAAGTTGTCATGAAAATGGTAGATTTAATTATGCTTTTTGCTCCTTATGCAGTTTTTGCATTATTAGCAAATGTTATCATTGCTTTTGATGATACAGAAATACTCTTAAAACTATTAGTATATGCTTTGTGTGTTGTTGGAGGTTTGTTATTAATGATTGGTTTTTACTTACTTTTAGTTAGTGTTTATACTAAAAAATCTCCTTTATGGTTTTTAAAACAAATAAGTCCTGCACAATTGTTAGCATTTTCTACAAGTTCTAGTGCTGCTACTTTACCAGTTACAATGGAAAGAGTAGAAGAACATTTAGGAGTAGACAAAGAAGTTTCTGGTTTTGTTTTACCAGTTGGAGCAACCATAAATATGGATGGAACTAGTTTATACCAAGCAATTGCTGCAGTATTTATTATGCAAGTTATATGGCCAGAAGGATTAACTTTTTCTAATCAAATCATTATTGTAGCAACTGCATTATTAGCATCAATTGGTTCTGCAGCTGTACCAAGTGCAGGTATGGTAATGTTGGTTATTGTATTAGAATCTATAGGTTTTCCAGAAGAATTATTACCAATTGGATTGGCATTAATTTTTGCAGTAGACAGACCTTTAGATATGTGTAGAACTACAGTAAATGTTACTGGAGATGCAACTGTATCTATGATTATAGCAAAATCTTTAGGAAAGTTACATGAACCTAAACCTAAAGAATGGGATGATAATTATGATAAAGTAAAATAAAAGAACCTTTATAAGATGTTTCAAAAACCACTTGTTTCTGTAGAATGGTTGTACAGTAATTTAGAAAATAATAAGTTAATTATTTTAGATGCTACAATACCAAAAGTTACTGCAAAAACTGAAACTATTGAAGTTAAAGAACAAATAAAAGGAGCTATTTATTTTGATATAAAAAAGATTTTTTCAGATGTAAGTGCACCTTTTCCAAACACCATTTTATCTCCGCATAAATTTGAAGAGAAAGCTCAAGAATTAGGCGTAAATCAAGATAGTATACTTGTAGTTTATGATGATTCAGGTATTTATTCTAGTCCCAGAGTTTGGTGGATGTTTCAATTAATGGGATTTAAAAATATTGTAGTTCTAGATGGAGGTTTACCAAAATGGAAATCTGAAAAATATCCTATAGAAATACCAAAGAATCATCAATTAAAAAAAGGTGATTTTAAGGTAAATTATAAATCAGAAAAAATAAAATATACAGAAGATGTTCTGCAGGCTATTAAAGATGATAAAGTGGTAATTGCAGATGCACGTTCTAAAGATAGGTTTTATGCTATAGTAAAAGAACCTAGAAAAGATATAAAAAATGGACATATTCCTAATTCTGTATCTTTACCCTTTACCGAAATTCAAGAAAATGGATTAATGAAACCTTCTGAAGAGTTAGAAGTTGTTTTTAATAATTTGAATACAAATAAAGAACAAATTATTTTTACTTGTGGAACAGGAATTACGGCTTCAATATTAGCTTTAGGAGCAGAATTGGCAGGAATAAAAAACTACTCAGTATACGATGGCTCATGGACAGAATGGGGAAGTACAGATAATTTACCAATAGAAATATAATAATGATGAACTTAGATTGGACCAAAAAAGAATTTGAAGCTTATGTGCTTTTATATGCAGCGCATTGCAATTTTTTAGAAACAGAAGAAGAGCAAAACTATATACTTTCTAAAGTAGATGAAAAAACGTTTCATAAGATTCATACAGAAGTTGTTGTAGATTCTGACGAAAAAAATCTTAATAAAATTCAGCAGTATTTATCAGAAAATAAATTTTCAGAATCTGAAAAAGAAGACTTATTAAGAGACATAAAAAATGTGTTTTTTGCTGATGGTTCTGTAGATGTTTTAGAGAAAAAAGTATTCTTTATTTTGAAGAAAATTTTAAGTTAATTGCTATTTGATAATTTGCTAACTTAAGACCATTATGTTACGTTTTACAGACTTATAATCGCCGTTAGCGAAGTTGTTTTTTTTTTGAGGAGAAAATCAAGAGTTAAAATCCCTGATTTAAAATATTTCTTTCAATTCTCTATAATCATGTATTACAGCATTTGCATTTTCTAAAGTTTGGTCTAAAACAACAGGGTTTTTATATCCAAAGACAAAGATATTAGCATCATTTGCAGCTTTTACGCCATTGTCAGAATCTTCAATAACAATACAGTTTTCTCTTGGTGTTTTTCCTAAAATAGCTGCTTTTTCAAATATTTCTGGATGTGGTTTAGATTCTGTTAAATCTGCACCAGAAATTTTAGCTGTAAAGTATTGGTGTAAATCGAATCTGTTAAAAACTCTATCAATATTTACCATTGCAGAAGAAGAGGCTAAAACTAAAGTAATTCCTTTATTATAAAAATATTTTATAATTTCTTCTACACCATTAACCAAGTGTAATGTTGGATCGTTTTCAAAGAAATTTATATAGCGCTCTCTTTTATTTAGTACTAATTCTTCAGGATCTAAATCTAGCTTAAAATGAGCTACTAATCTCTGAAAAGCATTAATAGTAGAAGAGCCTGTGAAAGATTTATATAAATCATCAGAAACATCAACACCAATTGTATTAAAGGTTTCAAAATATGCTTTTTTATGAATTTCTTCTGAGTCTATAACAACTCCATCCATATCAAAAATTACACATTTTATTGCTGTTGGTAAGTTCATTTTATTATTAAATTATGATAAAAATTTAGCTTTTAACTCTGGAGTTGGTATCATGCAACTTTCTTTTTTGCCAAACCACTTGTATCTATTTTTTGCTATATAATCGTATATGAAATTTCTAAAAGATTCAGGAAAAACCCAAAAAAGTTGAGAGAGTTTCCAAATTCCACCAAAATCGTTCATTATTTTTAAAGCAGCAGTAGATTTTATATCGTAAGAAATACTAGGTTCATATAAAATAATAGAATCTATTTTCGAAACATCAATTTTTAAATGATTTATAATTTCTTTTCCAGCCTCAGATTGCAAAGCAGCAAAAATAAAAATGTTATTTGTGTCATTTGAAATCACTTTTGTAACAGCATTATTACATAAATTACAAATTCCATCAAATAAAATTAGCTTCTTATTTTTAGGTATATCAACCATTTAGCATATTCAAAAATTAATATTACAAATGTACTTTAACTTTTTTAAAAATTCTTGTAACATTTTTATTATTAAGACGTCTTATGTTAGTATTTGAAGTATAGATTATTGTTGCTTTTAACAAAAAATTAATAATAGTAATCAAAGTCTTTAGGTACATTAGTCTAAAATTAACCAACAAATGATTAGAATAGAAAAACTACATAAATCTTACCCAATTGGTAAAGATTCGCTTCATGTTTTAAAAGGAATTGATTTACATATAAAGGAAGGCGAATTCGTTTCTATTATGGGTTCTTCAGGTTCTGGAAAATCAACTTTATTAAATATTGTTGGCCTTTTAGATGAGCATGATGAAGGAGATTATTATTTAAATGGGCAATTAATAAAAGATTTAAATGAAAAGAAAGCGGCATTACTTAGAAACAAGTTTTTAGGTTTTGTTTTTCAATCATTTAATTTAATTTCATACAAAACAGCTTTAGAAAATGTTGCTTTACCTCTTTATTATAAAGGTATTTCAAGAAAAGAACGTTTAGAAATTGCGTTAGAATATTTAGATAAAGTAGGTATTAAAGACTGGGCAAATCATTTACCAAATGAACTTTCAGGAGGTCAAAAACAACGTGTTGCAATTGCAAGAGCATTGGTTACAAAACCTAAAGTAGTTTTAGCAGATGAGCCTACAGGAGCATTAGATTCTACAACAACAGATTCTGTTATGGATTTATTGAAAGAAATTAATGATGAAGGAATGACTGTTTTTGTAATTACACATGAAGAAGAAGTAGCAGAACAAACAAAAAGAATTGTACGTTTAAAAGATGGTGTAATTATTAGTGATGAACTTACAAAAGCAGCCAAAGCCGTTTAATTATGTTTGATTTAGATCGTTGGAGAGAAATATTTCAAAGTATAAATAAAAATAGGTTACGTTCTGTAATGTCTGGTTTTACAGTTGCATTTGCAATATTACTTTTTACATTACTTTTTGGAATTGTAAGTGGATTAAGCAACTCTTTTAAAAGTGCATTTAATGACGATGCACAAAATGCTATGTTTGTTCGTGTTTGGAAAACATCTAAGCCTTATAAAGGATTACAAACTGGTAGAAGAGTTCAATTAAGAAACGAAGAGTATGATTTTGTAAAAGAAGAATACGCTAAAAATATTCAATATCAATCTGCAAGAATTTATAAAAGTGTTTCTATAAAATATAAAAGTAATGCAGATAGTTATCGTTTAAGAGCTGTGCATCCAGATCATCAGTTTTTAGAAAAAACTATTATTGATGAGGGTAGATATATTAACGATAGAGATATTAAAGAAAAAAGCAAAGTAATTGTAATTGGTAGATTAATTAAAAAAGATTTATTTGGAGAAAAACCAGCCTTAAACAAACGTGTAAATGTTAATGGAAGTTCTTTTTTAATTATTGGTATTTTTTCTGATGAAGGAGGAGACAATGAAGAAAGACAAGCATATATGCCTGTGAGTACAGCACAAATGATGTATGGTAATAACGATTATATCAGTCAGATAAACTTAGGATACAATCCTGAATTAAGTTTAGATGCAGCCATTGCTTTTGGAAATAAAATGGAGCGTGATTTACGTAAAAAAATGAATATTCATCCTGATGACCAAAGTGCACTTTCTGTTAGAAATATGGCAGAAGCAAACAAAGGAGTAGGACAATTTATGTTTGTATTATACTTAATTGTAATTTTTGTTGGTTCTGGAACCTTAATTGCAGGTATTATAGGTATAAGTAATATTATGATTTTTGTAATTAAAGAACGTACTAAAGAATTCGGAATTAGAAAAGCTTTAGGTGCAAAACCATCATCAATTGTTGGTATGGTTGTGCAAGAATC
Organism: uncultured Polaribacter sp.; assembly: GCA_965367085.1. Taxonomy (GTDB): domain Bacteria; phylum Bacteroidota; class Bacteroidia; order Flavobacteriales; family Flavobacteriaceae; genus Polaribacter. Next base: position 90,746 of record CBDUHF010000002.1, read on the forward strand.
TGTATTAATAACAACAATTGCAGGTTATCTAGGTTTGTCATTAGGTACTTACATTTTAAGTCTTATTGGTAATAGTTTAGAAGAAGATTATTTTATTAAAGATCCTAGTGTAAGTCCAGGAATTGTAATTGGAGCAACAATTGTTTTAATTCTTTCAGGTTTAATTGCAGGATATGTACCAGCAAAAAGAGCAGCGAATATTAAACCAATTGTAGCATTAAGAGCAGATTAATTATGAAATTTATATTTGATTCAGATTCTTGGCAAGAAATTTACGGAAGTATTCGTAAAAATAAAATTAGAACCATGATTACCATTATTGGTGTTTTATGGGGAATCTTCTTACTTGTTGTTTTGTTAGGAGCTGCAAGAGGAATGGAAAATGGTTTTAATAAACTTTTTGGGAACTTTGCTACAAATAGTGTATTTGTTTGGACACAATCTACAGACACACCATTTAAAGGGTTTCAAAAAGGAAGACGTTTTAGTTTAAATAACAATGACATTGAGGCATTAAAATCAGAGTTTTCTAAAGAAATAAAGCTTTTAGCTCCTAGAAATCAGACAAATAATTTAGTAACTCATAATTTTAAATCTGGTAACTTTAATGTAAGTGGAGATTATCCTGTTTTAGATCAAATTCAGAAAAAGAAATTGATATATGGACGTTTTTTAAACGAGAATGATATTTTATCTAATGCTAAAGTAGCTGTAATTTCAGAAGATATTTATAAACAGTTATTTGACAAAGATGTAATACCAATTGGTGAATACATTAAAATAAATGCAATTAATTACAAAGTTATAGGTGTATATGAACCCTCAAATACTATAAATTTTGATGGTGATACAGCATATATTCCGTTTACAACTTTTAAAAAAGTATATAACACGGCAAATAAAATAGACTGGATGATGATAACTGCTCATGAAGGTACAGATATTGAGCAAATGGAAAGTGACATTTTATTAACCTTAAAGAGTTTACATAAAGTTCATCCAGATGATAAAAGAGCTTTTGGAAGTGTAAATCTTGGAAAAGAAATTGGTAAAATAACCGGTTTTTTAACAGGAATGCAGTTTTTAACTTGGTTTGTGGGTATTGCAACTTTAATTGCTGGTGTTTTTGCAATTGGAAATATCTTATTAATTACAGTTAAAGAGCGTACTAATGAAATTGGTATTCGAAGAGCATTAGGAGCAACACCTAAAATGATTAGACAGCAAATTATATTAGAATCTGTATTTTTAACTACAGTTGCAGGAATGTTAGGAATTGTATTTGGAGGCTTAATTTTGTTTGTAATTGATAGTGCTTTTGGGCAAGGTCCAGATGCAGCATTAGTTAATCCAACAGTAGATATTCCAGTTATATTAATAGCATTTACAACATTAGTCATTTTAGGAACATTAATAGGATTAATACCTGCCCATATGGCAACAATAGTGAAACCAATAGAAGCATTAAGAGAAGAATAAAACTAATCAACAAATCATGAGTAAAAGAGCAAAAATTATTTTAGGTATTGTAATATTATTATTTGCAGTAGCACTTATCTGGTTCGCAAAAAAGAACAAGAAAAGTATTGTAGAATATGAAACAGAAACACCTTTTAAAACTACAATTGTAAAGAAAACAGTTGCTACAGGTAAAGTTACACCTTTAGAAGAAATTGAAATTAAGCCTCAGATTACAGGAATAATTGATAAAATTTTATTGTTAGAAGGAGCACAAGTTAAAAAAGGAGATTTAATAGCAACAGTAAGAGTTGTACCTAATGAACAATCTTTAATTAGTGCAAAAGGAAGTGTAGATAATATTACAATCCGTTTAAATAATGCATTAGTTTCATATAAAAGAAACAAAAGTTTATTTGAAAAAGGAGTTATTTCTAGAGCAGAATATGAAGCAGTAGAATTAACATATAACCAATCTAAACAAGATCTAAAAAATGCTCAAAATAATTATCAAATAATTAAAAAAGGATCTTCTGGTTCTGGAGCATCAGCAAATACAAATATTATTGCACAAATGTCTGGTACAATTTTAGAGATTCCTGTTAAAGAAGGAGATCAAGTAATTCAATCTAACAACTTTAATGCAGGAACTACTATAGCATCTATTGCAGATATGAGTAAAATGATTTTTGAAGGTAAAGTTGATGAATCTGAAGTTGGAAAACTAATTAGTGGAAGTGATATTGAGGTTTCAATTGGAGCAATAGAAGGTGAGAAGTTTCCAGCAAAATTAAACTTCATTGCACCAAAAGGTACAGAAGAAAATGGAGCAGTTCAATTTAAAATAAAAGCAGATGTTTTATTAGATGATAAATTCTTTATTAGAGCAGGTTATAGTGCAAATGCTGATATTGTTTTAGAGAAAAAGGATAGTGTTTTATCTATTAAAGAAGCTTTATTAAAATTTGATAAAAAAACGGAAGAGCCTTATGTTGAAGTTAAACAAGCAGATGGTACTTTTGAAAAGAAAACCCTTAAATTAGGAACTTCAGATGGAGTAAATGTTGAGATTTTAGAAGGTGTTACTAAAGATGACGAAATTAAAATTTGGAACAAAACATCTAAAGATGATAAGAAAAAAGATAACTAAAATATAGTTTATCTTATGATAAAAAAAAGGAACTCATTTTTGAGTTCCTTTTTTTTTACCACCAAACTAAAAAGAATTTCTCTATTTCTCCGTTTTGCTTTTTTATCCAACAAAGTGGGGAAAATTCTCTGTCTAAATATTCTTTTGATTTAACTTTAAATTGATTAAAACTCAACCAATCTAAATTTTGATGAGGAATGAGTAGCCAGTCATTTTTATCAGGAATATAAAATTTACAATCCTTAAATTGCTCAAGTTCTTTTGTGTTGCAATAAAAACCAACAATACATTCCGTATTTATTTTTTCTAGTTTAATTTCCTGTTTAGATAAAGGAACAAACAATTGCGCTTTAAAATACACTTGTTGCTCAATTTCAGTAGAGTTTAAATTGATAGATTCTAAATAGGTAGCACATTCATTAGAGTAGAGAAGTGGTAGTTGCTTTTCTTTGAGCTTGTTTAGCTTTTCTACTAAAGAATCTTTTCTATTTGGCCCAATAAAATGTTCAATTTCAGATGTTCCAACAGACTCATCATACAAATAAAATTTATAAATAATTTCTAAGTGAATTAATTTATTATTTCTAGATAAAATGCAATCTAATTCTCCTAAAGTCCTTTTTTCTTGCTGAATTTGAATGTTTTCAGCCAACATAGTAGTAGAAGCATCTTGTTGTAATTCAAAAGAAACAAATCGCTCTATATATTTACCTAGGCGTAATTTTTCATTTATTTCTAAATCTATTTGTTTGTAATTTGTATCAATTTCAAACTGATTTAAATTATAAATAGCATTGCCTTTCCATAAACAAGCTGTTTGTAGAAAACCTTCATATCGTTTTTGAATGTCTTTTGTTTTTTGCTGCATCTTAATTTATCAAATTTACGTATTTATAATTTTCATTTATATAATAATTTGTAAATTGAAAATCTAAAAAATTATTACAATGCAGTTTCAAAAAAACAGTTTTCAGTTTTTAAAAGATTTACAAAAAAATAACAATAGAGAATGGTTTACAGAACACAAACCAACCTTTGTAGAGATTCAGAAACAGGCAAAAGAATTGTTTTTAGAAATACAGTCAAACTTAGAAGAACATGATGAAATTGAAAAAATGAAAATCTATAGAATTTATAGAGATGTACGTTTTTCTAAAGATAAAACTCCTTATAACCCAAGATTAGCAGTTTCTTATTCTAGATTAGGAAAACATTTACGCGGAGGTTATTTTTTGCAAATAAAACCAGGAGAAACTTTATTAGGTGGAGGATTTTGGCAACCAGAAAAAGAAGATTTATTGCGAATTAGAAAAGAAATTGAACAAGATGCTTCTGAATTTCGTGATATTTTAGAGAATAAAGATTATTTAAAATATTTTGGTGGGGAATTTGGTGGAGATGAATTAAAATCAGCTCCAAGAGGTTTTGACAAAGATCATAAAGACATCGATTTATTACGTAAAAAAGGATTTATTGCAATCAGAAATTTTACTGATGCAGAAGTATTATCGCCCAATTTTTTGAAGGAATTAGATACTAGTTTTAAAGCTTTACGACCGTTTTTTAACCTCTTTAGTGATGTGTTAACTACTAATTTAAATGGAGAATCTTTAATTTAGTTCAGTAGATAATTTTATTGAGTAGCAAAGTTAATACGTTTTAAAGATTGAGTTTTATTGCAGTCTTTTTATTCTTGCTAACTGCTAACTGCTAACTGCTAACTGCTAACTGCTAACTGCTAACTGCTAATTCAAATTCTTCTTCATTTCTCTTCTTAAGACAATATAGGTGATAATTGTAGCCAAAACATCGCCAATAGCAAACGAATACCAAACACCATCAACTCCAAAATATATAGGTAAAATATAGGCTAAAGGAATTAAGAAAACACCTTGTTTTAAAAGCGTTAAAAACAAAGCTGGTATTGCTTTTCCTGCTGCCTGAAAATAAGCAGAGCCAACTAATTGAATTGCTATAATTGGAGAAACAAGAAATACTAAAATCATGGCTCTTGGAGTTTCAGCTAATAATCTAGCGTCTGTGGTGAAGATTCCAATAATCTCTTGAGAATAGATAATAATTACAACATAAATTGCTGCAGCAATTACACAGCCATAAATAATAGCTTTATTGATAGTTTCTTTAACTCTGTCGTATTTTTTTGCACCATAATTAAAACCTGCAATTGGTAAAAAACCTTGAGTAATTCCCATAATAGGAAAGAGTGCAAACATCATTACTCTATTAATAATTCCAAAAATTGAAATAGAAATTTCTCCTCCGTATTTATAAAGTGAGTAATTTAAAACTATCATTAAAATACTAATTGTTCCTTGTCTTACAACAGAAACTCCTCCTAATTCAACAATTTCACGAACTATTTTACCATCTAGTTTAAAGTTTTTAGGAATAATTCTCAATTCACTTTTAGAAGATAAAAAGAAGTATAAAATATATAAACCACAACTTGCATACGCAATTGAAGTTGCTAATCCTGCACCAAACATGCCCATATCCATATATTTAATAAAGATAATATCTAAAACAATGTTTGCAACAGCCGGAATCATCATTGCATACATGGCAAATTTTGGTTTTCCCTCAGCTCTAATTGTTGGGTTTCCCATCATTGCAAAAGCTAAAAACGGAACACCATAAATAATAACATCAAAGTATTCTTTTCCAGGAATTAAAATATCGCCTTTGGCACCAAATAACGTTAAAATTTCTGTGCTAAATATGTTTCCTAAAACAACAAATAAAATAGCTAAAACGGTTGTTAAACTAACCTGATTTCCAAAGGTTAAAAATGCTTTTTCAGAATCGTTTTCTCCTAAAGCTCTAGATATTATTGAGCTACCTCCAATTCCAATTCCCATTCCAATAGAAGAAATTAAAAAAGCAATTGGTAAAACCACAGTAATTGCTGCAATTGCCAAAACACCAATCCATTGACCTACAAAAATTGTATCAACAATCATGTTTAAAGACATTACAAGAATCCCAATAGAAGCAGGACCTGCTTGTTTTATCAATAATTTACTAATGTTTTCTGTGCCTAATTCTCCTGCTAACTGTTTCATAAGATTCGACAAATATCATCATAAATCAGCACTTCTTTGTAAATCTAGCATCAATAATTGTTATAGATATATTAAAATTTTTATGTTTGCCGAAAGGAATAAAAATGGATTCAGTTTTTAGTTTAAAATTTAAAGTAAAATTGTCTGATATAGATGATTTAAACCATGTAAATAATGTTTCTTATGTACATTGGATGGATACTGTTGCTTTTGAACATTTGGCTCATTTAACAAAAAACAATCCTTTACCAGAATATGTTTGGGTGGTAATGAGACATGAAATAGATTATATAAAACAAGCTGTTTTAGGTGATGAAGTTATTGCAAAAACATGGGTTGGAAAATCAAGAGGATTTACTTCTGAACGTTTTATGGAGTTCTATAAAGACGATGTTTTAATTTTAAAAGCGAAAACTATCTGGGCAATGTTAGATGCTAAAACATATAAGCCTGCAAGAATTAGAGAAAAAGTTTTAAATATATTACAACCTACTAAATAAAAGTATCTTTGCATAAAAATTAGTAAAATACAATGTCAACATTTTCAGCTTTAGGAATCAGTAAAGAATATATAAAATCTATTAAGGAATTAGGGATTTCTACACCTTCAGAAATTCAAGAAAAAGGAATTCCGATTTTAATGAAATCTAAAACCGATTTTATTGGTTTAGCACAAACAGGTACTGGTAAAACAGCAGCTTTTGGTTTGCCAATATTACATCATATAGATGCTAAATCGGATCATATACAGGCTTTAATTTTATCGCCAACTAGGGAGTTGGTACAGCAAATTAAAAAGCAACTTTTTAAGTTTACAAAATATAATGAAGATAAGATTTTTGTAGAAGCAGTTTTTGGAGGAGAAAAAATTGACAGACAAATAGGAAACCTTAAAAGAACTACACATATTGTTGTTGCAACACCTGGTAGATTAATAGATTTAATAGAACGTGGAGATATTGATATTAGTCATGTAAAAACAGTAGTTTTAGATGAGGCTGATGAAATGTTGAGCATGGGTTTTAAACAAGATCTAAACAGAATTTTAAAATTTACAACAGTTAGTGATCGAAATACATGGTTGTTTTCTGCGACAATGCCAGAAGAAATAAAGAAAATTATTAAGACTTATATGGATGCAAATGCTCCTAGAGTGGAAATAAATAGAGAATCTTTGGTAAATGCAAACATTAGACATCACTATGCAAAAACTACCATTAAGCAAAAAGCAGCTGATATAATTTCATTTTTAGAAAAAAGACAATCTCAAAGAGGAATCATTTTTTGTAGAACAAAAGCAGGAGCTCAAAATTTAGCAAGCCATTTAATAGAAGAAGGTTTTTCTGCGACAGCTTTAGAAGGAGATATGCAACAAAAAGAACGTGATAAAGTAATGCGTGCTTTTAAAAATGAAAGTTTACAATATTTAATTTCTACTGATGTTTCTGCTCGTGGAATTGATGTTCGTGGATTAGAATTTGTAATTCATCATCAATTACCAGAACAATTAGAATATTATACACACAGAAGTGGAAGAACAGCTAGAGCTGGAAAAACAGGAGTTTCTCTTGCTTTTATTTTACCTTATGAGTTAGAAAGAATTCACGAAATTCAGAAAGAACTAAATATTAAGTTTACAGAAGTTACTGTTTAAAATATGAATTTTATTTACGTTTTAGACATACTTGGAACGTTTGCTTTTGCAATTAGTGGTGCTTTGGTGGCTTCTAATAAAAAGTTCGATTTATTTGGTGTATTAATTATTGCTTTTGTTACTGCTGTTGGAGGTGGAATGTTGCGTGATGTATTAATAAATGCACATCCCATAAATTGGATTGGAGATTTAAACTATTTATACACAATTTTATTTGCAGTAATTTTTACATTTTTATTTAAAAGTAAGATAGCTCCCTTAAGTAAAACCATGTTTTTGTTTGATACAATTGGTATTAGCGTTTTTACATTATTAGGATTGCAAAAAGGCTTAGCTTTTAATTTACATCCAATAATTGCTTTGATTATGGGAATGATTTCTGCAGTATTTGGTGGTGTTTTACGTGATGTTTTAACAAATAAAGTGCCTTTAATATTTGAAAAAGAAATTTATGCATCTGCTTGTTTGGTAGGTGGAATAACTTATTTGATATTGGATAATTTTAAAGTTCCAGAAAACATTATTTTTATAGTATCAGCTTTTGTAATTGTTCTTATTAGAGTGATTTCAGTAAAATTTCATTTACAATTGCCTAAAATTAAAGACGATTTATTCAGTAAAAACTAAAGATATGAAAGCAATAGAGTTTGCAAATTTTGAAGAGTTTCAGTTAATGAAAGGGAAACAATTACCAACTGGTAATTGGTATACAATTTCACAAGAAATGATTAATGATTTTGCAAATGCAACTTTAGATAAACAATGGATTCATATTGATGAAGATAGAGCAGAGAAGGAGAGTCCATTTAAAAGTACAGTTGCTCATGGTTTTATGTCTGTTTCTATGATTTCTAAACTTTTAGAAGAAGCTTTTTCTATTAAAAGTGTAAAAATGGGTTTAAATTACGGATTAAATAAAGTTCGTTTTCCAAATCCAGTTCCAGTAAATAGTCAGTTAAGAATGCATTCTGAAGTAAAAGAGATAGAAACACTTTCTAATAACGGAATTAAAGTAACTTTTGCCTGTTTAATAGAAATTAAAGGGCAAGAAAAACCAGCTTGTGTTGCTGAGTTTATTGCAGCATTATTCGAATAAAAAAAAGCTGCAAATTGCAGCTTTTTTTTATTTTAAGAATTAAGATAAAAGTCCATCATCTATACATTTTTTAGAATACCAGAATAAAAAGAATCCAATAATCACTACCATTAAAGGCATAATCATTCCTCCTGGACCATAAATATCCATTGCTTCACTGATAAAGAAATTGTATACCATTTGAACAAGTATTCCTATTAATGATATTAAAAACAGCATTTTAGCTAATTTTTTTCTCATTAATAATAAAACACATGCAAAAAATCCTCCCCAAACAGCAAGTGCAAATGCAGCTGTTACCCAAATAGGTATGTTTTCATAAAGAGGTTGTTGTTCTGCAGGTAATGCAGCTTTCATTTCGTCAGTCATAAATGCCTGACCTAAATACGCAATTACACCCATTAAGTTCCATATTAAAGCGATGATACCAATCACCCAAAAGGAAGTAGCAGGTTTATTAGAAGTGTCTGTCATAATAGTAAGTTTATTTGTTTGATATATTAAAAGTACTGAAAAAACTTTTATAAATTAAAAATGTAAAGTATATTTGTCTTTATATAAAATAAACTTGTCTAATTGTAAAATAAATAACACTATGTCTAAAGCATCGCTTTGTGAAAGAGAAAGAAAACAACTAGAAAAAATGAATAAATTTCAATTAGGAAATCAATATAAAAGAATAGGATATATTATTGCCTTTGGTACTTTCTTTTTAATGATTGCTAGAAAATATGTAGAAGATTCTGAATGGATAAGACCAATTTTACATGGAATATTGTTAATTGGTTTGTTGCTAGTTTCCATATCTAAAGAAAAAATAGAAGATGAATATGTAGATAGTTTGAGATCTCAATCTTATAGATTGGCTTTTATTTTGGCAATCGTTTATTCTTTAGTGCAGCCTCTTATAAATTTTGCTGTTGCAAACCTGTTGCATCAAGATGATGAATTACAGGGATTTAATTATTTTCAGGTATTGTTTTTTATGCTAATTGTACAACTTATGTATTTTTGGAATCTAAAGAGAATGAACCAATAAGATGAAAAATACTATAAAAGTTCAGCGTGCTATTTTAGACTTAACACAAGAGGATTTAGCAAAAGCGATTGGTGTTTCTAGGCAAACAATTAATTCTATAGAAAAGAGTAGGTATGTGCCTTCTACAGTTTTGGCGTTGAAGTTATCTGCAATTTTTAAAATACCTGTAAATGAATTCTTTGCTTTAGAAGAAGAAGATTAATTTAGTGAATGCCATTATTCAGTGATAGATATCACCACAGTTTTAAATAAATTCGCTTTTGTTTTAAAGAATGAATTTTCTAAATCAATTGCTTTTAATTTAGTTTCTATTAATTTAACTTCTCTATAATTCACTAAAAACAAAGAACTTTCACCCAAGAAAAATTTACGATCTTCTGCTTTTAATAAAGTAGAATAATCTGCAACAATATTTTCTGTTAGTTCATTTTGTAAAATATAAGAATCTAGTTCTTGCTGAATTGCATTAATCTTATTTTTAATTGTAACTTTTACAACTTCGTTCTCAAATTTTTGATCTTTTAATTTAATTTTTGCCAATTTTAAATCTCCTCTTTCTTTCCTTAAAAAAAGTGGAACTTTAAAGTTTATACCAGCTTTATAGTTTTGAGTATTTAACGAATTTAATTGATTGCTATTTTGCGTTAAAAAATTATACTGAACATCTAGTTTAGGTAGTAAGTTGTTTAATTTAAGGTTTTTATCAATGGTTAAACTTTTTGTTTTAAACTCTAAAGACTTAATTTTAGGATGATTATTAATATCAAAATTAGCATTATTAAACAACGCTATATTAAAAGTAGCATCAATAGAAGTAACAGTATTAATTTCAGGTATGATATTATCTTGTAATTCTACTGGAGTATTGTTACTCAACCATAAAAAATTAGAAAGCTCTAAAGTAGATTTCACTAGTTTTATCCTAGCTTTTTCTACATTTAATTTTCTAGTATTTAAATTTATTTTTGCTTCAGTTGTATCTATTGCTGGTTTTTCACCTTCAAAAAAGGCTCTTTTTGTAGCTTTAAATCTTATTTCTGCGTTGTGTAAGAATTCTTGATACACTCTCTTTTCATTATAGGTTTTTAACCAATTAAAATATGAAAGTGAAGCCTTGTATAAAATTTCATTTACCAAAATTTGTTGGTCTTCTTTAGCTTGATTTAAAAAGTATTTAGCTTGTTTTAAAGAAGCCATTCTTTTATTAATAAGTAATCCGTTTAATAAAGAAGCTGAAATTCCAGCACTGTATAATCCATCTGTTGGTACTGTTGCTTCAGGGTTTAGGTATAAACCATCATTGTTTTCAAAATTTGCTTTAAATTCAACTCCATAATACGTTGGTATTTTAAAAGCGGCATTTAGTTTATTATAATATTCTTTGTCTTTAAATTGTTTTTTATCAAAGTCAACTTCAATTTTAGGATCAAAAGCACCTCTTGCTTTTAATAATTTTGCTTCACTGCTATTGATAACAAGGTTTGCTTGTTTTACAATAGGATGAAAGTTTTTTACATAACCTAAATATTCAGACAAAGTCATTACAGAAACTACTTTATCTTGAGCAAAAACAGAGGTTACAATAATAAAAAACGGAATTAAAATATATTTTTTCATATTAAAATGAATTCAATAAATTGATATTATTTCTTTTTGTCTGTTTTACTTTTTTTACCATTTCCTGGTTGATAATAGTTAGGAGGGAAGCTATTTAACTGTCTCCAAAGTTCAAACCAAATTGGTACATCTTCTAACAATGCTATGGTTTTTGCACCAGAACCAACTCTAATTGCTTTTGGCCATGTATGATCTGCGTTGTCAGGAGCTAATAAAACTCTATACTTTCCATTATCACTTATAAAATTTTCAATGGCAACTACTTTTCCTCCATAAGTTCCGTAAGAAACATTTGGCCAACCACTAAATACAATTGCTGGCCAACCATCAAATTGAACACGTACTTTTTCACCAATGTGTAATAGCGGTAAATCTATAGGTCTAACATAGGTTTCTACAGCTAAATCATATTTTTCTGGCATAATTCCTACCAAATCTTCACCTGCTTTAAATGTACCTCCAATTCCGCCTTTTATAGCTTTATTTATAAATCCATTTTGAGGAGCCGTAATGTATAATAAACTATTTCTAACGCTATAATTACTTCTACTATTTTCTAATTTAGACACTTGTGCTTTCGCATCAAACCCGCTTGATTGCGCAGTAAACATATCACTTTGAGCCTTTGAAATTTTATCTGTATACGTTGCCGTAATTCTAGATAGCTCTAATTGTGCATTTAAAATATTGTTTCTACTTGCTAATAATTTATTTTCCTGAGAAATTAGTTTCGCTTGCGTAGATTGTAATTTTATACGCTTTTCTTCAACATCTTTTACTGCTTTTAAACCTTCTTCTTGCAAGGTTTTTGTTCTGTTGTATTGTCTTTCTGCAATAGAAATATTGGTTTTGGCAGCTTCAAAATCTATGCTATCGCTTTTTACTTTTAGTTTAGACTGTAATAACTTATTTCTAGTTTGGGCTGTTTTTAATTTTTGTTCTAGTTTTAAAGCTTCTGCCTGTCTTTTAAGGGCGTCAACTTTACCCTGATATGCATTTACAGAAGAAGACTTCGCGTTAATTTGATCGTTTGTTCTTTCTATTAATCGACTATCAAAATACTCGCTTTTTACTTCAGAAATACGTAAAATAGTATCACCTTTTTTAACAAAATCTCCTTCTTGAATAAACCATTCTTCTATTCTACCAGGAATTTGAGATTGAATTGTTTGTGGTCTTTGATTAGGATATAACGTAGTTACTTGACCTTGACCTGTTATGTTTTGTGTCCAAGGCAAGAAAAGTATGATAAATATTAAAACAGCAAAGACTAAAAGAAATTTATTAAAAGCTTTGTAATATTCTTTGCTAAAAATTTTCTGACCAGATTTAAAATTTTTTAAATCAACAGTTTTGTTTAATTGGTTGTTAGATATATTTAACATTTCTAATTATATTATCGATTTAATTTCTCCTTTTTCTAATGTAATTGTTTGTGTACATTGAGTTCTCCAGCTCTTTTTACTACTTACCACAATTAAAGCCCAAGGTCTTTTTGCATCCGTTAAGTAGTTAATGATCTTTAGAGTTTCATCTAAATTAAACTGATCTAAAGGATCTTCTAAAATCATTATTTTTGGTTGCTTAATAATGGCTCTAGCTAAAATTATTTTTTTAGCAATTGTATAAGACATTTGTTTTCCTTCTGGATATAAAACAGTTTCTAATCCATTTGGTTGTTCTTTTAAAAATTGTGTTAAGCCTACAATATCTAAAGCATTGTAAATAATGTCATCTGTTACTTCTTTGTTACCAAAAACTAAATTATTTCTGATGCTACCTTCAAAAGGAGTTTCATCTGATAGAGATAAACCTAATTGAGATCTGTAATGATTTAGATGCAAGCTTTTTAATGATAAATTGTTTACATAAATATTACCAGAAGTAGGTTCTATTACTCCAGAAATTAAGCGTAATAAACTAGATTTTCCAGCGCCACTTTCGCCCACTACTAAAATTCTACTTTTAGGATTTAGAGTTAATGATACATTTTTAATAATATGTTTTTCTCTATTTTCAACACCAAAAGAAACATCTTCTAATTCTACTGTTAAACCATCTTTAAATAAAGGTCTTTCTCCTTCTTGATGTTCTAATTCTTTGTCTACAACTTGTCCAATTTTTTCTATAGATGTAAGCACGTCATAAAAAGATTCTAAACCAATAATTAGTTTTTCTACAGAAGCAATTACCAAAAGAATAATAATTTCTGCTGCAACAAACTGACCAATATTCATTTCTTGATTTAATACTAAAGCACCACCAATTAACAACAAACTAGCCGTTACAATTACTTTAAAACTAATCATTTGAATAAATTGAATCATTAAAATTTTAAAATGATTCTCTCTAGCAATCAAATATTTATCTACCAAAGCATCATTTTTTTGAAGTGCTAAATTGGTGTTTCCAGATAATTTAAAACTCACTACAGTTCTTGCAACTTCTTGTATCCAGTGGGCAACCTTATACTTGTTTTTAGACTCTATTAAACTTGTTTCCAATCCTTTTTGAGCTGTAAACTTAAAAACGATATAAATTAAAAGCAATAAAAGAATTCCAAAAATGATGAAAAATGGGTGATAGAATGATAACAAGATCAATGCAAAAATAATTTGTAATAAGGCAGTTGGTACATCAATTAAAATTTTAGACAACCCTTTTTGTATTGTTAACGTATCAAAGAATCTATTGGCTAGTTCTGGCGGATAATAATCTCTTAATTCAGACATTTTAATCTTTGGAAATCGATAACTCAACTCAAAAGAAGCTCTTGTAAAGATTCTTTGTTGAATAGTTTCTATAATTCTTAGTTGCATTAATTGCAATGCACCAGAAAAAATAACACCAATAGTTACTACAATTACAAGTACAATCCACGAAGTAGAAATTTGTGCACCTTGTATTAAGTTAATAATTGCTTGTATTCCCAAAGGCAAAGAAAGCGATACAATACCACCAAAAATGGCATAATAAAATATTTGAAAAATGTCTTTTTTCTCTAATTTTAGTAAGCCAATAAATCGTTGCCAAGGCGTTAGTTGTTTATTTTCCATAACTATTTTAAACTACTTTTAACTAATTGATTAAAAAATTTTGTTGGACTTTCTTCATTTTTAGAATTGGTAATTGAAGGAAAATGTTCTCTTAAATAATGTTGATGTAATGCTCCCTCAAAAACGGTACTAGCTAAGCTTAATGCAAATGGATACTCTTTTTTTACAGCCAAAATCATATCACTTACTCTAGTAATTATTCTTTTATATGTTTCAAAATAACCTTCTTTGTTTTCTAAGTCTACTTCTTTGGTTAAGAAAGATTTAGAGTTTTCATTTACAATAATACTGTATAAGATTGTTTCATTAATATGCGAATAATTGCTGTCTTCTTTAACGGTTCTTGTAATTACAGTAATTGCTTTTTCTAATTTTTCGTTTGCATTAGAAATGCTAAAAGTTTCAATAACTAATTGATATTCTATCCAAGCCCAATACCAAGAAGATAAGTAGAGAAGTAGTTTGTGTTTACTTTCAAAATATCTATAAATAGAGCTTTCATTAGAGCCAATTTTTTTTCCTAATTTTTTAAAAGTAAAATTTTCAAAACCTATTTCATTTATTAATAAAATGCTGTGTTCTACAATACGTTTTCCTAATTCTGATGTTTCTGGATTCTTGATAAATGTTTTATCAGGGACAGATATTTTGATAACGGATAATAAATTCTTCATAAGCTTAATATTGAATTGCAAATATAATAGTAATACTATTAATAATTAATAGTTTTACTTTATTTTAATTTTTTTTTAACATCTAAAGGTTAAAATTTGAAATATTATTCTAAGAAATCGTATATTTGCAGTCTTAAGACAGAATACACTTCACTTTTTAAACAGGTTAACTTTAGTTTAATTTTTGAATTTTAGGTTTGGTATTTTATCTTTTCTGAAATAATAATTTAAAACCTTTAGTATTTTAATGGCAAAATCGCAACAAACATTTAGTAAGAGTGAAAAAGAAAAAAAGCGTTTAAAAAAACGTTTAGATAAGCAAAAGAAAATGGAAGCTAGAAAAGCGGAAAAAGAAGAAAATGGATCAACAGGAATCCAGTTTGCTTATGTAGACCATAATGGTAATTTAACAGATACACCACCAGATCCAGATTTAAAAGTTGAATATGAATTAGAAGATATTCAAATTTCTGTAACTAAAAAAGAAGACTTACCAGAAGAAGATCCAGTAAGAAAAGGAAAAGTTTCCTTTTTTGATACTTCTAAAGGTTTTGGTTTTATTATTGATACAGTAAGTAATGAAAAGTATTTTACACACGTTAGTGGTTTAATAGATGAAATTGCAGAAAACGATAAGGTTTCTTTTGAATTAGAAAAAGGAATGCGTGGAATGAATGCAGTAAAAGTAAAGCAAATTAAAGCTTAAATTTAATTACATATATAAAAAAATCCTTTTCAATTTTGAAAAGGATTTTTTTGTTTTTACCAATTTAAGGTAATTCCGTCTATCTTTTTGAATAGATTAGATATACTATTTTTCTATTTTATTAGTAAATTCGCCAGCTTAAAGAAATTAAATTCACTAATCATGAAATTAAAGTTATCTATTTTCTTATGCTTATTGATAAGTCAGTATGCATTTGCGCAATTAACAGGAAAAATAATTGAAGCCGATGAAAATTATCCTTTAGAATATGCTACAGTAGCATTATATAATGCCAATACAAAAACACTTATTTCTGGTGTTATTACAGATTCTAATGGTCGGTTTAATATGTATAATGTAAAACCTGGAAACTATTACCTAGAAGCGTCATTTATAGGTTATCAATTAAAAACAATACCAAATATTGTTATTGAAAAGAAAGGTGATAAAAAAGAGGTTGGAACTATAAGATTAAATTTAGGTGCTGGAAATCAGTTAAATGAAGTTGTAGTGAAATCAGAAAAAAATACTGTTATTCATAAAATTGATAGACAGGTTTTTGACACTAAAAAATATCAAAGTTCTGTTGGTGGAAATGCAGTAGATATTGTTAAAAATTTACCTTCTGTAACTATTGATGGCTTGGGAGATATTAGTGTAAGAGGAAGTAAAGGTTTTACTGTTTTAATAAACGGAAAACCAACACAAGGAGATCCTGCCACTATTTTAGCGCAATTGCCAGCAAATGCAATGGAATCTATTGAACTAATTACAGCACCTTCTGCTAAATATGATCCTGAAGGAAAAGGTGGAATTTTAAATATTATCACTAAAAAAGGAGCAATTAATGGCACCTATGCACAATTAAATGTACGTGGAGGATTTCCATCTATAGAAGATTATGATACAAAAGTAGCTGCAAAAAGATATGGAATTGATGCAACTATAAATAAAAGAACTGATACATGGAACTTTTCTGTTGGAGCAAGTTATCAAAGAAATGATAAATCGGGTAGAAGAGAAGGAGATATGTTTATTGTAAATACTCCAGAAAATAAAACTACATTTTTACCTTCTGATGGTGAACGTAGTTTTGATGAAGTTACTTATAATGGTCGTTTTAACGTAGATTATACTCCAAATAAATCAGATACATATTCTCTAGGATTTTTTGCAGGAAAAAGAACAAAAGAAAGATTAGCAGACATTGTGTATTATGATAATCATTCCATTTCTCCAATTGGAGGAAGCAATAGAGATTATACGTTTGCATATTACAACCATAATTTAAGAATTAGAAAAGGTGATTTTGCTTTAGGGAGTTTTGATTATTCGCACAAGTTTGAAAATGCTTCAAAAATTTCTGCATCAATTTTATATGAGTATACTTTTCTTGGAGGACCTACTGAAAATGATAATTTAGGTCATCCAGATAACACTATTGTATATCAAAAAGAATACAATACAAATGACAATCCTTTATACGGAACACGTTTTAATTTAGATTATCAGTGGAAACCTTTTTCTTTTGGAACTTTAGAAACGGGATATCAATATCGCGATTTAGATCATACAGGTAAATTTGTATATGAAAGAGATGGAACTCAGGTTCCTGAATTTTCTAGTGATGTAAGTTTAAAAAGAATCATTCATTCTGGATATGCTCAAGTTTCTGGAACAAAAAGTAAATGGAATTATGCAGCTGGAGTTCGTTTAGAAGCTATGGATAGAGTGTATAAAGAGGCTTTACAGAGCGAAACTATTGAGAATGTATACAATTATGATTTTGTAAAATTATTTCCTTCAGCGTCCTTACAATACAAAATTAATGACAAAACAAATTTAAAAACGGCTTATAGTAAAAGAGTTGAGCGAACTACAACTTTTAAAATGAACAGTTTTGCAGAACGCGAGCATTCTGAAGTTTTTGAGCAAGGAGACAATACATTATCACCAGAATTTATAGATTTAGTAGAATTAGGAATTACCAAAAAATTAAAAAAAGGAAATTCTGTGTATGCAACAGCTTATTACAGACATGTAGATAATGTGATTAACCGAGTAAACACATTGGCATACCAATCTTCTGGAGCAGTTATAGACAGTATTATAAACAGAGTATATTCTAATGTTGGTAAGAGCAATGCTATAGGTTTAGAGTTAGGAGCAACCATAAAACCAACAAATAATTGGACTAATTTTATTGGTGTAAATGTGTATAATTATGCAATTGATGGAGTTTTAAACTTTAGACACAGAGACGGTATTGAAAGAAATTACGATATCGATTCTAAATCAACTATTTATTCTTTCAACCTAAATTCGACTTATAATTTCTGGAAAAACGCTTCTTTACAGTTTACATTTAATTATTTATCTGATAGAAATACAGCAATGGGTGAAGATTCTCGTTTTTATTCTCCAAATTTAACTTTTAGAAAAAAGTTTATGGATGATAAGTTAACGGCAACTTTACAATGGCAGAATATAGATATGGGTATGTTTAACACCAATGAACAACGCATAACTACATCAAGACCTAATCAATTTTATACCACAACAAACTATGTGTATGAAGTAGATATGGTTTCTTTAAACCTTTCTTATACGTTTAATGCAGCTAAAAATAAATCGAAATTTATAGATAGTGAGTTTGGAAAACGTGAGTTCTAATATAAATTCAATTCTTAAATAAAGTAAAAAACCCTATCACTTCATAATGATAGGGTTTTCTTTTTTATTTAAAAGTATTTGAAACTTAAGAATTATAAAACTCTAAACTTTCTACAATCAATTCTTCAGTTACTTTACAGTCTAATTTATGATCTTCAAAATCATTTAACAGCACAAAATTTACTTGTCCGTTTACGTTTTTCTTATCATGTTTTAATAAATCCATAATACCAGAAAAGTCGTTTTTATCTAAAATTGTTCTGTTGTAAATAGATAAAATAGTTTCTTTAAGAATGTTTAATTTGTCTTTTGGAAAATTTAAAAGTTTAGAAGAAATATAACTTTCACAAACCATTCCTATAGCAATTGCTTCACCATGAGTTAGGTTTTCTTTAGTGTCAGATTCTAGATAAAAAGACTCAATTGCATGTCCAATTGTATGTCCGAAATTTAATATTTTTCGTAAATTTTGTTCTTTAGGGTCTTGTAAAACAACTTCGTTTTTTATTTCGATAGACCTATGTATTAAGTCCTTGATATTTAAACTGTTATTTAACTTTATCTCGTTAAATAGTTTAACGTCGTAAGTAACACCATATTTAATAATTTCTGCCATTCCAGATTTAATTTCTCTAGGAGTTACAGTCTCTAAATAGTTGGTATCTACAAGAACCATTTCAGGGTTAGAAAATAAACCAATTTGGTTTTTCAAAACGCCTAAATCAACACCGGTTTTTCCACCAACAGAAGCATCAACAATACTTAATAATGTCGTTGGAATATTTACAAAATCGATTCCACGTTTATAAGTAGAAGCAACAAAACCACCTAAATCTGTAATTACACCACCACCTAAAGTAATTAGTAAACTTTTTCTATCTCCACCTAATTCTGTAATGGCATTCCAAACTCCAATACAAGTTTCTATATTTTTATGTACCTCGCCAGCTTCAATTTCAATAACTTCAATTCGAATGTCTGTTGCTAAATTTGTAATAAATTTTGGATAACAGTGTTCTAAAGTATTCTCATCCACTAAAATGAAGATAGAAGAATAGCTTTTTTGAGCTATTAATTTTGTTAATTCTGAATAGGCATTCTCTTGAAAAAGAACAGGATATGTTGCTGCTTGAATAGATTTCATCTAAAAAATTATTAAGTGTGCAAATTAAAAATAAATTATTCAATTATTACTATTCTATCGTTATATTTGTTTTACTAAAATTTACATTATGAACATTTTTGATAACACAGAAATTGCCTTTTCTCTAAAATCTGATTCAGAATTAGAACGTGCATATTTTTTATTTAAAATGATACAAAACCAACCAATGGTAAGAATTGGTACTGCTGTTACAAATTTTGCTTTAAAAGCACATTTGCCGGTAGAAGGTTTAATAAGATCTACTGTTTTCGATCATTTTTGTGGTGGCGTAACAGAAGACGATTGTTTACCAACAATAGATAAAATGTACACCAAGAATGTACATGCTGTTTTAGATTATTCTGTAGAAGGAAAAGAAGATGAAGCAAGTTTTGATGGTGCGTTGCAGAAAATTTTAAGAATTATAGATTTCTGTCAAGAAAAAGAATCTATTCCTTATGCAGTATTTAAACCAACAGGTTTTGGAAGGTTTGGTTTATATCAAAAAATAACGGAAGGAAAAATATTAAACTCAGAAGAAGAAAAAGAGTGGGATAGAGTGGTAGCTCGTTATCACACTGTTTGTAAATCTGCCTTAGAAAAAGATGTTC
The DNA here is from genome assembly GCA_965367085.1 of uncultured Polaribacter sp. Lineage (GTDB taxonomy): Bacteria > Bacteroidota > Bacteroidia > Flavobacteriales > Flavobacteriaceae > Polaribacter. Next base: position 110,707 of record CBDUHF010000002.1, read on the forward strand.
CTATTTTAATTGATGCAGAAGAAAGTTGGATGCAAGAAGCTGCAGACGATTTAATAGAAGACTTAATGGAAATCTACAATAAAGAGAAAGCCATTGTTTTTAATACCTTACAAATGTATCGTCATGATAGATTACCTTATTTAGAAGCTTTATATGACAGAGCTTTAGAAAAAGGATTTCATATTGGTATGAAAGTAGTTAGAGGTGCTTATATGGAGAAAGAAAGAGAACGCGCAGAAGAAAAAGGATACGAATCTCCAATTTGTGTAGATAAAGCAGCAACCGATTTAAACTACAATAAAGCAATTTCATTTATGATGAAACATCCAAAATTAGCTTTGTTTGCAGGTACACATAATGAAGACAGTTCTTTCTTAGTGATGGAATTGGCAGAAAAATATGGAATCAAATCAGACGATATGCGTTTGTGGTTTGGCCAATTATATGGCATGAGCGATCATATTAGTTATAACCTCTCTATAAAAGGATATAATGTAGCAAAATACGTTCCTTTTGGCCCTGTTAGAGATGTTATGCCTTATTTAATACGAAGAGCAGAAGAAAACACATCGGTAGCAGGACAAACAAGTAGAGAGCTAAATTTACTAAAAACAGAACGAAAGCGTAGAAAAATATAATGACTACCATAGAAGAAATTAAAACGCTACTGTATAAAAACAAGTTAAGACTAGCCAAAGAACTTAAAGAAAGCAAAGAAGCCGTTTATCTTATTAAAAAAGCAACACATTCTCAATTAACAGAAGAAGAAAAAGAGAAAGTAAAAGAGCAATTATTAGATATTTGCAAAGCAATACCCGCTTTTACAGTTTTTATGTTACCTGGTGGCGCACTTTTTTTACCACTCTTAATAAAATTAATTCCAGATATTTTACCATCTGCATTTAAAGAAGATATCTAATTTGGGCGTTACCTTATACTGAAAAGCATTTCAGTAGTAAGGTCGCGCTTTTCGTTACAAGTCCTCATTCGTTCCTCATTGTGGGCTTTTCACTGCAATCCCTAACGCACTTGTCAAATAGCACTTTTGTAAGCTTCAAATACTCAGTAGTTTAAAATAATTCATCATAATTGTTGTAAATTGTATCTAAACAACTACTTTTGCACGAAATTTAAGAATTTAAGCATGCAAATCAGAAACATCGCTATTATAGCGCACGTTGATCACGGTAAAACAACATTAGTAGATAAAATTATAGATCAAGCAAAAATTTTAGACGAACGTAAAGAACGTACAGATTTATTGTTAGATAATAATGATTTAGAACGTGAAAGAGGAATTACAATTCTTTCTAAAAACGTTTCCGTTCAATATAAAGGAACAAAAATTAATGTAATTGATACTCCTGGTCACGCCGATTTTGGTGGAGAAGTAGAGCGTGTATTAAAAATGGCTGATGGTGTTTTATTATTAGTTGATGCATTTGAAGGACCAATGCCACAAACTCGTTTTGTATTAGGTAAAGCCTTAGAATTAGGATTAACTCCTATTGTTGTTGTAAATAAAGTAGACAAAGAAAACTGTACTCCAGATTTAGTTCACGAAAAAGTTTTCGACTTAATGTTTGCATTAGAAGCATCTGAAGAGCAATTAGATTTTGCTACAGTTTATGGTTCTGCAAAGAACAACTGGATGAGTACAGATTGGAAAAACGAAACTGATAATATTATTCCTTTATTAGATGCAGTTTTAGAATCTATACCAGCAACAAAGTACAATGAAGGTACACCACAAATGCAAATTACATCTTTAGACTTTTCTGCTTTTACAGGTAGAATTGCAATCGGACGTATATTTAGAGGAGATTTAGAAGTTGGTAAAGACTACATGTTATGTAAAGCAGATGGTTCTACTAAAAAAGTAAGAATTAAAGAATTACACGTATTCGAAGGAATGGGTAAAGTACAAGTAGAAAAAGTTCCTTGTGGAGATATTTGTGCAATTACTGGTATTGAAGGTTTTGAAATTGGAGATACTATTGCTGATTTAGAAAATCCTGAAGCATTACCAAGAACTGAAATTGACCAACCTACAATGAGTATGTTGTTTACAATTAACAATTCTCCTTTCTTTGGTAGAGAAGGTAAATTTGTAACATCTCGTCACTTAAGAGACAGATTGTTTAAAGAATTAGAAAAAAACTTAGCATTAAAAGTAGAAACTACAGATAGTGAAGATAAATTTAACGTTTACGGACGTGGAGTTTTACACTTATCTGTTTTAATTGAAACAATGCGTAGAGAAGGATATGAATTACAAGTGGGAAGACCACAAGTAATTTTAAAAGAAATTGATGGTAAAAAACATGAACCAATGGAAACATTGTCTATTGATGTACCAGAAGATGCAGCTTCTAAGGCAATTAACTTAGTATCTCTTAGAAAAGGAGATTTATTAATTATGGAGCCTAAAGGAGATTTACAACACTTAGAATTTTCTATTCCTTCAAGAGGATTAATTGGTTTAAGAAACAGAATTTTAACAGCTACAGCGGGTACAGCAATTATTAACCACCGTTTTTCTGAATATGGTCCTTATAAAGGAGACTTTACAGAAGATGTAAAAGGTGCAATAGTTTCTTCTGCTGCTGGTAAAGCTACTGCGTATGCGTTAAACCGTTTACAAGATAGAGGACGTTTCTTTATAGATATTAACCAAGAAATTTATATTGGTCAAGTAATTGGAGAAAACAGTAAAGATTCTGATTTAGCTGTAAACTTAATTAAAGGAAAGCAATTAACTAACATGCGTAAATCTGGTACAGATGACGCTATGAAAATTGCTCCGAAAGTAGATTTCTCTTTAGAGGAAAATATGGAATACATTAAAAGTGATGAGTATTTAGAAGTTACTCCAGAAAGCTTACGTATGCGTAAGATCAACTTTAAAGCATAAGAAATAGTTTATATTTCGAAATTCTGAACTGGTTTCAGAATCTTATATTCGAAATACAAATTAAATTTATAATAGAAAGCTCAAGTTTTTAAACTTGAGCTTTTTTATATTTGCACTATGAGTAAATTTAAACACCTTTTTGAAATTTTACAATTAAGCCTTACCAATGATGCTTTTGTAAAACTAACCCTAAGCAAACCTCTTAGAAAAAGTGAAGGTCTGTTAAATGTGTATATGCGTTTGTTTGTAATTGAAGGAAAAGAAATTTTCGAATTCAAATACAGATATGCAGAAGAAAATACATTCAAAAAGTTTACTTTAGACCAAGCAACTATAGAAATAGAAAAATTACTATTAGAAACGTTTAGAGCTGCAACTTTATTTACTTTAGATGAAGATTTACTAGTTATGGTCTCTAAAAAGAAAGCCGTTTCTTATAGAGACAATGCACCAAGTTTTAAGAATAAGTTACCAGAACTTCCATTACAAGCAGAGTAACTTAGAACTTCTCCATACAATTTTTCTTCCTTTGTCATAAAAACCACTCAAAGTGACAGTGTATTCTAACTGTTGCGGGTATTTAGCATTGATATTTCTCTAAGAAAATCACTCTGAACACATAGAAACATAGTTTCATAGCGTTCTATTTTTTCTATCTGCTATTTTCAGGTTTTTTATTAAGTTTTTGCTTTTGCAAACTGATTGATGCTCACGTAATGTCACATCGAGTGATTCCTGTTTTTGCAGGAATTGTATCGAGATGTTTTATTTTATGAAGTTCTTATTTATTTCTTTAAAACAAATTGTTTTGTAATTGCTGCTACATCTTTTTTGGTTACTTTTTTAGCAGTAGCTTTTAATTTCTCAATAAAAACAGCAACTTCCTCTTCAGTAGCAGGGCAACCAAGGTTTTGTTTCTTTGCATCATAAGAATCTGCAAGTAAGTTAAGATCACTATCTAAAACAAACCAAAAAGGCAAACCTACTTTACTGTTGCCGTTGTTGTATTTTTCAATTAGTGCTTTTCCACCAGGGTTTTCTAAGTCTTTTTTGCTGTCAGATTCAAAAACAACAATAGGTACAGTTACATAATTAGCTGTAAAAAAGTCTTTAGTGCTTTCTGCTTTCATGTTTTTAGTCATTCTGTGGCACCAACCACACCAAGAAGCTTCAAACTTAACTAAGATGGCTTTTCCTTCTTCTTTTGCCTGTATTTGCGCTTTTTCTAATAAAACAGTGGTGCTTTCTTGTGCGTTTATTGTTTCTGTAGTAATAAACAAGGTTGCTATAAATAATAAAAGTATTTTAATTTTCATGAGAGGTAAATTTTATGTTTTTCTAATTAATGCTGTATGTACACTTATTCTTGTTCAAATATAATAGTTCTTTCTTTATTTTTCTTATATAAGTTCTTAGGAATCAATTCTTTGTTGGCAGTAGAAGAGTAGTGCTTGCTATTTGGATTTAGAAGATATTCGAGTTGATGTGCAATCATTTTTTCAAACGGAATAAGAAAATCCTTGGTTTCACAGTGTTCTAAATCTCCTTTCTTTAGTAAATTTAAAACCGTATAAACGGACTCTATTGTACTAAGACAAAGAGGTTCTGGTTGCTGCTTTATTATAAATTTTGATTTTATAGTATTATCAAAACTCACTCTTCTTAGGCTTTGCAAGTTCTTACTTAGTTTTAAAATTTTACGAGCGCAAGGCCATGTGCCATCGAGTATAAAAATGTGTGGATTTGTACCCAAAACAGCACGTATTTCTGCGCTTTTGCGTACCGATAAGTTAAAATTATCTTTACCTGGATACAATAAAAAAGAACTACTATTTTCTTTGGCCAGTAGTTCATTTACACGTTTGTTATGGGTAAAATCTACACCAACTATAATTTCTGAATTCTCTAGTTGAAGATTTGTCATATAACCAGTACCTTTTCTTTCTTTTTTGTACTCTTTAGGGTGCATTAAAATAACAAAACGAGTCTTGGTCTGTAAAGGTCTAATGTGTTTACAAATACAAGTGCTTAAAGATCTCATGCATTTGTAACATTGTGTTCTTGGTTTTTTTATTTCTACTTGCAAGTTATTTTTAATGGTTTTGTTAAGAGTTTAAGTAACTAGATTAGTAAATAAAAATAGAATAGAAAATCTGTTAAGATTTTGGGAGATATATAGAATAACAATTAATTATATATATTATTATTATCTTAATTCTATTCTTAATTCAGTTTCTTAAGTTCTTCGGCAATCTTTAAGTTTATTACTTCTAAATTTGATGCAGACTTAATATTTTGTATTTAAATTAAATACTATAGTTAATTAGTTTATAAATTCCCACCTTGATTTATTTCGTTATTTTTATGTATAATTTGTTCTCTAAACCTATTTTTAAGAAATTTAGATAATTCAATTCCTTTCAATTTAACTGAAGAACTCAAATTTCTAACATAAATAATCTCATCCGGTTCTCCTTTGTCATTTTTAAGTAGAAATACTTCTTCTACACTTTTTTTAACACTTACTATAAGTATATCACCTTTCGGAAACTTCAGAAATTCTGTTTTTAGTAATGTTGATGAAAAACTATCACCAAAATAATTTTTAATCATTTGGTCAAAAAATTTACCGAAGCCATCTCTGTGTTGCTCATTAATTTTAAAAGATTTATAGTCTTGTTCAAGGCCAAATATTGTTTTATCATCACTTACACCTATTAATAAAACGCCACCATTAGTATTTGCAAATGCGCATATTGTTTTTAATGAACTATGAATAATTTTTTTATCAATTCCTTTTACTTTTTTACTTAAATTTTTGACTTCATTTATTTTTTCATTTATTTTCTCAGAATCTTCAACAGATTTTATTTTGTTTAACTGTTTTTCTAAACTAGATATTATTCTATTTTGATCATTCGTTGGAACTGGTGTTTTAAAGGTAGATTTGAACTCAAGTGTTTCACCTTCATCTTCTTTTATTTTATTTAACCAATAGTTTCTTTTTTGTTTTAATTCTTTTTCTCTTATATCTTCGATAGTCTCCTTTATAGATAAAACTCCTTGACCAATGTATTCTCTTATTATTCGCAAATTTTTTAACGTGAAATTATTAAGACTTGTTACGTCATTATCATTAATTTCAGATAAAATTAAATTATTGGATAATACCGTTTTAGCAACAGCTTTTAAAAGAATTTCGTTTTCGTCAATTGATTTTTGAACTAAACTAAAAACCTTTTCAAGATCATTTTCATCGCTACTATTAAAGATATTTAAAATTTCTATGAAAAATAGTAGATTTTTAGATTCCGGAAAACTTTCTAATGTTTTTGTTTGTACTTTATCTTTAATACTAATTATAAAAATTCTGAATTCATCATATTTTTCAATTGTATAATCATCAATTAGATTATCTAAATACTTAATACTATTAAAATATTCAATATAAATATTTAGAAGAAATGATCTAGCATTTTTTGTGTTGGAAAAAAATGCTTTTGCAAATTTAATATATTTTATTTTTTCATCAATTGAATCTTGAAATAAAGCAAACTGTTCAAAAATAAAACCTTTTTCAAGCTCAATAAGGAAATCGAAATTAAAATCTTCATCAGTTAAAGTGTCTTCAATATCTATGTCATAATGGTTTATGATGTCATAATATTCTTTTTCATACTTAGTACCTATTAGTTGTTTAAATCCTAAATTTAATTTATCTCTATTATAACCTATTACAAATACAGGAATTTTGTCTCCTCTTGAAAAAACATTTTTCAGATCATAATAATCATATCTTTTGTCAGTTAGTTCATTTTGATGAATCAATCCATTTCCATATTCTGTCGTTATAAAGACTCCAATATTATCTGAATCAAATGTTGTTATATATTCAACAACACCATAAATTATCTTACCTCTTTTAAGTTTTATGTCTTTTTTTAAGTTTTTAGAATAATAATTTTCTGATGTATTATCTAGTTGTCTACAAATAAAATATTGAAATTTTGAACAAAATAGGGTTACAACAATGTTGGTTTCCCACTCTAAATTTTCTGAATTTTGTTTTTTTAAATTTGTATCAAAAATATTTTGAAAAGGAAGAAAACCACTAGTTTCACCAATATTAGCTTTAAAACCTTTGTAATGTTTCTGGGTTATTTTAGTTTTTATATAATTATCTGAAAACTGAAAATTATTAACATTATTAGGGTTTTCTTCCATTTTTGAGAACAAAAACTTAATTTTATTGTCTTCCAATTTTACTGGTATATTATGTATCTTGTTAGGGTTTGAAATTATGTAAAAAGCATTTAGAAGTAATTTTTGATTAATCGATTTGTTTTTATTGAGCAATGTATTGTAGCGGTAAAACTTAGATGTAAGTATATTAGACTCTTCGACTAAGTTGGAAAGATTAGCGAGGTAAATTTGAATATATATCCAATTTACATATTTTCTTATCTCAGATTCTTTGGATGAATTTAAATTTTTTGATAATATAAAATGCTCCTGTTTTAACGATTTTTTATAAACTTCTAAAGATTTATTAATATATAATATTAGTTTTTTAATTATATAAATATCTTCTATTTCTGCTATCCCTATTTTAGTTAAAAATTTTAAAAATTGAATTTCATTGATATTTTCAAAATCAGAATGTCGAATTAGGTAGAAAATTACTTTAAAGTTTTTGTTATTTGTTTGTATTTGATACTGCTCTTTAACTTTAAAATTCATAATTGAATTAATAGCTAAATTTTCTAAATTATTATCTTCAATAATATGCAGGATTTTTAATTTAGTTATTTTTCTTTCATCATCATCTCTTATGGCCCTTAGGATACCACTAGTAAGAATCCAATTTTCAAATTTAGTATGTATATCAATTATTTTTTTAACTTCAGATAAATTCCTCCTAATTGATTCTTCATACTTCATTTTCGTTAAAATATGATTACAATATGTGAAAACCCAGAAACCACTTTCTTGTTCATACTGTGTTTTTAACTTTAAATTATATTGATTGTCTTCATTTAGATGTTTTAAGAAATATTTATTTTCTAGTGTATTATCTTTTAGAATTTCATTAAATTCATAAAAAAAAGGATCTTTACTGTTAATTTGTTTAAGATGAATACGAGTATTTATATTTTCAATTTTACAATTTATAATATCTCCTGCTTTTATCTTATTTTCTTGATTAGAAATAGCAAGTACTTCATATAAATTATTATAATTGTCTGATAGGTTTATTACTTTGTAATTATATCCTTTATACGATACTTTATCTTGAAAACCTTTGACTATAAAATCATATGTTTCTCCTATTTTATAGTATGGATGCCTTGTGTCGTATGTTATTAATTTGGGTAAACCATTATTTAAAATACCAATTATTTTACAGTTAATTTCTTCAAATTTCCACTCAATAGAGTTTTGCCAATATTGTGTTTTAACTTCAATTTTTTCATTAGTATTTGGTATTTCTAATATAACACAGTCTAAAATATTATCATTCCTATCTTTAATTTGACTAAATTTAATTATTTTTAAAGAGATTTCTTCACCGATATTCCATTTACTATTAGCAGTATGTATATTTTTTAATTTTGGTCTGCCTCTTTTATATCCGACAACTTTACATTTTACTCTACTTAATTTTTTTTGCCAATTATAAGCTCTTACAGTTAAAGGTAAAATGAAATCACTTTCTAATTCAAAATATGTTTTTTCTTCAATATCAATTTTATTAATAATTTTTAATTCTCTCTCTTGCCCTAACTTAAAGTCTGGATGAATTATTGAGAGATAAGTTCGTTTATCAATAGGGTTAATTTCTTTTATAAAATCATATCTACTAAATTGCTTTAAACTCTTAAAAGTATTAACTTGATTTATAGGAATTGTATATTCTTTTTTTGAATTATTTTCTTGAATGACATAAAAATTCTTATCCTCTAGTGTTATCTCTTCTTTTAGTAAACAATTTATTTCATTCATAGGATTTCTAATTTTTTAGACATTATCATGGTATTTGAGTAGTGTTTTAGAATAATTATTATAATAACTGATTACAGTCGTTTTATAAGTCATCTAAATTTGAAAACTATTTATGGTATTCAATAAAGCAATAAAAGATTTAGAAAATGTTTAGCAATTTTTTTTCATCAATCTGTTTCAAAACTATAAAAATTAGATATACATACACCTGACATTTGTCAGGTTCAAAAAAAAACTAGTAGCAACTTTTTACTGTGTATCGTTTTATTTGCTACAATTAGCATGTAATGAATGCGTATAATTTAGTTTCTGTAGTAAAGTTATGTTTTTTTAGGTTATAAACAACAGGTATAATTACTTGTTTTATAAACTAAAAACTAAAAACTAAAAAATTAAACAGATACTAAGAATTTGATAAATATTTCTACGTTTCCTTTTTTTTATTAAAAACAGTTGGTGTATTCATAATTTAATTTAGATATTTGCATAGAAATAAAAAAAGAACATGAACTTTATTCAATTCCATCATCATTTTTACAATTGCAGTCAAGCGATTTAAAAATGTATTGAATAATATTATCAACATATTTATAAACCCGTTTGAGCAAATCAAACGGGTTTTCTATTTTTAATTTTAGAAACAGTTCCCGATTTGATATCGGAAACTAAAAAATAATAAGAGCCGTATTTGTTCAGACAACAAACAAAACAAAATGAGTAACTTAAGAATTGCAGTACAGAAATCAGGAAGATTAAACGAAGATTCAATGAGAATCTTAAAAAACATTGGTATTTCTATAGAAAATGGTAAAGATCAATTAAAAGCTTCTGCTAGGAACTTTCCTTTAGAAGTTTTTTATCTTAGAAATGGCGATATTCCTCAGTATTTAAGAGATGGCGTTGTAGATGTAGCCATTATTGGAGAAAATGTTTTAATAGAAAAAGGAAATGATATAGACTTTGTAGAGCGTTTAGGTTTTTCTAAATGTAAAGTTTCTATTGCGGTACCAAAAGAATCTACTGCAAATACGTTAAAAGATTTAGACGGAAAAAGAATTGCCACTTCGTATCCAGAAACTGTAAAAAAATATTTAAAAGAATACAATATCGATGCACAATTACACACCATTAGTGGTTCTGTAGAAATTGCACCAAATATTGGTTTAGCAGATGGTATTTGTGATATTGTTTCTAGTGGATCTACATTGTTTAAAAACGGATTAAAAGAGATTGAAGTGTTGTTTAAGTCGGAAGCTGTTTTAGCAGTATCGCCTTTAATAAACGAAGAAAGAAAAGCAATTTTAGAGAAAATACAATTTAGAATTCAGTCTGTTTTAAAAGGACAAAACTCTAAATACATTTTGTTAAATGCACCAAATGATAAATTAGAGAACATCTTAAAATTATTACCAGGAATGAGAAGTCCTACGGTTTTGCCATTGGCAGAAAAAGGTTGGAGCTCTGTACACACCGTAATTAGCAAGAATGCTTTTTGGGAAATTATAGATGAGTTAAAAGCAAATGGAGCAGAAGGTATTTTAGTGTGTCCAATTGAAAAAATGGTTTTGTAGTTTTTTAAAAACTGCAAAATGCTGAATTTGTTTCAGCATCATAAAAATAAAAATTAAAACTTGACTAATATTTTGGGCGTTTTAACGGGCTTTTCACTATATCTTTTTTTCGAAAAAAAAAAGGATGCCGTTTCAATCCCTAACGCTAACGCAAGTTTATAAGATAATAGAATTATGAAAATAATTAATAACCCAGCTAAAAAAGATTGGAAATCAATATTAGAAAGACCTACAAAAACGGTTGATGATATTGAAACTACAGTCAACCAAATTTTTGATGATGTGCAAAGAAATGGAGATGCTGCTGTAAACAAATACACACAATTATTTGACGGAGTTTCTTTAGAAAATACCATTGTTTCAGATTCAGAAATACAAGAAGCTATTGGTTTAGTTTCAGAAGAATTAAAAGAAGCAATTGCTTTAGCTAAAGAGAATATTACCAAGTTTCATACCGCACAAAAAACAGAAAGAGTTTCTGTAGAAACTGCAATAGGAGTTTCTTGTTGGCAAGAAAAAAGACCCATTCAAAAAGTGGGTTTATATATTCCTGGAGGAACAGCACCTTTATTTTCTACTGTTTTAATGTTGGCAATGCCAGCTCAAATTGCAGGTTGTAAAGAAATTGTATTGTGTTCTCCGCCAAATAAAGAAGGAAAAATTCACCCAGCAATTTTATACACTGCAAATGTATGTGGCGTTACTAAGATTATTAAAGTTGGCGGAATACAGGCAATAGCAGGCTTTACGTTTGGTACAGAAACGATTCCGCAAGTATATAAAATATTTGGCCCAGGAAATCAGTTTGTAACCGTTGCAAAACAATTGGCAACAAAACATGGTGTTGCAATAGATATGCCAGCTGGCCCAAGTGAATTATTAGTAGTTGCAGACGATTCTGCAAATGCAAGCTATGTAGCTTCAGATTTATTAAGTCAGGCAGAACATGGAGCAGATAGTCAAGTTATTTTAGTTTCAACATCAAAAAAACTAATTGATGAAGTTTCTGTAGAAATTCAAAAACAACTTGCAGAATTGGCTAGAGTTGATATTGCTACACAAGCCATTGAAAATTCGAAATCTATTTTAGTAGAAAACGACGAAATTGCTTTAGAATTGATTAATGAATACGGACCAGAACATTTTATTGTTTGTACAAATAATAACGATTTCTATGTAGACAATATAGAAAATGCAGGTTCTGTTTTTATTGGGAATTATACACCTGAAAGCGCAGGAGATTATGCTTCAGGAACCAATCATACTTTACCAACAAACGGATTTTCTAAATCGTATTCTGGTGTAAACTTAGATAGTTTTACAAAGAGTATTACGTTTCAGAAAATAACAAAAGAAGGAATACAAACCATAGGGAAATCTATTGAGTTAATGGCAGATGCAGAAGGATTACAAGCACATAAAAATGCAGTATCAATTCGTTTAAAAGATTTAAAATAGTTATTAATTGTCGTTCCGAACGAAGAATGAGGAGGAATCTCATTAAATAGATTTCTCAATCGCCAAAAAAAGCTCATTTCGAAATGACATTGAGACAAGTTTATTATGAAAACAGATTTTAACATCAACAATTTAGTAAGAGAAAACATAAAATCTCTAAAACCTTATTCGTCTGCAAGAGATGAATATAAAGATGCCAATACAAAAGATATGATTTTCTTGGACGCCAATGAAAATCCTTTTGAAAATGGTGTAAATAGATATCCAGATCCACAACAAAACAATGTAAAAGAAGCATTGTCTAAATTGAAAGGAATTCCTACTAAAAACATTTTATTAGGAAATGGAAGTGATGAAGTTTTAGATTTAATTTACAGAGCTTTTTGTGAGCCAAACAAAGACAATATTATTACGTTGCCACCAACGTATGGTATGTATAAAGTATTGGCAAGTGTAAATGCCATAGAAAATAGAACGGTTTTATTAACAGAAGATTTTCAGCCACACGTAAATCAGATTTTAGAAGCAGTAGATAGCAATAGTAAAATTTTGTTTTTATGTTCGCCAAACAATCCAACAGGAAATAGTTTTTCTGCAGATGTTGTAGAAGAATTAGTAACAAATTTTAATGGTTTAGTAGTCATCGATGAAGCATATATAGATTTTTCTGAACAGAAAAGTTGGTTAGATAGATTGGCAGCTTTTCCTAATTTAATTATTACACAAACGTTGTCTAAAGCCTTTGGTTTGGCAGGAATAAGATTAGGAATTTGTTATGCATCTACTGAGATTATTGCCATATTAAATAGCATAAAATTCCCTTATAATGTTAACGAATTAACGCAACAAAGAGCGTTGGTAAGATTGCAGAAGTTAGATGAAGTAAAAAACGAAATTGCACAACTAATTAGCGAAAGAAAACGCTTGATAAAAGAGTTAGAATGTTGTGTGCCTTTTATTGAGAAAGTGTATCCTTCAGATGGAAATTTTCTTTTATTAAAAGTAGATGACGCTACCAAACGTTACAATCAATTAATGGAAAATGGTGTGATTGTTAGAAACAGAACAAATGAGCCTTTGTGTGATAATTGTTTGCGAATTAGTGTTGGTGTGTGTGAAGAAAACCAGAGTTTATTAAGAGCTTTAAAGTCTTTATCCTGAACTTGATTCAGGATCTTTTAGTTGAAAATAAAATGATTAAAGAAAAATATTATTGTTATATTTTATCAATTAAAAATAGAACAGTTTTATATATTGGCTTAACAAAAAATTTAACTCAGAGAATTATTCAACATCAAAAAGGGCTAGGATCGTTATTTATAAAAAAATATAGTGTAGGAGAATTGGTGTATTTTGAAGAATTTACTGAAAAGAAAAAAGCAAGAAAAAGAGAATTACAATTAAAGAATTGGAGAAAAGATTGGAAGTGGGATTTAGTAAAAAGTATAAATCCTAATTAAAAAACATTAGAAATATATTAAAAAGACCCTGAATCAAGTTCAGAGTTGATTAACAAGTTAATCATGAAGAAAGTATTATTTATAGACAGAGATGGAACTTTAGTATTAGAGCCACCTGTAGATTATCAATTAGATAGTTTAGAAAAGTTAGAGTTTTACCCAAAAGTATTTCAATACATGGCAAAAATTGCTTCAGAATTGGATTACGAATTGGTAATGGTGACCAATCAAGATGGTTTAGGTACAGCTTCTTTTCCTGAAGATACTTTTTGGCCAGCTCAAAATAAAGTGATGAGCGCTTTTGAAAAAGAAGGCGTTGTTTTTACAGAGGTTCATATAGATAAAACCTTTCCGCATGAAAATGCAGAAACTCGTAAACCAAGAACAGGTTTATTAACCAAATATTTTTCTGAAGAATATGATTTAGAAAACTCTTTTGTTTTAGGAGACAGAATTACAGATATGGAATTGGCTAAAAACTTGGGTGCAAAAGGAATTTTCTTATCAGAAGATCCAGAATTAGGTGCTGATGAAATTGAAACTTCTAAACAAGAAATTTTAGACTGTATTGCTTTAACAAGCACAGATTGGTCAGAAATTTATGAATTTTTAAAATTAGAAGATAGAGTTGCAGAAATTACTAGAAATACCAATGAAACTAAGATTTACATCAAAATAAATTTAGATGGTTCTGGTAAAAATGATATTTCTACTGGTTTGTCGTTTTTCGATCATATGTTAGACCAAATTGGTAGACATGGTGCTATGGATTTAACGATTAAAGTGGATGGAGATTTAGAGGTTGATGAGCACCACACCATAGAAGATACCATGATTGCTTTTGGTGAATTGTTTAACAAAGCATTGGGTAATAAGTTAGGGATAGAAAGATATGGTTTTTGTTTACCAATGGATGACTGTTTAGCACAAGTAGCAGTAGATTTTGGTGGTAGAAACTGGTTAGAATGGGATGCAGATTTTAAGCGTGAAAAAATTGGTGATATGCCAACAGAAATGTTTTTTCACTTGTTTAAATCGTTTACAGATGGCGCAAAATGTAATTTAAACATTAAGGCTGAAGGCGTAAATGAACATCATAAAATTGAAGGAATTTTTAAAGCTTTTGCAAAAGCAATGAAAATGGCAGTAAAAAGAGATTCAAATAAGATGTTTTTACCATCTACAAAAGGAATGTTATAATGAAATTAGTAATTATAGATTACGGAGCAGGAAATATTAAAAGCATTCAGTTTGCCTTTAAAAGATTAGGTGTTGAAGCTGTTTTGTCAAATAATGTTGATGAAATAAAAGCCGCAGATAAAATAATTTTCCCAGGAGTTGGTGAAGCTAGTTCTGCCATGAAAATGTTGCAAGAAAGCGGATTAGACAAAGTGATTCCTACGTTAACACAACCTGTTTTAGGGATTTGTTTAGGAATGCAATTAATGTGTAATTCATCGGAAGAAGGAAATACAAAAGGATTAGGTATTTTTGATGTAGATGTCAAAAAGTTTTCGAAAGCTGTAAAAGTTCCACAAATGGGATGGAATGTAGTTTATGATTTAAAATCTGATTTATTTACAGGTGTTAAAGAAAGAGAATTTATGTATTTAGTACATAGTTTCTATGCCGAAAGTTGTGAGGAGGCAATTGCAACCACAGATTATGAAATTGAATATGCATCAGCATTACAAAAAGATAATTTTTACGGTGTACAATTTCACCCAGAAAAAAGTGGAGTAGAAGGAGCACATTTGCTTCAAAACTTCCTTAATTTATAAATAAAGTTGAATGTCATTCCGAAATGAGCCTTTTTTAGGCGATTGAGGAATCTCGTTTTTAATGATGAGATTACTTCGTTCCTCGCAATGACAAAGATAAATATACAATAAAAAGACGCTGAAATAAATTCAGGGTAATTCATAGAAAAATTAATTATGGCAAGAAAATTAATAAGTTCAGGTTCTTCATTCGAAAAAGAAATGGGATATTCTAGAGCTGTCGTAGAAGGAGATTGGGTTTTTGTATCAGGAACAACAGGATTCAATTATGATGATATGACCATTGCAGATGATGTTGTAAATCAAACTGAGCAATGTTTAAAGAATATAAAAGGTGTTTTAGAGCAAGCAGGTTCTAGCATGAGTAAAATTGTACGTGTTACGTATATTTTACCTGATGCTGCTGAGTTTGAACAATGTTGGCCTGTTTTAAAGAAATATTTAGGAGAAGTTAGACCAGCAGCTACCATGTTTGCAGCTGGATTGTCTGATCCTCGTATGAAAATAGAAATTCAAGTTACAGCATTAAATAAATAGTTTTTAGAAAGATAAAATAAAGACCCTGAAATAAATTCAGGGTTGATTAATAAATTAATCAATGAGAATAATTCCAGCCATAGATATTATAGACGGAAAATGTGTTCGTTTAACAAAAGGCGATTATAATACCAAGAAGATTTATAATGAAAATCCGTTAGAAGTTGCCAAAGAATTTGAAGCTGCAGGAATCGAATATTTGCATGTTGTAGATTTAGATGGCGCAAAAGCGAGTCAGATTATCAATCATAAAGTATTAGAGCAAATTGCTAGTAAAACCAATTTAAAGATTGATTTTGGTGGTGGTTTAAAATCTGATAAAGATTTAGAAATTGCTTTTAATTCTGGTGCAAATCAAATTACGGGAGGAAGTATTGCTGTAAAAAACAGTGAAATTTTTGAAAGTTGGATTGAAAAATATGGTTCAGAAAAAATTATTTTAGGAGCAGATTTTTATCCTGATACTACTGGAGGAAAGATTGCTACAAATGGTTGGCAAGAAGAAAGTTCTTTAGAATTGATTCCGTTTATTAATGGATATCAGCAAAAAGGAATTCAGTATATTATCTGTACAGATATTTCTAAAGACGGGATGTTACAAGGACCAAGTTTTGATATTTATTCAGCTATTTTGTCTGAAGTAAAAGGCTTAAAATTAATTGCTTCTGGAGGAATTTCAACTTTTGATGAACTTCCTAAATTAGCAGAAAATGGTTGTGAAGGCGTCATTATAGGAAAAGCGATTTATGAGAATAAAATTAGCTTAAAACAATTAGAACAATTTATATTAACAAAATAAATGTCATTGCGAGGAACGAAGCAATCTCTTAATTAATAGACAGATTGCTTTGTACCTCGCAAAGACGAATTAGAATAAAATGTTAACAAAAAGAATAATACCTTGTTTAGATATTAAAAACGGAAGAACTGTAAAAGGTGTTAATTTCGTAAATTTAATCGATGCAGGAGATCCTGTAGTTTTAGCAAAACAATACGCAGATTTAGGCGCAGATGAATTGGTTTTCTTAGATATTTCTGCCACATTAGAAGGTAGGAAAACCATGATAGAAATGGTGCATCAAGTTGCAGAACAAGTAAATATTCCATTTACAGTTGGTGGAGGAATTTCATCCGTAGAGAATGTAAATGAATTATTAAAATGGGGAGCAGATAAAGTATCTATCAACTCATCCGCAGTAAAAAGACCCGATTTAGTAAATGAATTAGCAGAAAAATTCGGAAGTCAATGTGTGGTTGTTGCTATTGATGCAAAAGAAATTGATGGAGAATGGTTTGTACATTTGGCAGGAGGAACAATTCCTACAGATATCAAATTATTTGAGTGGGCAAAAGAAGTAGAAGAACGTGGAGCAGGTGAAATTTTATTTACTTCTATGAATCATGATGGTACAAAAGGTGGTTTTGCAAATAAAGCTTTGGCACATTTATCAGAATTGTTAAATATTCCAATAATTGCTTCTGGTGGCGCAGGAACTGTACAGCATTTTGTAGATACATTTAAACAAGGAAAAGCAGATGCAGCTTTGGCAGCAAGTGTTTTTCACTTTGGGGAAATTCCGATTATGGAATTAAAACAAGAATTAAAGAATAATAATATTCCAGTGAGACTTTAGTCGAAATACTGAACTTGTTTCAGTATCTCATAAATAAAAAGTTCTCGATACAATTTCGATAAAAAATCGAAATCACTCGAACTGACAGAAATTAATATAAATAAATATGTCATTCCGATCGAAGAATTTGGAGGAATCTCAAAGTTAGATTTCTCAATCTCTTAAAAAAGCTCATTTCGAAATGACAAATAAAATATAAATTATGAACATCGATTTCAATAAAAATAACGACGGATTAGTACCAGCAATCATACAAGATGCAACAACAAAAAATGTATTGATGTTGGGGTATATGAATGAAGAAGCTTTTGTGAAAACGCAAGAAACAAAATTAGTAACTTTTTTCAGCAGAACTAAAAATCGTTTGTGGACAAAAGGTGAAGAAAGTGGAAATGTGTTGAATTTAGTAGACATTAAATTAGATTGCGATAATGATACGTTATTAATTCAGGTAAATCCTAATGGACCAACATGTCACAAAGGAACTGATACGTGTTGGAAAGAAGAAAACACACCTAATTATGGTTTCTTTTCTACATTAGAAGATGTAATTACAGAAAGAGTTGCAAACAAAGACACAAAGAAATCTTACGTTGCAAGCTTATTTGCAAAAGGAATTAATAAAGTTGCTCAGAAAGTAGGAGAGGAAGCAGTAGAAACTGTTATTGAGGCAATGGATAATAACGATGAGTTGTTCTTATATGAATCTGCAGACTTACTATTTCACTATTTAATGTTATTACAAGCAAAAGGTTTTACTTTAAAAGATATTGAAGCTGAATTAAAAGGAAGACATAAATAATTATTTAGTTCATTATAATCTTTTTTGATATTGATTTACCATCAACTATAACTTTGGCTATGTATATACCTTTGGCAATGTTTTTTGGTAATTGTATATGTTGTATTCCTTTAGATATAAAGTTGTTATGATGTACTTGTTTACCCAATAAAGAGTATAAATTACTTTGAACTTTACTACCCAAACTAAGACCATTAATAACTAATTCTCTTTCTTGGTTTACAAAAATAGATATGCTAGTTAGACCAAGATCTTCTGTAGATAATACAGATTTTGTAGTAGTATGTAAATAAAAACGACCAACACCAGATAAACTTTTATCTACTTTTATTTGATAGCTATTTGAAGTGATTTCTTTTGTAGTTGCTAAATATTTATCTTCAATAAATACATTAATGTCTTTTGGTAAATTTTCTTTTTTAACACTTAAAGTTAATGTTTTACCAGCGTCAGCATATATAGATAAAGGAATTACATTGCTGTCATAATCTTTATTAGACAATGCTTGTATAGTAAAATCTACTTCATAACTATTATCTACCAGCCAAGTGTTTAATGCATACTTTGGTGTTCCTGTTTGATATGCACCTGCATCATATCCTACATCTAAACCTTGAGTTGCGTTTTCTAAATAACGAATTATAGTTGTTGTTTCTGTTGAACCATCATTCATTGTAATTTTTAAACGTGATTCTGTATTAGCTGTTTTATAAAATGTAGCTGCACCAGATTGATATTTGGTTATAGATTTTGAAAAGGTAAAGGTTTCATTATCACTTTTTGGATTTACCATAAAAGCTTGTCCTGGAGAAATCTGAAAAGCAGGACCATCAATAGCAATTGGCTCATAATTTGTACCATCAAAAACATATAAAAAAGAAAAAAGAGGATTTAACTTTGTAAGATTTTGTCCTAAGATATTTAAAACTCCATCTGAAGAATTTCCTGATAAATAGGAAGGAAAAGGATTTCCAACGCTATGCCAAAAATGTGTGCCACTTGTTGTAATTAGTGGAATAGTTACATCATTAGTTGTAATATTTCCAGTAAAAGCTAAAGAACCTATAGTATTTCTATTTACAGAATATCCTTGTCCACTAACAAGATTTCCTTGAAGTTCTGTTGGCATATCAGCAGAATTAAAATAGCTCCATTTTGTGTTTGCAGGGTTTTCAGAAATATAAACTCCTAAAGCAGATTTAGTTCCATTTGTATTCAGTGCTGGTGTATTTGTAGTAACAAAATCATTAACAGATTGATTAGTTATAGGCGCACTTACCAAATACCAATCTGTGCTATCTAAATAACGATTGTAAGTAATATTTCCTGTTGCAGTTCCATCTACTAATATTGAAGCACTCTTGTTTGTATCTGAATGTAATGTAACAGTTCCGCCAGAGATAACAGTAATATTATTTACAACTAAGTAACTGTTTTTGGCTAAAAGAACGCTTCCGTTAGAAGCAACTTCAAAATCTTGAGCTCTTACCATATTTGTAACAAAAATGCAGCAGAGTATTACTTTTAAAATTTTTGTCATAATTAATTCTCTCTTTCAAAACAAACCCAAAACTTTTTTTAGTCCTTTATCTATGATTTATTTTTAAGATTATAAGGGAAGTTTACATCCGTTTTCTATACTTATTTTACCATTAAACACCTGTTGTTAAGATAAAATTGATATGCACAATTTTTTATTGTAAAATAAAACTAAAAATAATGATTATTTATTAGAATGAGATTTTTATTTTTAAATATTTAATAGCATTTAACATTACTAAAAGAACTATATTGTATTAATTATTAGATTTTAAGGAAGATAAAGTTACAAATAGCAGTAATTTCATTTTCATTAAATTTGTATTATTACAAAGTATCAATTTATTACTATGAAAAAGTTTAAGAGCATTATTTTTATTATTCCATTTGTATTTATGACTCATTTAGTTCTAGCACAAAAAACTACAAAGGAAGAATTACTTGAAAAAAAAGAAGATAATTTAATAAGTGTTGTGGTAAATAAACAGCATAAAAGTGAGGCTGTATCTTCTGTGAGAAGTGTAGGATCCGTAACAAATATTGAACCTGCAGTTATTATGGGGCAAAATAATTTTCTAACAGGAAATTCGGCTTCAAATTTTACAGAAAATTACAGAACTACTTCTAATAATACAGATTGGGCTTTTGCAAACATTAATTTATCAGATTTTACAGGTAATACAGATATTACAGGTATTGTAGGTGGATATAATTTAGCATTTAAATCTGGTAGTGGAGAGGCGCAAAGTGTTTATGCAAATCTTTTAGGAGCAAAAAATTCTGGATCAGGTAACACAGATTTTTTGGTTGGTGCTGTTGTACAAGTGAATGCTATTGGAAGTGGAACTGTTAATTATGCTAGATTAACTTCATCTTCATTAAAAGTAGATGATCCTAATATTACTGTAAATTTTGCACAAGCAATGCATCCTACTTTAAATTTAAAACAAGGAACCATAAATAATGCAGCCAATATTCTTTATTTAGATTACGATGTAGAAAACACCATGAATATTACGGGAGATTTATCTTACATTGAAGCAGGTGAAGATAATTTAACCAATTTTACAACAGGAGGAGAAAAAAGATTTATTTATTACAAAGGCAATTTAAAATCTGATTTTAGTGGTATTATAAATGTTCAAAAACCTTTAGCTGATATAGAAAATGCAACGGATAAAGTTTTGGTAACCAAGGAGTATGTTAAAAATGAATTTACCCTTGATGAAAATTTGTCTCCTTGGAATAATACAAACGGCACAAATGCATCTCAAAATAGTACAGATATTAACTATTTAAATGGAAATGTAGGAATTGGAACAACAGATACACAGGGTTTTAAACTTGGTGTAAATGGAAATATTGCTGCTTTAGATGTTAAAATAGATACTTATGCAAATTGGCCAGATTTTGTTTTTAAAAAATCTTACGATTTACCTAATTTAAACGATGTTGAAAAGTATATCGATAAAAACGGACATTTAGAAAATATACCAAGTGCTGAAAAAGTAAAACAAGACGGATTTTATTTAGGAGAAATGAATGCGAAACTATTACAAAAAATTGAAGAACTTACTTTGTATATTATCAATCAAGAGAAACGAATTAAAGCTCTAGAACAAAAAATTAAAAAGTAGTCTTTCATTCTTAAAAATATTAGAAATTAATTTTTCACCAAATCTAAAGTGATCAAATACATATCTTGTTTGGTCATTTTTGCTTTTAACCAAGCAAAGAAACTCATTATAAAAATATCTTCTTTTTCTCTACTTATCCATTTAAAAGAGTTTTCTACTTTGTCGTGAAACTCTTTACCGGTAGTTGTTTCAGGGTTTTTGTAATAAATTTCTACCAACTTTAAAAAAGAAATTACTTTGTCTTGTTTTAGTTTTTTTAGATGACTGAAATAAGCACGTTTAAAACTTAAAATTCTAGATTCTACAATGTCAATATTTCCTAAATCTATTTGCAGAAGAATTTCTATTAAGCTCTTTTTTATCGTCCAATCTATTCCAGCCTTATCAACATACCATTTATCAGTATGATAAAATTTAGAGAATAATTGTTGTGCTTTTTTTAGCTGGTTTTGTTGAGAATAAAATACAATTAAAGACAGATAAATATCTAATTGAGAAACAATATCTAAATCCTTTTTAGCTATAAATGGTTCTAATGTGTTAATGGCAATTGTTTGATTTCCTGAGTAATTGTGATTTAAAGCAAGTAGTAAATGATATTTTAAATTGAATTCTTTTGCGTATTTATTGTTTTTATGTTGCATGTGAGCATGCATCAATTCTAAATATTGAAAAGAGGCTGTAAACTTCTTGTTTCTAAATAATGTGTTCGCAATTAAATATAAAACTTCTAGATGATAAAATAATTGGTTGTCTTTAGAAGTATGATTTTTTAAGATTTCATATGTTTCTAACAGAAAGGGTTCAATATTTAGATAATCAAAATTTTGAGAAGAAGATATTGTTGTTATTTGTATTAATTTATATAAAGATCTAAAGGAAAAAGAATCAGAAATTGTAATGTCATGATCTTTTAAAACATCTTCTATCATTGATTTTACATCAATTACCTTATTTTCGTGATTTACTTCATGCAATGTGTTTCTAATTTTTGCATAAGCAATATTTAGTTCTTCTTCTAAAATTAATTGATGCTGATTTTCTTTGAACTTTCTGATGCAATCATCAATAGAGATTGATTTTAAAGCATACGCATATTGAATTTTAGAGTGATAAATCTCACTAAGAATTGTAAATAATTGATGATCTTTTGCAATTGTTTCAGCCTTTTCTAAAATTTTATAACCAATATCAAATTGTCCTTTTTGTAGAAAAGTTCTCGCAGAAATGATGAATTTTATCAACTGCATATCTATAGAATTTTCTTCTTTTAAATTAGAATTGGCAGTAAAATCGATAATAGATTGAAATAAACGCTTTCTTAAAGCATGCAAAGCAGCTTTATTATCTGTACCATAAATTTTGATACAGATTTCTTTTGAGGATAAGTTATCAGTTAATAAAAGGTGTACTAGTTGTATGTTTTTAGCATCTTTCCTTTTGTTCTTTTTATCCAAATAAATGATGAATTCTTGTTGCTTTTCATCAGTAAAACTAGTTAAAATAGCTTTTAAATTTATCATTATATCGTCAGTAATTTGTAATCAAATATATAATATAAATAATAATTTGATTATAAATATAATTTTATATCGTCAGTAATTAGATAAAATAGTTTTTTGTAGTTCTTAATTCTATTGCAATTTTGTGGTGTAATTATTAAACTAAAAATTATGAATTATCAAACAAATGTTTCATCAAATGAAGAAACAACAAAACAGAAAAAAAGTAACAAATTAGTAAAAGAAATAAATGAAAAACCAACCTCTGCTTATGTAGGCGCAACTTGGGGAGTTGTAATTATTGGATTACTCTCTTATTGTATTGGTTTGTGGAATGCAAGTATGGAGTTGAATGAAAAAGGATACTATTTTGCTATTCTTTTAATGGGAATTTATGCAGTTATTTCGCTACAAAAAGTAGTGAGAGATAAAGCTGAAAACATTAAAGTAAGTGATATGTATTATAGTATTAGTTGGGTTATAGTAATAGCATCTATACTGTTATTAGTCATAGGATTAAGAAATGCAGATTTAGAGTTAAGTGAAAAAGGGTTCTATGCAATGTCTTACTTATTAAGTTTATTTGGCGCAATTACTGTTCAAAAAAACACTAGAGATATTGATTTTATCAACACTAAAATTGAAGAAGAAAAATAGTTAGTTTGATAAGGTTTTTTTTGAGAACCAAAACCTCATAAGTTTAGGCTTATGAGGTTTAAATATTTATATAATTACGAATTCTAATTTACTGTTTACGAATTCTAATTTCAGTTGATTTTTGTGTGATAGCTAAGCTAATTTTGAAGTCATATAAACTTTAAAATTTTACATGATGGAACAACAACCAAACAAATTTCTACACTGGCTTAAAACGTCTTCAACAGCAAAAATGTTTATGATTGGTTTTCTGAGTTTTATACTCTTAATTCCTTTATTTTTTATAGAAAACCTTATTAGAGAACGTTCTATGAGACAACAATCGGTGGTAAATGAAATAAGTAAACAATGGGGAAATGAAGTTGTAGTTTATGGCCCAACTTTAAAAATACCCTATAAAGTTTTTTCAGAGAAAACAATAATGGATTCCAAGACAAAGAAAGTAACTACAGAAACCATCGAGAAAATAAGATTTGGATACTTTTTTCCTGAAGAATTAAATATTAATGCTGATATCAATCCTGAAGAAAAAAAGCGTGGAATTTATACAACAGCCGTATTTAATAGTAAAATAGAAATCAATGGAGGTTTTAGCTCTTTTGATTTTAATAAGATTGAAATAAAAGACAAAGATATACTTTGGAATAAAGCTAAGATTGTATTAAAAACCACTAATGTAAAGGGAGTAAGTAGTTTACTGTCAATTCATATGAATGATAAAAAATATGCTTTATCTTCAGTTGCATCAGATAATCATGATGAATATTATACATTAGAAAGTAATTTAATTCCCATAAAAGAACTTCAAAATAAAGAAAAGACTATTAAATTCTCATTAGATTTTAATATAAAAGGCAGTAAAGAAGTTCGTTTTATTCCTATAGGAAAAGAAACGAAAGCTCAATTAAAGTCTAGTTGGAAAACAGCTAATTTTACAGGCGAATTTTTGCCTTTTAATCCAGACAAAATTAACAAAGATGGTTTTGATGCAAAATGGAAAATTTTAGATATCAATCGTCCTTTTTCTCAACAACATTTTAATAATTTACCTTATTTAAAAGAATTCGATTTTGGTGTTAACTTTAAAATTCCTGTAGATGAATATCAGAAAAGCGAACGTTCTGCCAAATATGGTTTTTTAGTAATTTGCTTAACATTTTTAGTCTTCTTTTTAATACAAACAATTAGTAAAATTAATATACATCCTTTTCAGTATTTAATGATTGGATTGGCATTGTTAATGTTTTACACACTGTTGGTTTCAATTTCTGAACACAGTAATTTTCTTAAAGCGTATGCAATTGCAAGTATTTCTGTTATCAGCTTAATTACTTTATATGCTAAAAATATTCTAAAAAGGTTTAAATTTATTTTATTAATAGGAGCCTCATTAACAGTTTTATATGCATTCATTTTTGTAATTATTCAATTAGAAAATTATGCGTTAATTGTTGGTAGTATTGGTTTATTTGCAATTTTAGCAGCTGTAATGTTTGTATCAAGAAAGATAGATTGGTCTAACAATTAGTATTTTAAAATAAGAAAATGCTCGTATTTTTTTTACGAGGGTTTTCTTAATCTTTAAGCAATAATAAAATGATTTTTTATTAAAGGATCAAAAGGGTATTATTTATTCAACGGAAGCTTCTTTTTTTAATTTCTTCTTGTAATAACGGGTTATAAATATTTCTATAATAAATAATAAAATGAATAAAAAACGTGAAGTATATGGCCAAACCAAAGCTAAAAATCCTGCCACAACCCAAACTAACAAAGCATTTAAAGCTCTAAATTTAAAATATTTACCTAGCATTGGTGTAATTCCTGTAAGTTCTTTTTCTTTTTTAGGAACATATACATTAATTAAATAATTAAATAACCCAATAGCAGAGAGGTTGAAACAGTAAAAGACAAAAGGCCCAATATAACTAAAACCCTTTACGTAAAAACCTGTAGAAAAAGGAAGCAGTATTATAAAAAATAATAAGAAAATATTATACCACAAAAGTCGCTTATCAACTGTGTTTACATATTTAAAAATTCGCATATGATTCACCCAAAACAAAGCAATAACTAAAAAACTTACTACCAAACCTATAAAACTCGGAATTCTATTTTGTAAAATTGTTAGTGTATCATATGAACGTAATTCTTTAAAACTAGGAATTACAATTTCTAAAACTAACAGTGTTACAGCTATTGAAAAAACAGCATCTGTAAAATTAATTACTCTCGATTTGTTATAAGTTTCTTTTTCCATTATGAAGTTATTGACTCAAATATACTAATTATTATTACTTTTTTATTCTCAATTAAAAATGAAAAGTACTTAATTTTTAATGGTAATTTCGTTGCTTCTAAACAATTTGTCAATGAAAGCAAATAAATCTCAAATTTTAATCATTTTAGCGTTTATTTCTATTTATCTAATTTGGGGTTCTACCTATTTGTTTAATAAAATTGCAGTAACAGAATTGCCTCCGTTTTTCTTAGCATCTATCCGTTTTATTATTGCAGGAGTTCTTATTATGATAATATCTAAATTATTAAAATTCAAATTATCAATCACAAAAAAACAGGTAATCAATTCTTTTATCGTTGGTTTTCTATTTCTAGTTTATGGTAATGGTGTTTTTGTTTGGGCTTTAAAATATGTAGATAGTGGTTTTGCAGCACTTTTAGCAGCTACACAACCTTTATTTGTGTTGCTTTTAATGCGATTAATTGATAGAAAACCAATGCAGAAAAAATCTATGATAGGAGTAGGTTTGGGAATATTTGGAATGTATTTATTGGTGAGTCAACAAGAAATGACTGCTTCAGAAGGAAGTCTTCTTGGAATTTTTATGATTTTTACCTGTGTTTTAAGTTGGAGTTATGGAAGCGTATATGTTTCTAAAGCAGATTTGCCAAAGAACTTTTTTGTAAGTACAGGATATCAAATGTTAGCAGCTGGCTTGCTTTTAGCCATCACAAGTATTAGTTTTAATGAAACTTGGGTTTCTCCCATAGAATGGAGTTATAAAGTTAAAGTTTCTATGATTTTGCTAATTGTTTTAGGGGGTATTGTTGCGTTTACAGCGTTTAATTATTTGTTAAAAGTTGTTTCTACAGAAAAAGTTTCAACATCTGCTTATGTAAATCCAATTGTTGCTTTAGGAATGGGTTGGTATTTTTTAGATGAAACAATTACATTTCAATCTATTGTAGCATCTATTGTTTTATTAACAGGTGTCTATTTTATAAACTCTAGAAAAAGAAAATAATATCTTTTATGAACGCGAATAAGTTCTCTTTTATTAATCCAAAAAAATGGCCTTTTTTTTATGGTTATGTAGTTTTACTCTTTGGAAGTATAGGCGTATTGTTTAGTATTCCTGGTCAAACTGTAGGTATTTCAGTATTTACAGATCCAGTAAAAGATGCATTAGGTTTAACAAGAAATCAATTTAGTAATGCATATTTAATTGGTACGTTGTTAAGTGCCTTTTTTGTTACAAAAGCAGGTAGATTATTTGATAAATTCGGAGCAAGATATGTTGCCTTTTTTGCTGCTTTTTTTCTTGGGGTTTCTCTAATTTTTTTTTCATATTCAGAAGGAATAAGTGATCATATTAAACTTTTTTTTAATACAAAATCATGGGTTATTTCTTTTGTATTGCTATGTTTTTTATTCTTTTTAGTACGTTTTTTCGGACAAGGAGTACTTACAATGTCTTCTAGAAATATGGTAATGATGTGGTTTGATAAAAACCGTGGAAAAGTTAATTCTATTAGTAGTATAGGTGTTTCATTAGGGTTTTCTAGTTCGCCAATTTTATTCAATTATTTAATTGATGAAAATGGATGGGAGGTAAGCTGGCAGATTTTAGCAATTTGTCTATTTATTTTTAGTTTTTTAATCCTTCAGTTTTACAGAAATAAACCAGAAGATTTTGACTTAATTCCGGATGGATTTTTATCAAAAAAGAAAACTCGAAAAAAAGTAATTCTAAGTTCAGAAGTGAACTTTACATTAGAAGAAGCAAAAAAAACAAGAGCTTTTTGGATGTTTGGATTGGCATTAGCTTTTAATAGTTTTTTTAGTACAGGGTTTACTTTTCATGTGATTTCTATTTTTAAAACTCAAGGATATGATAAAGCAGATGCAATTGCTGTTTTTATACCAATTTCTATAATTGCCATTTCAATCTCTACAATTGCTAATATTTTAAGTGATTATGTACAACATAAAATATATCTTTTTATTATGTTACTGAGTGGGATTTTAGCTTCTTTAGGATTATTTATATTAGAAGATTCTATGGGTATTTATCTTTTAATTATTGGATTAGGAATTTATAGCGGACTTTTTTCAGTTGTAAATGCTGTAACATGGCCACGTTATTTTGGAAGAAATTTTTTAGGAGCAATTACAGGGAAAGTAATGAGTTTTCTTGTGATAGCAAGTGCTTTAGCGCCAAGTATGTTTAGTTATTGTTATACAAAATTTGGAAGCTATAGTAATATTAGTTACATTTTATTACCATTCTTATTATTCTTATGCATTGGTTCTTTTAAAGTAAAAAGACCTTCCGTTTAAAATTATAGAGGTTATTATACCTTAGTAGAATAAGAATAGCAATTATTATAGCGCTAGTCTATAAAACTGTAACTACCTTTGCCGCTTTAAAAGTAATTAATAGTCTATCAAATTTTAAGCAATGGCAAATCAATTAAAAGATCAAAAAGAAATACTTCGTAAATTAAATATTTTCGAATTAAATGCCATGCAAAAAGAGGCTATAGAGACTATTAATGCAAATGAAAATACAATTTTATTATCTCCAACAGGAACAGGTAAAACATTAGCTTTTGCGCTGCCTTTATTAGAAACTTTAGATCCAGAAAGTAAAGAGGTTCAAGCCTTAATTTTAGTACCGTCTAGAGAATTAGCTATACAAATAGAACAAGTAATTAGATCTATGGGTTCTGGTTATAAAGTAAATGCTGTTTATGGCGGTAGACCAATGTCTAAAGATAAGATTGAATTAAAACATACTCCTGCAATTTTAATAGGTACTCCCGGTAGAGTTTCAGATCATTTGAGCAATGATCGTTTTTCTAAAGAGTTTATAAAAACCTTAATTTTAGATGAGTTTGATAAATCTCTAGAAGTTGGTTTTGAGTATGAAATGAGAGGAATCATAAATCAATTAAATACCTTAGACAAACGTATTTTAACTTCAGCAACACAAGGAGTTGAAATTTCTGATTTCGTTGGCTTTAAAAATCCAAAAGAAGTTAACTTTTTAGGTTCTAAAAAATCTAAACTTACAATAAAAACTGTTATTTCTCCTGCTAAAAATAAGCTGAACACGTTGTTACATTTATTAAATCATATTGGTAATCAGCAAGGAATTATTTTTTGTAATTTAAAAGATAGCATACAAACCGTTAGTTCTTTTTTAGAGAGTAAAAATATTAGTCATGGTTGTTTTAGTGGAGGAATGGAGCAAAAAGATAGAGAACGTTCATTAATTAAATTTAGAAACGGAACCAATCAAATTTTAATTGCAACTGATTTAGCTGCAAGAGGAATTGATGTACCTGAAATGAATTATATTATTCACTACGAATTGCCTTTATATAAAGAAGAATTTACACATAGAAATGGAAGAACAGCTAGAGTTTCTGCTAAAGGAACTTCATATGTTTTAAAATGGAAAGATGAACGTTTGCCAGACTTTATTAAATTATCTAACGTAGAAAACATAAGTAAACAAGCAGAAAGAAAACCAATTTATTGGGAAACGTTGTTTATTTCTGGAGGAAGAAAAGATAAAATTTCTAAAGGAGATATTGCTGGTCTTTTTATCAAACAAGGAAATTTAACAAAAGATCAATTGGGAACTATAGAATTAAAACAAGATTGTGCATTTGTAGCTGTACCTGTTGCTATTGCAGAAGATTTAGTTGCTAAACTTAATAATTCTCGTTTAAAAAAGAAAAAGGTCAGAGTTACTGTAATCTAATTTGAAGAGTAATTAGTCTTCATTAATTTGTTCTTCTATTAAAGTAAAGTAAAAGGTGGTTTCTTTTCCAAAGATTGATGTAACCCAAATTTGACCATTATAATGGTGAACAATTCTTTCTACAATTGCTAAACCTATACCAGAGTTTTTTGAATTAAAGTTTAATTTTTCGAAGGTCTCAAATATTTTTTTGTAGTATTTTTTTTCAATACCAATACCATTATCCTTAAAAGAAAATTTATAACCGTTTTCTAATATTTCATAATCAATTTCAATAATACATGTTTTTTTATTATTGTATTTAATAGCATTGCTAAATAAGTTTTGAAAAAGTTGTTCAATCTTAGTCTTTTCTGCAACAAATAAAGGGAGTTCTTTTTTTATAATTACGTTAATCTTTTTTTCTTCAGTAATTGAGTATTCTTCTATAAGTGTATCTATTACTTTTTGAATATCTATACTTTCGTTTTTTATATTACTATTATCTAACTCTGAGTACTTTAAGATGCCAGTAATTAAATTTTCCATTCTAAGAAGGTTGGCGTCAATATGGTTTAAATACTTTTCTGAATCTTTATTTTTTACAATATTATCTTCATCATTTAACCAAAACATTAAGGAATTAATATTTCTTAGAGGAGCTTTTAAATCATGAGAAACTACATGAGCATAATCTTTTAAATCTTTATTCTTGTTGGCCAATTCATTACTCTGCTTTTTTATAGTAAGGTTTTGGTTTCTAAGTTTTTTATTTATTTCATCAGTTTTTTTAGCATTGTAAATACTTGATCCCCAGGCAAGAATTAAAAAGAAAATCCAAAAAGCAAACATCCAAGCTAAACTAGGGTCTGTAACAAATTTTTCTTTATAGGCAGTAGCTATAATAAACTTTAAACCAAATTTTTCATATTCAGTTTCAATAAAATTTTCTTTATCAATATTAAAATTTCCATAATATTCTGGGTCTTTCCTATCATGATATACTTTAGAATTATCATGTACAACTTCTCTATCAAATGAAGCTCCGTTTTTTACAGAGAATTTAAAAACAAATTTTTGAGATTCTACTTTGTAAATAGGTTCAAGAATGTTTTTAAAATTAACAATTGATGCGATGTAACCTGCTGATTCATTATTTCTAATTACACTAAAATTAAGAGGTATGCCAACCCAACCTTCATATAAATTAATAGGAGGAAATAACTTTAACTTATTAGATTGTAGTAAATTATTAAGTCTAGTTACTTCTGTAGAATTTCTAAATTCATGTACTGTTTTACCAATAAGATTACTTGGATTAATCTTTTTTGTATCAAAACTGTAAATAAATTTATGATTTTTATCTAAGTAAGAAACAATTAATGAATCTTTAAAATTTAGCGCGTCAAGCTCGTTAATTAAAAAAGTATGTAATTCTTGTTGAGTAGGAAAATTTTCTTCTAAGATCTTAGAGCGAACTCCAGACATAATGCTAGCAAATCTATCTAAAGAAGCATCAAAACGTTCTAAAACCCTTTTGTGCGTTGCTTCTAATTCTTGATTTCTAGAGTTTTTCTCATTATTTTCTAAATTGTAGTGAAAAGTGTAGACAATAATAAAACTACTTACTATAAATACTACATAGAGAAAATTTCTAATCATTAAGTATGATTTTAAAAGAGTTTAAGATTTATTAGAAGTAATTTAAATTTAAATCTGGTTACACAAATGAGTAAGCAATATAGTTAAAATATAAGTACACTTTAAGCTCAGGAATCACATTTTATTATAAGTGAAATTAAATCTTCTTTATTTTTTTTATAAAGCTATGATTTTTATGGATTTAGCCTTTAGGTTTTAATTATCATTTATAGTATTAATACACCCTAATTTCTTTTTTGAATCCTGATTTTTATCATATGAATTTTGAGTTATTCGTGCTACTTTTGAGATAGAGTACATAACAAATAGTATAATTATAAATGGCAAATTATGAAAAATTTAAAATGGATAATTCCAGTAATTTTAATAATTGCATTCATTACTTATTTTTTTATTAAACCTCAAATTGATGCAAAAAATATTCAATATATTTTTACGCCTTTAGAAAAAGGAAATATTGAGTTGGTTGTATCTAGTACAGGAACTTTAGAGGCAATTAATACCGTAGAAATTGGAACTCAAATTTCTGGAACCATCAAAAAAATCTATGTAGATTATAATGATAAAGTAATTGCAGGACAAGTTTTGGCAGAAATGGACTTAAAATTACTAAAAACTAGTTTATCAAGTGCGCAAGCTAATTTGGCGGTAAGTGAAGTGCAATTAAACCAAGGTACAGAAGAATATAATAGAAGTAAAATTCTATATGAAAAAGGGGTTATTTCTCAACAAGATTTTAGTAATTCAAAGTACACCTATGAACAAGCTTTAAGTGCAAAGAAAGCTTCTTCGGCTGCAGTTAAAAATATACAAGTAAGTATAAATTATGCTCATATTACATCGCCAATAAGTGGTACAGTAACAGAAAGAAGTGTCGAAGAGGGGCAAACAGTTGCAGCCTCTTTTTCAACTCCAAAAATGTTTATTATCGCAGAAGATTTATCTAAAATGCAAATCTTAGCAGATGTAGATGAAAGTGATATTGGTTATATCACTAACAATATGCCTGTTCGTTTTAGTGTACAAACCTATCCAGAGAAAAAATTTCATGGAAAAGTAAGTCAGATTAGATTACAACCTATAGAAATTAATAATGTTGTTAATTACCAGGTTGTTATAGATGTAAATAACAAAGAAGGTTTGTTACTTCCTGGAATGACAACAAATGTTGATTTTATTACAAATACTGCTAAAGACGTTTTTTTAATCAATAATTCAGCTTTTAGATTTAGACCAACAGAGCAAATGCTTAAAGAAGTAAAATCAAAATTAGCATCAGAAAGTAAAACGATACTTTCAGATTCTATACATAAATTATTTATAAAAGCTATACATTCTGATGAGACGTATACTCCTTCAAGTTTCAAGAAAAAATTACCAACACATTTGAATGGTTTTTTCTATATAAATGAAGCTAAAAAAATAGATTTTATGTTTGTTGAAATAGGAATTAAAACAGGATTGCAATCTGAAATTAAAAGATTTTTAGATGGTTCTGAATTAACAGAAGAGATGAAGGCTATAAATGGTGTAAAAACCAAAAAGTGATACTAAAATGTCTGTAAAAAAAGTCATAGAAACTAAAAAGTTGAGTCGTGTTTTTAAAACTGGCGACATAGAAGTTCATGCGCTTTCAGAAATTGATATTACTATTGAAGAAGGAGAATTTGTAGCAATTATGGGTTCTTCAGGTTCTGGAAAATCAACGTTATTACATATTTTAGGGTGTTTGGATACTCCAAGTTCTGGAAAATATTTTTTAGATGGCATTTATGTAAATGAGTTGAATAAAGATCAATTGGCAGATATTAGAAATCAAAAAATCGGATTCATTTTTCAAAGCTATAATCTATTATCAAGAACAACGGCTTTAGAAAATGTAGAATTACCATTGGTTTATGATAGAACTGGTCGTTTTCCTAATAGCAAAGAACTTTCAATAAAAGCATTAGAGCAAGTTGGTTTAGGAAATAGAATTCACCATAAAACAAATGAGCTTTCTGGAGGACAACAACAAAGAGTTGCCATTGCCAGAGCATTGGTTAATAATCCTGCGCTTATTCTTTCTGATGAAGCAACAGGGAATTTAGATAGTAGAACAAGTATAGATATTGCAGATTTATTTGTGCATTTAAACAATGAAGGGAAAACTATTTTAATGATAACACATGAACCAGAAATTGCTCAGTTTGCAAAACGATTGATTTATTTAAGAGATGGTCATGTTTTAACTGATGAAATTATAGCAAATAGAAGTACCAAAGAAAGTGCACTAAAAGATTTAGAATTAAATGCATAATTAACCAATATGAAACAATTACTAAAAACATTTAAAGTAGCGTTTCAGTCTATTAATAAAAACAGAACACGTAGTTTATTAACTGCTCTGGGAATTATTATTGGAGTAGCTGCAGTAATTATGACAATTTCTGCAGGAGAAGGTGCAACACAGGCAGTACAAAGTCAGATTTCTGGTTTAGGAACTAATTTAGTAATGATAACTACTAAATCTGAGCATAGAGCAGGAATAGATGTAAGAATGGGGAGACCTATTGATGAAAAAGACTTTGAAATTATTCAAAAAAATTCAGTTTGGATATCTAAATTATCTCCTTTAGTTGCAAATGGAGTAAAAGCAATTGGACCAAGTGGAAATAAATCTACAACAGTTT
Organism: uncultured Polaribacter sp.; assembly: GCA_965367085.1. GTDB lineage: Bacteria > Bacteroidota > Bacteroidia > Flavobacteriales > Flavobacteriaceae > Polaribacter. Next base: position 144,529 of record CBDUHF010000002.1, read on the forward strand.
ATGGAGTTGCTTTCGATTATTTTGATATTCTGAGTAGAGAAATTGTTTCTGGAAGTAGTTTTACAAGTGATGATGTAAAAATAGCGCGTAAAGTCTGTGTAATTGGTAAAACCATTAAAGAAGAACTCTTTGCAGATTTAGATCCTGTGGGTCAGCAAATAAGAATAAATAAAGTGCCCTTTACCATTGTTGGTCTTTTAAAAGAAGAAGGACAAGGAACAATGGGGCAAGATCCAGATGATATGCTCATTGCACCTTACACAACTATTCAGAACAGATTATATGGTCATAGTAGAGGTTATAATATTATCATGGGAAGTGCATTAAGCGAAGACCATATTGAAGATGCAGAAATTGAAGTAACAGAATTGATAAGAGAATCTCATAGAATTTTAGAAGGTGAAGAAGATGATTTTGAAGTAACAACACAAGTGGAATTGCAAGAAATTACAGGAAATATAACAGGTATTTTAACATTAATTCTAGGAGCAATTGCTAGTATTTCTCTGGTTGTTGGTGGTATTGGTATTATGAATATTATGTTAGTTTCTGTAACTGAACGTACAAGAGAAATAGGAACGAGGTTAGCAATAGGAGCAAGAGAAACAGATATCTTAACTCAGTTTTTAATAGAAGCAATTGTGTTGAGTTTGGCTGGTGGTTTTATTGGTATATTATTAGGGATTTTAGGAAACCAAATTATTTATAAAGTAACAGATTTTTATATTCCAACTGCTGTAAATTCCATTTTAATAGGATTTGGATTTTCAGTTTTGGTTGGTGTTGTTTTTGGATATTTTCCGGCTAGAAAAGCTGCAAAACTAAATCCTATCGATGCTTTAAGGTATGAATAAATGTCTGAATTAGAGTTAGGTAATACATTTTAATACAATGTTTTCTTATCATGTTTGTCACCTGTAATTACATGAAGAAACTGTCTCCAAGAGAAAAAAAGTGTCAAAAAAATGTAAAAGAAGTGTCAACGATTGTAAAAAGTCATGAAATTATCTGTTATTTACAGTAATTATGAGCAAAAGGAAAATTTATAGCTACTCTGTTTTAATAATTATTGTTTTTTTTATGTGGATTTTTTCTAATTCAGATGAAAAAAATGAAGACTTTACAGAAAGTGTTAAAGTCTCTTTACGTGAAGTTGGAAATCAATTATTACTAATCAATAAAGATTCTACTTCTTTAGTGTTACCAGTTGTTGAGTTATCAAAAAGAAAATACAAAGTATCTTTTCAAAACAACTTAAATTTAGAGCCTAGTAACTTGGTTTTACTTATAAAAAACAGCTTTCATAAATCTTCACTTCCAAAGCATTATAGAGTAGAAGTTATACAATGTTCAGATAACGAAGTTGCTTATAGTTATGAGATAAAGAATCTATATGAGAATGATATTGTTCCTTGTGCTGGAAGAATTTTACCTGAGAGTTGTTATATTATTGAATTGAAATTCACCAATCAACCAGCTGTTTTCTATAACAAACAATTGTTTTTGTATCTTCTTATATTTTTAGTGATTATCTTTTTCATATATTTCTTTTTCAACAAAAAGAAACAAGTGGAAATCAATGAAATGACCAATGTTAATTATGAAGCAATTGGTAGTTTTCAATTTTATCCAGAACAAAATAAATTGGTTAAAAAATCTAAGGAAATAAGTTTATCTAAAAAAGAATGTGAGTTGTTAGCTATTTTTGTTGCCAATCCTAATCAGATTATTAAAAGAGATGAATTAACCAAAAAGGTTTGGGAAGATAATGGCGTTTTTGTGGGCAGGAGTTTAGATACATACATCTCAAAACTTCGTAAAATTTTAAAAGAAGACGATTCTATAAAATTAACAAATGTACATGGAGTTGGTTATAAGTTAGAAATAGAGGTGTAATTTTTTGTAACTTAGACTACTTTTTAACACGTATATTGTAATATGTTTGCAGACTATCTTAATAGATTAAATGAAATAAGCCCTTTAAGTGAAGATACAAAGGGTTTGCTATCCGAAAATTTACAATCTCAAGAATATAAAAAAGGAGAATACATTTTAAATTTTGGAGAAACATGTAAACATATCTATTTTGTAAATAAAGGATTTATTCGTATTTTTTATTATAAAAACGGAGTAGATATTACAGAGTGGTTTGCAAGTGAAAAACATTTCTTTTTTTCAATTTCTAGTTATTTTAATGAAACACCAAGTAAGTTAATCATTGAAGTTATTGAAGATTCAGAAATTATAATGCAATCTAAAGCTGGTTTCGAAAAATTAAGAAAAAGTAATATAGAAATTACTAATCTTTATATCGAATTATTTTCTAAATCGTTAATTGGCTCTCAAAAAAGAATGGAATCTATTCAATTTGAAACTGCAAAAGAACGTTATCAATCTTTGTTAGTAGAAAAACCATCTATTCTAAAAAAAGTACCACTTCAATTTATTGCTACGTTTTTAGGAATTACAAAAGAAACTTTAAGTAGAATTAGAACAAAAAACCTACTCTTTTGACATTTGTCAATTGTCATCTCTAGATTGATATTTACTTTTGAGAAAACTTAAAGTTCTCAATATGAAAATAACAATCATTCAAATTATTTTTTTAGCATTTTCAGTATCACTAAGTGCTCAAGTATCAGAAGAAAAAATCGAACAAATAATAGAAAACTTATCTTTAGAAGAAAAAGTCTATTTAGTACGTGGTACTGGAATGAATTTTCCTGGTAGAAATGAAAAAAATGAAGCTCCAACTGCTACTGTTGGTTTAAATAATAATAAAATACCAGGAGCAGCAGGTACAAGTTATATCAATAAACGAAACCAGTTTCCTGCAGTTGTTTTTGCAGATGGTCCTGCAGGAATTAGAATTAGTCCTTTAAGAGAAAAACAACCAGGTAAAACCTTTTATGCTACTGCATTTCCTATTGGAACAAATCTAGCTTCAAGTTGGAATGTAGCACTTGTAAATAAAATTGGACATGCTTTTGGTAACGAAGGAAAAGAATATGGAGTCGATTTTTTATTAGCTCCTGCTTTAAATATTCAGCGCAATCCATTGGGAGGAAGAAACTTTGAATATTATTCTGAAGATCCTGTTCTTGGTGGTAAAATTACTGCGGCATTTGTTAATGGAGTACAAAAAGAAGGTATTGGAGCAACTATTAAACATTTTGTAGCGAATAACTCAGAAACGAATCGTACGGAGTTAAATACGGTAGTAACAGAGCGTGCTTTGAGAGAAATTTATTTAAAAGGTTTCGAAATTGCAATTAAAGAAAGTCAACCTTGGTCTGTTATGTCTTCATATAATAAAATTAATGGAGTTTATGCTTCAGAAAGTGAAGCCTTGTTAACTAAAATATTAAGAAACGAATGGGGTTTTAATGGATTTGTAATGACAGATTGGTTTGGAGGTAAAGATGCTGTAGCTCAAATGAAAGCTGGTAATGATTTATTAATGCCAGGAACAAACGCACAATCAAATGCAATTTTAGAAGCAGTAAAAAATGGAACATTAGACGAAAAAATATTGGATAGAAATATTAAAAGTATTTTAATTCAATATTTTAAAACACCATCTTTTAAAGGCTACAAACCATCAAGTAAACCAAATTTAGAAGCACATAAAACTTTAGCTAGAAATGCAGCTTCAGAAGGAATGATTTTGTTAAAAAACAACAATACTTTACCTATAAACAATGATGTGAAAATCGCTTTATTTGGTATTACTTCTTATGAGTCTATTGCTGGTGGAACCGGTAGTGGAGATGTTAATAAGGCTTATATGGTTTCTGTTTTAGAAGGATTAGGAAATGCTGGTTTTAAAACAGACAAAAACCTATCTAAAAAATATGAGGACTATATTAAAATAGAAAAAGCAAAAATTCCACCTAAAAAATTCTTTTTCGAAACAGATGTATTAGTACCAGAAAAACCATGGACTAAAGAAGAGTTAGAAGCTATTGCAATTAAAAATGATATTGCCATTTTTACTTTAGGCAGAACTTCTGGTGAGTTTAAAGATAGAGTAGTAAAGGGAGATTATAATTTAACAGTAAAAGAAGTTAAGTTAATCGAAAGCATTAGCAGAGTTTTTAAAGCAAAAAATAAAAAGTTTGTTATTGTTTTAAATATTGGTGGTGTTATCCAAACTGAAAATTGGAAGCATTTACCAGATGCTATTTTACTTTCATGGCAAGCAGGACAAGAACAAGGAAATGCTATAGCAGATATTATTTCTGGTAAAGTAACGCCATCAGGTAAACTTACAGTTACTTTTCCTAATACATTAGAGGATGTTCCATCAAGTAAAAACTTTCCTGGTCAAGTATTAGATCCTAATGCTCCTAAATCTAATAACCCTTTAAAAGGTATGCCATCAGAAGAGGTGTATGAAGAAGGTATTTATGTTGGCTATCGTTATTTTGATACTTTTAATATAAAAACATCGTATCCTTTTGGTTTTGGATTATCATATACAACTTTTGAATATTCTAATTTAAATGTTATTCAAGATGGAGGTGATATAACACTAGAATGCACTGTTAAAAACAATGGTAAAACAAAAGGTAAAGAAATAGTGCAATTTTATGTTGCAAGCCCTAAGAATACTACCCAAAAACCTTTAAAAGAGTTAAAAGGTTTTATAAAAACGAAGTTATTACAACCAGGTGAGACACAAAAAATAAGAATTAAATCAAAAGTTGATAATTGGGGCTATTATGATGCAGTTTCTCATGCATGGAAACTAGATAATGGTATTTATCAATTGCTAATTGCAAGTAATGTAAGTACTATTAAACTTACAAAAACAATTGAGTTAGATGCAAAAGTTATAGAAAATACTGAAGCTTTATTAACTCCAATTGTACCCATAAATACTTTTATTAATAAATAATTATACTAGCGTTTTACATTCTTTTATCCCTATATAATTAATAGAACTACCTAGTTTTTAAAGACCAAGTTATATTGCTTGGTCTTTTTTTTGTGATTTAAATGTTTTACTTGATTGGTTTTTAATGATTTATATCATAATTATTTATTATAAGTTGTCTTACCTTTAAGATGTAAAACCAAAAAATATAAAATTATGAAATATGTTATGAAACACAATTTTGACTTTTTTGTGGCAATGCAAACATGGGAACAATTTAAAGTTCTTGCTTAATTCAAATGTTTTATTTGTAGATGATTATCAAGAAACAAAGTATGAATTATAAAATTATCTTGTGTGCATAAAATATTTTTATAAAATTGAATCGTTGCAATTTAAATTCCCTCAAATTTTTATTGCATTAAAAGCCTAATTCTTTATGATTAGGCTTTTTTTTAGGAGTTTATCCAATTCTATAATTAGTTGATCCCCAAAAAAAAAGTATTTAAATTATTAAGTAAAACTCTTCAAAAACTTGTCATCTATTATGTTATTTTTGTAAATGATAAAGAAAAAATAATAATGAAAAAGATTACAATTCCTCTATTAGTTTTACTTGTGTTCAGTAGTTTTTTACTAAAAGCACAATTAAAATACCCTGTAACAGAAAAAAAACCAGTGATAGATATTTATCACGAAGTAGAAATTACCGATAATTATCAATGGTTAGAAAATACTGAAACTCCGTTAGTAAAAAATTGGGTAGAACAACAAAATAAAGTTTCATTAAAATATTTAAGAAAATTAGCGAATTCTAATGGCTCTAAATATTCTATGAAAGCTTTTATGTGGTATGAAATGGATTATGAAAATTTTATTCCTTCTAAAAAGGACAAGAAAATTTATTACACATTAATGTATCCAGGAAGAAACTCTCAGCCTAATATTTATTATGCAAGAGGTAATAAATCTAGTTATGAGAAATTAATAGGACCCAGTTCTATTTCTAAAAAAGATAGAATACAATTTACTAGTTTAAGGCCTTCAAATGATGATCGGTTTTTAGCTTACCAATATAATAGAAACGGAAGTGATTGGGGAGAAATTAAAATAGTAGGAATTAAAAATAGGTATTATTTTAAAGAGACACTGAAAGAGGTTTTATCACCGCAAATTAATTGGTATGGTCAAGGTTTTTTTTATATAAAACATAAATATAATGCAGAAAAAGTAAGAAGAACTTTTCCGGAAGTTATGTACCATACTTTAGATACTCCACAATCTGAAGATGAAAGCATTTTTAATGTAAATACAAAAAATGAAACCCTAAGTTTATACGGAACTAAAAACCAAAGTTTATATCTTTTAAAAAAATCTGATAGATCTAAAGAAAGTTATAGCTACTATTACTTAAGGCCAAAAAGTGATACAAAAAAGTTTACTAATTTTTTTAAAGATATATCTTATGATATGGATGTGGTTAGGTTTAAATCTGATACTGTTGTTGCTAAAACAAGTATAAGAAATAAAAAATATTTAATTTCTTTTCCAATAAACGAACCAAAAAAATGGGCCTTAATTAGTCCATCTTTTAAAGGAGCGGTATTTACTGATTATGAATTTGCAGATAATAAAGTTATTACATCTTTTCAAACAGAAAAATCTTCTTTTATTGTTGTAACAGACTTTAAAGGAAAAGTTTTAGGAGAAATTACTACACCTGAAGGTATGGGTATTAGTAGGCTTTACTACAATAAAACGAAGAAAGAGTTAACCTTTAGGTTATCTTCATATACCATACCTCCTGTTAAATGCGAATTAGATTTAATAAATTATAAATTTAATTATTTGGGAAAAGCAGAGGTAAGATTTGATGCTAAAAACTATCACTTTATGAGAAAAAAAATTACTTCTCACGATGGAAAAAAAGTACCTATGTTTATTGTGTTTAAAGATTCAATTCCTAAAAATGGAAATACTCCTTTCTTATTAAAAACTTATGGAGGTTATGGCTCAATTGCTAAGCCAAATTTTGACCCAGGAGTAATTTATTTTATTGAAAATGGTGGCGCTTTTGCATACGTCCATGTTAGAGGAGGAGGTGAGTTTGGATATGATTGGTGGCAAGAAGGTAGAAATTTAAAAAAGAAAAATGGAATTTTAGATTTTACCAAAGCTGCAGAATACTTAATTAATGAAGGTTATACAAAACCAAAAAAGATTGGAATTACTGGTTCTTCTCATGGTGGATTAATAACTGCAGGAGCAATGATTGAAAAACCTGATTTATTTGGAGCAGCAGTAATTAATGTTGGAGCTTTAGATATGTTAAGAATGGAAAAAACAGAAACAGGTGATTCATATGTTAATAAAAGTGAGTTTGGAACTGTAGAAAAGAAAGATGAGTTTATGAATTTACTTTCTTATTCGCCTTTTCATAATATTAAAGATAGTATAAATTACCCTTCTACTTTATTAATTACAGGGAGTAATGATACTAGAGTTCCTCCTTATCAATCATTTAAATTTGCAGGGAAATTACAAAACGGATTAAATCAAAAAAATCCTATTTTATTATGGACACAAGAAAAAGAAGGGCATTTTGGAGCAAGTCAATATAATAGTTTTGTAGAAGAGAAAACCTTTATCTACAGCTTTTTGTTAAATGAACTCAAAAAAAATTAATTATTAAAAAAAAGAATCTTAAGACGTTTTCTTATAACTCCAAACAGCTAAACCATTCATTATAAAAGCATATAATAAGGTTTTTAGAAGTTGTGGTAAAATGTCATAGAAATTCGAACCTTTTAGCATTACCATTCTCATTACTTCAATAAAATAACGAATTGGATTGAACTCCGTAATTACCTGTGCCCATTTTGGCATACTTTCAATGGGTGTAAATAAACCACTCATCAAAATAAATATTACAGTAAAAAACCATGCAATAAACATAGCTTGCTGCTGTGTTTCTGTAAAGTTTGAAATAAATAAGCCGATACCTAAAACTACTAAAATATAAATAGAAGTATAGAAATACATTAAAGGTAAACTCCCCAACATGGGTACATTAAAAATAAGTTTAGCTATTATTAAACCTATGGATAATAAACCTAAACCTATTACCCAAAAAGGAAATAATTTACCAATTATAAATTGATGTTTTTTAATAGGAGTGACATTAATTTGCTCTAAAGTTCCTATTTCTTTTTCACGAACAATGTTCATTCCAGATAAAAATAAAGTGATCATAGTTACTAATAAAACAAGGATTCCTGGAACCATAAATGTTTTATAATTCAGTGTTTTATTATACCAAAAAGACGGAATGGTTGTGATGCTTATTGGTTTTAAAATCATGTCAGAAGGCTGTATTAAATTACCTCTCACTTTTTTGTTAAAACTCTGTAGAATTTGATTTACATATACACTTTCAACACCAGCTGCAGCGCCATCAATCGCATTAATTTGAACAGAAATAGCTGTTTCTTTTTCTTTTACCAAATCGCGTTCAAAATAACGTGGAATTTCTAAAATAACATCAACTTTACCTTTTAACATGGCTTCGTTTGCTAATTTTGTTGATGAAAAATCTGTAATTATATTAAAGTATGATGAAGCATCAAACTTTTCTATTAAGGCTCTAGAAGTTGAGGTATGATCATTATCAATATAAGAGAAATTGATATTTTTAACTTCAAAAGTAGCAGCATTAGATAAGATAATCAACTGAATTAAAGGAAGAATAAATATAATAGGAAGCATACTTTTATTTCTAAAAATTTGCTTGAATTCCTTTTGTATGATGTATCCAATTATTTTCATTACTCTAATCTAATTTTATACTTTTTAACACTTAAGCCAATATAAAATAAGGCCATTGCTACTAAAATGATGGTTTCTTTCCAGATAAATGCAATTCCAACTCCTTTTAACATCACGCCTTTTAAAATAATGATAAACCATTTTGCTGGTACAATATTGCTAATTATTTGCAAAGGCAAAGGCATGCTAGAAATAGGAAAAACAAAACCAGATAATAAAATTGTAGGTAGCATCAATCCCATTAAAGAAATCATCATTGCTGTTTGTTGTGTGTTTGAAATTGTTGAAATTAAAATTCCTAAGGATAAAGAAGTAATAATAAACAAAACACTTTCTAAACCTAATAAAAACAGACTTCCTTGTACTGGCATTTTAAATATAAAGATGCTCAATAAAATAATAATTGCTGCATTTATAATGGATAAGAAAATATAAGGTACCACTTTACCAATAATTACTTGAAAAGGTTTTAAAGGCGATACCAATAGAATTTCCATTGTTCCTAATTCTTTTTCTCTTGTGATAGATATAGAGGTCATCATTGCAGAAACTAACATCAAAATAATGGTCATAACTCCTGGTACAAACATAAAAACACTTTTTAATTCAGGATTATAAATCATGTGTGTTTGTGTTGTAATTTGATAGGGTATATGTTTGCCTTCATTTAGTTCTTGCTGATATTTTTGAAGAATAGCATTTGTAAAATTACTTATTGTATTTGCAGTATTTGGGTCTGTAGCATCTGTAATTACTTGTATGGTTGAGTTGCCATCTTTAACCATGTTTTTGCTAAAATTTTTCTCAAAATTTAAAACAGCTTTTATTTTTCCTTTTTTAAATGCAGCTTCAATATCAGATTCGCGCTCAATAAATTGATTGACACTAAAATACTTTGAAGCAGAAATTTTATGGATAATTTCTTGTGTAGTTGCATCTTTAGAATGATCTAGAATGGCAATATCTACGTTGTTAATTTCATTAGTAATAGCAAATCCAAAAAGTAAAATCTGGGCAATTGGCATTCCAAATAAAATAAATAAGGAACGTCTGTCTCTAAAAATATGATAAAACTCTTTTATGATAAAACCTTTAAATCTTTTCATCCTCTAGCTAATTTTAAAAACACGTCGTTCATACTATCAACATTAAACTGTTCTTTTAGCTTTGTTGGCGTGTTTAAGGCTTCAATTTTACCATTTACCATTATAGAAACTCGATCACAATATTCAGCTTCATCCATATAATGTGTAGTTACAAAAATGGTAGTTCCATTATTTGCAGATTTGTAAATCATTTCCCAAAATTGTCTTCTTGTAATAGGATCTACACCACCCGTTGGCTCATCTAAAAAAACAACTTTTGGATTGTGTAATAATGCCACAGAAAAAGATATTTTTTGTTTCCAACCCAAAGGCAAAGAGCCTACTAGCTGATTTACAACTTCTTCCAAACCTAATTCTTCTACTAATTGTTTTGTTTTTTCTTTGATGATTTTACGTGATAAACCATAAATTCCGCCAAAAAAAGTAATGTTTTCTTTAACAGTTAAATCGTCATATAAAGCAAATTTCTGACTCATATATCCAATATTCTTTTTAATATCTTCAGCATGAGAATACACATCAAAACCAGCTACTTTTGCATTTCCAGAAGTAGGAGTAGAGATACCAATAAGCATTTTCATTGCTGTTGTTTTTCCTGCACCATTTGCTCCTAAAAATCCAAATATTTCACCTTTTTTCACATCAAATGAAATTGCATTTACAGCCGTAAAATCTCCAAACATTTTAGATAAACCTTGAGCTTCTATGACGTTTTCTTGTTTCATTATTTTGCTAATTCCATAAAAGTATCTTCTATGGTTGGTTGTGTTCTGTTAATTGTACAATTTTGGATTCCTTTTTCTTTTAAATACAGATGTAATTCATCAATATTAAAATGGTTTCTATTGTCTGTATAATGCACAAATTCTCCAAAAGGAAACACGCTATATTGATGTTCGTACCCTTTAAGGCTTTCAATTAATTTAAACATATTGTTTGCGCTTACGTTGTAAATATCTTTAGGGTAATGCTTTACAATCTCTTGTGGAGTATCAATTTCTAAGATTTTTCCATCCTGAATTAATGCAATTCTATCACACAAAGCTGCTTCATCCATGTAAGGTGTAGAAACTAAAATGGTAATTCCTTTTTGCTGTAAACGTTTTAGCATTTCCCAGAATTCTTTTCTAGAAACAGGATCTACGCCTGTTGTTGGTTCATCTAAAAATAACACTTTTGGTTTGTGAATTAAAGCACAACATAACGCTAACTTTTGTTTCATTCCTCCAGATAATTTACTAGCTCTTCTGTTTTTAAAAGGTTCAATTTGAATGTAAATATCTTTGATTAAATCATAGTTTTCTTCAATGGTAGTTCCAAATATGGTTGCAAAAAAGTTGAGGTTTTCTTCAACTGTTAGATCTTGATATAAAGAAAACTTACCTGGCATATAACCTACGTGTTTTCTAATGTCTTTATAATTGGTTACTACATCATAATCTGCAACAATTGCATTTCCTTTATCAGCAAATAATAATGTTGTTAAAATTCTAAACAAGGTTGTTTTTCCTGCGCCATCAGGACCAATAAGTCCAAATAGCTCGCCAGATTTTACATTAAAAGTGATGTTTTCTAATGCATTTACCTCTTTATAAGATTTTGATATGTTTGCAATTGTAATACTCATTTATTTTTTTTCTGAAATCCACATTTCTGCAGGCATTCCTATTTTAAGACTTCCGTCATTTACAACATCAATTTTTACAGCATATACTAAAGCAACGCGTTCTTCTTTGGTTTGAATTATTTTAGGTGTAAACTCTGCTTCAGAAGAAATCCAAGTAATAATTCCTTTATAGTTTTTCATGTCTTCAGTGCCATCAATTTTCACTGTAACTTCTTGATTTATTTTTATGGATGAAAGTTGTGTTTCACTCACATAAACTCGCAATCTCATATTACTTAAATCTGCAATTTTATATAAAGGTTTTCCAAAAGAAGTAATCTCATTTGGTTCTGCATATTTAGCCAAAACGGTTCCGTTTATTGGATTGATAATTTTACTTTTTTCGATCTGATTATCTATTTGTTTTATCTGAACATCAATATTTTTTAACTCATTTATTACGGCAGAATTTTGAGTTTCAATACTTCTAATTTGTTGTTTAATTACGTTGATTTGTCCTATAATATCATCTAAATTTTTTTGAGTTCCTGCGTTATCTTTTAACAAATTATTTGCTCTATCTTTATTAATATTTGCCGTTTTTAATTGTACTTTTAATACATCTATTTGAGACAAAACACCTTTAGATTTTGAAGAAATTACACTCTTAGAAACCACTAATTGCTCTCGTTTTAATGTTAAAGTAATAGTGTCGATAAATCCTATAAAAGATTCTCTTTCAAGTTTTTGACCTTCTTCTATAGAGAATATCAATAGTTTACCATTGTTCTCTGCTGACACAGTTATTTCGGTAGCTTCAAAATTCCCATAACCATCTGCATTTTCACTTCCTTTGTTACAAGAAAACAGGGTTGTAATTGCCACTGTTATAACTGCTATAGTTTTTATATATTTCATGATATTTATTATTGTCCTTTAATCGTTTTATAATTTGCTCTGGCTAATAAAAGCTGAATTTTGTGTGTACTTAATGTGTTTTTATCTTCGTATAAATTTGTGAGTTCTGTAATGTATTCTGATGAAGAAATCACACCGTTTTTCAATTGCGATTCTGCCGATTTTAAAACACTTTTTCTCAATTGAATTATTTCAATATCTGAAGTTATAAATTGTTTTATTTTATTGATTTCAACTTGTTGTTGTTGCAATGCAATGTTGGTATTTAAATTGAATATTTCTGCTTCTGTATCAATAATATCTTTGTTAATTAATAAAGATTCACGTTGTTTTTTATTCGCATTCCAATCAAAAGGATTCCAATTTAATTTTACACCCACAACATAAAAGGGTTGAAAAGAATTGTCTAACATGTTTAATCCAGGGTTTCCATAACCTGCATTGGCAAATCCAAATAATTTAGGAGAGTTTTTCTTAGAAATTAATTTCTCTGAAACAGCTATTTCTTCTTTTTTAAGTTGAAATAAATCCAATTCAGGACGAACAATATTAGATTGTAAATTGGTGATTATTTCTGGGTTTGTTAATGTTAAATTAGCGTCTATGTTTTTTCCAATAATAGATGATAACGTTTGTAGTAGACTTCTTTTATTCAATCTTAATTCTGTAAATTGCTGTTGAATTTTCAATAATTCAGCCTTTAAAACCAAGTCAGAAGCAGGTAATAAGAGTCCGTTTTTAACGCCAGACTTCACTTCCTTTAATTTGGATTCTAATTGCTCTTTTTTGGCATTTAAAAGCGCTCTTTTATCTTGTAACAATAAAACTGAGAAGTAAATTTGATTCACTTGCTTTTTTAGTTGATATAAATGCACATCAACTTGTTTTTGTTTCGTTTTTAAAGCAGCAGATTTTGCATTTAAAGAAGCATCAATTAAGCCATCTCCAAAAATTAATTGATTTGCAGAAAGAGTTGCTCTGTATTGATCTTTGTTTAACGGTTCTATTCCTGCATTTGGAATTGGAACTTGAGTTACATCAGATTGATACGTTGCTTGGGCAGCAACCTCTAATTGTGGCAATCTGTCTGTAGCAATGACTTCTAAATCAATAGCATTTTGCTTTGCTAAAATACGATGTTGTTTTGCTAAAGGGTAATTTGTTTTTACCAAATCATAGCATGCTTCTAACGTCAATTTTTCTTGTGAAAAAGACGAAATAGATATCAATAAAACGGTATATAAAAATAATTTTTTCATTTTTAAGTTTTTATAGAGTTAATGATAAAGTCTGCAACTTCAGTTTTGCGGTCTTCAATAATCTCTTTATATCTTATATCATTAATATTTGTTAGCGCTTTAATCAGTGGTGAAGCCACAAAAGGAAAAATACTTAATGAAATAATATTGATGAATAATTGTTCTGCGTTTATTGGTTTTATACTTCCATTTTTAACATCAGAATCCACTTGTTTTTTAAATTTATCTAGATTAGGGAAACTTGAATTATTCTCTTTCATTTTAAATATAAACTCCGGATTTCTATTCACTTCTTGAACAATAAAACTTGGTAAATAGGGATGTTTACTTATAAATGTGATATAATTTGAAGTAAAATTCCTAACTTTTTCAATTACAGATGAGTCATCATTCAATATTTTATTTAGTTGTGGTGCTAATAAGGAAAAGGCATTTTTAAAAACAGCTTCAAATAGTATTTGTTTACTTCTATAGTAATAATGCAGCATTGCTTTATTTATACCGGCTTCATTTGCAATCTCTTGCATTCTAGAACCATCCATTCCTTTACGTTGAAAAACATTCTTAGCAGCTTCTAATATCTGACTTTCTGTATTCTCGTTTTTTGTTTTTGCCATACCTAACTATTTAGTTTAACCAAACGGTTAACAAATGTATTAAATTAAAACAATACGACGTTAAATAGTTATGAACTATTTATATACTCTTATCAAATAGAAGAAAAGGCAGAATAAATTATGTGAATAATATCTACTTGGTAGTGCAACCTATAAAAGTGTGGTTATCTTTGTCAAAAATTATTTTTTATGTCAAACCAATTTTCAGATTTAGGTATTCGTGAAGCTATACAACAAAGTTTAACTGCTTTAAAAATTACGGTACCAACAGATATTCAAGAAAAGGTAATACCTGTTGTATTAAATCAAAAAGAAGATGTTGTTGCATTGGCTAAAACAGGAACAGGTAAAACAGCTGCTTTTGGATTGCCTTTATTGCAATTAATCGATGTAGAAAACACCGCTATTCAAGCAGTAATTTTAGCACCTACAAGAGAATTGGGGCAACAGATTTATAGTAATTTAGAATCTTTTGCAACGAATTGCCCTAAAATTTCTATGGCTGTAGTCTGTGGAGGAATTCCTATAAAACCTCAAATAGATCGCTTAAAAGAACCAACTCATATTGTTGTTGCAACTCCAGGTCGTTTGGCAGATTTGGTAAAACGTGATGCCATCAATATTAAAAATATATCCTACTTTATTTTAGATGAAGCAGATGAAATGGTAAGTGCTTTAAAAGAAGGACTAGATGCTATTATTGCCGAAATTCCTAAAAAAAGAAGAACTTTATTATTTACAGCAACCATGCCAGGAGCCATTAAGCAAATGGTAAATAACTATATGTCTAAAGATGTTGTTCAGATTGAAGCAGACATGGAAACTGTTGGGCATCAAGGTATAGATCATCAATATGTAATTGTAGAACCCATAGAAAAACTAAATGTTTTAATGCATTTTTTAAATTCTAAAGAAGGAGAAAGAGGTATTATTTTTTGTAAAACAAAAGCAGCTGTAAATAAGCTTGCAAAGAATTTAGCGATTAATAAATTTTCTTCTGGAGCTTTACATGGAAGTTTAACACAAGGAATTCGTGATCGAATTATGGGGCAGTTTAGAGAAGGACATGTAGATATTTTAGTGGCAACAGATTTAGCAGCTAGAGGTATTGATGTAAAAGAAATTTCCTATGTTGTAAATTATCATTTACCAGATACTTTTGATACCTATGTGCATAGAAGCGGACGTACAGCAAGAGCAGGAGCAAATGGTTTTTCATTAAGTATAATTCAACAAGAAGAAGTTGCAGATATTCCAGAATTTGAAGATGCCTTAGATATTACTTTTAAACCTTTTAAAAAGGCGGATGCTAAAAGTATTGAAGAAAACAACGGACTTTTATGGGCTAAGAAAATATTTAAAACAAAGCCAAATCGTGCTGTTTCAGAAGATTTTAAGGCAAAAATTAAAACGATTTTTCATCATTTAACAAAAGAAGAATTAGTAGATAAAATCTTATCAAATTATATAGCAGAAAATACCAAAGCAGTTGATAAACCAGTAATTGTTAAGAAGAAAAAGAAGAAATAATTATACCTAAGGAATATGTCTGTTCGAGTGATTTTCTGAAGAATGAAAGAAAATTGTATCGAGAACTAATAGCGTATAAGGATTATTCTAGTAAATAAGATCCTATTTCGCTAGAATTCAGTTTTTTGAATTCCATAAAGTTAATAATATAAACCTCTTTATAAAGTAAGAATCGGTTCTAAAATTTCCCAAACATTATTTGCAAGGATTTTTTGTCCTTCAACTGTTGGATGAATTCCATCAGCTTGATTTAATGAAGGAATACCACCAACGTCTTTTAATAAAAAAGGAATCAAATAAAGATTGTTTTTTTTAGCTAATTCAGGAAAAATAGTTTTAAACTCAGTTGTATAATCTTGACCCATATTTGGAGGAAGTTGCATTCCTGCTAAAATAATTTTAGTTGCTGCATTTTTTTTCAAAACAGCATTTATAATTGCTTGTAAGTTTTCTCTTGTTTCTTTTAAAGGAACGCCGCGTAAACCATCATTCGCACCTAATTCCAATACAAAAATATCTACTTTTTGATTCAGTACCCAATCAATTCTATTTTTTCCTCCAGCAGTAGTTTCACCACTTAAACCTGAGTTTATAACAGTATAATCTAACGAAAGTGAATCTATTTTAGTCTGAATAACAGCTGGAAATGAGTTGTTAATATCTTCCAGTCCATAACCAGCAGACAAACTATCGCCAAAAAATAAAATAGTTTTTGTAGTAGTACTTTCTGATCCTTTATTTTTAGATTCAATTGTAGTCTTTTTGATGATTTCTTTCTTTTTAGCAGTATCAGATCCACAAGAGAGAAAAAGTAGCAAAAACGAGAAATAACAAAACTTTAAGAAAATCTTCTTTATTGGAGCATTCAAAATCAAAATCAATTGTTTATTTTTCAGTTTCAGCATTATTTGGTGGCATAAATATTAAATGAGTACTATGACAAAGATATTAAAGATAAGCGAACTAGAGAAAACATACACGAGTGGTTCAAAAAAATTAACGGTTTTAACTAATATTTCTTTTGAAGTAGAAAAAGGTAGTATTTTTTCTATTGTTGGTCCTTCTGGAAGTGGTAAAACTACATTGCTTGGTTTGTGTGCAGGTTTAGATCACCCAAGTGCTGGTTCTATAGAGTTGTGTGAGAGTAATTTAGAAGACTTAGATGAAGATGAACGTGCTCAATTACGGAATAAAGAAGTTGGTTTTATATTTCAAAATTTTCAATTATTACCAACGCTAACTGCTTTAGAAAATGTAGTTGTACCCTTAGAATTACAAGGTAAAAAAAATGCAGGTAAAGTAGGAATGGATTTGTTGCAAAAAGTAGGTTTGGCAGATCGATCTCATCATTATCCATCGCAATTATCAGGAGGAGAGCAGCAAAGAGTAGCTTTAGCTAGAGCATTTTCTAACAATCCTTCTATTTTATTTGCAGATGAACCTACGGGAAACTTAGATGAAGAAACCGGAGAAAAAGTAATTCAATTACTTTTCGAATTAAATAAAGAAGCCGGAACTACTTTGGTCATTATTACACACGATTTAGACTTGGCAAATAGAACGCAACAAATATTGAGATTAAAAGGAGGGAAGATTATGTCTAATGAAAAAACAACAGCGAATTAAATGAGCAAGACATCTTCTAAAACTTCAGTACAATGGCTCTTTAAAATGGCCTGGAGAGATGGTAAAGCAAGCCTTTCTAGGTTATTACTCTTTATGGCATCTATTATTTTGGGCATCGCTGCTGTGGTTTCTATCCAATTGTTTAGTGAAAATTTAAAGGATAATATTAAAAATCAATCCAAAGCATTAATGGGTGCTGATTTTATTATTGATAGTGAACAGTTTCCTTCTAAAAAAGTACTGACTATTATTGATTCTCTAAATGCTTCAGCTTCAGAAGTAAATTTTGTTTCTATGGCTGCTTTTCCCAAAAATGATGGAACAAAATTAGTTAAAGTTCGCGCCATAGAAGGTCCTTTTCCTTTATATGGAACCATAGAGACATCGCCAAAAAGTGCTGCATCTCAATATCAAGAATTAGGTGGTGCTTTGGTAGATGCAACATTAATGTTACAGTTTAATTTAAAACCTGGTGATTCCATAAAACTAGGAAAAAGGACATTTTCAATTATCGGATCTTTAATATCTATTCCTGGTAGCACAGCTATTTCTGGTTCAGTAGCACCGCCAGTATTGATTCCTTTCCGATTTATAGAAGAAACTGAATTGTTACAAGTAGGAAGCAGAAAAGAGTATCAATACTTTTTTAAAGCGCCACCATACATGGATTTGGAACTGTTAGATAAAAAAATAGATCCTTTTTTAGATGATGAAAATGCTGATTTAGATACACATACAAGTACAAGTGAACGCTTAGGTAGAAGATATGAAAATGTAAGTAGATTTTTAAATTTGGCCGCTTTTATAGCACTTTTATTAGGTTGTGTTGGTATTGCAAGTTCGGTTCATATTTATATCAAAGAAAAATTGAAGAATGTGGCAATATTAAAATGTTTAGGAGCCACAAGAAAACAAACATTTTTAATTTACTTGTTGCAAATTATAGGAATTGGGTTGTTAGGCGGTATTTTAGGTGCTACAATTGGTATTGGTTTACAATATGCTTTTCCTTATATTTTACAGGGATTTTTACCATTTGATGTCGAAATATCTATAAGCGCACAGCCATTAATTATGGGAATCTCATTGGGGGTTTTAATGTCAGTCTTATTTGCTCTATTACCCTTATTGGGAACTTGGTATGTTTCTCCGTTAGAAGTATTGAGAGGAGCAGATGAAAATTTGGTAAAACCAAGAAAAGCAAGACTTTTTACCTTGGCAGCAATCGTTCTTTTTATCTTTTTATTTTCATTTTGGTTATTAAAAAGTGCTTTAAACGGTTTTGTTTTTACAGTAGGAATATTGATTACATTCTCTATTATGGCAGCAATTGCAAGCTTGTCTATGAAAGTAATCAAAAAATATTTCCCAACCAATTGGGGGTTTACAAAACGTCAAAGTTTGTTAAACTTATATCGCCCAAACAACCAGACAATGGTGTTAATTTTAGCTATTGGTTTTGGAACATTTTTAATAAGTACCTTATATTTTACTAAGGATATTCTATTAGAAAAAACAGCTATTGAGAATACTTCAGACAGTGCAAATATCATTTTAATGGATGTTCAAACGGGGCAAAAAGAAGCTCTTATAAATACCATACTTCCTAAAGGTTTAGATGTAATTGATAACATTCCTATAGTAACAATGAGAATGCATCGTATTAAAGGAGAATTGGTAAATGATATACGTAAAGATTCTACTTCAAAAATGAATCGATGGATTTTAAATAGAGAGTTTAGAACAACGTATCGCGAATCATTAATTGCTACAGAATCACTTTTAGAAGGAACTTATACAAACAAAGTAACAAAAGGTGAACCTATTTCAATTTCAATTGCAGATAATATTGCAAGAGATGCAGACCTAAAAATAGGAGACCAGGTAGTTTTTAATATTCAAGGTGTATTAATGGAAACAACAATTGGAAGTATAAGAAAAGTAGATTGGGGAAGTATGCAGTTAAATTTTTCTATTGTTTTTCCCATAGGCGTTTTAGAAAATGCACCACAGTTTAATATATTAACTACACATGTACCAGATGCAGAAAGTTCTGCTGATTTGCAAAGAGACTTGGTTAAAAGTTTTCCAAATATTTCAATTTTAGATTTACGTCAGATTTATACCATCATTGAAGATATTTTAAGTAAAATATCATGGATTATAAATTTTATGGCATTCTTTAGTATTCTTACAGGTATTATTGTTTTAATTGGTTCTGTTAGAAATAGTAAGTATCAACGAATAAATGAAAGTGTATTATTGAGAACGTTAGGTGCAAAGAGTAAACAAATTTTGCAAATTACAGCTCTAGAATATGTGTATTTGGGAATGTTAGGAAGTTTGGTTGGTATTTTATTATCTCTTATTAGCAGTCAATTATTAGCAGCTTTCTTGTTTAAAGAACCTTTTATTCCTTCTGCAGTTCCGTTTTTAGTATTTCTCCCAGGAATTACATTATTAGTTGTATTTATTGGATTGAGTAATATTAGAAGCGTTTTAAAAAGTCCGCCGTTAGAAGTTTTAAGAAAAGAGGTTTAACTATTTAATAGATAAAATACCGATAAGAATTACAATGATTAATAGTTGTGAATTCATGATGCATCACATAAAAGTGTTATTATATTTGCGCAAAAATTATTTAGTTTTAAATAATAGTGAATACATATATACTGTAGGAGAGGAGCTATAATTTTTAAACTTTTTTAGTATTCATTTAAAAACAAGATACTTCGTTCAGCGGTTGTATCCCTTATGAGCGAAAAAAACACAAACTTAGATATAGAAAATTGTATACTTACCATACAAAATCTATTAGATGATACCAATCAGCTTTTCGAATTACCAGAAGAACAAAGAGTAGCACTTTTTAAAGTTGCTGGAGAATTGTCTAGACCAAATCGTGATGAATTTCAACGAAGAAGAAAAGACGCAAAAAAAGCGGCAAAACGTAAAATGATTGCCAAAGATACACATGCAAGGAAATCTACAGGAATTCGTTCTGCACGTGAATCGGCTTTATTTGTAGCGCCAAAATTATTGGCAGCAGCAGAAATATCTGAAGACACACCAGAATTAGAATCGCCAAGAAACTGCTACGTTTGTAAAACAGTTTTTACAAAATTGCATCATTTCTATGATACCATGTGTACAGATTGTGGCGATTTAAATTACGCGAAACGTTTTCAAACTACTGATTTAAAAGATCAAGTAGCTGTAATTACTGGTTCTCGTTTAAAAATTGGGTATCATATTACATTAATGTTATTGCGTTCTGGAGCTACCGTTGTTGCAACAACACGTTTTCCAGCAGATTCTGCAATTCGTTTTGCCAAAGAAGAAGATTACAAACAATGGAGTGATCGTTTACACATACATGGTTTAGATTTAAGACACATACCAAGTGTAGAGATATTTTGTAATTATATAGAGCAAAAATACGATAGATTAGATATTTTAATAAACAACGCTGCACAAACAGTAAGAAGGCCATCTGGTTTTTATTATCATTTAATGGAAAATGAGAAGAAACCAATAGATCAACTTCCAAAATTAGCACAAACATTATTAAAAGATCATACAAGTTGTTTACAAGAATTATCAGATTTAAGTGTTTCTACTTCAAAAACAAGTAAAAATAATGTGCTGCCAGTTACTTGGCATGGACCAGAACCAGGAATTGGATTGCGTAATTCAGCAGAATTATCTCAAATTCCTTATAGTTTTGATAATTCATTACAAACAGCAGAAGTTTTTCCTGAAGGAAAATTAGATGCAGATTTACAACAAGTAGATTTAAGAAAAACAAACAGTTGGCGTTTAAAATTAGGCGAAATTGAAACTACTGAAATGGTAGAAGTTCAATTGGTAAATGCAGTTGCACCTTTTGTATTGTGTAATCGCTTGTCTAATTTAATGATGAAAGAAAACACGGGTAAGAAACATATTATAAATGTTTCTGCAATGGAAGGGAAGTTTCATCGCTTTAAAAAAGTAGATAGACATCCACATACAAATATGGCAAAAGCTGCCTTAAACATGCTTACACATACTTCTGCATCTACATTTGCAAAGTCTGGTATTTATATGAATGCTGTAGATACAGGTTGGGTAACAGATGAAGATCCTGCAGAATTATCTAAGAAAAAAGTTGAAGTGCATGATTTTCAGCCGCCTTTAGATATTGTAGATGGAGCAGCAAGAGTTATGGATCCATTAATTGATGGAATTAATACGGGAAAACATTGGTCTGGAAAATTTTTGAAAGATTACTTTCCTATTGATTGGTAGCCAATTCATATTTTTTGGCATCATCTTTGAATAGTAATTAGTATTATTAAATTAAAAATATAATTATTATGAGTAAAGGAACAGTAAAATTTTTCAATGATACCAAAGGATTTGGATTTATCACTGAAGAAGGTTCAAACGAAGAACATTTTGTACACGTATCAGGATTAATCGATGAGATTAGAGAAGGAGATGACGTAGAATTTGATCTTGCAGAAGGAAGAAAAGGATTAAACGCAATAAACGTAAAAGTTATCTAATATATTCTTACAGATTTTAACAAAACCCATCAATTTATTTTGATGGGTTTTTTGTTTTATTTAATGTAGCTTTACTAAACTTCAAAACAATAAAAATAACTAATAAATATTTTGTTTAATAAAATAGTTATTTTGTTAAACAAAATTTGTAAATTTGCATATGGAATTGAAAGACAACAAAATAATTAGATATATAATTTTCTTTTTCTTTAACTTCTTAGCTTTAGGCATGGGAGTTATATTAATGGAAAATGGACCTCAAACTGATTGGTATCAAGCGTTAAATAAAGCACCTTGGACTCCTGAAGGTTGGGTTTTTGGAGCAGCTTGGACTACAATTATGTTTTTATTTTCATTTTACATGACTAAATTGAGTTTTCAGTTCAAGTTTTTAGATAAAAAACTAGTCACACTCTATACAATACAATGGATTTTAAATGTGAGTTGGAATTTAGCTTTTTTCAATTTGCATTATACAAAAGTAGGGCTTGTGGTAATTGTATTATTATGGTTGCTTGTTGGTTATTTTACTTTTAAACATCTAAAATCATTAAAATTATACACTTTATTAATAGCTCCTTATTTAATTTGGATGACAATTGCAACAAGTTTAAACGCTTATATCGTATTATATAATTAAAGAATAAAATTATGGCAAGAAAAAAAAATATAACAGCAGAGCATATCATAGAATTCTACATGGATGAAGTATTGATGGAAGAAAATACATCAAAATCTGTATATGCATTTAGTAAGAAAAACAATTTTGAAGAAAGTGTATTTTATCAATATTTTAGTGATTTTGAAACTTTAGAAAAACATATTTTCTCAGTATTCTGCACAAAAACAATAGAATTATTGCTTCAAAATGAAGATTATAAAACGTATGATGCCAAAAGCAAACTCTTAAGTTTTTACTATACATTCTTTGAAATTCTTACAGCAAATAGGTCTTATGTGCATCTAAAACTAAAAGCAAATAAGAATAAATTAGAATCTCTTAAACAACTTTCAACCTTAAGAACAGCGTTTATTGAGTTTGTTACTAAAGAAATTCATACAGAGAATATCGACTTTAAAAATAAAACAATTAATAAAATTCAAGATAAAGGTTTATCTGAAGCAGCTTGGTTGCATCTCTTGTTTACACTACAATTTTGGTTAGAAGACAATTCAGAAAATTTTGAAAAAACAGATATTTTCATAGAAAAATCAGTAAAAGCGAGTTTCGACTTAAGAGATATTGCACCTGTACAAAGTGTATTTGATTTTGCTAAATTTTTATGGAAAGAAAAAATGCCAACCGTATGAAAAACATAGATAGTATACCAACATCAAAAATACAACGTGCTTCAAAGTTAGTTTCAACTGGGTTGAAAGTAGGTGTGAACTACGTAAAATATTATGGTGAACAAGTAGTAAAAACAAAAGCAGAAGCTAAAGAAAACTTAAATGAAGCCAATGCTACAGATATTTATGATGGTTTAAAAACTATGAAAGGATCTGCATTAAAAGTAGCGCAAATGTTAAGCATGGAAAAAAACATTTTGCCAAGAGCTTATGTAGATAAATTTTCTTTATCTCAATTTTCTGTTCCACCTTTATCTCCACCTTTAGTGGTAAAAACATTTAAAAAGTATTTTAAGAAAAACCCAACTGAAGTTTTTGATACATTTTCTACACAATCTGTGAATGCAGCAAGTATTGGTCAAGTTCATAAGGCAACTAAAGATGGTAAAAAATTAGCTGTAAAAATTCAATATCCTGGAGTTGCAGATAGTATTTCTACAGATTTAGCAATGGTAAAACCTATTGCAATGAAAATGTTTAATATTAAAGGAGAAGGTTCTGATGAGTATTTTAAAGAAGTTGAAAATAAGTTGACTGAAGAAACAAACTACATCTTAGAACTTGAGCAAAGTAATGAAGTTGCAGATAAATGTAGTAAGATTCCTAACTTACAATTTCCTAATTATTATCCAGAATTTTCATCGAAGAGAATTCTTACAATGGATTGGATGGAAGGTGTGCATTTATCAGAATTTGTAGCACAAAATAATACTGCAGAAGATTTAACTAAAATAGGTCAAGCGCTTTGGGATTTTTATATGTATCAATTACATATTTTAAAAAAAGTACATGCAGATCCTCATCCTGGAAATTTTCTAATTTCTGATAAAACAGAATTAATTGCCATTGATTTTGGTTGTATGAAAGAAGTTCCAGATAGTTTCTATATTCCTTATTTTGAATTGGCTATTAAAGAAAATATAGAAAATCCTGCTTTTTTTGAAGCGAAGTTGTATGAATTAGAAATTTTAAGAGCAGATGATAATCCTGAAGAAAAGAAATTCTTTACAACGCTTTTTCATGAAATGCTATCTCTGTTTACACAACCTTTTCATGAAGAAGAATTTGATTTTTCAGACGAAGTTTTCTTTTCGAAAATAAGTGATTTAGGGCAAAAATATGCAAAAAGTACAGAGTTAAAGAAAATGAATGGTAACAGAGGTTCTAAACATTTTATATACATCAATAGAACCTTTTTTGGACTCTATAATTTAATGCATGATTTAAAAGCAACAAATATTAAAATCAACAATTTTAAAAATATTTAAATGCATTACACTTTAGATGATATCAACAAATTAGAACATCTTTATAAAATCAATTTAATAAATAGTGTTTCAGGTTTTAAATCGGCTAATTTAATCGCAACCAAATCAAAAGAGAATATTACCAACGTTGCCGTTTTTAGTTCTGTTGTTCATTATGGCTCTAATCCGCCAATTTTAGGTTTTGTTTTAAGACCAAATACGGTAACTAGAAATACGTATGACAACTTAAAAGAAACAGGTTATTATACTGTAAATCATATACATGAAGGTATAATTGGTGATGCACATCATACATCAGCAAAATATGCATCAGAAATTTCAGAGTTTGATAAAACCAATTTAGAAGAAGAATATTTAAATAATTTTCAAGCACCATTTGTAAAAGGATGTGTTGTAAGAATGGGATTAAAATATCTAGAAGAATATCATATCAAAGCAAATGGAACCATATTAGTTTTAGGTGAAATAATGGATTTATATGTTGATGATACTTTAATAGAAAAAGATGGTTTTTTGAATTTAACAAAGGCAAAAACAGCAGCAATAAATGGATTAGATGGTTATGTTGTGCCAACAATTCATACTAGAAAGACGTATCAAAGACCTAAAAAAGATTAAAATTATTTTATAATTTATATATGAAAATACTTATCACAGGTACAACAGGTTATATTGCTAAAAGATTGGTTTTAAATTTATTAGAAAGCAATCATGAGTTAGTTTGTTGTGTTCGTGATTTAGATAGAATTCCTGATGAAATAGAAAATCTTAAAAATGTTACGTTTTTAAAAGTTGACTTTCTAAATGTAGAAAATGTTCAAATTCCAAAAGATATTGATGCTGCTTATTACTTAATTCATTCTATGGCAACAGATGCCAATAATTTTGAAGAATTAGAAAAACAATGTGCTTTAAATTTTAAAAAAATAATTGAAATAACTTCTTGTAAACAAGTAGTTTATTTAAGCGGAATTGTAAATGACGATTCTCTATCTAAACATTTAAAATCTCGTTTTGAAGTAGAAAAAACCTTGCAATCAGAAAAATATGGATTGACAACATTTAGAGCAGGAATTGTTGTTGGTAGTGGAAGTGCATCTTTTGAAATTATAAGAGATATTGTAGAGAAATTACCCATTATGATTACTCCTAGATGGTTAAATACAAAAACACAACCAATTGCAGTAAGAGATGTTTTATGCTATCTAGAAAAGGCTTTAAATAAAACAACATTATATAATAAATCTTTTGATATTGGAGGTCCAGAAGTATTAACATACAAAGAAATGTTGTTGCAATTTGGAGAAGTAAGAGGTTTTAAAAGATACATTTATACACTCCCAGTTTTAAGTCCAAAATTATCATCTTACTGGTTATATTTTGTCACATCAACATCGTTTAATCTAGCACAAGCTTTGGTTGACAGTATGAAAATAGAAGTGATTGCAAAGCCAAATGATATTAATAATATATTAGAAATTCAGCCCATAACTTACAAAGAATCGGTTGAGTTGGCTTTTCAAAAAATAGAACAAAATGATGTTGTTTCTAGTTGGAAAGATGCCATGAGTAGTGGTGTTTTTAATGACCAATTATCAAAACACATTCAATTACCAGAATTTGGTTGCTTTAAAGATGAAAGAATAAAAACAATAAAAGATGAAGCTTATACTTTAGAGAGAATTTGGTCTATTGGAGGTGAAAATGGTTGGTATAGTTTTAATTGGTTATGGAAAATAAGAGGGTATGTAGATAAACTTTTTGGAGGCGTAGGTTTAAGAAGAGGAAGAACGCACAATACACATTTAGAAGCTGGAGATCCATTAGATTTTTGGCGCGTTTTATTAGCAGACAAAAAAGAAAAACGTTTGCTATTATTTGCAGAAATGAAATTACCTGGAGAAGCTTGGTTAGAGTTTAAAATTATAAAAGGAAAACTACATCAACGTGCAGTTTTTAGACCTAAAGGAGTTTATGGTCGTTTGTATTGGTATGCTGTTTTACCATTTCATGCCTTTGTTTTTAAAGGAATGATAAATTCATTAATTGATAAAAAATAAATATGAAGACAATTTTAATTATTGGAGGAAGTAAAGGTATTGGAAAAGCATTGGCAGATGTACTTAAAGGTACTCACAAAGTGATAACGATCAGTCGTTCTGAAATAGAAAACCAAGAACATACGCATTATACATTAGATATTTTAAAAGATGAATTACCAGAAATAGAAAATTTAGATGGTTTGGTGTATTGTCCTGGAAGTATCAACTTAAAAACATTAACACGTTTAAAGATTGAAGATTTTCAAAATGATTTCAATATCAATGTTTTAGGTGCTATAAAAGCAATCAAAAAATATGAAAAAGCATTAAGTACTAATAACGGAAGTGTTGTTTTATTTAGTACAGTTGCTACACAATTAGGTATGCCTTTTCATGCAAGTATTGCAGTAAGTAAAGCTGGTGTAGAAGGATTGGCAAAATCTTTAGCAGCAGAATATGCAACAAAAATTAGGTTCAATGTAATTGCTCCAACTGTGACTAATACAGGTTTAGCAGCACGTTTATTAAGAAATGATAAACAGAAAGAAACGATGAAAGAACGCCATCCTTTAAAAAATTATTTAGAACCAACTGAGGTAGCTTCTTTGGCTAATTATTTACTTTCAGATAATGCGAAGTCTATTTCTGGACAAGTGTTTCCTATGGATGCAGGTATTGTGAGTTTAAAACTATAAAATGAAAAATTTACTATTTATATATGTGTTTATGATGATGAATAATGAAATTATAATTGCTGATTTTAATAAAAATACAGATACGAATTCTTGGTATACTACTAATGACAGTGTAATGGGAGGAATTTCTACATCAAAATTAAAACTAGATGAAGATGGAAATGGTGTTTTTACAGGAAGCGTTTCTACAGAAAATAACGGTGGATTTGCAATGGTGCGTTTGCCTATAGATATTAAAATTACAGAAAACATCAAGCATATTGTATTGAAGGTAAAAGGCGATGGAAAAAAATATCAGCTTAGATTAAAATCAAATAGAAGTCAGCAACATTGGTTTATTCATACATTTCAGACTTCTACTAAAATGGAAACCATTAAAATTCCATTAAAAGATTTTTTCCCTTCATTTAGAGGGTATAAATTAAATATGGATAATTTTTCAGCCGATGAAATTAAAGAAATTGCAATTTTATTTGGGAATAAAAAAGATGAGAATTTTGAATTGACCATTGATAAAATTTCTTTGAATTAAAATACAATTGCATTTATAAAAACAAATTAATAATGAATTTTTTTAAACTATTATTTATAATGACACTTTTTAATTCAACGATAAAAGCACAAACTTTAGAGCCAAAATCTTCTATTTATAATATTGAAATTAATAATATAAGTGGAGAACCGATCAATCTAAAAGATTACAAAGGGAAGAAAATACTATTTGTAAATGTAGCTTCAGAATGTGGTTTTACAGGGCAATACAAAGGTTTGCAAGAATTGTATGATACGTACAAAGAACAATTAATAATTATTGGAGTTCCTTGTAATCAGTTTGGAGGTCAAGAACCAGGAAGTTCATCAGAAATTCAATCTTTCTGCTCATTAAATTATGGAGTTACTTTTTTAATGACAGAAAAAGTAGATGTAAAAGGAGATAAGCAACATCCGTTATATAAATGGCTTACAACAAAAGCTTTAAATGGAAAATCGAATTCTTCTGTAAAATGGAATTTCCAAAAATACATCGTTGATGAAAATGGACGATTTGTGGATTATTTTTATTCTCTAACAAAACCAATGAGTTCTAAAATTACTAAATTATTGTAAAATGGTAACTATCAAAAAACATTCTGGTATTTATACACTGGCAACAAAACAAACTATAAATGTGCCCCTTACAGAAGCTTGGGAATTTTTTAGTTCACCACAGAATTTAGAAAGAATTACTCCAGAAGACATGGGGTTTACAATAACTTCTGATGTTGATAAAAAAGCGTACGAAGGACAAATTATTACGTATAAAGTTGGCATTTTACCTGGAATAAAACAAAACTGGGTTACAGAAATAACAACGGTTAAAAAGAATCTTTTTTTTATTGATGAACAACGTTTTGGGCCCTATAAAATGTGGCATCATGAGCATTGGTTTGAAGAATTACCTGATGGTAAAACACAGATGAATGATAAAATATCATATAAACTTCCTTTTGGATTTTTAGGAACAATTGCACAAAAGCTATTTATAAAAAAGCAATTAATAACTATTTTTGAACATCGTTATAAAACCCTTGAAAAATTATTTAATGAAAAATAAAGTTGCTATTTTTTGGTTTAGGAGAGACTTACGTTTAGCCGATAATGTTGGTTTATACAAGGCTTTAAATTCAGGAATTTCAGTTTTACCAATTTTTATTTTTGATAGCGAAATACTTGAGGCTTTACCCAAAGATGATGCTAGAGTTTCATTTATTTATGATTCTCTTAAAAGCATAGATCTAGAGCTAAAGAAAAATGGTTCTAGTTTATTAATTAAAAAAGGGAATCCACATCAAATTTGGAAAGCATTAGCAGAAGAATATCAAATTGAATCTGTGTTTTTTAATAAAGATTATGAACCTTATGCAATTAAAAGAGATAAAGAAATAGCAACGTTTTTAGCATCAAAAAATATAAAAATTCATTCTTATAAAGATCAAGTAATTTTTGAAGAAAATGATGTTTTAAAAAACGACAACACACCATATTCTGTATTTACTCCGTTTAAAAACAAGTGGTTAAAAAACTTTGATAAGGAAGTACACACCAAGTTTTATAAAAGTGAAAATTGTAAAAATCATTTTGTAAAAATAAATATTAAATTCCCAAGTATTGCTAGTTTAGGTTTTGTTAAAAGTGAAATTAAAGTAAAACCTTTTAATTTAAATGATTTATCTAATTACGATGAAATTAGAAATTTTCCTGCACTTTATAAAACATCAAATTTATCACCTTATTTAAGATTTGGTTTGGTAAGTGTTCGTAAAATGGTCGTTATAGGTTTAAAAACAAATGCTACTTTTTTAAGTGAATTGATTTGGAGAGAATTTTTTATGCAAATACTTTATCATTTTCCTAAAGTAGTCACACATAATTTTAAACAAAAATACGATGCTATTCCTTGGAGAAATAATGAAGCAGAGTTCTTAAAATGGTGTAAAGGAGAAACAGGGTATCCAATGGTAGATGCAGGTATGAGAGAATTGAACAAAACGGGGTATATGCACAATAGAGTTCGTATGGTTGTTGCAGGTTTTTTATGCAAACATTTATTAATAGATTGGAGATGGGGAGAAGCGTATTTTGCAGAAAAATTATTAGACTATGATTTATCAGCGAATAACGGAAATTGGCAATGGAGTGCAGGTACAGGTAGTGATTCTGCTCCTTATTTTAGGGTTTTTAATCCAGCAGAGCAATTAAAAAAGTTTGATAAAGATTTGCAGTATACAAGAAAATGGGTAGAAGATTTTGATGAACTAACATATCCTCACCCCATGGTAGAACATAAATTTGCAAGAGAAAGGGCTATCAAAACGTACAAAGAAGCCTTAACAAATTGATATATTATTTTGTAATATTTGAAGAATGATTTTATAAATTCAGTCAATATAAAAAAAGTGAGCCCTATATATAGAGCTCACTTTTTTATGTATAGTTTTAATCGAAAACTTAATACGCCATTTTTACTATTTTTTCAACTTTATCAGGAGATAACGATTTATGTTCACCCAAAGCTATCCAACCACGTTTTGTAAAACGTTTTGCAATTTCTTCTGCAGTACCTTCATAATCATCAGTATAATCAGATAACTTCGTATCAATTCCTAATTGATGAAAGAATGCTTCTGTTTTTTCTATTGCTTCAAAGGCTTTTTCGCTTTTACTTCCGTTTTTAATTTTTAAAACACGTTTAGCATATTGTGCTAATTTTTGCTTTTTAGTTTCAGAATTAAATCTATAATGACTTGGTAAAATAATTGCTAATGTTCGTGCGTGATCTATTCCATACAAAGCTGTTAACTCATGACCAATAGCATGTATAGCCCAATCTGTAGGTACTCCTTTTTGAATTAATCCGTTTAAAGCCATAGTACAACACCACATAAAATTAGAAGCAGCTTCATAATTTGTTGGGTCTTTTAAAACTTTTGGTGCCACTTCAATAAGTGTTTGTAAAATACTTTCAGCAAAACGATCTTGCAACAAAGCGCCAATAGGATAGGTCATGTACTGCTCTAAAACGTGTGTAAAAGCATCTGCAATTCCATTTGCCAATTGACGCTGTGGAATTGATGCAATTACTTGAGGATCTAATATTGAGAATTGAGGAAATAATCCTGGTCCTCCCATTCCTAATTTTTCTTTAGTTTCAGATCTTGTAATTACTGCTCCAGAATTCATTTCAGATCCTGTTGCTGGTAAAGTTAATACTGTACCAAAAGGCATTCCTTTTTCAGTTCTAATACTTTTACTTAAAATATCCCAAGGTGAATCTCCTTCAAACAATGCTGCAGAAGATAAAAACTTAGTTCCATCTATTACAGAACCTCCACCAACAGCTAATAAAAACGTAATTTCTTTTTCCTTAATTACTTTTAATGCTTCAAGTAATACAGCATATTCTGGATTTGCAGGAATTCCTCCAAATTCAACAACATCTATGTTTTCTAAAGCTGATTTTACCTGTTCGTAAATTCCGTTTTTCTTAATACTTCCTCCACCATAAAGTAACAATACTTTGGCATCTTTAGGTATTTCACTTTCTAATTTTTCTATTGTATTCTTTCCAAAAATTATTTTGGTTGGATTCTTAAAATCAAAATTGTTCATCTTCTTTTCTTTTTAATTATTCAATTACAGTTACCATATCTTTCATTGGTTTTCTAACCTTTACAAGGTTTACCAACCAATCTGTATCTTCTTTTCTATAACCAATTGGTAATAAAACAGCACTACGCAATCCTTTTTCACGTAATCCTAAAATTTCATCAACAGCAGTTGGGTCAAAGCCTTCTAGAGGTGTTGTATCTACACCTTCATAAGCAGCAGCAATAATAGCTGCTGAAAATGCAATATACGCTTGTTTTGCTGCATGATTAAAGTTTTCTTCTGCATCTTTTTTCGGATATGAACCCAATAACATTTGACGATAGTTTTCCCAACCTTCGTTTTTAAAACCACGAATTTCGTTTGTTAAATCAAACATATAGTTAATTCTATCTTCTGTATAGGTATCCCAAGCAGCAAAAACGAGTAGGTGAGAACAGTCTGTAATTACAGATTGATTCCAAGCTACTGGTTTAATTTTTTCTTTAATTTCTTGATTCTTTATAACAATAATTTCAAAAGGTTGTAAACCGCTAGATGTTGGAGCCAAACGTGCAGCTTCTAAAATACGCTCTATTTTATCTTCTGAAACAGTTTCTCCATTCATTGCTTTTGCAGCATATCTCCAATTTAATTTATCTAATAATTCCATGTGTGTTAAATTTTATTTTTAATTAATTTATTGCTATTTTTTTTATATCATTTGAAGTAATGATTACTTCAGTATGAATTGTATTATTCGCTAAATGTATCATCGCCTTCGCAATATTCTCTGCAGTAGTTATTTTGTATTGTTCTAGTTTTCCTATAAATAACGGTTGTACAATTTTAAATATTACTAAGCCAATCTTTTCTAATATTCTAGATTCTTTACGTTCACCACCAATTAAAGAGGGTCTTAAAACAAACGTGTTTTTTATTTGTTGATGTAAAACATCTTGTTCCATTTCACCCTTTGTTTTATTATAAAAGATGTTACTATTTTTATCGGCTCCTAATGCTGAAACTACTAAAAAAGTAGGAATATTATTTTCTTTAGAAAGTTGAGCGGCATGCACAGGAATACCATAATCTATTGCTCTATAAAGTATTTTATTTGGTGTTTTTTTTGATGTTGTTCCTATACAGCAATACACTTCATCAGCTGTAAAATCTGCTTTAACTTGATCTAATTTTAAAAGATCGCCAACAAACTGAATTACTTTTTTTGAGCTTATCTCTATTTTAGAACGTGAAAATAATTTGATGTGATCATATCTATCATCTTCAATTAATTTTTCTAGTAAAATAGATCCTGTTAAACCAGATGCGCCTAATATGATGGCAGTTTTCTTCATTTTATTTACAAAGTTTTATACTGCTCCAAGCAGATTGATAGGCTTCTTCAATTTGCAATGCATCTAATTTAAAAGCACTACGTTTTTGTGTAATCATTAAAAATGATAAAGGATTTATAGAATAAGCATATAATAAATACACAGAAATTGGTTTTATAATTCCTTCTTTAATTCCGCGTTTCCATAAGTCTAATAATGGTTGTAAATGCTTAATACCTTCTTGTCTACTTTCTTCATCAATCATGGGTGTATTATCACATTGTGCTAAAAACATAGCATTTTCACATTCTTGAAGTTTAAATTGTGCAATGCGTTTCCATATCAATTCAAATCCAGCTTCAACAGACATGTTTTCATCATATGTTTCAAAAGCATAGGCTGTATAAGCTGCTTTTACTTCAATGTAAGTTTTGTTTACCAAATCTTGTTTATTATCAAAATATAAGTAAATAGTAGCAGGAGATACATTTGCCATTTTAGCAAGTTTACTCATAGAGGTAGCATGAAAACCATTGTTGTTTACCAGTGCTATAGTTGCCTTTATAAGTGCATTCCGTTTATCAATACTTTTTTGAAGCGTAGCCATAATCTTAATTTCTTACACAAAGATACTTAAAAATGAACGTTCATTCTTTTTTTTAACAAACATTTATAAATAGCCAAATACCTAAAATTGATGATAGGCAATTAGGAATATAGAAGTGTGATTTTTTATGAATAGAGAATCAAAAAAACACCTAGTAATATTCCAAAAAGAGGAACCAGTTTTTTTCGTTTGTTCTGTTCTTTAAATACAAGGCCTCCAATAACAACAGCTATAATAAGTTGACTTCTTTTAATGGCAGAAAGAATCATAATTAATGCTTCAGGATCTTGCAAGGCTTTAAAATAAAAATAATCTGCAGTTTGTAATAAAATACCCACAGCTAGTATAGACCAACGAAACTTAAAGTTTTGTCGTTTTTCTTTATAAGGGAAAAAATTAAATGATAATATAATAAGTAAGATGATAATAGTATACCAGCAAAACCAAAATTGCAATGTTTGTGGTGTTAATGTTAAAGACTGAATTAAAAATTTATCATAGAGACCAGAACAAGAACCAAGAAATGTTGCTCCTATAATGGCATATATCCATTTGTTCTTTTTAAATATAATTCCTTCTTTTTTTCCAATTTTAGAATATAAAAAAACCGAAAAGATAATCAGGAAAAAACCAACCCATTGATAAGGGGTGGGGTGTTCATTATAAATAAAAATAGCTCCAATAAATGTAAAAAAAGGTCCTGCAGATCTTATAGGAGTAACAATGGTAATAGGTAAATGCTTTAATGCTTGATAAGCCAATACCCATGAAGCTGCCATAATCATAGACTTTATCAGAATAAAACCATGATTTTCCCAAGAGATATCGGTAATGTAAAATCCTAATTCTTTTAAATATTCAGGATAATAATGTGAACCAATATAAAAAGGGAGAAATACTAAAAAACCTGAAAGTAAAGTTCCTAATAATACAGGGAAAACCTCGTTATTATTTACTGCGTGTTTTTTACATAAATTATGTAGTCCTAAAAATAAAGCGGACAAAAGTCCTAAATACATCCACATGGCCGCAAATATACTTTATCCGAATATTATAAACAGTCAATTTCGCTTTATAAATAGAGAGAATTTCAATAAAAAATTGGAAAGAATTGGAGGGTTGAAAATCAGGTATTTAGTTATTCAACTAATTCGCCTTTTTCGGCAACAACATAAACTCCCCAATCTGCAATAGATTTGATTAGCGGAATTAATGTTTTTCCTAAATCGGTTAACGAATATTCTACTTTTAAAGGAGGTTTAGAGGTATATACTTTTCTTTTAACGATGCCATCTTCTTCTAAAGTTTTTAATTGTAAGCTTAAAGTACGCTCTGTAACAGAAGGCATTTCTTTTCTTAATTCATTGTATCTAAGTGTTCCATCAATCAAATGATATAAAATTACTGTCTTCCATTTACCTCCAATTATTCCCATGGTTAAACTTGCGCAACATGGATATTCTTTTCCTTTAAATTTATACATAATACAGTTAAAAATTATTGATGTTGCAAATATATAATACTATACTAAATTACACAACTATAATTTTTATAGCAAAATAAATTAATTATAAGTAGTTGTATTTTAGTTAATTGTAAATTTATCGTGTACTATCCTTTTTGACCGTTATTGCGAGTTCAAATTACTATATATACTTTTGTCACTATAAAAGTTATAGTATATTAAATTTAATACAAAATAAGAGAAAAATGAATACACCAAACATCGCAAAAGAAGACATTTTAAATGCGTTTCAATTTAGACATGCAACAAAAGAATTTGATGCAACGAAAACTATTTCAAAAGAAGACATAAACTTCATTTTAGAAACGGCACATTTATCTCCAAGTTCATTTGGTTTTGAGCCTTGGCATTTTGTTGTTGTTCAAGATAAAGAATTAAGAGAATTATTAAAACCTGTAGCTTGGGGAGCTCCTTTAAAATTAGATACTGCAAGTCATTTTGTTTTAGGGTTAAGTATGAAAGCACCAATGGTAAAGCACGATGCTGATTATATTATGCATATGATGAAAGAGGTAAAACAGTTACCTAAAGATGTTATCGAAATGTATGCTAAGTTTTACAGAGAATTTCAAGAAAGTGATTTTGATTTAGATACTGACAAAAAATTATTCGATTGGGCATCAAAACAAACTTATATTGCTTTAGGTAATATGATGACTTCTGCTGCATTAACAGGAATTGATAGTTGTCCTATTGAAGGATTTCATCAAGAAAAAGCAGAGGCTTTATTAAAAGAAAAGTTTGATATAGATACAGATAAATATGGGTTATCTTACATGGTAGCTTTTGGATACAGAAAAGCAACACCAGAACATGGTAAGTCTAGAAGAAATTTTGAAGACATTGTTACTTGGAAGTAAAAACAAAGGCATAAATAATAAACAGCATGCATAAAACAATTTTAATTACAGGAAGTACAGATGGTATTGGTAAACTAACCGCTATTCAATTGGCCAAAGATGGCAATACTGTATTTGTACATGGAAGAAATAAAACCAAATTAGAACTAGTTATTGCTGAAATTAAAGCGCAATCTAACAATCAAAGTATTAAAGGTTTTGTGGCTGATTTTTCTGATTTAGATGCCGTTCGTAAAATGGCTGAACAAATTAAAACGGAAATTCCGAAATTAGACATTCTAATTAATAATGCAGGTATTTTTAAGACGAAAGAAATTCAAAATACAAACGGATTAGACATTAGAATTGTAGTTAATTATTTAGCGCCTTATGTATTAACAAATGCATTGCTGCCT
This sequence comes from uncultured Polaribacter sp., assembly GCA_965367085.1. Taxonomy (GTDB): domain Bacteria; phylum Bacteroidota; class Bacteroidia; order Flavobacteriales; family Flavobacteriaceae; genus Polaribacter. Next base: position 180,649 of record CBDUHF010000002.1, read on the forward strand.
TTACTTAAGAAATCGGAAACTCCTAGAATCATAAACTTAAGTTCTGCAGCTCAATCACCAGTATCCAAAGCTGTATTAACAGGTGAGGAGCAACAACCGGTAAACGCAACCTACGCACAAAGTAAACTAGCGTTAACAATGTGGAGCTTTTTGTTAGCCAAACAAGAACCAACCATTACTGTAATTGCAGTCAACCCAGGTTCATTGTTGCATACCAAAATGGCAATTGAAGCCTATGGACAATATTGGGCTCCTGCAGAAAAAGGTGTGAATGTTTTGGTTGATTTATCGAGTGCTGATCACTATAAAAATGATTCAGGTAAATACTTTGATAATGATAAAGGCGAAATTAAAGGTGAATTTTCAAAAGCACATCCAGATGCTTATGATGAAAATAAAATACTAAACTTGATAAATGTAACTGCTTCAATTTTAAAAAAATAATAACAAAGTTTAATTTTAAACAATAAGTGCTTTTTGTGTTTTAGTATAAAAGATTGATTTATATCATATTTATAAATCTGTTGCTATGTTAGTTTTGTTGCTGGTAAAAAATAAAAATTTTATAAAATCAACAACTAACTTAAAACCAATGGCAAAAAAAACAGAAAATACTTACAGGAAGCAACGAAAGAAGTCGAGTGAATTTGACACTAGAGAAGAATATCTAGAACACGAATTGTCTATAATGAACTTTCGTAGATGGAGAGTTCACCTTCCTTTTAGAGATTTTCATGTAGAAATAGAAGATTTAGTACCAGCATTAGCAGCTACCATTGGTAAAGTTGTAATGGTTACTGCCATGGTAGCAGCATTTGCTTTACAATTTGGGTTAACTCCAGAATTTGTAGCAGAAAATGTACGATATGAATTATTAATTGCTGGGGGTATTTTTGTAATCATCTTTTCAGCGATTTTAAATCCAACAGCAAATCTTGCAGGTACACATGGTCCTATGATACCACTGATACCTATAATTGCATTGGCAGGTGGTCATCCACTAGCATTGGGTATTTTAATTGGTGCCTTTGGTATTTTATTAAGTATTACAAAAGGTGGCTCTAAATTAATGACCTTAACAAGTGTAGGTGTTAGAGGTGGTTTACTTATTTATTTAGGTGCTGTAGGGCTTATTAGTCAAATTAGTAAGCTAAATATATGGGCAAAAGACACTAAAATTATAGCGCTTTCATTTACAATTATTGGAATTACAATTTTTATTTATGCCTATTTAGCCCGTATCAACAAGCGTTGGCTAGCAATTCCTTTATGTTCTGCATTAGCAGGTTTAATTGCGTATGCAATGGGAGCAGATTTTGCATTTACAACAGAACCTGGTTTGCCTCATTTTAGTCCAAATTATTGGTGGGGAGAAGATACAGGATGGAAATTAGGTTGGCCAAATTTTCAACATTTTATAGCGGTAATTCCTTTTGCCATTTTAGCAGTAGCTATGTGGTCTCCAGATTATTTAGGACACCGTGTTTTTCAGGAAATTAACTATCCTAAAAAAGCTAAAAAAGTATTAATGGATGTAGATGATACAATGACTGTTGCTTCTATTAGACAAATTGTGGGTTCTATTCTTGGTGGTGGTAACATTGCTTCTTCTTGGGGTACCTATATGATTCCTGCTGCAATTGCAAAAAGAGCAATTCCTGGTGGAGCAATATTAACTGCAATTCTTTGTGTATTATTTGCTGTTTTAGGATATCCAATGGATTTAGCAATGTGGGAACCTGTTTTACGTATAGCTTTAATTGTTGGGGTATTTTTACCTTTATTAGAAGCAGGTATGCAAATGGTTAAAACACAGAAAAACTCATTAAGTGCAGGTACATGTATTTTTGCTTGTGCATTTGTAAATCCTGTATTTGGTTGGGCATTAACCATGCTTTTAGACAACCTCGGTTTAATTGGAGATCGTGATCGTGCAAAAGAATTAACTTTGAAAGAAAAACTAATCATACCCGGAATTATGTTCTTAGTATGTGTTATTTCATTGGCAGTTGTAGGTCAATTACCTGGTATTCCTGGTATATTCTAAATAATTAAAAAGTAAAATAAGTTTTATTATTTAATTAAAGCTCTGTAGTAGTAGTTATTAAGCTGGTTTATGATAATAAATTGAAAATAAGCGAATTAATATGTTGTATGTCTATAAAATGACACCATCTTTGCCATTCAATTAGTATAATAAATTTAAATTACATTATTATGAGTAAAGGAACAGTAAAATTTTTCAATGAGTCTAAAGGATTTGGATTCATCACTGAAGAAGGAGTAGACAAAGATCATTTTGTACACATTTCAGGATTAGTAGACGAAATTCGTGAAGGCGATGCAGTTGAATTTGATCTTCAAGAAGGAAACAAAGGATTAAATGCAGTGAACGTAAAAGTGATCTAAGCATATACTTTAAGTTTTATAAAAAACCCATCAATCATATTGATGGGTTTTTTGTTTATAAGAATGTTTCAAATATTTTATAAAACGCATACTTTTCAAGTTTTTTAGATCTAACCTATTTGTGACTCTTTTTTTGTAAATTATTGATTTTTATAAGAATAACTATTTTGTAGTATATTTGAATATATATAGCTTCAATTTAATGAAATACATAAAAAAAAGTATCCTATTCACTTTTATTGCTCTTGTTTTGTTCTCTTGTAATAAGAAATCAGATGGTTTAGAAGGTCTAATTAATGAAGAACAGCCAATTGAAACGATACTTCCTCATGTTTATATAAATACAAATGGAGCACAAATTGTAGATGAACCAAAAGTAAATGCTGAAATAACTATTTTAGTGGGTGATGAAATAGATTATACAGGAGCTATTGGTATAGAAATTAGAGGTTCTTCTTCACAATCATTTCCCAAAAAACAATTTGGTTTTGAAACAAGAGATGCAGCAAATGAAGACATTAATGTGTCCTTACTTGGTTTTCCAGAAGAAGAAGATTGGATATTATATGCTCCTTATAGCGATAAATCTTTAATTCGTAACATGTTAATGTATGACTTATCTAGAGCCATTGGACGTTATGCTAGCAGATCTAAATTTGTTAATGTAACTATTAATGATGAATATAATGGTGTTTATCTATTATTAGAAAAGCTAAAAAGAGATGGTAATCGTATAGATATTAATAAGTTAAAAGAAGATGAAAATAGTGGAGATGATCTTACAGGAGGTTATATTTTAAAAATTGATAAAGCTGGTGGTTCAAATGAAATGCTATATACAGATTACAATTCTATAACGTCTGCATATTCTCCTAATTATGCTATTGACGGCCAAAAAATTCATTTTGTTTATGATACTCCAGATGAAGGCGATATTACATCAGAACAAAGTGAATACATAAGCAATTATATGGCATCTTTTGAAGATGCTTTAGCGAGTACAGATTTTGCTGATCCTGATAAAGGATATAATGCTTTTATAGATACACAAAGTTTTATCGAATTCTTTTTATTAAACGAATTGTCTAACAATGTAGATGGGTACAGATTAAGTACATGGCTTACAAAAGACAAAAATGAAAAACTTAAAATGGGGCCTATTTGGGACTTCAACTTGGCTTTTGGTAATGCTGATTATTGTGGAGGAGGCGATACCACTGGGTGGACTTATAAATTTAATGAGCGTTGTCCCGGAGATTTTTGGCAAATTCCTTTTTGGTGGAGTCGTTTATTAGAAGATCCTGCTTTTGTTTTGCAAGTAAAAGAACGTTGGTTAGCTTTAAGAAGTAACGAATTTTCAAACCTAGTTATTACACAAAAAATTAACAGTTATATCGCAACGCTTTCTTCATCAGATGCTATTGAAGAAAACTTTGTAAAATGGCCTGTTCTTGGAGAATATGTATGGCCAAATAACTTTGTTGGAACTACATATGAGGAAGAGAAGAATTACCTTATGAATTGGATTAACAACAGATTAAGTTGGTTAGACAATCAAATATCAGCACTATAAAGTAGTTTAGTATAGCTAAACTGTCATGAATTTTTAATGGATATGTTTTACATAGCAAGCATAGATGAACATGAACCTTTTGTGTATTTTCTATTCTTTATAAAGTCACTCTTTTTGCAATGTACATTGTAGCATTATTTGGAGAAGAAGTTATCTATAGAGCCATTGATAAATAGCATGTTACTAATAGAATTTAGTACAAGTTCACGTAAATAGTAATTATTGTTTTAAGTGTTCTTGTGATCTGTTATTAAGTTAATTCAATATTCAGTTGTCTACCTTCTTCTAATGCTTTTGTATCCATTCTGGTCCCCAATACAATTCCTATGAGCATTCCAAAAGGCAACCCAATTCCTAAAAATGCCATATTACCTAAAGATGTTCCAAAAATAATTCCAATAGGAATACCAAAAGCCGCCATTCCTAAGGCCAACCAGGTGTTTTTATAATGGTTTTTAGTAACCAATTTGAGTTCTTTTTCTAAGTATTGCACAATTTTTAATTGCTTCTTTCTAATTAAATATCTTAGCTTTTTACCAGAAACCGTGGTTGCATTTACATCCTGAATTTCAGTATTGATACGATTTACAAGTTCTTTAGGTAATTCTCTTTTAGTAAGTACTTCTATAAATTGAGCTAATTGCACATGAGCATCATACAGTTTTTTATTTTCTTTTAAATCTGGTCTTGGTTTTAATGGTATCAATTTCATCACTGAATGCAGAAGTTTTATTAGGTGTGTTAATATTTGCTAAAAGTACACATTATTTGTTTGTTATGAACGCAAGTTCATTATCTTTGTGCGAGAAATTTATAAAGTAGCGCAAATTGTTTATTTGAAACCATTTAACTACTTGTAATTGAGAACCTAAATAGCATCTTTCATTCATTGTCAAAAAGAAATGAAGCGCTTTAAACTAGATACATGCCAAGGCCCAAAAAGAAACGTAAAGTAACGCACCCACCAAAAATGTTGGGGTTTAGGCCATTTGGTATTCGTTTTAATGATACGGAACATATCATTATGCAATATGAAGAGTATGAAGCGGTAAGATTGGTTATTTACGACAAACTTGCGCAAGATGCAGCTGCAGAAAAGATGGAAGTTTCTAGACCTACATTAACTCGAATTTATAACAGTGCCTTACAAAAAATGGGGCAAGCCTTTGTAGAGGGAAAATCTATTTTTATAAAAGGAGGAGATTATGAATTTGAAAAAGATTGGTACAAATGTGAAACTTGTTTCCAATTGGTAGATGGTGAGAAAGATCCTAAGATATGTGGAGATTGTCCTGCCGAGGATAAAGAAGAATTAATAAAATTAAATATATAAAGAAATGTCAAATTTAGAACCTAAAGAATCTAAAAAAGCAGCTTCAAAGACAATCGTAAAATTAGAAAAATGTAGTCATTCTCATGACAGTAGTGCTCATAATCACCACGGCCATGGAAATCAAAAAAGAGAAAAATGTAAAAATTGCTGTAATCAATAACATAAAAAAACAGATAGAATAATTGCCGTTCTAAAGTTCTCGATAACTCCTTTGTATATACTCATAAAACAATAGGAGGTCTTTTATCGAAACAAAAGGAACCCATGTATTCTTTATAGCATCATGTTCAATAGAACATTTTAATAAAAAGTACTTATGACAAATACAACCCCCATAGAAGATCAATATAAAAGAACCAGCTTATTTGAAAAGGAAAATGTGAACTATTTGGTACATGTTTTAAAGAGGTTCAATACTGTGCCAAAGCTGAATAATATTCAGATTAAAACTTCTAATACCACACCAGATATTTTTAAAATTGTTCCTAATGATGCTATTGTTATTGGTGCAATGTATCTAAAGAATCCGGTATTGGCATTGGTCTATTTAAGATATGGTATCGAATGGCAGCTGTGGTATAAAGCATTGGGTAGTGATACCAAAGCAACTGCTTTGTGTAATATTGCTGCCTTAGAAGTTACTAGAATTTTTTACAAATTATTGCCCAAAGAAGACAAACAAAAATTAGAAAACCTAGACTATTTTTTAATCGATTTAATTAAAAATGACCGTAGTTTTCATGCTGAGTCTTTATTAAAAAATGACCAGCTAGAAGCCATTCATGGCATAGAAACAGGTGATGCTGTCTTTAAAAAATCTTGGATTCCTATTATAGAAAACCTTGCAAAACCTACCGAGTATTTGTTAATGGATGGAGGAGACCTTCGTTTAAATATTGATGAGATTTACTTATTAAACAAATATGGGTGCAGACCTTTTCCAAGACCAGAAGCTTTTACATTTGCTTCTTCTACAGCAACAAGTGTCTCTAATTTTGCTTTTGATAAAGCAGATAAGGTAAGAAGCATCCTTATAAAAGATAGCTTAAAAAATGGTTTTAAAACTACAGCCTTAGATTTTTCTGAATCTTTAAAAAATAGCCTTCGTAGAATATTTACCTTACAAGAAGGTTGTGAAATTATTTTTTCTCCTTCGGGTACCGATTCTTCTTTGCAAGTGGCAGCACTTACGCAAATTGTTACAGATAAAGAAATTACCCATGTTTTAGTGGCTTCTGATGAAACAGGAAGTGGTGTACCTGCTGCCTTAAAAGGCTGTCATTTTGAAAATACAACTGCCTTAAATTATCCCATTAAAAAAGGAGAGACTATTGAAGGTTTTAGAGATGTAGATGTCATTAAAATTCCGTTTAGAGATGAAAACGGACAATTAAAATCTACAGAACAATTAGATAATGAAGTTTTTAATGCAATTTCAATAACCAATGCATTGGGCAAACATACTGTATTGCATGTCATGGATCATTCTAAATTAGGCTATCAATCTCCTAGTGCAGAGTTATTAGAGAAACTAACTGTAATTAAAGATGCATCTCTACAAGTTGTGGTAGATGCTGCGCAATTGCGTTTAGACCCGTCAGACATACAAAGCTATTTACAGAAAGGATATATTGTAAGTATTACTGGGAGTAAATACTTTACAGGACCTCCGTATTCTGGAGCCTTAATTTTTCCAGAAAGTATTAGTAAACGTATTGCTGCTGTGCAACATACCATGCCTGCTGGTTTAAATACCTATTACAATAAATCTGATTGGCCTGCTTCTTGGTATTGTGCCAAAGAGTTATCCGATGGCTTTAATTATGGAGCAGCAATGCGTTGGAAAGCAGCCATTGTAGAAATGGAAAAATACTTTAAAACTCCTGTGCTATATAGAAACATGGGAATAGAAATGTTTTGCAATTTTGTAGAAGATTCTATAAATGAAGCTCCTTTTTTAGCGCCTCTTTGTAGTGAAGAGGCCAATGTAAACGCCTATGATAATGAAGCGTTTGGTATTAGAAACATTCGTACTATTTTTCCTTTCTTTATTCTTAAAGACAATGAAGCTTTACCAGTAGATAAAGTAAAAAAACTATACCTATTACTAAACTCAGATATCTCAGATCAGTTTAATGGTGCTTCTTTAGAAGTACTTCAACTTGCAGCACAAAAATGTCATATTGGGCAAGCTGTAAATGTAAAGTACGGTACAGATGTACAAAGTGCAGTGTTAAGAATTAGTTTGGGGGCTCGTGTAATTTCAGAAAGCTGGGTAAATAGAGATATCAGTTTGTATTTTAGAAATATAGAGATTCAAATGAGTCAGATTACCGTAATTATTAAAAAAATAGAATTGATTTTAAATACTCCCGATGTATTAAATTAGGGATACTGTTATAGTGAATTAGAAAAAAGTGAAGTAGAATAGGCAAGGAGCCTTTATTTATAATGAGGTTCCTTGTAAATTCTTCTTTAGAGCTTGTATTCAAGTTTCTTTATAAAAGAATACGTCTAAAGTTATTTTTTTTTCTTTCAATGTTTTTTTCCATTAGTTCAGTATATATAAATGTTGGTCATTTGTAAGCTCGTCATATAGAAATACCTATTTGTAGGTATATTTCATTTCGGTACTTTTAAATATATTTATAGTTGTTAAGAAACCGGTACTTTAAAGAGTAGTGGTAATGCAATAAAATGCAACCTAAAAAACGATACTATTATGAAAACTTATGTACACTTTATCTTAATTGCCTTATTTCCTTGTGTTATCGCAGCCCAAACCATAAAAGTTGAATATGACAAAGATGCTGAAACTTTTACATTACATAAATGTAAAAATGATGATGGTACAAATTGTAAAGTATTTAAAGGAGACCTTACGAGAAATGAATCTTATAATGTAATTATTTCGGGCATTAATACAGCTACCACTAAAACCATATTTAAAGCAAAACCTTTTAGTGTAGTTTCTGCCACTCCAACAATAATTCAACCTATTTTACCGGGTATCTCCAATTCGGGACAATTAGACCTCAAGAATAAATTTGCATCAGATGGCCCATTTAAAGATTTAATTGCTTTTTCTGATGAAGCACTTAAAAATTATAATTTACTTATTGGGCTAAAAAAAATATCCAATACATTATATAAGAATACCATTTTTAAAATTAATAATGTACAAGCTATCACAGATTTTAATACGGCATGTACTGCTTTCGGGATTAACTTAGGTAATATTGAAGATAATAGGATACAGTTAAATTATACCATTGCTAAACACCAGCATTATATACATTCTGTAAAAGAAATATTTACCAAACGCTTAGAAAATGAGAAAAATGTTCCTATTGAAATTATAGAGAGGTTTAGTGAAGTGCTTTTAATGGCCGAAGCAGTTTCTAAAGATAATTTTACAAAATACGCCAACTTTTTATATCAATCTATTAGCGCTAAGGGGCAAACAACAAAAAAGCCTTTTATTGCAAAAGGAGATGGTGTAGATTTAAATATTACCTTATTAAATACCTATGTAAATGATACCATTGCTAACAAAACAATAGATTTTTATACCAAAGGTAATTTTAGTTTTGATTTTTCTTCAGGTTTTTTCTATTCCAACAAAATTCAGCAATCCTATTACTTACAACTAAGAGCAAATGATGTTACCAAAAAAGACATCATCGAAGAACCTATTAGAGATTTTGATATTTCTGTTGGTGCACTTGGGCATTTTTCTTATAAGTTTACAAGTAAATTTAAAGCAGGTATTAGTATGGGAGCTTCTTTATCTCCTTTAGATGGTAAAACACGATACTTATTAGGTGGTAGTTTTATATTTGGAAGAAAAAAACAAGTTGCAGTAAATACCGGTATTAGTTTTGTAAAAGCAAATGTATTATCTGATGCTGTTAGTTCTGATGCTGCTGGTAATTATGTAAATGCTTCCGTTACTGCGGTGCCCACTTTTGAAAAAATTAAAAACAGCTTTTTTATTGGGTTAACGTATAACTTAACGTCTACAAAAAAATATCATTAAGTTCTTTTTTTATTGAATTTCACATTATAATTACAAGAGAAGCTACCAAACATTTCTTTTTGTGCTTATTTTTGTAGTGCATTATACTGTTAATTTAATATGAAAGCAACACATACCTCATATTCCATCTTAGACCTAGCCTTGGTTTCAGAAGGGCATACCTTACAACAAACCTATCAAAATGCCTTGGCATTGGCACAAAATGCAGAAGCAGTTGGGTATACAAGGTATTGGTTGGCAGAGCACCACAATGCACCTAATATTGGGAGTAGTGCTACTACGGTATTAATTGGCTATGTAGCACAAGGTACAAAGACACTTCGCATTGGTTCTGGTGGTGTAATGTTGCCCAATCATTCGCCTTTAATTATTGCAGAGCAATTTGGTACGTTGGCTTCTTTATATCCCAATCGCATCGATTTAGGCATTGGTAGAGCACCAGGTACAGATAGAGAAACAGCACAAGCTATCCGTTCAGATTTTATGCAAGCTTCTCATTATTTTTCTAAAGAATTAGAAAAGATAGAACGCTATTTTTCTATAGAAAATGCCACATCAAAAGTTCGGGCTACCGTAGCAGAAGGAGTAACGGTTCCTATGTATCTTTTAGGTTCTAGTACAACCAGTGCACATTTAGCAGCAAAAAAAGGATTGCCTTATGCCTTTGCAAGTCATTTTGCAACCACACATCTATTCAAAGCTTTGGCCATTTACCGCGAAGAATTTCAACCTTCTAAAGAGGTAAAAAAACCCTATGTAATGGTTGGGGTAAATATTATTATTGCCAATACAGATGAAGAAGCGCAACGTTTGTTTACCTCTTTAATTAGATTGATAGTAGGAATTTTTACAAATAAAAAAGACTTGGTGCAGCCACCAACTCAAATGACTCCAGATTTAACAGAAATCTTAGCGCATCCACAAGTAGAACAAATGCTAAAATATTCGTTTGTAGGTAGCAAAGAAACAGTAAAAGAGCAGGTGAAAGAATTTATAGACCAAACACAAGCAGACGAATTGATAGCAGTTACCAATATATACGATATCAAAGACAGAATAAGATCGTATACCTTGTTTGCAGAAATTTTAAATGAATTAAACGCGCAGTAAATAACTATAAAAATAAACGCTAAAACAGCACATGAAGCGTTCAAAAGAATTATTTTTGTAGTCAAATAATAAACAATAATGCAAGAGAGAAGGCTGCAGCGTATTTCATTATCTACCTATTTTCTATTGTCAGGTATTTGTTTTTCTAGTTGGGCATCTCGCATACCTACCATAAAAGACAATTTTAATTTTAGTGAAGAACAATTAGGCAATTTATTAATGGTAATGCCCGCAAGTGCAATCATTGGTATTCCGCTTTCTGGATGGTTGGTTGCTAAATATGACAGTAGAATACCACAACAATTTGCATATATCATCTTTGCCATATCCTTGTTTTTAATTGGTATTTCTAACAGTTTGTCGTTTCTTATTTTCTCGTTAATTCTTTTTGCAGTAAGTGTTAGAGTTTTAAATATATCTATCAATACACAATCTATTTCATTACAAGAAAAGTTTGAAAAACGCATCGTGGGTTCCTTTCATGGTTTATGGAGTATCGGTGGGGTTGTAGGGGTTTTATTTACCACCTTAATGCTTCAGTTAAATATTTCTATTGAAGTTCATTTTTTAATGGTGGCCATCTTTACATTGATTTCTATTTTTATTGCCTATCCGTATTTAATAAAAAATGACAAAGCCAAAGAAGGCAATACCTTTAAATTAGGAAAACCCAACAAGTACATTATGCTTTTAGGTTTAATGTTGTTTTTAGCTGCTATCTGCGAAGGTGGTATGTATGATTGGAATGGTGTTTATTTTAAAGATGTTGTTAATGAAGAAGTCTTTACCTATGGGTATTTATTGTTTATGATTTGCATGTCTATCTATAGATTAGCCATAGACAAGTTAATAGATTCTTTAGGGATGAAAAAATTGTACTTTATAAGTGCTATTTTTATCATGAGCGGGGTGTTAATTGCCGTCATGGTTCCTGAATTTTGGCCTGCGTTATTAGGTTTTTGTTTGGTAGGTATAGGGGTTTCTGGTCTTTTTCCAATGACTTTTATTTTGGCTGGGAAAGCAAAAAAATATGCCATCGGAATTGTAATTTCTATAGTTGGTACTTATGCTACAGTGGGTATGTTTTTAGGTCCTCCATTAATTGGGTATTTGGCAGAAATTTTTGGTTTGCAAAAAGCCTTTATTGTCTTTGTAATAGCAGGGTTTCTTTTTATTCCTTTAACCATAAGTGTCTTTAACCATTTAAAGAAGATTTAATATTGGTTTTTTAGAGTTGAGGTTCCTCGTCGTGCCTCACTCGGAATGATATTTAGGAACATCTTAGCTAAAGAGTTATGATTGAAACAATATTATAAATTAATCAAGATTTTTTTTGTTGAAGCTTGTGCTGAACTTGATTCAGTATGCATCAATGTAAAAAAGACATGGAATAAACATTTCAGCAACAAACACTTTTACTTAAGTAAAATAGTTTCGAAAAAATAAAAATGGAAGCAGTCTCATAAATCAAACACAAATCATAATACCGACATACTATAATTTTAGTAGTAATTCAAAAGAAATGCAACGGCTAAGTGTCCAAATAGCTTGCGGTCTGGACACGAAAGTGGAATTTCTAGTAGAATTCAATAAAATTATATGAAGTCTAGATTTTTTTGTTGAAGCTTGTGCTGAACTTGATTCAGTATGCATCAATGGAAAAAAGACATGGAGAAAACATTTCAGCAACAAACACTTTTTCTTAAGTAAAATAATTTCTTTTTATAAAATGATTTCATGGGAATGACAAACAGATGGGTTTTGATAAGAGATATCATTTCTACAAGATGTTTGCAGAACTTGTTACAATAACGACCTAAAAGGGCATGATTCCTGTCTAATTTTGGTTTGATTCTAGACTCCTTCGGAAAATGATCTATTTTTCAAAAATAGACTAAAAGCGTTCCCGAACAAACCCCGAACAAGACTCGAACAAAACCCCTAAAAAACAGCTATTTTGTGTCAGGAGAGTTCAATGCAGGTCAGGATGTGTCACCATGTGTCAGGACGTGTCACCATGTGTCACGTTTTTAAAATAAAATACAAACAAATTAGGAGGTGTTTTCGAGCTTAAATAGTGATTTTTTGTGTTATGAGCTATACTTCAAATTTCTGCGAACACAGGAATTTATAATATGTATCGAAACAACAGATTTCCATAAAAATTAAAATCAAATTCAGTAAAATTTAAGAGTTTTGAAGTGTATAAGTGACTTTTGTGAAGTTTTTTTTTATTAAGTTAAGTGAGAGCATAGCACTAAAACGTATGGCGCATTTCTTCTGTAGCAGAAGCTTTTAGTAGCTCATGAAATATTTTAATAGCATCAAAGTTTTGGGTAATGGCTTCTGTAACGCCAATACCAGAAATTCCGCTTGATAAAATATCAGTAACATCTGCAGTAGTAATACCTCCAAAACCAATAATAGGCGTTTCGGTTTCTAAAGCTTCAGTGATGGCAGTAAACCCGTTTACCCCTAAAATAGTTGAGGTTGTTTCTGTGGTTGTACTTCTATAAGGACTTAAGGTAATATAGTCTACTTGCTTTTCTAAGAGGCTTTTACAGTCTTGTAATGTGTTTGCAGTACCACCTATAATTTGCCAAGTATATACATGCGTTCTTACAACCATAGGGCAGGTGTGGTTGGGTTCTAAATGTACCCCATCTGCTTTTACTTCTTTGGCAATTTTATAATGCTCGTTTATCAACAACCGTGTCTGAAAGTGAGAGGTAATTGCTCTGGCTTCTTGGGCAGCAGCTAATAATTTTTTATCAGAAACTCCTTTTAAATTCAGTTGTACCAATTCGGCACCAGAGGTACAGGCTTTTTGTATGTGCTCTAAGTGTTCTTTAGCAGAACTTCCTTCAGAGATATAATGTAATTTTGGAATCATAAGTACAAATGGGGTTCGTTATAAAATGTGAGCAAACTGCATATAAAAGCCTAATTGTATGGCAAACCTACAATACAATGGTTTTAGGATATTTCATAAAATACGACTCAAATCGTTTTAGATTTGGGTGCATTTTTTCTGAGAAGATTACAAACTGACATTTATGTATACTTTGTGTAATGGCCAAAACATCTGAAGTAGCATTGGTTTGTGTTAAAAAGTCAGCATCATCTATACAGAAAAACTGTAGTTGTGTGGTGTTTAATCCTTCTAATAACAGTAATTTATTAGCAGTTTTAGGAGTCGCTATTAAAATATCAATTCCTTCAAATATTTCAGATTTTAGCAACTCTATATGTTGTCTTTCATCTCCAAAATACACACGCAGCGTAGTACTTCTGGTATATTTATAAAAAGCATCATACAATTCTTCTGCTTTTATATTATTTTCTACCAAAATAAGAGCTCTTGGCGCTGTACCTACTTCTTCACATTTTAATTTGTGTAGCGTTGTAAGAATTAGCGTTACTGTTTTTCCGCTGTTTTCTGGAGCCATACAATAGGTATTAGCACCGCTTTTTATAACAGGTATACTCTTTACTTGAAAAGGAGTAGGCGTTGTTATTTCAAATTCCTCTAATTTCTCTTTCAGTTCGGAATGTAATTTTTTAAAAGGCATTGGTAATACTGACATAATTGTATAGCGTAATATTCTTTATAGGATTGGCAAAGATACAACTTAATTGATGTATTTATTTTGTTTCTATTATTCCTTTTTTATATGTATTTATTATGATGTTATGATGTAATTTTAATCCCTTTTCTTTTTCTATTAATGAAAGAAGTTATTTTTTATATTTCTTTTTTACTCTAGATTCTTTTCCATTGATGAATACTGAATCAAGTTCAGCACAGGCTTCACAAAAATCTAGACTTCTTACAATTTTATTGAATTCTACAAAAGATTGCACTTTCGTGTCCTGGCTTATTATTTGGTTCCCCAAGCTAGTTGAGGACAAGCTTTGGACACTTAGCCGTTTCATCTCTTTTGAATTCTAGCTAAAATTATAATATGTCATTTGCTATTTCGATAAAGATTAAGTGCTTACTAAATTGAAAAACATGTTGGTTTGCTTGTTACTACAATTTCTATGAATTTAAAAGAAATTTAAACGCTGAAAAGGAGTGTGATAAGTCCTTGAAAATGAGTAAAAAACAAGTACTAAAAAGAAATGAAATTTGTTTAGGTTATATTAAAGGAAATGAGGTTATTGCGCGCCTAAAATTAGCATTACAAATGGATAACTTAATTACCTTCTCAATCACTGTGTTTACGGGCTTTTTCGCCATGACCAATCCCATTTCAAATATGACAGTTTTTGTGTCGTTAACTCAAGGAATAGACAAGCAAAGAAAGATGGCCATCAACAAAAAGGCAAATATCATTGCTTTTATCATTGTTACGGTATTTATTTTATTAGGTAAATACATTTTCGAATTGTTTAATATTAGCATTCCTGCGTTTAAAATAACAGGAGGAATCCTAATCTTTTTTATTGGTTTTGATATGTTACAGTCTAAACAATCTAATGTAAAGAGTATTAATGATGTACATACCGATGAAGATATTGCAGTCTCACCTTTAGCCATTCCTATTTTGGCGGGTCCTGGTACTATTGTAACGGCTATGAACTTTGTGTCTAATGCAGCCGCTATACAAATGTTTCTAGTAATTGCTATTTTTGGTTCTATGAGTTTGTTAACGTATTTTACGTTTAAAATGAGTGATCATATTGTTCGTATTGTGGGGCATAATGTAATTTCTGTAATAGGAAAAATTATGGGGTTAATTATTGCTATTATTGGTACTGGTATGATCATACAGGGTATTAAAATTTCTTTTGATTTAATTGCTAAATAAGGGTTGATTGGTTTTTAACTTCGTTCTTTTTAATGATGAACTTACATTGTTTTAGAATAGGTGAGCCTGTGTGTTATTTGGATACTTATTTAGTGTATATTTACGAGAATGTTTTTTTAGATGGTACATCTCTTTAAATCATTTTAGAGCTAGTACACCCTTTGCTGTCTTTAGTTTTTAACAAAAAACAAATCGTATTATAAGTTATACACATCAATAAAAAACAGCAACACATCAATAATCCAAGATTTACCCGAGACAAAAATACTGACTTTTCAAAAACGCTAAGAAAAAGAGTAGACACGTATTTTAAAGCAAATAATACAACAAGAAATGCAAATTCTACAATGGTTGTTAAAACCATTTGTATGTTAACGCTCTTCTTTTTACCACTCATATTACTTTCAGCTGGCTTAGCTACCAGTGTTGCATCACTTTTTACTCTCTATATTTTAAGCGGATTAGGGATGGCAGGAATAGGAATGGGGGTGATGCATGATGCTATTCATGGCTCATACTCTAAGAATAAAAATATCAATAAGTTGTTAAGCTATTCGTTTAATCTTATAGGAGCCAACGCAACGGTTTGGAGAATTCAACACAATGTATTACATCATACTTACACCAATATAGATCATTCAGATGATGATTTAAATGCACCTTTCTTTTTAAGATTTTCGCCACATGCAAAACATTATTGGGTGCATCAGTTTCAGCATATTTATATCTGGTTTTTTTACGGGATATCTACCATTTCTTGGATTACCACTAAAGATTTTGTGCGGTTAAAACGCTATAGAGACATGGGGTTTTTAAATGAAAAGAATGAATACAACAAAGCATTGGTAAGTATGACTGCATGGAAGTTGTTTTATTATTCTTATGCGCTGGTATTACCATTAATATTTCTACCACAAGTTTGGTGGCTTATTTTATTGGCTTTTTTATCTATGCATTTTGTAACAGGTACATTGGTGAGTATTGTTTTTCAGATAGCTCATATTATGCCTACAAATGATTTTCCGCTTCCAGATAATCAAGGGATGATGGATAATGATTGGTACAGACATCAATTTGCAACTACGAGTAATTTTTCTCCAAAAAGTAAACTGTTGTTTTGGTTAATAGGAGGTTTAAATTATCAGGTAGAGCATCATGTGTTGCCAGATGTGTGCCATGTTCACTATAAGAATATTTCTAGTATTGTAGCAGCTACTGCAAAAGAATATGATATTCCTTATTATTCTAAAAAATCTATTTTACATGCTATTTGGGATCATACAAAGATGCTGAAGTCTTTAGGAGAAAAGGATGTAATATTGGTTGCTTAAATGTGATACATGTATATATGTAATAAATAGGGTGCTATTTATTATGAAGTAAGTCTAAATCGAGTTCATTAAAATTATTGGCAGCTCGCACTAGCAATGTAGACCCAATAGATTCGAATAAATTGTTTGTTTTTAAAACAAATTCTGCTTGCTTTTCTATATTATAATCAGGAATACCAACGATAGTAAGGTTTGTGGCCTTAGATTCTTCTTCTATAATGTTATAGAATGGCTTTTGCTCTACAGCATTATTAATGATTTTAATGGTAACATTTACACGTAAATCTTCTACTAAAGTGGCTATTTTAGTTTCTATAATGGTAACATCTACATTGTTATTATTTACAAAAAGAACTCTGATATTTGTGTTGTTCCAATTTGGTGATGCAATGATAAAACGTGCAATGTTCAGCATCATTTCTGCATTTTTACTATCGGTTTCACGCCACCAAAAATCAACAGAACTATAGTTTCCAAACTTTGTTTTCTTGTCAAAATCTAAATACAATAAATTGTAATCTAGATGCAATAAAGTCTGGGTCATTTTAGAATACTCTGTAGAATTCTCTAAACCTTTTGGCCAACCCATCATAATGGTATTAGGCTCAACTCCAGAAAATCCAAATGTGGAGGCAATGTTTGTAATACCGCTATATATATTATCTACTTTAATTTGTCGTGCAAAGATGCCAAGATCTTTAAACATGCCGTCTCTAACCACTTGGTCTGTTTTCTTTAAAGGCGGTTTGTTATTCTCTTTATCTAGTATCAGTTTAAAGTTGGTTACAATCCCTGTTCGTCCAGAAACTGTTTTACACAACTCTACTAAATACGATTGATGATCACTTTTACCACTAAACAAGATAATATTAGGGTTCCAGTTTGTATTTTCTTCTACCTGTGCATCAATCCTTTTCAGACCTTTGTTTACAACGTTTTCCCAGACACTTTTCCAAACATCATTAGACTGCAGTTTTACCTCTTTACGTTGCAACCAAAAATACATAGCACTAATAACGGCAAGAGCAGCAATCATTGCCATCATATCTAACTTAAACATCACGGTAAAACACGCTATAAAACCTAATAAGCCTATCCATCTTTTAATTTTAAATGAAGGCTGAAAGTCTGGATTTGCCCAACTCTCTAAGAAATAAGAGATGTTTATAAATCCATATGCTGTTAAATAAAACATAGAAACTACCCGAGCAATTATATCTAGTTCTCCAATTAAAATACCTGCTTCTGCAATCATAAACGCAAAAAACAAGGCATTTACAGGCTCATTATTAGCACCTTTTCCTTTGCTAAACAGTTTTGGCGTTACTTTGTCTAAAGACATGGCTTGTAGTATTCTAGGACCCCCAAGAATTCCGCCTAAAGCAGAAGATAGCGTTGCGCCCCAAATTCCTGCTACTACAGCAGGAGCAAAGAGTGCTATTTTCATTAGAATGTTGTAATCTGTTTTTAGGGTCTCGGCATCTATAGTATATGCCATAAAAACCGCTAGAGAAATATACACCAATAATCCAGCACCTATTGCATATAAAGTTCCAGTAGGAATCGATTTTTTAGGATCTTCTAAATCGCCACTCATAGCAATACCCGCAGTAAAACCAGTTACAGCAGGAAAAAATACGGCAAACACTACTTCTAATGGAACATTGTTTTCCGTTGAGAATAAAGTAACTGTACTTGGAGCAAATTCTGTAGTACCCAAAAAGATAGAAATTAAAGAAACAATAATGGCTACAAGAATGATAAACTGTGTTTTAAGCGCAATAGACGTGCTTATTAAAGCGAGTGCAGTGATGGCAACAAGAGCTATGGTACCTGTAATTCTTACGTCGTTTATAGTAGTACCAAATCCTATATAATTATTAAAACTTTCTGCAAAACCTATTAAATATAAGGCAATGGAAAAAGCAGTTCCAATAAATAAAGCTATTCCGATGGAGCCACCAATAGGAATTCCCATGCTTCTAGAAAGGATGTAATAAATACCACCAGCACCAATCTTTTTATCTGTGGCTACAGAAGACAAACTTAACCCAGTAGTTACAGAAATTACATGAGCAATAATGATAATGACAATAGCGCCTACTAAGCCTGCATTACCAACAACCCAACCCAAACGCATGTACATAATTACACCCAGAATGGTTAAAATAGAAGGAGTAAATACACCCGCGAAGGTTCCGAATTTTGTTTTTTGTGGCATTAAAAAATATTAGCTTTTAAAAAGCATTTTCTGAAGTAAAAGTAACTATTAATTTTAAAGGATACTCTTTTAACTTCTTTCATTTTGAATATTACTCGGCATTTTTCCAAGCTTCTTTTAAATAGATTAAGTCTTTTTTAATTCTTCGTAAGACTTCTTTTTCTTGTATGGTTATTTGTTTTGAACCTTTTTCTGCACCTCCCAAATCATATTCTACATGTAATGAAACCGGTACGTTAATTTTATACTTTTTAAGCAAAGAAAAATAACGTTTAAAATCTACCATACCTTCTCCCATTGGAACACTAATTGGATGCCACTTTCCATTTACAATTCCCCATTTAAAATCTTTTAAAACTATAGAATTGATGTAAGGTTGTATTCTTTTTAAAGCAAGTTCCCAACTTAAACCACCTTCTACAACAGCATGTCTAATGTCATATTGGCTACCTATATGTTGCCCTTTAGTGGCTTCTAATATTGGAAGTAGGTCCCAAACAGGAGCCCCCACATGTTTGCCTGCATGATTTTGATAACCACCTATTAAACCTAGTTTTTTATTTACTTTTTCTAAAGCTATTGCTTGTTTTGCAAATAAAGCTTGACTCTCTGAAATCAACTTGTCTTCTGGGTACTTTAACCAATCTGTACGATAATGAGTAAAACCTAAGGTACTTGCTGTTTCTAATACTTGTTTCTGCACAGGATCATTTATATCCCACACATTGGTAGACATCATTTTAGGTTGTAGTCCATGTTTTTTCATTGCCCTAACAGCTTTAGGTAGGTCTTGTATTACATTTTCTGGTAATACATGTCCTTTTCGTCTTACCGTTAGATCTAAACCATCAAAACCCATTTCTACAGCAGCAGCAGACATGTCATTATAATCTAGAAATTGTAAGTGTTTAGAAAATAAATGTACATCCAACTCATTTGCAGGTGTTTGAATTGTTGTATTAAATTCATTTGTAAACGATAGAAATGGTATTGCTGCAAGTCCTGTTGCAGATAATTTTGTAAATGCTCTTCTAGATAATGCTGATTTCTTGT
The DNA here is from genome assembly GCA_965367085.1 of uncultured Polaribacter sp. Lineage (GTDB taxonomy): Bacteria > Bacteroidota > Bacteroidia > Flavobacteriales > Flavobacteriaceae > Polaribacter. The sequence goes on from CBDUHF010000002.1 coordinate 200,532, forward strand.
TCATATTGTCTGTTTCATTTTTAAAGCTATGAAGGTACTTATTTTTAAGGTTTTGAAAAATACTAGATTCTAAAATACTTCAAGTTCTAGTAGGTAAGTAGTGTACTTAAAAAAAAGCATTCTTATATTGTGGTTTCTTATTTACGAATTAACTCCATAGCAGTTTTTACAGCCTCATTGTTTGGAGAATGTCTTTGAGCTACTTGAAACAATACTTTGGCTTCATTCTTTTTGCCTAACGCAAATTTGGTCCAGCCCAATATTAAATTGATATCCAAATCAAAAGGATATTTGTTAATGGCTTTTTCAAGATACTTTTCAGCTTTTATATATTTCTTCTTGTAATAATTAGCCAAACCAATAAAATATTCAGCTCGCGAATCGTTTTGAGCAATGGTTAAAGCTTTTTCAGAATAACGAATGACAGCATCGTATTTTTTTTCAACTAATAAAGGTTGTATATATCCATAAATAGCATCAAGCGCCAAAGGTTTTAATTGCATTGCTTTCATATAGTATAGCTCAGAATCAGATTGGTTTTCAGTAATATAGCTTAACCAACCTAACCTTAAATTGAGTTCATAGTTAGAGTCAAAATTCTCATACACCTTTTTAAGCTCCTCTATGGCTTTGCTAGCTTGTTTGTTTTGTTCGTAGATATAACTACTTTCAAAAGCAGTTAGTAATTCGTTTTTTTGAGCATTTGAGTGGATGCTTACCAATAAAAATATGATAATTATAAAGCTATTTTTCATGATTTTATATTTAAATATTATATTTAATTCCTGTGATAAACGTATGATATGTAAAAGAGATACTGTTTAGTTCATCTTCTAAATTTTCTAATTGATAATTGATAAAGTAGGCTATTTTAGGTGTAATGTTATATGCAAAAGTTGTGCTCATTTTATTATTTAGTGAGGCAATAGCATTGGTATAAAATAGGGCATTGTCATCAGAAAAATGAGAAGTGTTTGCAGCTGTATATTTTAGAAATACGTAACTTTTTGGATGTATTTGATAATGTACTTTTGCATTTCCAATAAAGTGCTGCTCGTTTTCTTTGTTCAATATATTTGAACCAACACCCAGCCAGATTTTATCTTTAAAGGCATTTAATGTGTAGCCAACATCTAAACCATATTGTGTGCTTGTAATTGTACCTGTTGATTCCTTTTGGCTGTAATACGTAACATTAGGCATTACTGTAAATCGGCTCCATTGTTTTCTGAGTCCTAGATGAAAAATGTTTAAGTTGCTCTCTTCAAAAGTAGAAATTGCTGTATCTGCATTATTTTCTGAAACATTTAAATAATGATATGCAGGAATAAATGTAAACCCTTTACTTACATGAATATTAGCATTTATATAATACTGTTTTTGGGTGTAATCAAAACCAATATAATCTTGTGAAAGGATAGCAAACGAATGATTTATTTTTACGTTATAACCAAACCTTTGACTTATGCCTAAACTGTAATATGACATGTTTTTAACATCAATACTTCTTCTGCTACTTAATTTGAGGCCACCTTCAACAGAGATATAATCTATAATTTCTAGTGATTTTACATTGATTCTTTTTTGTAAATGAAAAGGAAAACTTTTAAAAAGGAGTAAAGCATCTTTCGATCTTCCAGAAAACACGTATGAATAGTATAAGTACTCTTGAGTATAATCATTAGAAATATTATACTTCTTCTTTATGTTTTCGAATTGTTTTGCACTGTCAAAATATCTCTTCAAATTATAATATGCAACTCCTAATCTATATTCTATTTTATAGCTAGATTCATTTTTCAAAAGAGCCTCTTCTCCTTTTGAAATTAGTTGACTCCAATTACCCTCATTAAAAAGGTTTCTAGTTTCTGATTTATAGTCTGTTTTTTGTGAGAATACCAATGAAGATACCCCAAACATAAAAATGAAGAGTGCTTTTTTCATGGCTAAAATTGTATTACATGTTTCATATGAATATCAAAGGTTTCTTCTTTCGTTTTTACACTAATTTTATTGATAGCAACTTCTGATCCGTAGATTTGAAAATCTATTTTTCCTTTATTTTTTCCTGCTATTTTTTTATCAATTGAAGAATGAATGATAAAGTTGTTGTTGTCGGTATTGATGTCTGTTAGTTCAGATGTATAATGTGCACTACAGAATTGATAATAAGGAGCTATGATATCTTGAATGTATTTTATACTACCATTAAAAACTGCGTGAATTGGTAATGTGTCTTCAATATTTAACGATTTATAATCGCCTAAGAATATTTTAAAAGCACTTAGGTAGAAGTAGTATAATAATGAATTTTTATCCCCTTCAAATGTTGTGAAATATAACACAGTTCCGTCATTTACAAAATAGGCATAAGAGTCAGACTCAGAACAAGTAATGTATGTTAAGTTGTATGCATCTGTATGCACTTCCCATTCAGAATCGTTAAATTTATTATTGTTTGCACTTACTTTAAAAACCATTCCTGGTATTAACTTAAACGCTTTATGTACGGTTTTGTTAATTTTAATATCGCTGATACTTTCATTTTCTTTAGGAAATTTAAAAGCTAAAAACTCTTCTTTATTCTCTTTATGAGTGATGTAATAACTTAGCGGATATTCTAAGGTTTTTGAACCTACATAAGGCGTTGCTTGTAATTGAAAATGCAAGTGTGGTTGTGGAGAACGCCCCGAATTACCTAAGCTTGCAATTTGTTCTCCTTTTTTAAGAAAACTGCCGATTTTTACTTTAAACGAATCTTGTTTTAAATGGCTAATTTGAGAATACAAATATTCGCTATGTTTTATGACAATGGTATTTCCCCAGTTTTGAACCATATTTACATCACCAGGATCATTATCTGGAATGCCATCTATAATATTTACTACTGTTCCATCTGCAGGAGCAACTACAGGCGCACTATAGGAGTAATAGTCTTGTAGAAAATAACCATCATTTTTATACGTGTTTTGGTCTTTATCTACAATCACAAAATCCCAGGCATGTTTCCATTCTCCTTTATGCGTGTGCTTGCCATCTGGACCTTGCCAAACGTTCCATTCTCCATAAAAAGGCAATCCAATTTTAATCAAATATTCATTGCTTCCAAAACGTTCGGAATAATTATAATAATTGTACAAGTTTTTTTCGGGTGAATAGGTTTGATAAATCACTTTAGGAAAAACAGCACTTTTGGTTGTAAAGTTCATTACATAAATAACCAGTGTAGTCATCATCATAAATGGCAATGCAAAAACAGGTAGATGAAAAATAGATAAAAATCCACTTAATCCTGTTATGAGTAAACCTAAAACAGGAGTTAAAAGAAAGACCGCCAAATGCATTTTTCTTTTCGGAATAAAATAAAAAGCACCTACTGCAATTGAAAAGAGTATAAAGTTGAAACCAATATAGCCATAATGCAAGTTTTGAATGTTTTCACCAACAATAAAATAATACAAGTAGCCAGATAAATAACCAATAATAGAAAGCGCAAATGAGATTCTAGAAGTCATTAATAGCCCAATAGAAATTAGCAAACCTGCAATCCAATTAAATTGAAAAATAATAGCAGATAAGGATTTAAAATAGCCAATAATTATATTAGGAATTGGTAAGTTGTTATAGACTTCGTAAATATCTATAAAATTACGTCCACCAATTTTAAAAATATCATTTAAGAAATACACACTTCCTTCATCTACCTTTAAATTGCTATAGGTATTCATTACATAAAATGTAAACCAGATAGCGATTACAAAAGGAAATGCTAAGAATGGTAAACCATGTCTCCCCATCAGATTTGATAAACTAACGGAAAGAATTAAAGTAAAAATATTAATAGCTAAAAAGACAAAGAGAAAGGTAATGTTTACTTTAAAAAATACCGCCAAACCTAAGACAACCAACAATGAATTTATACCGAATAAACCTTCTTCAATTAGATATTTATTAAAGCCTAATGCATTGGCCAATACATTTGTAAAAAGTACGCCCAAAAAGCCCCAAATACCTAACTCTGGATTCAAAAAGGTAGCAATTAATAACAAAATAGCAAATGCCTTTTTTTTAGAAAAAAAGATTTGAGAGTAACTGTTTAAAATGCTGTTACTTAAAAATTGCCAATATTCATTTTTGATGGTCATATGAATTAAAGATCAAAATGTTCTAAATGCTCTGGAGTCATTTCTAATTTGGTAATATATTCATTATTCTCACTTTCTCTAATAATATGAGGTTTTCCATGGGTATCAATCATTACTACTTTTGGTCTTAAAGTGATAAACTGCATCCATTGAGTCATATTGTAAGCCCCAATTCTGTGTACTACCACATGATCACCTTTATTTAAAGGTGGTAAACTAATGCTCTCTCTAATCACATCAATATTCATACAAAGTGGCCCATACATTACAGTTTCTTCTGTGTATAAACTGCATTCTTGCGCAGGAGAAATTAAATGATTGTACCAAAAAGAAGTAAATAAAATATTCACTCCAAAATCTACAATCATAGATCTTCTGCCATCAGCCAATCTTTTGTTTGCTAAAACAGTACCTAATAAAGATCCTGCATCATCTATTAAAGCTCTACCTGTTTCTAAGATTAATAAAGGCATATCTTCACTGCTAAAACCTGCATTTAACAAAGCATGTGTAATATTATCTGCATAATCGCTAAAAGATGGAGCCAAATCTGTTCCGCTTAAATAAGAACCTTTTAATGTGTTTTTAGAAGCAAAACCACCACCCATATCAATATATTGAATGTCGTGTTTGTATTTGTTTTTTAAACTAATTGCTAAATCTCCTAATTTACTAGCCGCCACATGATATGCATTTGGATCTAAAATAAACGTCCCAATATGAGTATGCAAACCTATCAATTCTAAGTTTTTAGAAAAGATAATTTTCTTGATAGCTTCCCATGCTTGTCCGTTTTCATAGTTGAATCCAAATCTATCCCAAAGAGGTTTTATACCTGTATCCATATTAACTCTAATGGCCACTTTAGCTCTTTTATCTAAGTTGTTGCTGATGGTGATTAAACTATATAATTCATCAAAATGATCGATATGAATCGGAGAACCATTTTTAATAGCGACTTCTAAATCCTCATCAGATTTATCTGGACCATTAAAAATAATTTTATCACCTGGCACGCCATTATCTATGGCTTTTTTATATTCAAACCCAGACACAACTTCTGCCCAAGCACCCTCAGAATGAAAAACTTTACAAACGGCATTTATGTAATTTGTTTTATAAGACCATGCAAATTGAACATTTGGATACCTAGTTGAAAATGCATGATATGCATCTTGATACGTATTTCTAATGGTTTGTTCATTTAAAACAAATAGGGGAGAACCATATTTTTCAATAAGACTTTTTACAGGAACATTTGCAATATGTGTAGTAGGTTTATGTGTACTTAATTCACCAAACTTACTGGAAATACCTGCATTTATTTTTTTTATTATCGGACTTTCATATTTAAGTTTATTCATTGTAAGAGTTTTAAGAATTATACTTCTCCATGTATGGATATTTGTTCATATTTATCTAAATCACAAATCATATCATAAGAATATCGGATGAACATTTTACCAACATCGTATTTTTTTATAGGTTTTACATCTTCATTTAATGCTAGTTTTACCAACATTTCTGGGTGATTTTGACCACAACCAACAGCTAAATATACCCAAGCAGGAAATCGAGGATTTATTTCCAGAAGGAATAACTCGCCAGTTTTGTCTTCTTTCATTAATTCCATTTCTAAACCACCTCCCCATTTACTTTTTGTAATAAAGTCGTTGGTCATTTTTAGTAATTTAGGGTCATCAATAGAAATACCTGCCCAAGCTTTTCCTTTATCTGTTAAAAATGTTTTTCGCATAGAAACAGCACCCATCATAACACCTTTGCCATCTCCCAAAGCAGTTACGTTAAACTCATGGCCCTTTATAAATTCTTGAACAATTATAGGAGCACCCCATTTTGCTGCTATTTTAAAAAAGTATTCTTTGGCATCATTGATTGAATGTGCCACATAGGCATCATAAAATTTTCCTTTGATAACCAATGGATATTCAAAATCTTCTAAGGTATCTTCTAATTCGTTGATGCTGTAAACAGATTCACTTTGCGGAACTTTTATATGGTGCTTTTTACCAAACTCGTTCAGATTTCCTTTTAAACGCTCTTCAAATTGTTCTTTTGTAGGTATTAATAATTCAATTCCTATTTTTTGAAGCTGTGGTTTTAACCTAATAAAGGTCATTAATTCAGCATCAAAATTGGGAATAATTACATCAATATTTTCTTTAGATTGTATGTAGGTTAATCTTTCTAACATGGCATCGAAACCGCTTGATGGAATGGGTATTTGATATACTTTATCTACCAAATTGTCCATATAAATACCTGGTTCTAAAATTTCATATGCAAGACCAATAATCTTTATATTATAAAATTCACTTTCTTTTAAACCTCTAATTACAGCAACTCCAGGACCAGGACTATCTATGGCATTTAGTCCTGTAACTGCTACTGTTATGTTTTTTGTATTTTTCATAATTAGACTACGATTAAATCATATTGTTCTAACATTCTTATGAAATCATCTAAATCTTTTTCACAAGTTACTGCATCAACATCATAGCTTTTCACTATTGAGTTCGTAATTTCTTTTGTAGAAGTTTTTGTTTTTAATTGCTTTAAAATAGCCACACCTAAAGAATTTGTGGTAAAAGATGTACCAATTTCTGGGTTAAAAACAAAACCACTTTCGCTAATTGCTATATTTTCCTTTAGTTTCATAAAACATGATATTTGTTATATTTAACCTAAAGATATATTACTAAATTTGACTAGTAAAGTTTATTTGACCAGTTGACCTAAAATTCGTCTGAATACTATTTTTTAATCTATAAATAGAAAAATGGACACTTATTTTTTTGTAAAATCTGACTATAAAATTCAAAAAATTATAATTGATGAGATTATATATATTGAAAGCATGGGCGATTATGTGCGTTTTTATATAGGAGATAAGAGAATAGTAACCCTGTTATCTTTATCTAAGCTGATAGCACTTTTACCTGTAGAAAAGTTTATACAAATACACCGTTCTTATATTATAAATTTTGAGAAGATTAATTTCATTCAAAATAATATTATAAGTATTGGTCAATATCAATTGCCTATTAGTAAAAGCAGAAAAAAGGAATTGATGGATGTTATTGATTTAAAAATGATTTAGGAATCACTTGCTAATTTCTTCAAAAGATCTTTTTTACAATCAGTAGCCTTTTATAATCACTACAAAAGTATTCTTTGCAATCTCTGCTAACACACCAATACATGGTATTTCCTTCTGCCTTTTGTAGTACTTCCATTTAATTCTGATAAAAAAAACTCTTTGTTTATGGGGAACATGACAACTATCATGTTGTAAAAAATATACACGTCCTAAATTTGTATCAAAATTAAACATCTTAATTATGAACATTTCACATATAGAACATTTAGGTATAGCCGTTGAAAATTTAGAAGAATCAATAAAATTTTATGAACAAGTTTTAGGACTTAAATGCTATTCTATAGAAGAGGTTGTTGATCAGAAAGTGAAAACAGCCTTTTTTTTGGTAGGTACTACAAAAATTGAATTATTAGAAAGCACATCACCAGATGGACCTATAGGCAAATTTATAGCTAAAAAAGGTCAAGGGATACATCACATTGCATTTGCCGTAGATGACACAACAAAAGCCTTAGAATTGGCAGAAGAAAGAGGTGTTCGATTAATTGATAAAAAATCTAGAAAAGGAGCTGAAGGTTTAGATATTGGATTTCTACATCCAAAATCAACATTAGGAGTTTTAACAGAACTATGCTCTAAACAAGAATAAGTAGAAATAATAAAAAAGACAAGCAAAAATAAATTATGGCAAATCAAGATAAGGTTAATGAACTTATAGAAAAGAGAGCGAAAGCAAAGTTGGGTGGAGGAGAGAAACGAATCGATTCTCAGCATGCTAAAGGTAAATTAACAGCACGTGAACGTATAGATATTCTTTTAGACGAAGACAGTTTTGAAGAGTTTGATATGTTTGTAACCCACAGAACCAAATCTTTTGGATTGGACAAACAAGTCTATCTATCTGATGGTGTAGTTACTGGGCATGGAACAATAGATGGTAGAATTGTATATCTTTTTGCACAAGACTTTACTGTTTTTGGTGGTTCATTATCAGAAACATATGCCTTAAAAATCTGTAAAGTGATGGATATGGCTATGAAGATTGGAGTTCCTGTAATTGGATTGAATGATTCTGGAGGAGCACGTATTCAAGAAGGAGTAAGATCTTTAGCAGGTTATGCAGAGATTTTTCAACGTAACATTATGGCTTCAGGTGTCATTCCTCAAATTTCTTCCATATTAGGTCCTTGTGCTGGTGGAGCGGTTTATTCTCCTGCATTAACAGATTTTACAATTATGACAGAGAATACTAGTTATATGTTTGTAACTGGGCCTAAAGTGGTAAAAACTGTAACGGGTGAAGTGGTTACCGCAGAACAACTAGGTGGCGCTAAAATCCATTCAACAAAATCTGGTGTTTCTCACTTTTTAGCAGAAAATGATGAAGAAAACTTACTACTAATTCGTAAGATCTTAAGTTATATGCCTTCTAATAATTTAGAAGAAGCACCAATAATTACGTGTAATGATCCTGTTGATAGAATAGAAGATGCTTTAAATGATATCATTCCAGAAAATCCAAATCAGCCTTATGATATAGTTGATGTAATTACCATTCTTGCAGATAGAAGTGAGTTTACAGAAGTTCACAGAAATTATGCAAGAAACATTTGTGTAGGTTTTGCAAGATTTAATGGACGACCAGTTGGTATTGTTGCCAATCAACCAAAATATTATGCAGGTGTTTTAGATATTGATGCTTCTAGAAAAGCAGCACGTTTTGTTCGTTTTTGTGATGCCTTTAATATTCCTATTGTAACCTTAGTAGATGTTCCAGGATTTTTGCCAGGAACTGGTCAAGAATACGGTGGAATTATTTTACATGGAGCAAAATTATTATTTGCTTATGGAGAAGCAACTGTGCCAAAAGTAACCATTACACTTCGTAAATCTTATGGAGGAGCTCATGATGTTATGAGTTGTAAACAATTAAGAGGAGATTTAAATTATGCATGGCCTACTGCTGAAATTGCAGTAATGGGAGCAAAGGGAGCTGTAGAAGTTTTAGAAGGATCTAATATTAGAAAAATAGAGGATGCTGAAGAAAAACAAGATTACATTCAGAAAAAAGAAGATGAATATACACAACGATTTGCAAACCCTTATCAGGCTGCAAAATATGGGTTTATTGATGATGTAATTGAGCCAAGAAATACACGTTTCAGAATTATTAGAGCGCTTGAGTTACTTCAAAATAAGAAAGATGTAAATCCACCAAAAAAACACTCAAACATTCCATTATAATGACATACTTATTATTACAATCAGATGCAATAAGTGAAGGTTATATTATACTTATAACCGGATTATTAATTGTCTTTAGTGCCTTGGTAACGCTTGCACTTTTCTTTAACTATGGGTTGCCAGTAATGCTTTATGTATATAAAGTAATTACAAAAAGAAAAGACAAAAAAATAAGTGATATAAAAGTTAAAACGAATAGTGATTTTACGGGAGAATTATCTGCTGTTATTGGTGCTTCTGTGCATATGTACATGAGTGATCAGCACGATCATGAAAGTGCCATTTTAACAATAAAACAGGTTAAAAAACCATATTCACCTTGGAGTTCTAAAATATATGGAACACAAAATAGATTATAAGAAATGAAAAGTTATAAATTTAAAGTCAACGAAAACGGATACACCGTTAATATAAAATCACACGAAGATAATATCATCAATTTAGAAGTAAATGGTACGTCTTATGAAGTGATAATGAAGCAAGATATTAAAAAAACGAAAACACCTACTTTAGTTCGTTCTGCTTCAAAACAACCAGCTGTACCTTTAAAAGTGAATCCTACATCTACAAAAACAAAAATTGTGGCACCTATACCTGGTGTTATTTTATCTCTTAACGTAAAAGTTGGAGATCAAATTAAAGAAAACGATTCTTTATTGGTGTTAGAAGCCATGAAAATGGAAAACAATATTGTTTCAGAAAAGTCTGGTGTTATTACAGCGATTCATGTTGCAGTAGGCCAACAGGTATTACAAGATGCTTTAATGATTGAACTAGAATAAATATTTAGATTCAATAAAAAATTAACAATTATTTTTTAAAAAAAATGAAGAAACTATTTATAATATTTAGTGCTTTATCATTACTGATTTTTATTAGACCAGTACTAGGTTTAGGTACACATATGAACTCCACGAATACCACAACTGTGACAAAAACAGAAGTTGTGGATACAAAAACAGATAGTGTTTTTGACGGAGCATTTAACGGAATAAAAAAGTTTTATAGCTATACAGGATTTGCAAATTCAACCTCTGGAAATCTCATTATGATAGTGATCGGAATTATTTTTATTTATTTAGGAATTAAATTTGATTACGAACCCTTATTATTAATCCCCATAGGAACAGGGGTTATACTAGGTAATATACCTTTTGTAGCAGGAAATCAAACAGGAATTTATGAAACAGGATCTGTTTTAAATTACCTTTATTTTGGTGTTGTAAAAGGAGTGTATCCGCCACTTATTTTCTTAGGAATTGGTGCCATGACTGATTTTTCATCATTAATTGCCAATCCAAAATTAATGCTTTTAGGAGGTGCTGCACAAATTGGTGTTTTTGCCACTTTTTTAGGAGCCATCTACTTAGGATTTAATCTGCCAGAAGCAGGTGCTATTGGAATTATTGGAGGAGCAGATGGGCCAACAGCCATTTTCTTATCATCTAAATTGGCCAACGGAATCAACATTCTTCCTGATGGAACAACGGTTAAAAACTTAATTGGACCCATTGCTATTGCAGCCTATTCTTATATGGCATTAGTACCTGTAATACAACCTCCTTTAATGCGTTTGTTAATCTCTAAAGAAGATAGAAAAATTAAAATGAAACCACCAAGAGCCGTAACTCAAAAGGAAAAAATGATTTTCCCTGTTGTAGCTTTAATTTTAACCTTATTTATTTCTCCGAGTGCTTTGCCATTACTTGGTATGTTATTCTTTGGAAACTTACTTAAAGAATCTGGAAGAACGGAAAGATTGGCAGATACAGCTAGAACTAAATTAATAGATATTGTAACAATTTTATTAGGTGTTACCGTGGGTGCATCTACCCAAGCAGATATTTTTATCACTAAAGATTCTATGTTAATTTTCGGGCTTGGAGCCATCTCATTTGTGATTGCAACTTGTGGAGGATTGCTTTTTGCAAAATTTATGAATCTATTCTTAAAAGGTGATAATAAAATAAACCCTTTAATTGGTGCTGCGGGAGTTTCTGCTGTGCCAGATAGTGCAAGAGTAGTACATACCGAAGGTTTAAAATCTGACCCAAGCAATTATTTATTAATGCATGCCATGGCTCCTAATGTTGCTGGAGTTATTGGTTCTGCAATTGCGGCAGGTATTATATTAAGTTTCTTAGGTTGATACCTAGTTGTATCCCTTAGAATGTAAAAAAAATAAAGAATATAAATTATTATGAATACAATAAATAAACCGCTTTTTTCAGATTTTCCTTCAGTCACAACTGAGCAATGGATGGAAAGAGTGACAGCTGATTTAAAAGGAGCTGATTTTGATAAAAAAC
>CBDUHF010000003.1:0-203510 GCA_965367085.1 uncultured Polaribacter sp.
TGCTTTTTCCTTTTCCTTTTCTTAATTCTTTTTGCTCTTCATAAGACAATTGAATTATTTCTTGGCAATCTGTAGAACACGTATTTTCCATCTTTTCTGAACATTCATCACATTGAATAAACAATAAATGACACGCTTCATTTGCACAGTTTGTATGTTCATCACATGCTTTTCCACATTGATGACAATTAGAAACTACATCATCTGTAATTCTTTCTGACCTTCTATGATCGAACACAAAATTTTTACCAATAAATTTATTTTCTATTCCTTCTGCTTTTACTTGACGTGTATATTCTATAATTCCGCCTTCAAGCTGAAAAACATTTTTAAATCCTTTGTGTTTGTAGTAAGCTGATGCTTTTTCACAACGAATTCCACCAGTACAATACATCAATAAATTTTTATCTTCTTTATTGTCTTTTAAATCTTCTTCAATTATATCTAAAGAATCTCTAAACGTATCTACATCTGGTGTAATTGCTCCATCAAAATGACCAATTTCACTTTCATAATGATTACGCATATCCACACAAACTGTATCAGGATTTGCTAACATTTCGTTGAATTCCTCCGCATTTAAATGAACTCCTTTGTTAGTAACATCAAATGTTTCATCATTTAAACCATCAGCAACAATTTTGTTTCTTACTTTTACTTTTAGCTTCAAAAAAGACTTATTATCTTGTTCTACAGCTACATTTAAACGAATATCTTTCAAAAAAGAAATAGCATCTAATTGATCTTTTAAAGCATAAAAGTTTTCTGATGGAACAGATAATTGTGCATTTATGCCTTCGTAAGAAACATAGATCCTTCCTAAAACATCTAAAGCATTCCATTCCAGGAATAATTTATCTCTTAATAATTGTGGATTTTCTATCTTATAATATTGATAGAAGGAAATTGTGAGGCGGTCTTTGCCAGCTTCATCAATTAGAGCAGCGCGTTCTATTGCGCTTAACTTATTGTACAGTTGCATGCTATACTAATTAGGTTAAACAAAATATTTTTGCAAATATAGTTAAATAAATAAAGCTGTTTATCCAAGATATAAGTATAACTTCGAAAAAACTAACCTAAACAACTATTACAATGAAGTATTTATTATTTGCTATTACCTTATTTTTATGTTTAAACATTAAAGCACAAGAACTCCCAAAAAAATCTAACGTATTTGTAAGAGTTTACAATAATGAAAGTAAAAAAATTGCAAAAGGTAAAATCATACAAATTACCGACTCTACACTTGTCTTAAAAAAAAGGAGTAAATCAATTACAGTTCCATCAAGTGAAATTTATTATATAAAAACAAAAAGAACAAAAGGTCACAGCGTGTTAATGGGAGCTCTACCTGGAGTTGCTCTTTTAACATTTTCTAATAATGCTTATGCTTCTGTTGGGGCTATTCTTATAACCTTCGTTGGCACAACAGCTGGCTTTATATCCTCTCTTTTTAAAAAATCAACAAAATATTCCTTTACAGGAGACATTGCTAAATGGAAAGGGTTTAAAGAAGATATGTATAGCCCTCAAAAATATTAATTTTATATCAAATAGTTTAAATTTAAACATTAGAATTTTATTTGCAAAATTTTTAAACTTTGATTGATTTATAAAGGTTTAAGTAATTTAATTCGTCCTTTTTTTTAGCATCTTTGCAGTGTAATTAGAAATCAATAAATTATATACTGATGAAAATAGCTGTAGTTGGAGCAACTGGAATGGTTGGAACAGTAATGTTAAAAGTACTAGAAGAGCGTAATTTACCTATAACAGAGTTTATACCTGTTGCCTCTGAAAGATCTGCTGGAAAAAAATTGTCTTACAAAGGAAAAGATTATACCATTGTAACCTTAGCAGATGCGGTAAAAATGAAACCAGATGTGGCTTTATTTTCTGCTGGTGGAGATACTTCTTTAGAATGGGCTCCTAAATTTGCTGAAGTTGGTACAACGGTTATCGATAATTCTTCTGCTTGGAGAATGGATCCTACTAAAAAATTAGTAGTACCAGAAATTAATGGTGATGTTTTAACTGCTGAAGATAAAATTATTGCAAATCCTAACTGTTCTACAATTCAGTTAGTAATGGCTTTATCGCCTTTGCATTTAAAATATAAAATGAAGCGTGTTGTTATTTCTACATATCAATCTGTTTCTGGAACGGGCGTAAAAGCTGTTCAGCAATTAGACAATGAAGAAGCTGGTATTGATGGTGAAATGGCTTATCCTCATAAAATAGGAAGAAATGCTTTACCTCATTGTGATGTTTTCTTAGAAAACGGATACACAAAAGAGGAAATGAAATTGGTTAAAGAACCAAAGAAAATTTTACGTGATGATTCTTTTTCTGTAACAGCTACGGCTGTTAGAATTCCTACTGCTGGAGGTCATTCTGAGGCTGTAAATATTCAGTTTGAAAATGATTTTGATTTGGCTGATGTTCGTAAAATATTAAGTGAAACTCCTGGAGTTATTGTAGAAGATGATTTAGCAAACAACGTTTATCCGATGCCAATTAACGCACATGATAAAGATGAAGTGTTTGTTGGAAGAATAAGAAGAGATGAATCTCAAGAAAATACATTAAATTTGTGGATTGTTGCAGATAACCTAAGAAAAGGTGCAGCTACAAACACAGTTCAAATAGCCGAATATTTAGTAGCAAATAATTTGGTGTAAAACATATTTTAATGTCAGCATTTTACAAAGTAAACATACAAGAAGTAAAACAAGAAACCGCAAATGCGGTTTCTGTTTTATTTAACATACCCGAAAACTTAACATCTAATTTCAACTTTACATCTGGGCAATATATTACGTTGCAAAAAGAAATTAATGGAGAAGAAATTAGAAGAGCCTATTCTATTTGTTCTACACCAAAAAGTGAAGAAATTAGAGTTGCTATAAAGGCTGTTGAAAACGGAACATTTTCTGTTTTTGCAACATCTCAATTAAAAGCTGGTGATGAATTAGAAATTTCTGCTCCTGAAGGTAGATTTTTACTTTCTCCAGAAGCAAACAAAAACTATCTTGGTTTTGCAGCTGGAAGTGGAATTACACCAATTTTATCAATGGTAAAAACAGTTTTAGAAACTGAATCAACATCTACTTTTACATTGGTTTATGGAAATAAAACTGCTGCTGACACTATTTTTTATACTGAATTAAATTCTTTAAAGGAAACGTTTTCAGATAGATTTAAATTACATTATATCTTTAGTAGAGAAGAAGTTAAAAATGAGTTACGTGGTAGAATAGACCAAAATGTTACCAACTATTTTGTAAAAAACATGTACAAAGAAACTTCTTTTGATGCTGCATTTTTATGCGGTCCAGAAGAAATGATACAGGAAGTTTCTAAAACTTTAGAAAGTAACAAAATAGCCAAAGAAAATATTCATTTTGAATTGTTTACTGCTTCAGTAGATGAAGAAGCTGCTTCAGAAATAAAAGAAGGAGTTACAGAAATAACTGTTCTTTTAGATGATGAAGAAACTACATTTACAATGCAACAAACAGATAATCTGCTGGCTGCTGCTCTGCGTAACGATTTAGACGCTCCATATTCTTGTCAAGGTGGTGTTTGTAGTTCTTGCATGTGTAAAGTTACTGAAGGAAAAGCTGTCATGGTTAAAAACTCTATTTTAACAGATGATGAAATTGAAGAAGGTTTAGTTTTGGCTTGTCAAGCTTACCCAACTACTTCAAAAATTACCATTGATTTTGATGAGGTATAAAAACGATTTCATAAATTAACGAACATATTTTTTAAATACAAAAGGGTGGTTTTTCCACCCTTTCTTTTTACCCTTCAATTAAAAAATAGTATTTTTAACCAATGGATATTTACGATTTTAAAAATGCTTTTTTTATTGGTTTTTTCATGGCTTTCATGATTGGCCCAGTATTTTTTATGCTGATTCAAACTAGTATTTTAAAAGGAGCTAGAGCAGCAATTGCTTTTGACATTGGTGTAATATTAGGCGATGTTTCATTTATTTTAATAGCTTATTATGGTAGTAGGTCTTTATTAGAAAAAATAAAAGACGACCCTAGATTATTTTTTATTGGTGGACTCGTTTTAATTATTTATGGCTTAATAACATACTTTGATAAGCAAAACAAAAAAGAGGCCTTAGAATCTGCTGAAATTGTAGATGTTCCTGTTCAAAACAATTATTTAAAACTCTTTTTTAAAGGATATTTCTTAAACTTTATAAATGTTGGTGTTTTAGCTGGTTGGTTAGGAATTGTTGTGGTAGTTGGGCCTACTTTAAACATGAATCCTACCAGTATTTTTTGGTATTTTGCAACTGTAATTTTAGGATATGCTATAACCGATTTAGGAAAAATACTTTTAGCAAAACAACTAAAAGATAAAATGACTCCTCCTGTTATTTATAGAGTAAAAAGAATTATGGGAATTCTATTAATTGTTTTTGGTATACTCTTAATGCTAAAAGGCTTCATTCCTAATGAAAAAATTGATAGTTTAATTCATTAAACAAAAAAAGCGAAGTTTTCACCTCGCTTTTTATATTTAATATTTTATTTATAAAGTATTTTACTCTACTTCTAAAACATTGTTTTCTAAATTAACATCTGCCATTAACTTGCTGTCATCAATTACTACAGACTTCACTGCTTTTGATGCTTTAAAAGTATATGTTGGATTTGTCCAACCCCAATCTGATAATACCTTAGCAGAAGTTGGTTTATGGCCTCTCATCATTTCTAAAGGAATGTTAAAGTTTTCCTTACTTCCATCAACATAGGTGACTGCAACATCAATAGGCATTGGCATTTGACCAATTCTCTCTAAAGTAACGGTTGTTCCCTCAACAGATTTAATTCCATAATCTATAGTGTGTGTAGTTTGTGTCCATTCATTTAAATACCAATCTAAATTTAGCCCAGAAATTTTTTCTGCACTTCGTTTTATATCATTTGGTGTTGGATGCTTGAAACTAAAATCTGTAAAGTATTTTTTTATTGATTTAGCCGTATTTTCTTGACCAATTATATATTCTAATTGCGATAAAAACATACTTCCTTTTACATAACTTGCAATACTATAAGCTGTATTGGTATCATACCTATCTGCATGCGTAGAAAGTGATTCTTCAATTCCGTTTTTTATAACATAATCATAACCTCTATAAGGTCCTGTATTAGGGTTTTTATTCCCTTTTTTTAAGATTTCACTAGATGCTTTTGCTGAAATATAACTTGTAAACCCTTCATCCATCCAAGGATGTTTACTTTCATTTGAAGCTAATAAAAACTGAAACCAAGTATGTGCCATTTCATGAGCTGTAACACCAAAAAGACTTCCAAAACTGCGTTTTCCTGTAATTAATGTAGACATTGCATATTCCATTCCTCCATCTCCACCCTGAATTACAGAGTATTGTTTGTACGGATATTTACCAACATGTTCAGAAAAATAGGTCATCAACTCTGCCGTTTTTGGCTGCAAATCTTTCCAGTTTTTAAGATACTTTTCATCTAAGTTTTTCTTATAATAAAAATGTAAATCGATTCCGTTTTCCATTTTAAAGATATCATGCGTATAATCTGGATCTGCTGCCCACATAAAATCGTGCACATTTGGTGCTTTAAAATGCCACGTTAATTTTTCTGTTGAAGGAATGTTTAAAGGTTTGCTTTTATCTTCATAACCAAAACCAATTTCTTGAGGATTTTGTAAATACCCTGTTCCTCCAACTACATAATTTTTATCAATATGAAGTGTTACATCAAAATCTCCCCAAACTCCATGAAACTCACGAGCAATATAAGGTGGTGTATGCCAACCTTCAAAATCGTATTCTGCCATTTTAGGATACCATTGAGACATTGAAAGTGCAACTCCTTCTTTATTATTTCTTCCAGATCTTCTAATTTGAACAGGAACTTGAGCATCAAAATTCATGTTAAAAGTTACACTTTCTCCAGATTTAATTGGGGTATTTAAAGTAACTTCTAAAATTGTTCCAACTACTTCGTAATTTACTGCAACATCATTTTGTTTTAAAGAATTCACTTTAATAAATCCTATTTCTGATGGAGATAATTTACTAATTCTGTCTCCAATTTTTCCACTAGGATCTTTAATGTTTCTAGATCTAGCATCCATTTGAGAGCCTGGTTGAAATGCATTAAAATATAAGTGATAAAACACTTTATGTAAATCATCTGGTGAATTATTTGTATACACCAATTCTTGTTTTCCTTTATATTGATAATTGTTTACATTCATATCAATATCCATCTTATAATTTACATGTTGTTGCCAATAGTTAGATGATGATACTGATTTTTGATTAGAAACAATATTTTGTGTTTGACCACAAGAAATCAGCAAAATAGCCGAAAACACGAATAAGAATATATTTTTCATTGTTTTTGATTTTAAAATTAGTGTTAAAAGAAAAAACACCGAAAATTAATCCGGTGTTTTAGTAATTAAATATATTTTTATTTTCCGTTTACAATTCTGTCTGCCATTTTTAAAGCATTGTACGCATTTACAACTCTACCAGAAACTGATAAGTCTGCAAAAGGAACTTTTTCATCTTTTGTACCTGGTTTAATAACATCGAAGTTTATCTTAACACCAGAGTTCATTAAAATGTGTTTTACCTGACTTGCAGATAATTGTGGATAATAAGAACGCACTAAAGCAGCAACACCCGCAGTTGAAGGCGCAGCCATAGAAGTACCACTTATTGCTTGGTATTCATCTTTAGGAAATGTTGAGTAAATATCTACTCCAGGAGCAAAAACATCTACATTAACTTTACCATAATTAGAAAAAGAAGCAGGTAATTTTTCATTATAATTTAAACTCATTGCTCCAATTGTAATAACATTATCAGAGATTTCAGTTAATAAATCTTTAGAGTCATTAGGAAACGTTTTTTCAACATCTATATCTGCTCCATCATTTCCTGCTGCATTTACGATTAACACATCGTTTTTAGCTGCATATTTAATAGCTTCAAAGACCCATTCTTTATTTGGTGAATATGCTTTTCCGAAACTTGTATTAATAATTTTAGCTCCATTATCTACTGCATATCTAATTCCTAAAGCAACATCTTTATCATGCTCATCTCCATCAGGAACAACTCTTACCGCCATAATTTTTACGTTATTAGCAACTCCATTTACACCTTTATCATTGTTTCTAGATGCAGCTACAATACCAGCAACGTGTGTACCATGAATTTCTAAATCTTTAGAACCAATTACATTATTGTTACCGTAAAACTTATCATTAATATCATATAAATTATCACCTAAAGATTGACGTTCGTTAAAATCTAAATCATAACTTTTACCATCTACTTGTTTACCAAGATAATCTGAAAGTCTTTTTTGGTAATCTTTTAATCCTTCTGAAGTCATTCCTCTCTTTAACAAATTAGTTACATCTGCAATTTGTGCCGCAATTGCTGGAGTTTCTGCTTTAACGTCTTTTAAATCTGCAATAGTAAAGTTTTCTTTTCCTGTAATTTTACCTACAGCTGCAAAACTAGCTTGAATTTGACTAATTCTTTCTCCTGTCTTTTTTAAGTTCGCTATTTCTTCTTTTTTTCCATTAGCGACTTTATCAAACTTCTCTTTAATTTTTAAATACTCTTCAAATTTAGTTTTATCTGCTTCAGCAATTTCTGATGCTTTTTTATCACCAAATTTAGCCATACCTAATTTTACAATTCTAGTAATTTCTAATTGATCTGCATTTATAATTTTACCTTCTTTGTTTCCTAAGAAATTCCATCCATGAATATCATCTTTGTATCCATTTTTATCATCATCTTTATTGTTACCTGGTATTTCTTTTGTGTTTGTCCAAACAACATCTTTTAAATCTTCTTGCTCTACATCTATACCAGAATCTGCAATTGCAACAATAACTTCTACTCCTTTTTTACCTTCTAAAAAAGTGTAAGCTTTTTCTACGCTCATTCCAGGAATAGAATCTTTTTCTAAATCTGCATGACTCCATCTGTTCTTTTCATCTTTTGATAATGTACCCTTTTTAGCAGTTGCATTTACAATTACATCTGATCCTGCAGGAACAGGTATTGATGAAATAGATTTACAACTTGTAAAAACTAAACCAGCTATAGCTGTGTATAAAATAGGTTTTAAAATTCTCATATCTTTCTTCTATTAATTAAATATATCTATAAATTTGTGTGTTTCATTTAATCTAACTCCTTTTTCTGTATGCTTTACAGTACATAATTCATTAGTTGCATCATGCTCTAAAAAAAGGTAAAAATCTTTATCGGCTGCTTCATTTAAAAAAGCTGCTTTCTCTTTAATAGTTAGTAAAGGTCTTGTATCATACCCCATTACATATGGCAAAGGAATATGCCCAACTGTTGGTAACAAGTCTGCCATAAAAACAATTGTTTTACCTTGATAATTTAATTTTGGTAACATTTGTTTTTCTGTATGACCATCCATAAACAATACATCAAAACCTATTTGGTCTTTTGCATTTCTGTGGATAAAATTTAATTGCCCACTTTCTTTAATTGGGTTTATGTTTTCTTTTAAAAAGGATGCTTTTTCTCTCGGATTTGGTTCTGTTGCCCAAGCCCAATGTTTGTCATTAGACCAAAACTTTGCATTTTTAAAAGCTGGTTGTAAAATGGTTCTATCAGAATTCCATTCTATTGCAGCTCCACAATGATCAAAATGTAAATGTGTTAAAAAAACATCTGTAATATCATCTCTATGAAAACCATATTTTGCTAAAGATGCGTCTAAAGAATAGTCTCCAAAAAGGTGATAATAGCCAAAAAATTTGTCAGATTGTTTAGATCCTAAACCGGTGTCTACAAGAGTTAGTCGGTTTCCGTCTTCTATAAGCATGCTTCTCATGCTCATATCTATTAAATTGTTGTTGTCTGCTGGGTTTGTTTTCTGCCAAATAGTTTTAGGAACAACGCCAAACATTGCACCACCATCTAATTTAAAATTCCCAGTTTCTATAGGGTAAATCTTCATTCTATAAGAATTAAACCATTAAATTATAAAGGAAAAGAACCTTTTTATAATTAAAAGATTAACAAAACTCATTTATTGAGTCTATAGAATACAAAGATGCAGAAAAATATATAATATTTTGTTAAGAAACCTCTAAAGATTTTCTTAAATAAAGAAGTAAATAATTTGTTTTTTAAGAAGTAAAACTTGGTCTTTTTATACTTCCATTCATTTTTATTTTACTTAAAGCCTTAGATAATTTTAAAATTGCAAATACTGATACTGCTAATCCTAAAATAACAAATCCTAATTGATTTTCAAAAACCGATTGAACTGTTGAAATATTATCTGCTGGTAAAATTTGTAAAAACATAATTAAAAGTTTTGGTTATATGCCACAAATGTAGTATCAATACCCACTTTTAATAATTGTTTTTCGATAAACGGTTATATAGTTTCGGTGAACTGCAAAAAAGATACTTTAAACAACTTTACGTGGTTGTTTATGTATTGCATGTATCGCAAAAACTGTTCTAGAAGAATACTAGAAAGAAAAAAGCTAGAATATAACTTCTTAAGAAGTTAAAATTGATTTATTTGAAGTTTTGTTGATTTTAATCTTACTTAATAATTTAGTAATTTTTAATATCGTAAAAACTGAAATAGATAATCCTAAGATTACTAATGCTAATTGATTTTCGAACATTGACTCTACTGTTGCAATATTGTCTGGTGGTAAAATTTGTAAAAACATAATTTGTAGTTTTAATTTGGTTCAACAAAGGTAATTGCAACATCAACTTTTATTTTTTATTTTTCGATAAACAGTTGATTGTATTAGATGAGTTGTCTAAAAATGACCTTAAATAATTATTAATGTTCTAGAAATCAGAAACTAGAATAGATTTTGTAAAGAATAACACTTTACTTATGTATGCTTTAAACTTTAATCTTATTTGAAAGTTTAATAATTTTAAAAATTGCATAAATTGTAATAGCTGAACCCAATAAAACAAATAGAAGTTCATTTTCAAAAATAGATTGAGCTTTTGCGATATTGTCTGGTGGTAAAATTTGTAAAAACATAATTTTATAGTATTTATGATTTAAGCATCAAAATTACTTTTTAGTTATATGTTCTATTCAAATTTTCGACAAACAACAATTATATCTAGCTGATTAGCAACTTACTGACTTTTAAACAATTGCGAAACCACCTTTATTTGCTGCTTAATTTCTTTCCCAAAACATCTTGAAACTTTTTAATATTCTAGTTTCTTACTAGTTTCAATCCATTTTTACTCATTTACGTCTTTAAACTAAATAGGAATAATTGATTTGGCATACTCACCATCATCTTTTGGGTAATCTTCAAAGTGATGAAAATGACTTTGCCATTTTTTATTTTAGTCGTTACTATTAGGGAAAATCTTTAAATAATTACTTGTAAACACATTATAGAATAATAAATCTTTCATCTACTTTTAATACTTCTTTATCAAACTCACTTCTTTCAGCAGATTTCTTTTTTATTGCTTCTTTAACAACTTTACCTAACTTATAATCTCCTTTATCATTTAATAAACCGGTAAAAGAAACCATAGAATTATCTCTAATTTCTATAATAGAAAATAATTCTCCTCCTGTATCTGAATCAACTTTTATCAATGGAATGTATTGCCAAACAATTGCTGAAGCTTGCATTGCTAAAAAAATTAGGTTTGCATTTAACTCAACTTTTTGACTTTCATTCACAAATTGAAAATATGGTTTACGAATTAATTTTCTTAAAAACTCGGAAGCCAAAGTGTAAACAGATTTAATTCTTCCATCTAAATCTTGCACTTCACATACATAAGAAAAAGGAAGTTGTATAAAGTTCTAATTGAAAATCATCTATATGTATAAAAAAAGGAATTGTAGTAGGTTTTGAGCCATAAGATACAGTAACGTTTACGTTTTTAAAATCTACTTTATATTCTGTTGGTAAAAAACTTTGTCCATATTGTAGACTCTTTTTTTAATATTGAAACAATTGTTTCAAAACAATAAAACTGGGTTAAATTTTATAATTAGTGTCATAAATACTTTCAACTAAATAAAAGGTGGGTGATAAATGTCATAAAATATTTAATTAAAAAAATAAAAAAAGCTTCAACCTAAGATTGAAGCTTTTTGGAGGTGTCTAGCGGATTCGAACCGCTGTACATGGTTTTGCAAACCATTGCCTAGCCACTCGGCCAAGACACCCTATTCCCCTTTAAGGATTGCAAATTTAATCAAATTTACAATTACCACAAGTATTTTTTACTCTTATCGTTTTTTTGTGAGAATAATTACTACTTCTTCTACATTACCTCCTATTGGTGGGTTGATTTTTGCCACCGAAACTTTTGCCTTTTTTATTTTTTTTATTTCTTTAAAAAAACGATCTAATATACGTTGTGCAACTTCTTCTAAGAGCTCTGAACGAATAGCCATTTCTTCTTTTACTATATAATTTAAATGAACATAATCTACAGTATCTGAAAGCTTATCTGTTTTTGCAGATTTTCTTAAATCGGCATTAACTTCTACATCAACTCTGTATGCTGAACCAATTTTTGCTTCTTCTTCTAAGCATCCATGATTTGCATGGAGTTTAATATTGTTTACTTGAATTATTCCCATTTATTCTTCTGAAGTTTTTGTTGGTGCTACTTTTTCCCACATTTTATCTGTATTTAATCTGAAAGAACCTTTGAATTCTAAATTCCATTGAGTTGGTTCTATAATTGATAAAAATAGTTCGTTTTTTTTATTATTGTATAAATGATAGGTTTCTCCGATAATTGGTTCAAAACCGAACTTAGCGTTGTAAAGCATATCATTATATTCGAATTTCTCCATTAATAATTCGTACTCTTTTCTTACTTCTTCAAATTTCCCTTTCAAGATTTTGTTGGTACGTCTAATTCCGTCTGCAGTCCAAGAGGCAGTGTTTGTTGGCTTAATTACAGGAGAACTAGCTGATGTACCGTAAGGTTTTAGCGCAGCATCGTATTTTTGGGTTTCTTCGTTAAAAACGACTAAATCTGGTTTTTTATCCTCTTTCTTCATTATTGCAAATTTACAATAAAAAACATGCTACAAATTTATTTTTAATGACTTTAACGGGTAAATATGCCTGCGTTAAGGATTGGAACGACATCCTTTTTATTTCTTTTCTAAAATAAAAAGATAAAGTGTAAAGCCTGACCTGAAAGGGAACGCCTAAAAATTAATTGGTAAAAAAGTCGAAAACGTTACTTATAGCACTTGTTTTTGTTTTGTAAAATTCTGTATAAGTACAACGTTGGCAAGTTACACTGGTAAATTTCTGATTTTGGATATCGAAAATTTTAGACAATGTGCCTCCTGTTGCTCTCATTTCTCCTAATTTATAGGTTTTACTATTGCATTTTGGGCAGGTGTAATTTCTTATTTTATCGCTCATAATTTATTGGGTTTATCTATTAGAAGCTGAATTTACAATTTTGTTACAAATGCTCAATACCTATAAAGTATTTTATGTAATTTTGTTGTTTAATTTATAGCGTATAAATGATGTCTGAAGAGAAAAAATCGCTCAATTTTTTAGAGCAAATTATAGAAGAAGATTTGGCAAATGGAATGCCAAAAGAGAGTTTACGTTTTCGTTTTCCGCCAGAACCAAATGGGTATTTGCATATTGGACACACCAAAGCAATTGGAATTAGTTTTGGTTTGGGAGAGAAATACAATGCTCCTGTAAACTTACGTTTTGATGATACAAACCCTGCAAAAGAAGAACAGGAATATGTAGATGCCATTAAAGAAGATGTTTCTTGGTTAGGTTACAAATGGGCAAACGAATTGTATTCATCAGACTATTTTCAGCAATTATATGATTGGGCTGTACTTTTAATTAAAGATGGAAAGGCGTATGTAGATAGCCAAACTTCTGAAGAAATGAGAGTTCAGAAAGGAACTCCAACTCAAGTTGGTACAAATAGCCCGTTTAGAAATAGATCTGTAGAAGAAAACTTGGAATTGTTTCAAGGAATGAAAGACGGAAAGTTTAAAGAAGGTGAACATACTTTGCGCGCAAAGATTGATATGGCAAGTGATAACATGCTATTAAGAGATCCTTTAATGTACAGAATTATGTACAAAGAACACCACAGAACTGGTAACGATTGGTGTATTTACCCAATGTATGACTGGACACATGGTGAAAGTGATTATTTAGAACAAATTTCGCATTCTTTATGTTCTTTAGAATTTAAACCTCATAGAGATTTATATAATTGGTTTAGAGATAACGTATATGAATACAGTAAATCTAAATATCCTAATCCGCCAAAACAACGCGAGTTTTCTCGTTTAAACTTGAGCTACACCATTATGAGTAAACGTAAGTTGCTTAAATTGGTAGAAGAAAATATTGTTTCTGGATGGGATGATCCAAGAATGCCAACAATTTCTGGTTTAAGAAGACGTGGTTATACGCCAGCTTCTATTAAAAGTTTTATTGAAACTGTTGGAGTTTCTAAGCGTGAAAATGTAATTGATGTGGCACTTTTAGAATTTAAAATTAGAGAAGATTTAAATAATACTGCTAAAAGAGTGATGGCTGTTTTGGATCCTGTAAAAGTGGTAATTACTAATTATCCTGAAGGAGAAGGAGAAATGCTAACAGCTAATTATAATGATTATGAAGAAGGTTTTGGAAGTAGAGAAGTTCCTTTTTCTAGAGAAATTTATATAGAAAAAGAAGATTTTAGAGAAGAAGCAAATAAGAAGTTTTTCCGTTTAAAATTAGGAAAAGAAGTGCGTTTAAAAAATGCTTATTTTATTACTGCAAATAGTTGTACTAAAGATGAAAACGGAAATGTTATTGAAATTCAATGTACATATGATCCGTTAACAAAATCTGGAATGAACACAGAAGAAAGCAAACGTAAAGTAAAAGGTACTTTACACTGGGTTTCTATAAAACATGCTGTAAAAGCAGAAGTTAGAGCTTATGACAGATTGTTTTTAGATGAAGCACCAGATTCTCATAAAGACAAAGATTATATGGAGTTTGTAAATCCTAATTCTTTAGAGAAAATAACTGCTTTTTTAGAGCCAAGTTTACAAACTGCAAAAATTGGAGAACGTTTTCAGTTTCAGCGTTTAGGTTATTTTAATGTAGATAATGATTCAACTGAAGAAAACTTAGTATTCAACAAAACTGTTGGATTACGTGATAGTTGGGGAGGGAAATAGTCTTTAGTAGACAGTCGCAGTTTTCAGTCTTACTTTTATGTAGATTAGAAGTTGGATAAAATATATTTTAAAAATTTATAATTATGAAAAAATTAATTGTTTTATGCTTACTGGTTTTTGCTTCTTGTGGAAATAAGAAAGAAATAAAACAAGTTGCAGTAGTTTCTTGTGGTCAATGTCAATTTGATTTAGAATCTGAAGAAGGATGTAGTTTAGCCGTTCGTTTAGATGACAAAGCTTATTTTGTAGATGGTTTTGGAATTAATGATTTTGGAGATGCGCATGATAAACACACAGGTTTTTGCGAAGTAGTTAGAAAAGCAGAAATAACTGGTGTTGTTGAAAACGGAAGATTTAAAGCAAGTGCCATAAAGTTAGTTGAGTAATTTCAATCTAATTATAGACTCCTGTTTTCTCAGGAATGACAAATAAAAAAAATCCGATGAAGAAATTCATCGGATTTTTTTTATTCTGTAAACTGAATACTTAAAAACTGCAAACTTTATTAAGGCGCTGGATTTGGCATTATTCTATGTACTGCATTTATCTCAGAAATAATTTCATCGGATAAATGAATGTTTATAGAATTGATATTCTCTTTTAATTGACTCATTTTAGAAGCACCAATAATATTACTTGTTACAAATGGTAATTGATTTACAAAAGCTAAAGACATTTCTGCCAAACTTAAATTGTGTTTATCTGCAATCTTTTTATATGCTAAAATAGCAGGTTCTGTTTGTGCTGTATAGTATCTATTATAATTTGGAAATAAATCTATTCTAGATCCTTTAGGCATTTTTCCTCCTAAATACTTACCAGATAAAACTCCAAAACCTAATGGAGAATAAACTAAAAGACCAATATTTTCTCTTAAAGAAACTTCAGACATTCCATATTCATAAGCTCTATGAAGTAATGAATATGAATTCTGAGTTGTAACTGGTCTTGGCAAATTATGTGCTGTTGACGCTTGTAAATATTGCATTGTTCCCCAAGGCGTTTCGTTAGACAAACCAATTTCTCTAATCTTTCCTTCTTTTACAAAACCGTTTAAAGTTTCTAAAATCTCTAAATAATTTTCAGGCTGATTTTTAGCTGCATTTACAGGAAAATCTCTCAATCCAAAACAATTTACACCACGTTCTGGCCAATGCAATTGATATAAATCTATATAATCTGTTTGTAATCTTTGTAAACTATTTTCAACCGCTTCTTTAATAGCTCTTTTACTAAATCCATCTCCTCTAATATGAGCTGTATAATCTCCATTTCCAGCAATTTTACTTGCTAAAACTATTTTATCTCTGTTGCTTGTTTTCTTTAACCAAGTACCAACAATTCTTTCTGTATCTCCATAAGTTTTTGCATTTGCAGGAACAGGATACAACTCTGCAGCATCAAAAAAATTAACGCCATTTTCTAACGCGTAATCCATTTGTTCATGACCTTCTGCTTCTGTGTTTTGATTTCCAAAAGTCATGGTTCCTAGACATATTTTTGAAACTATAATATCTGTATGTGGTAATTTTGTGTATTTCATTTATTTATTAAGTAAACTTGTGATTGTTTATTTGTGTAAATATAAAAAGCAACTACGAAATTAAAGCTTAAACTTTAATAAAAAAATAAGCGTGTAATTTTATCAATTACACGCTTTTAATATTCTGATTTGAAATTTAATAATCTATTTGTTCATCGGAAAGTCTATTAAACAATTACACGATTAAACAAATAAACAATTATTTCAAAATAGCTTCAATACCTGGTAAAGTTTTACCTTCTAACATTTCTAACATAGCACCACCACCAGTAGAAACATAACTTACCTTATCTGCAAAACCAAATTGTTTAACAGCTGCAACAGAATCTCCACCTCCAACTAAAGAGAAAGCTCCGTTTTTAGTTGCTTTGTCAATTGAATGACCTAAAGCAATTGTACCACCAGCAAAAGATTCCATTTCAAAAACACCTAAAGGTCCGTTCCATAAAATAGTTTTACACTTGTTTACAACAGTATCAAAAATCTCTTGAGATTTTGGTCCAGCATCAACTCCTTCCCAACCATCAGGAATATTATTGATATCACAAATTTGTGTATTTGCATCATTAGAAAAATCATCAGCAGCAATCACATCTACAGGAATATGAACTTCTACTCCTTTTGCTTTTGCTTGCTTTAAAATATCTAACGCTAATTCCATTTTATCATCTTCACAAATAGAGTTTCCAATTTTTCCTCCTTGTGCTTTAATAAATGTAAAACTCATTCCACCACCAATAATTAAGTGATCTACTTTGTCTAAAATATTTTCTATTACTGTAATTTTTGATGATACTTTTGCACCACCTAAAATTGCCAATACTGGTTTTTCAGAGTTATTTAAAACTTTATCAATACTTTCTATTTCTCTTGCCAATAAGTTTCCAAAACATTTGTTTTCTGGAAAAAACTGTGCAATAATTGTTGTTGAAGCATGTGCTCTGTGAGCTGTACCAAAAGCATCATTTACATAAACATCACCTAATTTAGATAACTTTTCTGCAAATTCTACATTTCCTTTTTTCTCTTCGTCATAAAAACGTAAGTTTTCTAACAATAAGATTTCACCAGATTCTAAATTAGCAACAGCTTCTTCAACTTTATCACCAATACAATCTGCAACAAATTTTACTTGAACTCCTAAAATATCTGTAGCAGTTTCTACAATATGACGCAAAGAAAATTGATCTTGAAATCCTTTTGGACGACCTAAATGAGACATTAGTATACAACTTCCTTCTTGTTCTAGAATATCTATAATAGTAGACTTAGCTGCCTGAATTCTAGTAGCATCTGTTACTTCAAATTTATCATTTAATGGCACATTAAAATCTACACGAATTAATGCTTTCTTATTTTTAAAGTTAAAATCTTTTAGTGTTTTCATTTTTAAAATCTATTTTCAACAAAAATACCTATTTAATTACTTTTATTGAAACGGAAAGTCTAAAAGTTAAAATATCGATTTCGTAAATTTCTATTTTCACTTTTTCTATTATTCTACTCATAAATTATCTCTTATATTTGTGCATGCTTTTCAACCAAATAATAGGTCAAGAACACATAAAAAATCACTTACAAGTTTCTGCTAAAAATGGCAGAATTCCTCATGCACAATTATTTATTGGCAAAGAAGGAAGTGGAACTTTACCAATGGCAATTGCATATGCACAATTTTTACTTTGTAATTTTTCTGATGATGTAGAAGCTTGTAATATTAAGTGTAATAAATTACAACATCCAGATTTACATTTTGCTTTTCCTGTTACTTCTAACGAGAATGTAAAAAAACATCCTGTTAGTAGTTTATTTTTAGAAGATTGGAGGAATTTTGTTGAAACACAGCCTTATTCTAGTTTATTTAATTGGCTGCAACATATTGGCGTAGAAAATAAACAAGGTAACATTGGTGTAGATGAAGCAGAAGATGTTGTTAAAAGATTACAGCTTAAAAGTTACGAAGGAGGTTATAAAGTGATGATTATTTGGATGGCAGAAAAAATGAATATAGCTGCAGCAAATAAATTATTAAAATTAATTGAAGAGCCGCCAAAAAAGACTGTTTTTTTACTGATAACAGAAAACGAAGAACAAATTATAAACACCATAAAATCTCGTTGTCAAGCATTACATTTTCCTGTTTTAAGTGAACAAGACATTACAAATGCGTTGATAGAGCGAGAGCAATGTTCTGAAAATGAAGCTGCAAAAATTGCACATCAAGCAGAAGGAAATTACAACAAAGCAATTCATTTACTAAATAATGATTCTAGCGATTTAATTTTTGAAGAATGGTTTATTGCTTGGATTAGAACTGCGTTTAAAGCAAAAGGAAATGCTGCTGTTGTACAACAATTAATTGCTTGGTCTGATACCATAGCAAAAACAGGACGTGAAACTCAAAAACGTTTTTTAGACTATTGCTTACAGTTTTTTAGACAAGCTTTATTAATGAATTATAAATCTGATTCTTTAGTTTTTATGGAAACTAAAACAGGTTTTAATCTTTCTAAATTTGCACCATTTGTGCATTCTGGAAATATACTTGATATAGAAAAAGAACTAAATGATGCCATGTATCATATAGAAAGAAATGGAAATGCAAAAATAATTTTATTAGATTTATCTATGAAATTAACTCGTTTTTTGCATAAAAAAGAAGAAACAGTTTAAGTATCTTTTAAAATTAATTTTAAAAAGTGTCCTCTTTTTAATTTTGATAAACGTCTTATAAGTATAAACTTAAAAACTTTAAATTATGAAACAATTTATGATGATTTTTATTGGTGCAGATTACACTGATTTAGGACTTTCTCCAGAGGAAATGCAAAACAGAATGGAAAAATGGTTTGCTTGGGGTAACAAAATGGGAGAGGCAGGAATCTTAAAAGGAGGTGAGGCTTTAACACCACAAATTAGAAGAGTTGCTGGTAAAAACAGAACTGTAACAGATTTAACTTCAGCAGAAGTAAAAGAAATTGTTGGTGGTTATTATACCGTAGAAGCAAAAGATTTTGATGCAGTACAAGAAATTGCAAAAGATTTTCCTGATTACGATTTAGGAGGTACCGTTGAGATTCGTGAAATAATGGTATTTGATCGTTAATGGATACAAAACTCATAGACCATCTTTTTCGCCATCATAGTGGAAAGATGGTTTCTGTTTTAACGCGAATTTTTGGGCTCTCAAACCTTGAAATAATTGAAGATGCTATACAAGACACTTTTTTAAAAGCCAGTATTTCTTGGCGAAAACAACAACCAAATAATCCTGAAGCTTGGTTAACACAAGCTGCAAAAAACAGAGTTCTAGATATTTTTAGAAAACTAAAAGCAGAACAAAAACATTTTCCAGAAATTAAAAATGGTATTGAATCCATAGCAATCAATGAACTATTTTTAGATAGTGAAATTGAAGATGCTCAACTTCGAATGATTTTTACTGCCTGTCACCCCAAATTAGACACAAAAGATCAAATTTCTTTTGCCCTAAAAACTATTTCTGGCTTTAGCATAAAAGAAATAGCTTCTGCATTATTAACAAAAGAAGAAACCATTAAAAAACGTTTATTAAGAGCTAGAAACACCATCAAAAAAACAAAATTAGCTTTTAAAATTCCTCAAGGGAAAGATTTACATCAACGAATTGAAAGTGTTTTAGCAGTAATCTATTTAATTTTTAATGAAGGTTTTCACTCTAACAAAAAAGAAATCCTCATTCAAAAAGAATTGTGTGGAGAAGCCATTAGATTGTGTAAAATGCTATTGAAAAACAAACACACACAGACTTCTGATGTATATGCTTTATTTGCCTTAATGTGTTTTCATGCTGCAAGATTAGATGCGAAAATTAATACAGAAAATGAGTTGTTAGATTTAAAAACTCAAGATAGAAATAAATGGTCTTTCCCATTAATTCAATTAGGTAATGCTATGATGAGTAAAGCTGTAGAAACCGATGAATTTTCTAGCTATCATTATGAAGCGGCAATAGTTGCTGAACACATAAAAGCAGCAAATTTTGAACAAACAAATTGGGATAAAATATTGCATTGGTATAAATGTTTAAACGAATTAAATCCATCTGCATCTCTATTATTAACAATGGCAGTAGTTTGTATACAAAGTAAAAATTATATAAAAGCAAATTATTACTTCGAACAAATAAATCCTGATGATTTGGCACAACGCTCATATTTATTTTATGGAGCGAAAGCAGATTATTACTCAAAAATTAATAAAAAATCGGCATCCATAAAATGTATAGATATTGCATTAGAAAAAGTAACTAATAAGTTAGAAAAAGACTTTTTAGAGAAGAAAAAACTATCATTAAAATTAACCTAAAAGTTTTAACATGAAAAAAAAATCTCTTGAAAAACTATCAAACTACTCAATAATACTTATTAGTATTTGTGCTCTTTTTGTTTCTGTTTGGCAAATAAACATATCTCAAAATCATAATAAACTTTCTGTAAAACCTTACTTGGATTATCATTTAACGCAACAAGATTCTACATTAACTGTTAGTATTTCTAATGCTGGTTTTGGACCTGCAATTATTAAAAAAATAATGTTTAATTATAACGGAAATGAATATAATTCTTTAGAGGAACTACTTACTGTTTCGAATGAAATTAAAAACAGATTAGGTAGTTTTCAATACAAAAAGAACTCGATTATTCCTGCAGAACAAAAAAAGCTTTTATTAAAATTAAAAGGAACGGAGTTGAGAAATGTGCGTGTTAAGATGAAGTATAAAACTATTTATGAAGATAAAGGAGTGTTTGAATTTAATTTTTAAATCTACATGCCTTTTTCTAATCTTTCAGCGGCATATAAATCTGCAATTGTTGGGTTTTCTGGAAAACTTTTAATTTGGATAAACTCATCACCAGATTTTACAAAACCAGTTTGTAAAACCTTAAAATAGACACCACACATAGTTGAGTTCCAGAATTGTTTTAAAATTTTCATATTGTTAAAACGAACTCCTAATTTTAAACAAGGGTTTCTTGGAACAGTAACTTCTAAAATTGCTTCACCTACTTTAAAAGTATCTCCTTGATGAATTTTAGTTTCCTCTAAATCATCAACAGTTAAGTTTTCTCCAAAAATTCCCATTTCAAATTCTAAATCTGGGTAAAATGGTTTAAAATAATCGTAATGCTTTAGAGAATATCCATAAATGGCTTGCAGAACTCCTCCATGATTTTCTCGATTACAAATAACATCACCTCTTACATCTTCAACATCTAAAAAAATAGGTTTATCTACTGAATATTTAAAAATACCAGTCGTTATTTTTTCTCCTTTCCAATCGATTTCTTTTCGTTCTCCAATATTTGTTGAAACTATTTTCACAAGATTATTTTTTAAATTTTGCCAATGCGCTTTTAGTGAAATTTGACAACACCAATTCTCCAGAAATCGATGCTCTTTCTGCTAATAAATTATTCCAATGTTCTGTGCCTTCCCATAATGTTTTTTTCATTTGAAACAGTGCATCAGGATTATAAGAAGCTAATTTATTTGCCAAAATAGCTACTTCATTATCCAACTCATTTTGGTTTTCATATACTTTTGCAAATAAGCCCTTTTCTTTTGCCCAATAGGCATTTTTCCAACTTGTTGCATCTAATGTTAATTCAGCTAAACCTGCTACACCAATTTTACGAATTACAGATGGCGCAATTACAAAAGGGCCAATACCAATTGTAAATTCTGATAATTTTATAGAAGCATTTTCTGTTGCTAACACATAATCACAAGCAGCTGCTAAACCAACTCCTCCTCCAACTGTTTTTCCTTGAATTCTACCAATAATTAACTTTTTACAAGTTCTCATGGCATTAATTACATTTGCAAAACCAGAGAAAAAATGTTTTCCTTCTTCTAAATTTGAAATAGAAACCAACTCATCAAAAGAAGCGCCAGCACAAAAAGCTCTGTCTCCTTCAGATTTTAAAATAACTACAGAAACTTCAGTGTTATTAGATAATGAATTTAATTCTTGAGTTAATCTATCTAATAATTCACTTGGAAAAGAATTACTTGCAGGATGCCCAAACTCTATGGTTGCAATTTTGTTTTGAATGTTGGTGTATAAACTTCCGTTTTCTCTATTAGTAGTCATAAAGTTGAATTTTTAGTAAAGTTAACTTTTTTGTGCAAGGGGTAAAAACTTCTTTCTAAATTTAAAAACTAAAGGGATTCCTCTAGCAAGAATCCAAAGTGTGAAAGCAATCCAAATTGCTGTTAGTTTTAAATTATAATAATCAAAAACCAGTAATGTTGGTATAAATATGAATCCTGTAGAAAGAATTAAGAGATTTCTTAAGTACTTCATTTCTCCCATTCCTTTAAACATTCCATCAAAAATAAAAGTGATTGCACTAATTGGTTGCGTTAATAAAACTATCCAAAAAACATGATAAAATTGTTCTAAAACGGCAGATTCTTTTGTAAAAATTTGCCCTATAGAATCATAAAACAGAAAACCTACCAAAGCAATAATTGTACCTGTAGCAAGTCCATATTTAAAAAGTTTAGCGCTCAATGCTACTAAAGTTTTGTACTCTTTTGCACCCAATAATTTACCTGCTAAAATATTTCCAACACTAGAATAACCATCAATCATAAAAGCACCTAATAACCAGATATTAATGCCAATTGTATAAGCTGCAATATATTCTTTACCATAATTTGTTGCGTAAGAAGTTGCAAAGAATAAAGCTGTATTTAAAGCAATTGTTCTCACAAACAAGTTACCAATCATTCCTAATAAACGAGGAATTTCTGGATGAATTTTAAACGAAACCTTTAATGAAATATCTGTTTTCTTCTTCAATAAAACTACTGCAATAATTGCCATAGTAATTTGTGCAATTACACTTGCATAAGCTGCACCTGTTATATGCATTGCAGGAATAAAACCTTCAATACCATAAACAAAAACAATATCTAAAACAATATTTAATAATGCTCCTGTTATTGCAATAATCATTGGGTAATAGGTATTCTGTAAACCTCTAAATGTTCCAAAAACTGCAAAAACAAAAAGAGAAAAAGGAAAACCAAAAATTCTAATTTTAAAATATGTAATACAAAATTCTAAAACAGATCCTGATGCATTATAAAACTGAAAAATTTGTTTGGCAAACGGATAAGAGATTGCTAAAACCAATAAACTGCCAAGTACTACAATTGCAATTGCTTGTGCTGGCAAGGTTTTAACTTCATCCAATTTATTTGCACCAACATATTGAGAAATAATAGAAGAAATAGCACTTCTAATTTGACCAAAAACCCAAATTAACATCGATAAAAATGCACCAACAATTCCTACAGCAGCTAAACTTTCTGTTGCATACTCATCAATATTACCAATTATAGCAGTATCTGTTATAGATAACAACGGTTCTGCAATACCTGCTATTAAAGCAGGTATTGCCAGTTTATTAATCTTTTTGAAGCTAATATCTGTACTCAAGTAAAAAATTTTGGCAAAGGTACATATCTAAAAAGTGTAAAAGAAAGCTAGTTTCTGAAAAATAATTAACTTTGCAGCATTAAATTAAACTATTATGAAACATATTTTAGTACCTATTGGATCTACAGAAACTGCACATACAACTTTACAATATGCTATTGATTTTGCTTCCGAAATAAATGCAGATGTATCAGTTTTTAGAGCTTACAGAGCAAAATCTAAGGCTGGAAGTATGATTGATATTAGTTCTATAATAGAACGTGAAACACATTTGTATTTACGAACAATGGTAAATGCTGTTGACAGAAAAAATGTTGATGTAAAATTGATTTCTTCTAAAGGAAGTATTATTGAAAGTGTTGAGGCTATTGATAAAGAAATTGGAATTGATTTAATTATTGTTGGAGCAAAAAGTAACTCTTTTAAAGAAAGTACTTTTTTAGGAAGCACTGCTGGAAGCTTGGTTAAAAAAACAGATATAGCTGTTTTAACAGTTCCTGAAGAATATGTTTACAAACCAGTTAAGAGTATTTTAATGGCTTTTAAATCTGGTGCTTTAAAGAGCAAAACAGCTTTAAATCCTCTTACATTTTTAGTTAAAAAATTTAACCCAAAAATAAATTTATTACTTGTAAAGACTCCTAGTTTTTCTGATAAAGATGCAGTAATAAATCAAGATTTATTAGACTTACAGACTTCTTTTACAACTACTGAAAATGCAACTACTTTTCAAGGAGTTTTAGAACACTTTCAAACACACAATCCTGATATGCTTTGTGTATTTAAAAGAAAACGTGGTTTTTTTACCAAACTTTGGGAAAAAAATATAATTCTTAAAAAAGAATTCCACTCTCCAATTCCATTATTAATTTTAAAAGGAATGAAATAATTAATACTTTAAATCTGCGGGTTCTTTAAAACCTACTTCTAAATTGTAAATCTCTTTAACATAGATTTTGATTTCTTCTAGAAATTCTTCTAATTTCTCTTCAGAAATTTCATTATCTGGTTTTCTATAATTTGATGAAAAATTGATAGATAGTAACCCTTTATTTAAATTTTTAAAGGAATAAATTCCAGCTTCTAAAGATTTGGTAAAATCGTAGTTTTTACTTTTTGTGTATAATAATGCGTACAATAAAACCTGAATAGCTTTGTGATGTTTTTCGTTTCGTAAATCTTCAAAATTTAAGACTTTAAGATTCGAATTATCTACCATTCCTGTTTTGTAATCTATAATTCTAAGCACACCATTTAACTCATCTACTCTATCTACTTGACCATGAATTTTAATAGGAAAATCAATTCCTTCAATGTAGATTTCTGTTGATAACGTTTCTTCTGTAGCCATAATCTTCAATTGATTATTTTTATCTGATACCAACCTATTTTCTTGTGATAAAAAATTAGAAACAAACCTTTTTGCTACTTCAAAAATTAAACGATTTTTTCCTGTAGAAATATCTCCGTTTTTAAAATGAATTTTAAAGTGTTTTACCACCAATTCATCGGCTTTTGTTTGCATTAATGAAATACCTTCTGAATTTAAAAACTTACCTACAAAAGGTCTATATAATTCATCTAAAGTTTCATGAACTACAGTACCCAAAGTGTTGTATGCAACTGTTTCTTCTACATCATCAAACTCTTTTAATTTTAATATTTTCTGCTTATAAAAAGCAATAGGATTGTGTAAATAACTTGTTAAAGCGGATGGTGAAATTCCTTTATTAGCTAATTCTTTCAGCTTTTCAAAAATTGAATCATTTTTTACAATCTCTTTTAATTCTACCTTTTCTGTAACTACTTTTGGTGAAACAATTTTCTGAACAACATCTGTTCTCATCTTTTCCATTTGTGTTACAAATCGGCTTTTTTCTCCACTTCCAAAAACATCCGCTTCTGTATTATAAAGAATAAATACGTTTTTTGCTCGCTGTATTAATCTAAAAAAATGATAAGAAAAAATAGCATCTTTTTCTCTATATGTTGGCAAACCAAAAGCTGTTTTTACATCAAAAGGAATAAAAGAATTTTGTTGACTGCTAGCTGGTAAAATACCTTCATTGGCAGAAGTTAAAATGATGTTTTCGAAATCTAAAACTCGCGTTTCTAACATTCCCATTAATTGTAAACCTCTTAATGGTTCTCCTTGAAAAGACAAACTCTCAGAAGTAATTAATT
Organism: uncultured Polaribacter sp.; assembly: GCA_965367085.1. Lineage (GTDB taxonomy): Bacteria > Bacteroidota > Bacteroidia > Flavobacteriales > Flavobacteriaceae > Polaribacter. The sequence continues at coordinate 25,505 of CBDUHF010000003.1, forward strand.
GTCTAAAAAACAAGTGTAATGTTTTTAAATCTTTAAAATACGCATATTCATTCTGCAGGTTTTTTAATTGTGTAAATGCAGTGAAAAAACGGAATAGGTATTCTTTTTCAAGATGATTTTCTGTTTCTTTTAAAACATTAATCAGATTTAAAATTCTATCTATAAAATCATTTATAGAACTATAAGAGTTAAAAACTGTAGCAAATACTTCTTTAATTTGTGGTTCTACATTCTTTAAAAATTCATCAATTTGCTTTTTACTGATAAACGTATTATTCTCTTTTGCTATTTCTGCTGAAAAATCATCAATTATAGAAGTGTTTTCTTGAGAAAGTACACCATAAATAGATTGATGTTTAAAAAAGCGAATTACGTCTTTGTGATAAAACTCATTTACAATGGTTTTTTGCAATTTCTCTTGAGAAATAAACAACTGAAAAATAGAAAGCAATAAACTTGTTGTTGGAATGTCTTTTAACGGATATCCCATTGTAATATTAATAGTATTGATATTTTTAGGTAAAGAATTTAATGTTATTGGCAACAGAGTTTCATCTGCTAAAACCAATGCTGTATTCTTAAAATCTGAAATTTTTTCTAAAATTTCTCCTGCATATTTTACTTGAGTCGTATTTTTAGAAGCACCAATAACTTGTATGTTTTTTGGTGATGAGAATGAGTTTCCAAGAGTTTTTATCTCATTTTTTTCATAATATTTCCACTCTTTTTTATACCTTCTTATAAAAGTTCCTGCCTGATGATTTGATTTAAAAAAAGCAACATCAATATCCCAATAAATTTCAGAATTGCCTCTTTCTAATACTTTTTGAAACAAAAATTCTTCTGCTCTGTTTAGTGCATTGAAACCAACAAAGAAGAATTTTTTGTTTTTATTATCATCTAAATAGGCATCAACTTTTTTACTGGCTTCTCTATACATTAAGCCTTGATATCCAATGTTTTTTTCAATAAAAAACTGATATAAAGTGTTGTAATATTTATTTAACTTTTCTAAAAAGAAATAATGATCTTTAATTAATTCTGTTTCTTTAAAAGTTCCTGTAACAGACCATTTTTTTAAGCGTTGAATATCTCTTAAGTAAATAAAAATCTGCCTTGTATCTATTAAATGCTGGTCTATTTCATTAAAATCTTGCAAAACAGTAAATGCCCAAGAAGAAAAAACATCAAAAGAATCTGGATCTTGTTCTATGCTTTTATAAATGGTATAAAAATGAAATAATAGCTGAACGCTATCTACCTTTTCTACACCAGAAATTTGCCTAGTAAATTGTTCTATATTTAAAATTTCTGGCAAAAACCCAACAGAAATTTTATCTTTAAAAGTCTGTTTTACAAATATTTTTGCTCTTTGAGAAGGCATTACAAAAACTACATCTTCAAAAGATGTTGTAGATTTTAAAATATCGTCTATAGTTTCAGAAATAAAAGTTTGCATAGAATTTTTAACGTTCGGTTTAATTTTCTAAATTACAAAAACTTACTTTTATAGGTAGTAATTCTAAAATTTAATTTTGATGCAAAACGAATTGAAAATTGTAGGAATTCAAGCTGATTTGGTTTGGGAAAATCCAGCTAAAAACATGGCTTTTTTTGAAGAAAAAATAACTTCTCTAGATACTAATACAGATTTAGTTGTTTTACCAGAAATGTTTACAACTGGATTTACAATGAATCCTGAAAATGTTGCTGAAAAAATGGATGGAGCTTCAGTTTCGTGGATGAAAAAAATGGCTAAAGAAAAAAATATTGCTATTGTTGGGAGTTTAGTTATTCTTGAAGATGACAACTATTTTAATAGATTGGTTTTTGTGCATCCTTCAGAAAAAATAGAATATTACAATAAAAGACATTCTTTTTCTTTGGCTGGAGAAGATAAAGTCTATACTTCTGGAAATACAAAACTGATTGTAGATTATAAAGGTTGGAAAATCTGTCCGTTAATTTGTTATGATTTACGCTTTCCTGTTTGGGCAAGAAACCAAGAAAATTACGATTTATTATTATTTATGGCTAATTGGCCTCTTGCGAGAATTAAAGCTTGGAAAACCCTTTTAAATGCCCGTGCAATAGAAAATATGAGTTATGTTATTGGTGTAAATAGAACTGGAAAAGATGCAAATAATTATGAGTATTCTGGCGATTCTTTAATTATAGATTATTTAGGTGATGAACTTTCTAGTTTAAAAAATAATGAAGTTGGTATTATTAAAACAACTCTAAATAAAACCTACCAAAACAACATCCGTAAGAAACTTGGTTTTTTAAATGATAAAGATGCTTTTAACATTAAAGAATAAAGTAAAAATAAGTTTTTGGGTAAAAAAAATCCTTCAAGCTTTTAAAACCGAAGGATTTGTATAATTATAAGGTTGTTGGAAAATAATTTTAGTCCAGATTAACGCTGTTTTAAATTACTTTTGAGTCTTTGAATGCTGTATAAAATCAGCATAATATGAGACAATGTAAAACCGGAAATAGCTTCAAAAAATTAAGCTGGCAACATCCATTTAAAGTTAAACTTTGTGTCTGGAACTACTATTCTCTCTGTAATTCTGTACATTCTTTCTGGTAATTTCATTAAATAATCTCTAGCTTTTTCTGCTTCTGGTGTTAAATTGGTAATCTTATCAATTTCCCACGCGTTATTTAATTTTTTTATAATATCTACATAATCAAAACCAGTATAAACTCCTATTCTTTGCGCTACTGATGAGAAATCATCAAACAAAGTACCTTTCTCTGCAAAAGACTCTCTTAAATGTAAAGCTGGCATTACAATTTTATGTTTCATCATGTGATGAAAAGCCAACATCATTTCACTTGGATCTATTTTAAAAATTTCTTTTACAAATTCTGTATATGCTTGGTGATGACGCATTTCATCTCCAGCAATAATTTTAGACATTTTTGCCAATGCTTTATGTCCTTTTTTACGAGCAATTTTTGCTACGTTATTATGAGAAATATAAGTTGCTAATTCTTGAAAACTTGTATACACAAAGTTTTTATAAGGGTCTGAAGAAGTACCAATATCAAAACCATCTGCAATTAAATGCTGCGTAGTAATTTCTACTTCTCTCATGTTTACTCTACCTGATAAATACAAGTATTTGTTTAAGACGTCTCCATGTCTATTCTCTTCTGCGGTCCAGGTTCTTACCCATTTTGCCCAACTATTATCTGGTTGTTGACTTACACCATCTAAATCTAATAACCAAGATTCATAAGTTGGCAAAGCTTCTTCTGTAATTGTATCTCCTACTAAAACTACCCAAAAATCATCGTGTAATTCTTTAGAAAGTTCTCTTATTTCTTCTACTTCTGTAATAAAAGAATCTTTTTGTGAGTTTGGTAAAAAATCTGTAGGCTGCCAAATTTTCTCAGCAGGAATTAAATATTTATCCATGAAAGTATCCATGCTTTTTTCAAGCTGTAGCATTACTTCCTTTCGAATGTTTTTTATAGACATTTGTGTTAGTAGTTAGTTAGTTTATTATTAGTTAGTGTATGTGTTCTTTAATAACAGTTTCTACTTTTGATATTAATTCATCAAAAGGTAAAGAATCTATTTTTATTGGTTGATGAGTTGTTATTGTTATTGGACTTCCTAAACCTAGTGGAAATTTTCCGTATTTAAAAACTTTCCAAGAATTGTTTATAGTCAAAGGTACAATATATCCATCTTTATTGAATTTAGTAATAACTTTTAACCCATTTATTGCAAACTTTTTAGGCTTTCCGTTTCTACTTCTTGTTCCTTCAGGAAAAATAATGGCTCCCCATTTTTTCTCTTTTATTTTTTTTGAAAACCTTACCAGTTCTGAAATAGCTTGCTTTGGGTCTTTTCTATTGATTAATGCTGCACCACCATTTCTTAAATTATAAGAAACACTTGGTATTCCTTTTCCTAATTCTATTTTTGAAACAAATTTTGGGTGATATTTTCTAAAAAACCAACCAATTGGAGGAATATCAAAAGTAGATTGATGATTAGAAACAAAAATAATAGATGTGTTTTCTGGTATTGTTTGTTTATTAATTACACGAATTGGAACTCCAATTATTAGTAAAGATTTTACTAAAAAATAATTTAATACAGCTACAACTTTTCCATGTGCATTTTGACCAAATACATTTAACGCTATCCATTGTAATGGATGAAATATAATCAACAGTAAAAAAAACACCAATACAAAGATTGGTGATAATATGTAACTTAAAATTTTCACACGTTTAAATTTTATGAATTAGAAAAAATATTTATAAAATTAAGAACGTGTGTAACCACTTCGTTCTCTCATTAAAAGTTTTAAACTTACCTTTTCTAAAAAAGGTTTAAATTTTATTAATGTTCGTTTCATCTTTAAAACCAGTTATTCCAAGGGATTCTAGAAAGAATTAATAACAATGCTATTCCGTAAAAGACAACAAATGTTTTAAACTTTGCGCTGTCTTCTGATTTCTTTTTATGCTTAGACCAACCAATTGTAATTAATACAATTGCTAAAATCATCATTATTGGGTGTTCTACAGCAATTAATCTGGCTGCTTTATCTCCCATAACTTCTCCTCCGTTTTCTTTTAAGGCTTTATACCAAGGAGACATAAAATACCAGCCTAAACCTATTAATAATTGAATATGAGATACAATAAGAGTAAATAAACCTAAGCGTAGATCTTTATCTTTAAATTGTTTCTTTTGGGTAAAACCTATTATTGAATTTACTACCGTAATAAGTAATATAATTAAAACTAGGTAAGCCCAATAGGAGTGAATTTCTTTCATAATTAGTAGTTGTTTTTTAGTAATGGTAAAGTTAGTAATTTTTAAGCAAAAAAAAACCACCTCTATTGAGGTGGTTTTATAGAATTTTCATTTAAAATAAATTATTTATAAATATAAGTTGCATTAAAATCAACTTCGTAAAAATCTATTCGCCAATTTTGAATATTAGTTTCTTGTGTGGTTGATCTAACACTCCAAGCATTATTGTCTGTAAAACCAATTAAAAACTTATTATCTCCTAATGATTCAATTACTGTTGCCTCTCCATTATAAGTTATAGTAATACTTTCAAGACCGTCAAAACCATTAGCCCCATTATTATAAATTGCTTCAGACCCTTTATACTTCATATAAGCATCTAATTTATCACCTACTTGAATCCCTAAATTATCAATGGACTTAATAAAATACTGTCTTGGTATTATTTGATTACTAAAATTTCCATCAGATAGATCTACTCTTATGTTAAATTCTGAGTTAATTCTTTCAAATCTAATTTCATCTCCAGTATTAAATGTGATATTTGGTCTTTTTATATAGACGGCAATATTACTGTGAGTAGCATTAATTTCCGAAACAGTAGTTGGTACACCTAATGTAGTAACATTAATAAATCTTGCTGCAGAAATTTTCGTGTTAAATTCAACTGTTAATTGTTGTCGAGTAGGTGTTGATAGCCCAAAAGGAATTCCAAAAAAAGAATATGCATAATTTGCCTGATTGTTCCAAACTGATCTTCCAATATGATTATTATGTAAATCCATATTCTTAGCGGCATCAGTATTAGTTTGTATTCTACAACTCGATTCTTCCCATACATCTGTAAACGCTTTGGCAAAATTTATACGAGGAGCTTTTCTTGTAACTGTAAAATAATATTGGGCTAACATAGCATTCCAAATCATATGTCTAAAGGCATCTCTTTTAGTATCATTAGCATCCATACTGCTTCCATACTCATTTAAAGAGATTGTTTCAGCGACACCTTCTGATTTATATAACGAATACAAAGCTTTTATAAATTTTATAGGATTACTGATCCCATACCCTGCTTCTTCAATAAGACACAAGCCATCTAATATAGAAATATTACTTCTTTGATGTATCAAACCGTCAAATTTTATTTTGATAGGGCTTGAGTACAATTCATCATATTTTAACTTATATTCATTTTCAAAATTTAAACTATAATAGTCCTCAATAACATCCATTTGACTTGCTATTTGATCATCCGATAGAAGAGGAAAATCATTTCTTATCATGTTCATATCGTTTTCAGAAAAATCTGAATCTATACCATATGGAAAGTCACCTAATATATTTTCTACAACAGCAATTAACCTTTGAGGATTAGAATAATATTTTTCATCTAATGGGCCATCAATAGGGTCAATAGGGTCAATAGGGTCAATATAGTCAATAGGATTAACTCTCTGTACTAAACTAGTATTTGAAATTGACTTTTTAGTTTTACTTTTTCCTTTTTTTAATTGTTTAGAAAATCGATGATTAACCTTAAGCCCTCTAAAATCTATTAGATTTTCTGGAATTAATTTTCTGGAGGAAGTTTCGATTTCATTATTAATTAATAGATCTTCATCTTGGTTTTGACAAGATAAAATAGCTAATAAAACAGTGAGTAGTAAAAATTTTGATAATTTTTTCATAAGTACAATTTTTAAATTTATTTTTATAAAAATAAAGCTATTAATAGTACTTGTCAATCACTGAAAACAGTGAAATTTTTACCTCACTGAAAACCGTTAGAGAGTTCACTGAAAACAATGAATAAAAAAACCACCTCAAATGAGGTGGTTTAATAAATTTTATTCTTTTTTGCTATTATTCATTAACAACCCAAACTCCATCAGTTTTAATGAAACTAGTTTGATAATCATTTTCACCATTGTCATAAATAACATACGTTAAAAGGTATTTTTGTCCTTCTGCAGCATTTGGATCTAAATGATCTAAGAATAATGCTAAAGCATATTCAATTTGTGTATCAGACCAGTTATAATCAAAATCTCCATAACCAGCTAAATTATCTAAACTAACATTAGCAAAATCAGCATTTCCTTCCAACTCAGCAGCCATATACTCGTAATCTCCATTTCTAATTAAAGTATATTTAATTGTGTTATCTGGGACCCAAGTTGTACCATCATGCCCAAACTGAATAGTTGATTGAATATTATTATTATATTGTACCCAATCCATACCATCATAAGTATAAAATACTACATAACTGTATACTGTTTTATCATCTGTTCTACCATCTCCATCAACATCATCAGTATCTGTAACGTATAATTTATACATTACACCTTCAATATCTCCAGCTGCTGGTGCTTCATATGCTAATTTATTCTTTAAATAAACTGGAATTTTAACTAAGGCTTCATCTTCATTAGAAAATTGAGCTCTAGATTCTCCCATAGCAGCGTATTCTGCGGCAGTAATACCTGTAGACTTTTCCCAAGTATCATTTGCATAAATAAAACCATTTTCTACTTCAGTAACAATACCACTATCATATTCATCATAAGTTAATGATACTAAAACACGATAATCTGGTGAAGGAAATAAGTGATCTAATAATTGTATTGCTTGAGCATCACTAGAAATAGTTGAATATCGTAATCCAGCTGCTGAATAATCTCCTGATTGAACTTCATAAACAATTAAACTCTTTTCATCGTTCTTTTTGTAGTATAAGTTAAATGTAACTGTTGCAGAAGATTTATTTCCCCAAGCTGGATATTTATCAAATAATACCGCTGGAATAAGCTCTTTCGCTTCAGCTTCTGAATCAAAATTACCGTAAGACTTATCTATTACTTCATAATCGTCATCAGACATTGTAAAAACTACATCCCCAACAATTGGGTTTACTTGTGCATCAACTTCTGCATTGATGTCTTCTAATGGATCACACGAAGTGAAAACCATTGTAAAAATTGTTAATAATAAAAGAATTTTTTTCATGATTTATTTTTTTTAAAAATTAACTGTTAATCCTAAACTAAATGTTCTACCAGCTCCATAGTATACTCCAGAATTAGTTAAAGTATGCTCAAATACACCTGGGCTTGTTTCTTCGGTACTATCAAAACCATCTGAAATATATTCTACATCGAAAATATTATTCATATTACCTGTTAAAGTAGCGTCAAATTCTCCAATTGTAAATCCGTGATTAAAACCTAAATCAAATAAATGATATGCTGGTAATTTTGAGGTATCTAATCTATCTGTTGTACCTCTACTAAAATCAAAATTAGTGTATAAATTACCTGCATAGTTATAATCTAAAGAAATAGATGTTTTATCTAAAGCTTTATAGTTTAATCCAAAAGCGTAAGTTGTTTGAGCAGCATCATTTACTTTTAAACCATCAGCATTAATTGTAATGTTTCTTACAAAGGCTCCTGTGTCATCAAGAATATCAGCACTTAAATCACTCTTCCATTCCCAATCTCCTAAAGATACCATACCATTTACTCTTAATTTATCTGTCAAATTATAAATAAAATCAATTTCTATTCCTTGATGTAATGCATCTAATCCAGTAATGTTAGTATTCAAAAATTGACCAACATTTACAGGATCTTGGATACTTGGAGAAACAGACTTGTCTAACCAAGAAGTTCTGTAAAGATTTACATTCGCATTAAACTTTTCACTTCTATAACCATAACCAATTTCTGCACTAAAAATTTTCTCATTTACAGCATCTTCATTAAAGTCAATAGATTCTTTATTAACAAACACACCACCTGTTAAAAAAGGTGCTCTAGAAAAGTACCCAATATTAGCAAAAACATTATGATTATCATCTAAATTATAATTTGCTCCACCTTTAGTTCCAAAACCTAAAAAGTTAACATTTTCTGAAACTTGTCCGTTAATATTTGTTGAATCATCTAAGAAACTAGATCTACCATATCTCGTATTAGAAACAGAAGAAGATAAGAAAACAGATAAATCATCTTGTGAATACTCTACTTGAGCAAAAGTACCATATCTTAAAACTCTACCTTCATAATCTCTATTAAAACGGTCACCAACTTGTAATGCTTCATTATAGTTATTATCATTAGAATTAGGATTTAAATAATATTGACCTCCTAATAAATCTGTAATTGAGTAATAATGAATTCCTTTGTAATACCTACCATCTAAACCTAGAGATAATTTTAGCGTTTCAGATAAATCTGTTTTTAAGGTAGATAATACTCCATACCAGTTATGGTCATTATTAGAAGCTGCAAAAACATCAGTAGAACCTAAAGCTCCATTTGCTTTGTTTTCTGCGACAATTCTATCAAAATCAATTGGTTGATCTATATCACCTAATCGGTAGTCGCTGTTTGTGAATTTTCCAGAACCTTGAGTTCTTCTACCCCCACCTGTTCCAAAAGAAGCATAAACAGCAGTTGTAACATATGTTTTGTCAGAGATTGTCCAATCATGATTTAAAGAAATTTGTGGTTTGTGATAAAAATTATATGAAATATTTTCTACCTGACCGTTTCTATAACCCCAATCTGGATTAAATCTTTTTCCTCCTTGTTCAGTAGCTCTATTCTGAGCAATAGTTCTTGTATTATATCTTTGCCCGTGAGTTTGTTGTGCTCCAATTACATTAAAAGATAATTTATGACTTTCATTAACCTCTTTAGATATATTTAAGAAATAATTTACACCACTAAACTGTAAGCCATCCACATAACCGTCTCCAGAAATTTTAGCAGCAGAAGCTGTAATTGCAAAACCATTATCCATTAAACCTGTAGATAAAGTCATACCATATTTTTGGTAACCATTATTACCAGTAGCCATTCTAATTTTACCACCTTTTTCTGCATCAGATGATTTAGAAATAATATTAATTGTTCCACCAATTGAAGGTACAGCTACTTTAGAAGCACCTAAACCTCTTTGAACTTGCATTGCAGAAGTTACATCAGATAAACCAGCCCAATTAGACCAATATACAGCTCCGTTTTCCATATCATTAACAGGAACACCATTAATCATTACAGCAACATTTGCAGAACTAAAACCACGTAGGTTAATTCTAGAATCTCCATAACCACCACCAGTTTTAGTAGCGTATACACCTGGAGTAGATTTTAAAATCTCCGGAAACTCTTGTGTACCTAATTTAGTTTCAATGTCAGCCGCTTTAATAGTAGAAACAGCTACTGGCGTTTTTCTATCTATTGCAAAAGATGTTGCAGTTATTACAATTTCATCTAAAACGTCACCACCTTCTTGTAAAGTAATGTTTCCTAAATTACCTTTTGAAGAAGAAAAAGCTACTTCTTTGTTCTTGAAGCCTATAAAAGAGACTATAACAACACCAGATTTAGATTTTGCGTTTAAGATAAACTTTCCGTCAAAATCGGTTGATGTACCGTTTGTTGTTCCTTTTACAACAACACTTGCTCCAGGTAATGGTTGGTTTGTATCATCTACAACCGTACCTGTAATTTTAGTTTGTCCTAAAACTGTAGCTGTTACAAAAAACAGGGCTACAAATAATAAGTTTTTAAAATTTCTCATTTTTTAATTTTATGTTATTAAATGTTTTGCAAAATTCCCCCTTTTGAAGGGTTCTAATGTTAATTTAATGTTAAGGTTTAACAAAAAATTAAGACGTCGAAATATAGTAAATAAATTTTTATAAACTGTTAATGAGCCCTCTACATATTAACAAATTTGTTAACAAAACGCTGTAAAATAGCAATAGCTTTAAATTATCAATTTAAAAAACTCAATTTTACTGATTATTCAATAATTTTTTTGCTAATTCTTTTCCTAATTCTACTCCAAATTGATCATAACTATAAATATTCCACAATATACCTTGTGTAAATATTTTATGTTCATACAGAGCAATCATTTTTCCTAAAGATTTTGGAGTTAATTTATCAAAAAGTATTGCGTTACTTGGTCTATTTCCTTCAAAAACCTTAAAAGGTAATAATGTAGCTATTTTATCTTCATTACCAGAAAACTTTAATTCTAAATGAACTTCTTCTTTTGTTTTACCAAAAGCCAAAGCTTCCATTTGACCATAATAATTAGCCATTAATTTTTTATGGTGATCTGTTAATCCATATAAAGATTCTTTGTAGCCAATAAAATCTGCAGGAATTAACTTAGTACCTTGATGTACTAATTGCATAAATGCATGTTGCATGTTTGTACCTGTGCTTCCCCAAACAATTGTACCTGTTTGGTAAGTTACTTTATCTCCATTTCTATCTACACCTTTCCCATTACTTTCCATAATAGCTTGTTGTAAATAATCTGGTAATTTCTTTAGATATTGTGAGTAAGGTAAAACAGCTTCTGTTTCTGCTCCGTAAAAATTATTATACCAAATGCTTAAAAGTGCTAAAATCACTGGAATATTTTTATCGAAATCTGTATTTCTATAATGAAGATCCATTTCTTCTGCTCCTTCTAAAAGTTGTTTATAATTATCAAAACCAACTGACAAACTAATAGACAACCCTACTGCAGACCATAATGAAAATCTACCTCCAACCCAATTCCACATTGGAAAAACGTTACTTTTATCGATACCAAAACTATCAACTGCTTCTAAATTTGTAGAAACGGCAACAAAATGCTTTGGAATATCAAAAATAGTTGCAGATTTTAAAAACCAATTTTTAAGTGTTTCTGCGTTTGTAATAGTCTCTTGAGTTGTAAATGTTTTAGAAACAATTACAAATAATGTAGTTTCTGGATTTAATTTCTTTATAATTTCTGATACGTGATCTCCATCTACATTAGAAACAAAATGAGACGTTAATTGATTTTTATAATACTGTAAAGACTCAACAACCATATCTGGACCTAAATCTGAACCACCAATACCAATATTAACAATATCTGTAATTGATTTTCCTGTATACCCTTTCCATTTTCCAGAAATAACTTTGTTAGAAAAACTTTTAATTTTTCTTAAAGCAGCTTGTATTTGTGGTTTAATATTTTTCCCATCAACTAAAACAGGATCTTCAGAAGTACTTCTTAAAGCAGTATGTAAAACTTCTCTACCTTCTGTTACATTTATTACTTCACCAGAAAATTGTTTTTCAATAGCATCTTTTAAATCTACTTCTTCTGCCAATTTTACTAGCAACTCAATTGTTTCCTTTGTAATTCTATTTTTAGAAAAATCTACCAGTAAATCATCAAAATTTAAAGAAAAATCTTTTTGTCTATTACTGTCTTTGTATAACTCTTTAATATTTACATCTTGGATATTATTAAAATGTTTTTCTAATGCTGTCCAAGCGTCTGTTGTAGTTGGGTTGATGTTTTTTAAAGCCATTGATTTAATTTTGAGCAATACTTTCTTTTATTACTGCTGGTTCTTGTGTTGGTATTTGTTTATGATCTAATTGATACTTAAGAGGTTTAATAAATTCTAAATATCTTGATTTTATGCTTTTCTTTAAAGGTTCTGCAGCTGGTAATTTTTGTTTAAAAGGATCTACTTCTCTGCCGTTTTTCCAAAAACGATAACAAACATGTGGTCCGCCAGTATTACCTGTCATACCTACCCAACCAATTACATCTCCTTGTTTAACGTATTGTCCTTTTTTAACTTTCTGTTTTTGCATGTGTAAATATTGAGTAGAATATGTACCATTATGTTTTATTTTTACAAATTTACCATTACCTCCTCTTCTTGTAGATTCTATGACAGTTCCACTAGCTGTTGCTAAAATTGGAGTGCCTATTCTTGCTGCAAAATCTGTTCCTCTGTGAGGTTTAATTCTATTTCCATAATAAGCAATTCTTCTTTTTAAATTATATCTAGAAGATATTCTATATTGAAATTTAATAGGTGATTTTAAAAACTGACTACGCAACATATTTCCTTCTTCATCATAATATTCTGGAATTCCTTTTATAGAATCTGCTATAAATCTATATGCATAAAAATCTACTCCTCTATGTTTAAAAACTGCTGATTTTACGTTTCCATAACCAGCAAAAAGAGTGTCTTCTATAAATTTCTCTTCATAAACAATTTTAAAAGAATCTCCTTTTTGTAATTTCTGAAAATCTAATGTCCACGCATAAATGTCATCTGCAATTTTATATGTTAAATTAGGTCTTAAACCTAAACTATCCATTGTTTGAGAAAGACTTGAATAAACAATACCTTCCGTAATTTTTTCTACTACTTTTATTGGTTTTTTAAATCGAGTAGCAGTAATTACAGAATCTTTAAAATCTACAATTGTTGCATTTATTTTATCATGTTTATAAATAAAAATTTGCGCTTGTTCAGTAGAGTCTTTACTTGCTAAAATAGTATAAGGTTTACCAGCTCTTACTCTTCTTACATCAAAAACATCTTTTATAGTACCTGCTATTTCATTAATTTTTGGGTAATAAACATGATGTCTATCTAGAATAGTTCCAAAACTTTCTCCGCTTTTAATAGTATCTTGAATTACTTTAAAATCATCGATTTTATAGCCAAATTTATAAATTGGTTTAGGTTTATCTTTTTTAGAAATAATTGATGATTTTTCATCTTTCTTACAAGATGAGAATGATAAAACAAATACTAGGAGGAAAATTATTTTTTTCAAGAAGGATATCGATTGAGATTGATTTCCAAAAATACAAATAAAATCGTTTTCTTTTTAATCTAATACAGGAAGATTCCTAAAACGGTTTCGTTAAAGTTTTGATAAAAACTAATTTGCAGCTCCATCATAAAGAACTTTAAAAGAATTTGCTAACCCTTTATAAGCTTCTAATTCTGCACGAAGTGAACCAACAGAAAGCGATGCCCTCATTTTAATTGGTATTTTATTTTCATCATCAGTAATCCAAATAGTTACACTTTCTTGTGCTTTAAAAACTCTACCAGATTGCACTAACGGATTAAATATCATTGTTCTAATACTTCCAAACTTGGTTTTTATGATCTCTCTGCCAATAAAACGCAATTTAAAAGGATAAATCTGTGAATCTAAAAACATATCAATAGCTATTTCATCGCCTTTTTTTATGCTTGATACATCTTGATTTCTTAGATAATAAAAAGAAGACAGCATATCTTGTACATTAGAAAAAGAAACAGAAGTATCTTTTTGATTTATAAAATCTTGAACTAATGCTTTGTTTGTTTTGTAATTAAATGTTGTATTTCTATTTTTTTTATATCCGCCTTCATTAATATTTCTTTTAAATAAGTAAGGCTTTACTTCTTCTTGATCAAAATAGCTTTCATAAACATCGTCTACTTTAAAAAACCATTTAACTGGTCCAGATGTCCAACCAGATCCTTTAGTATGAAACACTTTCTTGCCATTATATTCTTTTTCATTCACTTCTAAAATAGCAGTACCAGCTCTTAAAAAACCACTATAACTCATTTTGTAACGCAACCATTCTCCGTTCTTAAATGCCGTAGATTTATCTTGACCGTTTGTATTTACAAACAGTAAAAGTGTAAAAATAAAAGTTAAGTATTTTTTCATAGAAAAATCAAACATATAAAAAAGTATTGACAATTACCGTTCCAAAAAACAAAAAGTCATTTACTAATATTTTGCAAATGACATTTAATGATCATATAATAAGGTTAAAACGTTCCCCAGTTTTTTAATTCATCTTCACTCCATAAATACGGATAGAAAATTCTTCGTTGATATTTTGGGTGCATATATTTACGCCAATTACTACCTCCTGTCGCTTTTAATTCAGAATCGCTGCCACCAATATATTTTGCAGCTGCATTGTAATGAGCCATTACCCACTTTACGTTTACAGTATAATCGTAATGGCGCATTGCTTTGATTAAATCTTCGTTTTCTTGAACTTCTTTTGGCAATTGTTTAAATTTTAATGATAAATTAATATCATTATAATCTTCCATAAAATCGATGAAATCTCCCATATATTTTTTCTCAAAAAGATTTAATAAGGTTGATTTTTGACCTGTTGTATAATTTTTACCTGCTGCTTGCCAATACAAATGATTATAAGCATTTCTAAATGACGAGTTTCTATCTATAGTGTCTCTAAAACGAACATCAATTAAATTAATTAATTCTGTGGAAGCAAATTCAATTTTACGGTATTGCGCACTTTGAAAACCACTTGCAGGTGTTAATGTATTTCTGAATTTTAAATATTGCTCGCGTTCCATTCCATCTGCCATTACAGTAAATGAACTGCATAGCATATCAAAATATCTACTAATTCTACCTAAATGCATAGAAAATTTTTCTGCAGTAACTTCAGTTGTTTTTGCAACCTGATCAATTTCCCACAAAATCATTTTAAACAACAACTCATTTACCTGATGATACATGATAAAAACCATTTCATCTGGTTGTGTGGTTCTTGGGGTTTGTAACCCAAGCAAAGCATCAGTTTGAATATAATCCCAATATGTAATTGGTGTACTATGCAACAAACCTTCTAACATTGCATCTACAGGAACACCTAATTTATTGTACTTTTCTTCTATTGCTTTTAAAATATCGTCTCTTTCCATTCTTTTTATTCTATAAAAAAATCAAGAAGCAAGATAGTTAAATCTTATTTCTTGATTCTATTTTTCTTTTTAATAAACAGATTGCTTCGTTCCTCGATGAAGTTACTCTATTGCAAACTGCTACTGAAGACTGTTTACTGATTTATAAAGTTCCTCTTTTGGCTTGTTCTCTTTCTATAGATTCAAAAAGTGCTTTAAAATTTCCGGCTCCAAAACCTTTTGCCCCCATTCTTTGAATAATTTCAAAAAACAACGTTGGTCTGTCTTCTACTGGTTTTGTGAAAATCTGTAATAAATAACCTTCTTCATCTGCGTCAATCATAATACCCAACTCTTTTAAGCTTTCAATATCTTCTCTTAATTCATGACTATATTCTTCTAATCTTCCTGGAACTGCTCTGTAATATTCTTCTGGTGGTGTTGATAAAAATTCTACTCCACTAAAACGTAATTGAGTTACAGTAGCTATAATATCGTCTGTTGCAACTGCAATATGCTGTACACCTGCTCCTTCGTAAAAATCTAAATATTCCTCTATTTGAGAACGTTTTTTACCTTCTGCTGGTTCGTTTATAGGAAATTTAATTCGCCCATTTCCGTTGGACATCACTTTACTCATTAAGGCTGAGTATTCTGTATGGATTTGCTTGTCATCAAAAGATAAAAAGTTTTCAAACCCCATAACATCTTCGTACCATTTTACCCAAATATCCATTTGATTCCAACCAACATTACCAACCATGTGATCTATGTATTTTAAACCTGCTATTGGTGGATTGTAATCTGATTCCCATTTTTGAAAACCTGGTAAAAATGTTCCTTTATAGTTTTTGCGTTCTACAAACATATGTACCGTTTCTCCATATGTGTAGATTCCTGCTCTTACAACTTCTCCATATTCATCTGATTCTACAGTTGGCTCCATGTATGATTTTGCGCCTCTAGCAGTTGTTTCTTCATACGCTTTTTTGGCATCTTCTACCCAAAGTGCTACAACTTTTACACCATCTCCATGTTTTACAATATGATCGTTTATTGGTGATTCACTGTTTAACGGGGTTGTTAAAACTAATTTAATTTTATCTTGTGTTAACACATAACTCACAGAATCTTTAGCTCCTGTTTCTAATCCACGATATGCGTGCGATTGAAATCCGAATGCTGTTTTGTAAAAATGCGCTGCTTGTTTTGCATTACCTACATAAAATTCTACATAATCTGTTCCTAAAAGCGGAAGGAAATCTTGTGCTCCTTCAAATATTTTTTCTAAACCGTAGTTTACTGATTTTATTTCTTTTGCCATCTTTTGATGATTTTAGTATTTTGTATATGCTATTTGTTTGCAAGTATTTTAGCCCTGATTGAAACGACATCCTTTTTGTTTTTCACAAAAAGATATAGTGGAAAGCAGGAAATAGCTTCTTATAATTATTTTACTCTAACCAAGATTTATAATAATCTTCATCGGCAATTTTCATAGCTTCTTCTGTAACCTGTAAAGGTTTAAAAGTATCTACCATAACTGCTAATTCTTCGGTTTTTGTTTTTCCGATACTCTTTTCAGTTGTTCCTGGATGTGGACCATGAGGAATTCCTGCTGGATGCAAAGAAATATGCCCTTGATCGATATCGTTTCTACTCATAAAATCACCATCTACGTAATATAAAACCTCGTCTGAATCGATGTTACTGTGATTGTATGGCGCAGGAATTGAGTTTGGATGATAATCGTACAAACGCGGCACAAAACTGCAAATTACAAATGCATTAGTTTCAAAAGTTTGATGCACTGGTGGCGGCTGATGAATTCGCCCAGTAATTGGTTCGAAATCGTGAATTGAAAATGCATAAGGAAAATTATAACCATCGTAACCAACAACATCAAAAGGATGTGAAGCGTATGTCATTTCTATAATTTCGCCTTGTTTTTTTACTTTTATTAAGAAATCTCCTAATTCGTTATGTGTTTCTAATTCTTCTGGCCTTCGTAAATCGCGTTCGCAAAATGGCGAATGTTCTAATAATTGACCAAACCAGTTTCTGTAACGTTTTGGAGTATACACTGGCGAATAGGATTCTACGATAAAAAGCCTGTTGTTTTCATCATCGAAGTCTAATTTGTAAATAATTCCACGAGGAATTACTAAGTAATCTCCGTATTTAAAGTTGATATTTCCAAGATGAGTTCTTAATTTCCCTGATCCTTTATGAATAAAAATTACTTCGTCTGCATCTGTGTTTTTATAAAAATAATCTGTGGTAGATTTTTTTGGTGCTGATAAAATAATATTACAATCAGCATTTGTTAAAACAACTTTTCTACTTTCTAAATAATCATTTTCTGCCGGAACTTGAAACCCTCTAAATCTGTATGATTGAATATTGTTTGCTTTTGCAATTTTTGGCTTCACAGAGTATTGTTTTCCAATATGTTTTACCATTGTTGGCCTGTGTTCATGATAAGAATTGGTAGACATTCCGTCGAAACCAATTGTACCAAAAAGTTGTTCGTAATATAAACTTCCGTCTTTTTTACGAAACTGTGTGTGTCTTTTGGGAGGAATTTTCCCTAATTTATGATAAAAAGGCATTTGCTAATGTATTTATGAGTTAATAAACCAATGTAACAAAGAACTTTTTAGTCAAGAATTGTTACATTTTTCACATTGTAAAACTGATACATTAAACGCTCATTCAGGATTGCGCTTTATTAAGAATTTTAAGTAAGAAAGTAAATCTGAAAACATCTCAATCGATTTCGTTGTTCTTACAAATATAAGAAAAGTCTTGTTAGAAATGTCTTTAAATAAAAATCCCATCAAGTTTAAAAACTTGGCGGGATTAAATTATATTTTAAATAAAATCAGAATAAGATTATTCTATTTTCTTAATAACAGCTTTTGGAGCTTCTTTTTTTGTACCGTCAAAACCTTGAACTCCACCAACTGTTGTGTATTTCATTACATATTTTTTATCAGGAAATATTCTTTGAAAAGCACTTTGACACATTAATGTTGCTTCATGGAAACCACATAAAATCAACTTTAATTTACCTGGATATGTATTTACATCTCCAATAGCGTAGATTCCAGGAATATTAGTCTGATAATCTAAAGCGTTGTTTACTTTAATTGCATTTTTTTCTATTTCTAAGCCCCAATTTGCAATTGGACCTAATTTTGGAGATAATCCAAAAAGTGGAATAAAATGATCTGCCTCTATAGTAAATTCTTCTCCACCATTTTGTACAACAGAAACTCCTTCTACTTTATCAGTTCCAACAATTCCTTTTACTTCTGCAGGAGTAATCATTCTAATTTTACCTGCATCTTTTAATTCTTGTACTTTATCTACAGAATCTAAAGCACCTCTAAACTCGTTTCTTCTATGAATTAATGTTACTTCAGCAGCTACATCTGTCAAAAATATTGACCAATCTAAAGCTGAATCTCCTCCACCAGAAATAACTACTTTTTTATCGCGATAAAATTCTGGATCTCTAATAATATATTCAACTCCCTTATCTTCGAAATCAACAATATTAGGAATTGGAGGTTTTCTTGGTTCAAAACTACCTAATCCACCAGCAATTGCAACAATTGGTGCCTGATGTTTTATGCCTTTATTTGTAGTAACTATAAAAGAACCATCTTCTTGTTTATCTATAGTTTCTGCTCTTTCTCCAAGAGTAAATCCAGGTTCAAATTGTTTAATTTGTTCCATTAGATTATCTGTTAAATCTCCTGCTAAAATTTCTGGAAATGCAGGAATATCATAAATAGGTTTCTTTGGATAGATTTCTGAACATTGCCCACCAACTTGTGGTAATGCATCTATTAAATGGCATCGTAATTTTAATAAACCTGCTTCAAAAACTGTAAACAAACCTGTTGGTCCTGCACCAATAATTAGAATATCTGTAGTAATCATTAATTTTTAAAATAAGAATTGCGCAAAAATAAGGCTATCAACTGTTTCTATATGTGACTTATATCACACAGTAATTAAGCTACGTTAATTACCTCAACAATTTGTGGAGCATACTTTTTAATTGTTGCTTCTACTCCATTTTTTAATGTCATTTGATTTACAGAACAACCTGTACAAGCACCTTCTAACTGAACCTTTACAATAGTATCTTCAATAGAAAGTAATTTAATATTTCCTCCATCACTCATTAAAAAAGGACGAATTTCATCTAATGCTTTTTCAACATTATTTAATGTTTCTTGTTCTGTCATAATCTTACTTTTTTACAGAACTACAACCACTCATTGTTGTAATTCTAACAACTTCTGTTGCTGGTAAATTCTCATTTCTTTTTAATAGTTGGGCAACCATTTCTTTAGTAATTTCAGAAAAAGCTTTTTCTAATGGTGTATTATCTTGTAATGCTACAGGATGACCAACATCTCCAGCTTCTCTAATACTTTGTACTAAAGGAATTTCTCCTAAAAACTTAGTGTCTATATCTTCCGCTAAATTTTTAGCTCCATCTTTTCCAAAGATATAATATTTATTTTCAGGTAATTCTTCTGGAGTAAAGTATGCCATATTTTCTATGATTCCTAAAACAGGTACATTGATGTTTTCTTGTTGAAACATTGCAACTCCTTTTTTAGCATCTGCTAATGCAATATTTTGTGGTGTACTTACAACAACCGCTCCGTTAATAGGTAATGCTTGTACAATTGATAAATGTACATCTCCAGTTCCTGGAGGCAAATCAATTAAAAGAAAATCTAACTCTCCCCAATCTGCATCAAAAATTAATTGATTTAATGCTTTTGAAGCCATTGGACCTCTCCATATAACTGCCTGGTTAGGGTCTGTAAAAAAACCAAGAGACAAAAGTTTAACTCCATAATTTTCTACAGGCTTCATTTTAGAACGACCATTTACATTTACAGAAAGTGGTCTTGCTTTTTCTACATCAAACATAATATGTTGTGATGGTCCATAAACATCTGCATCTAAAACTCCTACATTAAAGCCCATTTTAGCTAAAGATATGGCAGTATTTGAAGTTATGGTAGATTTACCTACGCCTCCTTTACCAGATGCAATTGCTATAATGTTTTTAATATTAGGAATTTCTTTCCCTTTAATTTGATTAGGATTGTCTTTTGGAGCAGGTTTTTCAACTTTTACATTGATTTTAACTTCAATTTTTTCATCAACATTGCTTTTTATTGCTTTGGTGATTTCTGTTTCAACTTTCTTTTTTGCTTGTAAAGTTGGATTGTTAATAGTAACATCTACAATTACTTCATCTCCAAAAGTTACTACGTTTGTTATGTTTCCGTTTTCAACTAAACTCTTCCCTTCTCCAGGTGCAGTAATAGTTTCTAATGCGTTGTATATATCTTGCTTTTTAAAACTCATTCTGAGGTTTTAATATGATTAAATTTCAACAACAAAGATACAAGTTCAAAATCAGAAAATAAAGAATACAGATTGTGATTATTTATTGACTAATAATTGGATTTTATAGATACCATAATCTTTTACTTAAAACCACTATATTTTTCTCGGTTTAACATTGATTTTCATGTTTATTTTGCTTTCTTTTTTAAAAAAAATTGTGTTTAAATGAATAATTTAAAAAAAAAATTACAACATGACTTTTGTCAGCAATTTATTTTAAAATTACCAATAGATTTGAATGTGTTAAAAAAATCCCCCTACTATAATGAAAAATTTATTTAAACACTTAATTATCTTAATAACATTAAGTGCAACTTCAAACGCCTTTTCTCAAGATTTAGCTTACAACAATGTAAATCATGTTATTAACTCTCCTAAAAAAAGTACAACTACAAGCAAAGCTTTAGAAGATGGTAACTATTTTTACTCTAAAAACACTAATAAAGTTTTAGTTGAAATAAAAGGAGATACGTATACAGAATATCACCCAAACAACGAGTTTGTTAAAGCTAAAATTAAATGGACATCTAGCTCTAGCTACAAATTAATAATTACGGAAATTAATAAACCTAACCTTCCTTTTAAAAAAGGAACAGAGTTAAAAACTGAAATTGTAAAAAAGAAAGGTAAAAAATTCTATTACAAATCAGAATTAGCAAAACGCAATTGGACAGGTAAACTTATAAAAGTGTCTAATTAATAAATTAACCCCTATTTTAAAATAAAGGACTCAAATATTTTTTTGGGTTCTTTTTTTTTACAATTCATCTAACACAACTAAACCTTCTCCCTATAAGTTTGTGTATAAAACTTATTTCTTAAAATGATGTTTTGTTAGGATACATTGTAAACAAAGACCTGATTTTATAAATATCAAAAAATCAATAAAATAAACTTTTATTTACCAAACAAGTAAATATAAGTACATTTTATTAGTATATAATTGATTTATATCATATATTACTAACAATAATATAATTACATTTAAACATAACTTAAAATCTACATATTATGAAAAAAGTAATTAAACCTTTTGTTCTCTTATTGATAATAAGTGTAACATTCAACACTATTTCACAGAATATCGCTTATAATAGTGTAAGTAACATGACTAAAAAATTACAAAAAAACAATATTGTAATTAACAAAGTTTTAGATGATGGCAAATACCATTATGCAAAAAGCAAGGAAAAAGTGTTAATAGAAATAAATGGGGACAAGTATATTGAACATCATCCAAATAATGAATTTATTAAAGCCAAAATTATTTGGTCCTCAAATAATAACTACAAGTTAGTTATTACTGAAATTAATAAACCTAACCTGCCTTTTATAAAAGGAACAGAGTTAAAAACTGAAATTGTAAAAAAGAAAGGTAAAAAGTTCTATTACAAGTCAGAATTAGCAAATAGAAATTGGGCTGGTAAACTTGTTAAATTTTCGAATTAGAATGTATCTAACTTTAACCTAAAAGAACTTAAATCTATTTTTAAGTTCTTTTTTTTTACAATTCATCCAACGGAATCCAAAGTACTTTTTCTAAGTCTTTAATTTGATTATCTACTACAACTACACCTTCGCTTTCTAAAAGTTGTTGCATTAAATTTGTTCCATCAAAATGATGCTTTCCTGTTAATAAACCTTTTCTATTTACAACTCTATGTGCTGGCACATCTTCTAAGTTATGTGCTTTGTTCATTGCCCAACCAACCATTCTTGCAGAACGTGCTGCGCCCAAGTATTTTGCAATTTCACCATAACTAGTTACCCTTCCATAAGGAATTAAGCGTGTTACTTTATATACTCTTTCAAAAAAATTGTCTGAATCTTTCACGAAGTGAAGATAGAAAATATTAGAATTATATAACGAGATTCTATAAAATAACCATTCAACTACACTCAATAAAACAAATTTCTAGATCTATAAATCTTATCCACAAATTACCTACAGTTCGTCAATAGAAAATTGCTATTCATCAGCATCCGTCAATTTGACTCTGAATATTGACATAATTTTACATTGAATTTAAACCCTAAAAGTTATGAAACACATATCTCGCTTTATTTTTATAGTATCGATTTTCTTAATCTATTTTAATGCTCAAACTACTTTTTCACAAAGTATGACCATTAAACCTTCCTCTAAATCTTACGCAATGTTTAATAGAGTAATTGTAGAAAGTGGAGTTTTAGAAGATGGTAATTACACTTACGAGTTTAAAGATAAAAAAGTATTAGTAGAAATTAAAGATGGCTATTACTATGAATACCATTCTAATAGAGAATTCATTATAGCAAAAATAGAATGGTCTACAGCAATTAATTATAAATTAACCATTGTAAGTCTACAGAAAAGAGGAACTCCTTTAAAAATTGGAAGTATACTTACTTCTAGAATAGATAAAATTGAAGGAAACCAATATTTTTACACCTCTATTTTAAACCAAAAAACATTAAAAGGAAGCTTTCAAAAAGTGAATTAAATTATTGTCCCCTGATTTAACAAAAAATCCTCATCAAATTTTGATGAGGATTTTTTTATTAAATAATATGATGTATTAGAAAATACTAATATTTTAATTTAAATCTAATATACGTTATTGGTTTGCCTACTTCTAAATATTGAGATTCATAGTAAGTTTGAGTACTTGTAACTTCTTCTGGAGATCCTTCATTTTTGTAAACATCATGATTAGAATGTAAAACTTCATGACCTTCTCCATGCAACAAACCTAAAGTATACCCATGCATAAATTCTGAGTCTGTTTTTAAATTCATAATTCCACCTTCTTTTAAAACGTAATTGTATTTCTTTAAAAAGTTAGAATTTGTCATTCTATGCTTTGTACGCTTATATTTTATTTGAGGATCTGGAAAAGTAATCCAGATTTCATCTACTTCATTTTCTGCAAAAATATATTCTATTAACTCAATTTGAGTTCTTACAAAAGCAACATTCTCCATCTTTTCTTCGATGGCAGTTTTTGCACCACGCCAAAAACGAGCTCCTTTAATATCTATTCCAATATAATTTTTGTCTGGATTTTTTTGTGCTAAAGCAATTGTATACTCACCTTTACCACAACCTAATTCTAAAATAATAGGATTATCATTCTTAAAAAAAGAATGCCATTTCCCTTTATAAGAAAAGTTATTTATGACTTCTTCTCTTGTTGGTTGAATGACATTTGGAAACGTTTCATTTTCATTGAAACGTTTTAATTTATTTTTGCTTCCCAAAGTAAATTAAGCTTTATCTTCTGTTCCTTCTCTCTTAAACTTATAAGATTGAACCATCCAATAATACAATAAACAGAAAAATACGGCTACAAATAACCAACTAACTACGTTTGATGCCCACCAGTTTAAATCTCCTAGACGTAATAAGTCAAAAGAAATACTAAATAACCATTCAAAAAAGTCTCCAATTAATCTAAAAATATTGCTTGCTATCATAACTTAAGTATATTTACGCTGCAAAAATATAAAAACTAAAGATGTTAGCCAATTTTTTCGGTAAATCAAAACCTATTAATTTTATTGTTATTACAATATTCTTTTTTTGTCTGTTTCTTTTAACTCTTTTTTCTTCTTTTATAGTTGATGGATTTACAAGTGCGGCTTTGTTAAAAAGTGGAATTTTTTTAGTACTTTTTATAGCAATATTTTTCTTTTACAACTTTATTGTTTCAAAGAATAATTTAACTTTTGATAATTCTTACGCTTTCTTATTATTCGCTCTTCTACTAACATTTATATTATCTTGCTTTTCATCACACAAAGAACTGATAATATTCTTGTTACACCTTCTTTTTTTACGAAAAATATACAGTTTACAATCTGGTAAAGATGTTATAAAAAAATTATTTGATGGTGGGTTTTGGCTTGGAGTTTCGTTTATTATTGAGCCTTTTTCTATTGTATTTATAGCATTCATATATGCTGCTATTTTTTATCATCAAAAAATTACAATTCACACTTTATTGACGCCAATTATTGGTTTTATTGTTCCTTTAATTTTATTCTTCACCTATTGTTTTTGGTATGATGAAACAAAAAATTTTATATCTCTTTTTGATTTTTATTTAGGTAATGACAGCAGTTTTTATACAAAAACGAGCTCAATTTGGTTATTGAGCCTGCTGCTTTTATTAACATTGGTGTCTTTATTTCTAAAATCGCCAAAGGCATTATCTGTAAATAATACTTTCAAGAAAAGTTGGATTTTACTTTTTGTAAATACTATCGTTGCAACCTGCTTTATCTATTTAGTTGAAGAAAAAAATGGTTCAGAAATCATTTTTTTACTATTCCCTACATCAATAATTATTGCAAACGGAATTGAAGTTCTTGAAAAGAATTTAATTAAAAATATAGTTCTAATTACAATAATAATTGGGGCAATTATTACTCCTTTTATCTTATAATTTACTACCAAAAGCTAAGTCTCCAGCATCTCCTAAACCAGGAACTATATAGCCTTTATCATTTAACTCATCATCAATTCCAGCAATCCAAAGATGTGTGTTTTCTGGAAAATGTTTTTCAATAAAAGCAACACCTTCTTTAGAACCTATTACACAAACAATATGTATTTCTTTTGGAGTTCCATGTTTTTTTATTGCTTCATAAACAGCAACTAAAGATTGCCCTGTTGCTAACATTGGATCTGCTAAAAGCAGGGTTTTACCTCCAACAGATGGAGAAGCAAAATACTCAACAACAATTTCGAATTCTGCATCATTATTTGGGTGATGTCTGTATGCTGAAATAAAAGCATTTTCTGCATCGTCAAAATAATTTAACAACCCTTGATGCAGTGGCAAACCAGCTCTTAAAATAGAACATAAAACAACATCTTTATTGTGAATCTCTGTTTTACTTACACCTAAAGGAGTTGTAACATTTAGGGCATTATAAGAAAGACTTTTACTTAGTTCATAACTCAATATTTCACCTATTCGTTCTATATTTCTTCTAAAACGTAAAGAATCTTTTTGAATATTAATATCTCTAATTTCTGAAATAAATTTATTTAGAATAGAATTCTTTTCTGCAATGTTATGTAAAATCATAGGAATAAAATATAGATACAAATGTAAAGCAATTGTATAAAATTTGTATATTGGCATCAGACAAAAAATTAAAATATTAATTAAAAATTTAAAAAAAATGGGAATTTTTTCATTCATTAAGAATGCCGGAGCAAATGTTTTTGGTATTGGAAAAACTACAGAAGAAGAAAATGCAGAGAAATCTGAAAAATTAAGAAATGCTGTTACAAGCTTAGGTTTTATAGTTGAAGACTTATCTATTGAAGTAGATGATGATGTAGCTAAACTTTGGGGAGAAGCAGATTCTCAACCAACAAAAGAAAAAGTGGTTTTAGTAGTTGGTAATACTGATGGAATTTCATCTGTAGAAGACAATATGACTGTTAAAGAAACTGAATTTGTTATGCCAATGGCACAATTTCATACAGTAGCAAAAGGAGATACTTTAGGTAAAATAGCAAAAGAATTTTATGGAAACGCAATGAAGTATCCTGTAATCTTTGAAGCAAATCAACCAATGCTTTCTCACCCAGATAAAATTTATCCAGGACAAGTATTAAGAATTCCTAATTTAGTAGATTAGGCTAATCAAAAGTTAACAACCAAAACTAAAAAGAGTTTCAAATTATTGAAACTCTTTTTTTTATAAATTAATTCTAATTTTATTAGCAACTTTGCAAACTAATTTTTAGTTTTTTTTTAAATGAATACTAGAACTCTTGCCATAATTGCTGTTTCTATTGCAACATTAATTTATGGTTTAAATTATACCATTGCTAAAGATGTTATGCCTCTTTATATAAAGCCTTACGCTTTTATTTTACTTAGAGTTTCTGGTGCTACTTTGGTTTTTTGGATTTTAGGTTTTTTTATGAAATCTCAAAAAATTGAAAAAGGAGATTACAAGAAAATACTTCTAGCTTCTTTTTTCGGAATTGCCTTAAACATGCTTTCTTTTTTTAAAGGATTAAGCTTAACAACACCAATAAGTGCCTCTGTAATGATGGTAACATCACCAATTATGGTGCTAATTTTTTCAAGTTTATTATTAAAAGAAAAAATTATAAAGCGAAAAATAATTGGTATTTTCATTGGTTTGTTAGGTGCAATTCTACTAATTGTTTATGGAAACAGTTCAGATGAAAACTCAGAAAGCAGAGCTTTAGGTAATTTTCTAGTCTTTGTAAACGCAACTTCTTATGGTTTATATTTAGTATTAGTAAAAAACTTAATTTCAAAATACAATCCTTTTGTTTTTATAAAATGGTTTTATTTATTTGGTTTGTTCTTTGTTTTACCTTTTAGCATCTTTGAATTTAATGAAATTTCTTGGGCAACAATGCCAACCTCTATTTATTTAAAAGTAGGTTTTGTTGTAATTTTCACAACATGTATTACCTACCTTTTTAACCTCTATGGTTTAACTAAATTAAAACCAACAACTGTAAGTGTTTTTATATATTTACAACCTGTTATTGCAACAGTTTTTGCTCTATTTGTTGGTAGCGATTCTCTAAATTTAGTAAAGGTTTTGGCAACAATCATTATCTTTTTAGGTGTGTATTTAGTTACCAAACAAGTAGATAAATTTAGGAATTAAAACTATATTTGCAACACATTAAAAATGACGATTTTATGATTCAATCTATGACAGGTTATGGCAAATCTATATTACAATTGCCAACAAAAAAAGTGACCATAGAAATTAAATCTTTAAACAGTAAAAATCTAGATTTAAACGTTAGAATTCCTTCTTACTACAAAGAAAAGGAACTATATGTGCGTAAAAAATTAGCTAGTAATTTAGTTAGAGGAAAAGTAGATTTTTCAATTTTTGTAGAAATGACAGCAGATGAAACTTCTACAACTATAAATCATGGAGTTGTTAAAGATTATATGCAACAATTAAGAAATGTAGTTCAAACAGGCTCTTCTGATGATGTTGAATTACTTAAAATGGCAGTAAGAATGCCAGATGCTTTAAAAACTGATCGTGAAGAATTAGATGAAAATGAATGGCATTTAATTAATGAAAATATAGACATTGCTATTAAAGAAATTGTTCAATATAGAGTTGATGAAGCTGCTTCTTTAGAAATAGATTTTAAGGAAAGAATTGCCAACATCAGAAAATATTTAGAAGAAGTAAAAGCTTTAGATGGTGATCGAGTAGAAAATGTAAAAACACGATTAAAAAAGGCAATTGATGATTTAAAGGTTGACACTGATGAAAATCGTTTCGAACAAGAATTAATCTATTATCTAGAAAAGCTAGATATTAACGAAGAAAAAGTTCGTTTAGCAAATCACTTAGATTACTTTTTACAAACCTTAGCAACAGAAGATTCTAATGGTAAAAAATTAGGGTTTATTGTTCAAGAAATGGGTAGAGAAATTAACACAACAGGTTCTAAAGCTAATTTTGCTCCAATGCAAAAGGCAGTTATTCAAATGAAAAATGAACTTGAACAGATTAAAGAACAAATATTAAACGTTTTATAACGTATCATTATTCTGAAATTATACTCAGAATTTAGTAATTATAATGCTGAAACAAGTTCGGCATGACAAATAATAAATTATATGTCAGATTTTAAAGGAAAATTGTTTGTGTTTTCAGCGCCTTCAGGTTCAGGTAAAACAACTATAGTTCGTCATTTATTAAAACAAGAAAAATTCAATTTAGAGTTTTCTATATCAGCAACTTCTAGAGAACCAAGAGGTTTTGAAAAAGATGGTGAAGATTATTATTTTATCTCTTTAAGAGAGTTTAAAGATAA
Source organism: uncultured Polaribacter sp. (assembly GCA_965367085.1). Lineage (GTDB taxonomy): Bacteria > Bacteroidota > Bacteroidia > Flavobacteriales > Flavobacteriaceae > Polaribacter. Next base: position 54,128 of record CBDUHF010000003.1, read on the forward strand.
AATTAAAGGCGATGATTTTTTAGAGTGGGAAGAAGTTTATAGAGATAACTTTTACGGAACTTTAAAAACAGAAGTAGAACGAATTTGGGCATTAAAAAAACATGTTATTTTTGATATTGATGTTGTTGGAGGCTTAAGAATTAAACATAAATTTCCAGATGAAACTTTAGCTGTTTTTGTAAAACCACCAAGTGTAGATGAGCTAAAAATTAGACTTAAAAAACGTAAAACAGAAAGCGAAGAAAAAATAAACATGCGTATTGCTAAAGCTTCTGTAGAATTAGCAACTGCACCTCAGTTTGATAAAATTATAAAAAATTACGATTTAGATGTTGCTTTAAAAGAAGCTGAAAAATTAGTGAGTGATTTTTTAGGAATAAAAGAGAGTAAAGATTAAAGAAACAAGAAAATAGAGTTAAAAATAGAGATGAGTAAGAAGTCTCTTTTCTTTCAACTTTTTTCTATTATCTTCAAGAAAAATGAATAAAATCGGTTTATATTTTGGTACATTTAATCCAATTCATGTTGGGCATTTAATTATTGCCAATCATATGGTTGAACATTCAGATTTAGATGAAATCTGGATGGTTGTTACACCTCATAATCCATTTAAAAAGAAAAGCTCTTTACTAGAGAATCACCACAGGCTAGAATTAGTTTACAGAGCAACTGAAGATTATTCTAAAATAAAACCTTCAGATATTGAGTTTAAATTACCTCAACCAAATTACACGGTTCATACATTAGCTCATATTTCAGATATACATCCAGACAAAGAATTTTGTTTAATTATGGGCGAAGACAATCTAAAAAGCTTTCATAAATGGAAAAACTTTGAAACTATTTTAGATCTTTATCATATTTATGTTTACCCAAGAATTTCTGAAGGAAAAACCGAAAACCAATTTGAAAATCACACAAAGATTCATAAAGTAGATGCTCCTATTGTAGAAATTTCTTCAACTATGATTCGCAATGGAATCAAAAATAAAAAGAACATTAAACCTCTACTTACCAAAGAAGTTTGGGAATATATAGACGAAATGAATTTTTATAAGAAATAGTTTCACTATTTTTTCGTTGTATATTTGTTACTAATCAAATTTTATTTTGTGGCTAAAAAGAATAAAAAAAAGAGTAAATTAAAACAAAAACTGACCGATAAATATAGGTTGGTTGTTTTAAATGATGATACTTTCGAAGAGCGTTTTTCTTTAAAATTATCTAGAATGAATGCATTTGTTTTAGGTGGTGTTTTTTCAATTTTATTAATTGCACTTACAACAGTATTAATTGCGTTTACTCCTATTAAAGAATACATTCCTGGATATTCATCTACAGAATTAAAAATTAAAGCAGCAAAATTAACATTTGAAGCAGATTCTTTAAAAACGAAATTAGCCATTTTAGAAAATTTTACAAAAGCTTTAAAGCCTGTATTAACAGGAGAAATTGAAGCAGAAAGCATAGACTCTATTCAAACAGAAGCTAGACAACGTGTAATTGATGAAAGTAAATTAAACGCATCTAGAGAAGATTCTTTATTTAGAGAAAAAGTAGAAAGTAAAGACCGTTTTCCAATACAAAACAATGCCAACAGTAAAGTTAAAATTGTGTTTTTCGCACCACTTTCGGGATCTATATCACAAGATTTTGATGCAAATTCTAAACATTTTGCAGTAGACATAGTTGCAACAACTGGCTCTCCAATAAAAGCAATTGCAGATGGAACCGTTATTTTTTCTGCATGGAATACAGAAACTGGTTATGTTATTATTTTAAAACATGCTAATGATTTTATTTCTGTATACAAACACAATGGTAACTTACTTAAACAACAAGGAGATTTTGTAAAATCTGGCGAAGTTATTGCCAGCGTTGGCTCTACCGGAGAATTAACTACAGGACCTCATTTACATTTCGAACTTTGGAGCGGTGGTTATGCTGTAAATCCAACAAATTATATAGACTTTAAATAATGAGTATTAAATCTTTTTTTGCAATTCCATTTGCCAAAACAGCCACTAGAAAAGTTTATAAATGGGCTAATAATCCTCATAAAACTCAAGAAAAAGTTTTTAAAGAATTAATTTCTAAAGCAAAAAACACCGCATTTGGAAAAGACCATGATTTTAAAAATATTAAAAATTATTCTGACTTTACCCAACGTGTAAAAGTTACAGATTACGAAGGTTTAAGACCTTATGTAGATAGAATTGTTGCCGGTGAATCTGATGTTCTTTGGATAGGAAAACCTATTTATTTTGCTAAAACTTCTGGCACAACTTCAGGAGCAAAATACATTCCTATCACAAAAGAATCTATGCCAACTCACATTAAAGCTGCAAGAAATGCATTGTTATTTTATATCGCTGAGAAAAAAGATGCAAGTTTTGTAAATGGAAAAATGATTTTTCTACAAGGAAGTCCTGTTTTAGAAGATAAAAATGGTGTTAAACTTGGACGATTAAGTGGAATTGTAGCACATTATGTTCCTCAATATTTACTTAAAAACAGATTACCAAGTTGGGAAACCAACTGTATTGAAGATTGGGATACAAAAGTAAATGCAATTGTAGAAGAAACTATTAATGAAGACATGTCTGTAATTAGCGGAATTCCTTCTTGGGTACAAATGTATTTTGAAAAACTAATCGAAAAGACAGGAAAACCAATATCAGAAACTTTCCCAAATTTTAACTTCTTTATTTATGGTGGTGTAAATTTTGAACCTTACAAAAACAAGTTTGAAGCTTTAATTGGTAAGAAAATAGATTACATAGAATTATATCCTGCTTCAGAAGGATTTATAGCATATCAAGATTCTCAAACAGAAAAAGGGATGTTATTACAATTAAACTCGGGTATTTTTTATGAGTTTATTCCTGCAAATGAGTTTTTTGATGAAAATCCTACACGAATTTCTCTAAAGGATGTAAAAATGGGTGTCAATTACGTAATTGTTTTAAACACAACTGCTGGTCTTTGGGGATATAATATTGGCGATACTGTTGAGTTTACATCAACAAAACCATACAGAATAAAGGTTACAGGACGTATAAAACATTTTATTTCTGCCTTTGGCGAACACGTAATTGGGAAAGAAGTAGAAAAAGCATTAAACGATTCTATTTTAGGAACCGATATCAATATAAGCGAATTTACAGTAGCTCCACAAGTAAATCCAGAAAACGGTTTACCTTATCATGAGTGGTTTATAGAATTTGAAAATGAACCAGAAAATTTAGAAGAATTTGCTTCAAAAATTGATGCTTCAATGCAAGCTCAAAATATTTATTATGTAGATTTAATTGATGGAAAAGTACTTCGTCCTCTAATAATTAGAAAAGTTAAAAAAGGAGGTTTTCATGAATATATGAAATCTATTGGTAAATTTGGTGGACAAAATAAAATTCCACAATTATCTGACAACAGAAAGATTGCAAATGTTTTACAGAACTTTTTAAAAGAATAACAACAATAAATTAGAAAAAATGGGAGGAGATTATTTATTTATAGCATTAGCAATAGGATTGGTAATTGTGTACTTTTACAACAAGTATAGAAACAGGAGATAACTAAATATCAATTGTCATTTTTTATTTAAAGTGACAACAGAAAATATCACAAAAATGAGTACTATTAGAATTACAAAACAGTTTAACTTTGAAACTGGACATGCTTTATATGGATATGATGGAAAGTGTAAAAACGTTCATGGACATAGTTATAAACTTTCTGTAACAGTTTCTGGGAAGCCAATAACAGACAATAACAATGTTAAATTTGGGATGGTAATTGACTTTTCTGACCTTAAAAAAATTGTAAACGAAGAAATTGTAGATGTTTTTGATCATGCAACTGTGTTTAATAAAAACACACCTCATGTTGAGTTAGCAAAGGAATTGATAGATAGAGGTCATCATGTTTTATTAGTAGACTACCAACCAACAAGTGAAATGATGGTTATAGATTTTGCTTCAAAAATTAAAAATAGATTGCCAAAAAACATCAAACTTCATTCTATAAAATTACAAGAAACCGATTCTAGTTTTGCAGAATGGTATGCAAGTGAGAATTAGATTTCACTTTAAAGTATGGTGTTTTAACAGAATCATTTGTTATTAAAAGTTATATTTGACAAAAATTATTATTATGACATTACTTAAATTTATTTTAGTCCTGTTTATTTCTGTTTCAATTACTAGTTGTAGTGATGAAGCTAATGAACCACCTTATAGATTAACTAATGCCAACATAGTAGGTAGTTATAATATAGAAAGTTTTAGTCTAAATTCAGATTTATCAAACGAAATTTCTCCAGGTGTATCAGCAACCTTTTCAACTGCTAAATTTGTTGGAGATACTTTTCAAGTTGACCTAGAATTGGATGCAAATGGAACGTATACTTTGTCTGGACAATATAGAGTTATTACTACGATTACAATTGTAGGAGGTACAAACCCTACAATACCAGCAGCAATAATTAATTTTAGTGATTCTGGTACTTATTCTGTAAACTCTTTAGACAATACAATTCAATTTAACTCTAAAAGTGGAAACTTTTTGGGAGCTACATCTTTAGATCCTGTTTATTTAGACACCTCTTTTAATATAGTTGTATTTAATGAAAATACATTTTCAATTGAGCAAGAAGCTGAAAATACTATAGACAAAATTAAAACCAAAACAAATTCTAGTATTAGTTTTGTAAGAAAATAAGTTATAAAATTCTTTAATCAATTTAGAAAGCTGTTTTATTTAATAAAGCAGCTTTTTTACTTTCCATTAAAAGTGTTCATTGTATTGGCTAAGCCTGCGGTTCCAAAGCTTGTAATTATTTTTGCTGATGTTGGTAAACGCTCAATTAATTGGCTAGTTTCTTCTTTATTCCATTCTCCAAGTACAAAATCTACTTGTCTACCTCTACTATAATTACCGCCAACTCCAAATCTAAAACGAGCATATTGTTGGGTATTTAATTTTTCTTGAATATCTTTTAATCCATTATGACCTCCAGCAGAACCTTTTGCTTTTAAGCGAATTGTTCCAAAATCGATATTAACATCATCTGTAACAATTAAGACATTTTCTATCGAAATTTTTTCTTTATCCATCCAATATTTAACCGATTTTCCACTTAAATTCATAAATGTACTTGGTTTTAAAAGAACAAAAGTTCTTCCTTTAAATCTAAATGTAGCTACATCCCCTAATTTTTCAGTTTCAAAAGAAACATTGTGTTCTTCTGCTACTTCATCAACAATTTTAAAACCAATATTGTGACGCGTGTTTTCATACTTAGACCCAATATTTCCTAAACCAACAATTAAAAACTTTTTCATCAATTCTTCTTTAGATTCATCTCTTGTACCAAATATTTTAGAAAAGAAGTTTCTTAAATTCATTTGGTAAAAATACTAAAATAAAAAAAGCGTTACAGATTTGTAACGCTTTTTGTAATCTATATAAGATTTTAAACTTATTCTGCTGCTGCTTCTGCTTCTTCTTCTTCAACTGCTACAGTTGCGTTTCTAGAAGTTCTAACTTGTACAACAACTGTATTTTCTGGGTGCATAAAAGTATAATCATCATTAAATAATGACGTTACAAATAATTTATTCCCAATTTTCAACGGAGAAATATCTGCAGATATAAAATCTGGCAAATTAGCAGGTAATGCTTTTACTCTTAATTTACGGTTTGTAAAACGTAAAGAACCACCATTTAATACTCCTGGAGAAGTTCCTGTTAATTTTACAGGAATGTTCATTGTAATTTCTTTATCCTCAAATAATTGATAAAAATCTACGTGTAAGATTCTATCTGTTACAGGGTGAAACTGAATGTCTTGTAAAATTGTTGGTATTGTTTGTCCATCAACATCAATACTTGCTGTATAAACGTTTGGAGTATATACCAATTTTTTAAACGCTTTTTCTTCTGCTGAAAAATGTATTGGGTTTTCTCCTCCGTATATAACGCAAGGAACCATACCAGCATTACGTAAGGCTTTCGTTGACACTTTACCTACGCTTTCTCTTTTTGATCCTTTAATTGTAATTGATTTCATTACTTTTTTTATTAATTGTTTACATTAAAAATTGTCCACTAATTGATGTATTGTCTTGCACTTTATGCATAACATCAGCAAATAATGGCGCGCAAGATACTACTTTTATTTTAGAAGTAATCTTTTTTAACGGAATTGTATCTGAAACTATTAATTCTGTTAATCCAGAATTTTCAATTTTCTCATAAGCTCCACCAGATAATATTGGATGCGTACAAATTGCTCTCACACTTATAGCACCTCTTTCCATCATTAAATCTGCTGCCCTTGCTAATGTACCTCCTGTATCAATCATATCATCAACTAAGATTACATTCTTACCTTCTACATCTCCAATAAGTTCCATATGACCTATTACATTTGCTTTTTTACGCTGCTTATAACAGATAACAACATCTGAATGTAAATGTTTAGAATAGGCATAGGCTCTTTTAGAACCTCCCATATCTGGAGATGCAATTGTTAAATTATCTAATTTTAAACTTTCTATATAAGGCATAAAAATTGTTGAAGCATATAAATGATCAACAGGTTTTTCAAAAAATCCTTGAATCTGGTCTGCATGTAAATCCATGGTCATAATTCTAGTAGCCCCTGCAGTTTGTAATAAGTTTGCAACTAATTTTGCACCTATAGCAACCCTTGGTTTGTCTTTTCTGTCTTGTCTAGCCCAACCAAAATAAGGCATTACAGCTGTTATGTGTCTTGCAGATGCTCTTTTAGCAGCATCTATCATTAATAACATTTCCATTAAATTATCTGCTGTAGGAAATGTAGAGCCAATTAAAAAGACTCTTCTCCCTCTAACTGATTCTTCGAATGCTGGCTGAAATTCGCCATCGCTAAAATGAGTTGTAATTACTTTACCTAATTCAGAACCATAAACTTTAGCTATTTTTTCTGCTAAAACGGTACTTTGAGAACATGCAAAAAGTTTTGGTGCAAGTTGATTTGAAGACATTTAGTTGAGTGTTTTGTTGTGTTGTTGTTAAGTAACAAAAGTAGAAATTATTTATTGAGTTTGAAATGTATTTTTTCACTTTAAAAACTAAAAATATTTAGTAGCTTTGCAAACCAAGTTTATTACTTGCTCAAGTGGCGGAATTGGTAGACGCGCTGGATTCAAAATCCAGTTCTTTCGGGAGTGTGGGTTCGATTCCCACCTTGAGTACGAAAAAACCCATAAAACTTATGTTTTATGGGTTTTTTATTTATTAATAAATTTATAGTTTAGTTTAAAAACTTAGGCTTAATAACTAACATTGCCCAAGCCCAATTTTGAGTTCCTGCAGCTGCAGCTTCTGTTACTCCTTTTAATTCATACATTCCATCACTTGCAAACATTTGAGAATAACCTAGCGCCAAAGAATACCCTTTAAATTTTCTCTTATACACTAAATCTACTTCTGTTCCTAAAGACTTTTCTCCACTAGCTAATGCTTGTTCACCTCTAAAGTTTAAAACTTTAACCATTAAACTTGATGCATTACTTAATGTAAAATTTGCACTTGCATGTACATCTACCAAACCAATAGAATTTGCATGATTACCAACATAAAAATAATCCATAAACCCATTAAACTTATGATTTGTTCCATATAAAGGGAAGAAAGCTCCTGTTTCACCAGCTGCTCCATCATTTCCACTAATAATTTCTAACCCTGCACCTAAGCTAATTTTGTCTGTAGTTTTATAAGTTGCATCTAGACCTACTAAATAAGCTCCTTTTACATCTACTTCTCCTTGACGTTTTCCTGTTTGTAAGTATGCATTTGCAGCAATTCCTAAACTTCCAGATTTATACTCTAAATGTGTTCCTAAAGTTTGTAAATTACTTACACCATCTGCAACATTATTTGTGTCATATTTTTGAAATCCATTATTTAATAATAAAAGGCTACCTGTTAATTTGTCCCATTTTTGTTTCATATATAACATTTGCATCGTTTTATATGAGAAAAAACCTGTAGTACCATATTCTGTACTTGTTGATACAAAACCTGTTGGATGAGAATAATCTTGATTAAAAGCCAAACCAAAATCTAACATAAAGTTATCTTTTTTATATTTTATTAATGCTGCATCATGATTACGACCTTGTTGCGCCCAATCTAAACCTCCTAAAATTCTTTGATCATCATAAGATAAAACTTGACGACCTACTTTTGTTGAAGTATTTTCTCCTAACTTAATTTCTGCCCAAGCTTGAAAAACAGCAAAAGAATTATTTTGATCATAAGGTAAAATTTGTCTGTTTTCTCCCCAAACCATAATGTCTTGTAAACTAACATATACCCAATAATTGTCTGTCATATAACTAGTATTTAATCTAACTCTGGTAGAAATTCCGAAGCCTGCATCTGATGCATCTGGAATTAAACTTCCAAATCCATGACGATATTCTGTTCTTGGTCTAAACTCTCCATCTAATGTAAATTGTGCATTTAAAAATTGGAAACACACAAGCATTAATCCTAAAATTACGTATTGTTTTTTCATTTTATTTGTATTTATTTTTTTCTTAGTTTAAAGGTCGCAATATAAAAAGACAAAAATGTCCTATTCATGATAATTCTCATGTTTTTTTTCGTCTTAAATATTGTTAATATTTATATTATTCTTTTATTAATGTTCTAAAAAGTCTATTAAGTGTTTTCTATATGTATAATAATCTTCGTGTTCTAAAACAGATTTTCTTGTTCTAGGTCTTTCAAAATTAATATCTAAAATATCTCCAATTTTTGCTTTCGGTCCACTAGTCATCATTACAACTCTATCTGCTAAAAAGATAGCTTCATCTACATCATGAGTTATCATAACTGCAGTAATTTTTTCTTTGTTCCAAATTTCAATTAAGATATCTTGTAATTCTCCTCTTGTTAAAGAATCTAACATTCCAAAAGGCTCATCTAATAATAAAACTTTAGGTTTTATGGCAAATGCTCTAGCAATTCCTACACGTTGTTGCATTCCTTGAGATAATTCGCTGACTTTTTTATGAAAAGCATCTTCTAAACCTACTTTTTGTAAATAGTATTTTGCTACATCATTTCTTTGTGCTTTTGTCGCATCAGGAAAAACCTGATTAACTCCCAAAAGAACATTCTGTAAAGATGTCATCCAAGGCATTAAACTTGGCGATTGAAAAATAACACCTCTATCTGGTCCTGGTCCTTTAATATGTTTTCCTAACACTGAAATATTACCACCAGAAATAGGATTTAAACCTGCAATCATAGAAAGCATTGTTGTTTTACCACAACCAGAATGCCCAATAATAGTAACAAACTCTTCTTTTTTTATTTGAAGATTTAAATCTTCTAAAACCACGTAATCACCTTTAGGAGTTGGATATACTTTTTTTAATTTTTTTAGATCCAACATTACTTCATTGGAAGGAAACAATCCTTTTTCTAATACATTTTTTGTAATTGTATTTTCGGTTATAATACTCATCTTAATCCAAATTTAAATTGATTAACAAAATCTTTCGGAACCAAATCCGGAAGTATTATTTCCTCTTTTGCTTCTGATTTACGTTCATTTCCTATATCCATTAAATATTCAATAATAGCATTTCTAGTTTCTTTAAAATTTGCATTATCATTCATTTCCGTTTTATCTCTCGGACGTTCCAAATCAATTTTAAACTCTGGTCCTAAAGTTGCATTTGGTCCAGGTCTTAAAGGAATAATTCTATCTGCCATATAAATACCTTCATCAACATCATTGGTAATTAACAAAGCTGTTCTTTTATCTTTTCCCCATATATTTAAAATTTCATCTTGTAAATTTCCACGAGTTAAAGCATCTAAAGCACCTAGAGGCTCATCCATAATTATCATTTCTGGTTTCATTGCCAAAGCTCTTGCAACTGCAACCCTTTGACGCATTCCTCCTGATAATTCGTTAGGTCTTTTGTTTATTGCTGGTGTTAAACTCACCATTTCTACATAATCTGCAACAATTTCATTTAATTCCTTTTTATTTTTCTTCGGAAAAGCTTCTTTAACAGCCATAAACACATTCTGACCAACTGTTAACCAAGGCAATAATGAATAATTTTGAAAGATTACTCCACGCTCGTGACTTGTTCCTGAAACAGGTTCTCCTTTAAACAAAACCTCACCACTTGTTGGTTGTATTAATCCGTTAATTAAATTTACTAATGTTGTTTTTCCACTTCCTGTAAAACCTACAATAGCAACGAACTCTCCTTCTTCTATTTTCAAATTGATGTTAGACAAGACTTCTGTCTCTCCATCTCCTTGATCGTAGGTTTTGTAAATATTATTTAGTTCTAAATATGCCATTTTTATCTTTTATTTGGGCGTTTCCTAAAAAGGTCGGGCTTTACACTATATCTTTTTTATTTCAAAAAAATAAAAAAGGATGTCGTTTCAATCCCTAACGCAGGTATGAACTTTTAATTAAATTGCATCAGTTTTATCAAAAGAAACCCAATTCTGTATCGTTAACATCAATCTATCTAACAAGAAACCAATGATACCAATCACAAACATGGCAACAATAATTTTTGCATTCGAATCGTTTGCTCCATTTTGGAATTCCTCCCAGACAAACAACCCTAAACCAGGACTCTGTGCCAAAAGTTCAATAGCAATTAAAACCATCCAAGCAACTGATAATGTGATTTTTAATCCCGTGAAAATTAATGGTAAAGATGATGGTAAAACCACTTTAAAGATCTTCTGAAAAGTTCCTAATTTTAGAACCTTGGCAACATTTATATAATCTTTATCAACTGTAGAAACTCCCATAGCCGTATTTACCAAAGTTGCCCACATAGAACAAAAACCAACACTAATAAATGAAATAGTAAATGAGCTGTCTTCATTAGAATCTATCAATAATGTTTTCACAATCATAAAAACTAATAAATACCAAACTACAGGAGATACTGGCTTAAAAATTTGAATAAACCAATTAAATGCACTTTTTAAAGTAGGACTCAATCCTATAAAAATACCTAAAGGAACAGCAATTAATAAAGCTAATAAAAACCCAGCAAATACGGTTTGTAAGCTTCTAAATATTTGATCTACAAAAGAAGGTCTACCTGTATAGGTAATTGCATCTTTACCATCAGCAATTCTTTGAGCGTTTAAAGCAGCTGTTTTTTCTATAAAAGCAGCTTTATCTGCACTTATAATATTATGATCTCTTAATAAAGATTGAAAAGATTCCCAAACTTGTGCTGGAGAAGGTAATGTATTGGGTTGGCAACTAGAGTTCCCAGAAGCAATACACACTTTTAATGCGTCTGCAGCCACTTGCCCTTGATCTTTTAAAGCTTTTTCAATTTTGAATTCTGCTTCAATATTGTATAGTGACTTTGCACCTAAATGCCACATTCCAATAAATAAAAGTATGGAAGCAAGTGGCACGATTACTTTACGTAAAAAGATAATATAATCTTCTTTTTCTAGCTTTCTTGTAAACATATTTTTTAATGTTGTGAAAAAACCTAATCCTATAAAATTAGTAACTTTTCCTAATGTCATACTTGCTTTCATAATTTCTTCAGGTAATGTTATTATTTGTCTTTATTTCCAATTTTAAAACTGTTGATGTATCCTATTGGATCTTTTGCATCATAAGTTGTTCCATCTATAAAATCTGCAGTTGCTGGTTTATAACCATCTGTTTTAGGAATATCTGTTGAAGGGATATTTCCTTCTTCTACCAAAAGAGCTGCTGCTTTTTTCCAAATATCTGGTCTGTAAATGTCTTTTATTGTATTTGCATACCAAGCTGCTGGTTTTGCATCTGGTATTTGTCCCCATCTTCTCATTTGAGTTAAAAACCAAATTCCATCAGAATAAAAAGGATACGTTGCATTGTATTTATAAAACACATTAAAGTCTGGCATGTCTCTTTTATCTCCTTTCTCAAACTCAAAAGTACCTGTCATAGAATTTGCTAAAACTGCTTCTGGTGCACCAACATATTGAGACATTGATAAGATTTTTACTGCTTCTTTTCTGTTTTCTGGTTTATCTAACCATTTACCAGCTCTAATTAGTGCTTTAGTTACAGCAATGGCAGTATTTGGATTTTCATCAACAAATTTTTGAGTCATTACAAATACTTTCTCTGGATTATTTTTCCAGATATCATAATTTGTTACCACTGGAACTCCAATTCCTTTAAAAACTGCTTGTTGATTCCAAGGCTCTCCAACACAATATCCAAAAATTGTTCCTGCTTCCAACGTTGCTGGCATTTGTGGTGGTGGAGTTACAGATAATAAAACTTCTGCATCAATTTGACCTTGTACATTTTCTTTGGTGTACATTCCTGGATGAATTCCTGCTGCAGCTAACCAATATCTAATTTCGTAATTATGAGTAGAAACAGGAAAAACCATTCCCATTTTAAATGCTTTTCCAGAATTTTTATATTCTGTAATTACTGGCTTTAAAGCATCTGCTTTAATTGGATGAATCGGTTTTCCACTTCCATCTTTTGGCACATTTGGTTTCATTTTAGACCAAACATCGTTAGAAACTGTAATTCCATTTCCGTTTAAATCCATAGAAAAAGGAGTTACTAATTTTGCTTGACGACCAAAACCTGCTCCTGCAGCAATTGGTTGCCCTGCTAACATGTGAGAACCATCTAATTGACCATCAATTACTCTATCTAAAACGTTTTTCCAGTTAGATTGTGCTTCTACAGAAACAAATAATCCTTCATCTTCGAAGAACCCTTTTTCTTTAGCAATTGCCAAAGGAGCCATATCTGTTAATTTAATAAAACCAAAAGTTAATTGTGGTTTTTCAATTTCTAGCGTTTTAGTTTTTGATGTTTTTGCTTCAACTGTTGTTGTTGTCTTTTTAGCTTCTTTACCTCCACATGCAAAAAGTAACATTGCTAAAGGTAAAATGTAAATTGATTTTTTAAATAAAGGTTTCATTTTTTGTAAGTTTTATTAATCTACGTATTAATACTTATTTATTTGACAAATATATAAGTAGATACAATTCTAACTCATGGGATTAACCATAAACAAACCTCTTTTTTAAACATAATAAAAACTATCAAAAAACATGTTTTTACACTAACCATCTATAAATAAACTTATTGGGACAATTAAAAACACATAAGTATTTTTTCTAAGTACTTAATTTTAAAACATTTTATACGTAAAAAGACCTTTCAAATAATAAAATTTGAAAGGTCTTTTTATAAACTTAGTTTGGTTTCCCGTTTACACGGTAATGATAAAAATATGTGATTTAAGAATCTAAATAAAAATTATGCTCACTAATTTCATTCTTTAAAGTTTGAACATTTGTGATGCCAATTTTTTTTCCCTGGGCAATAATCAATCCTTCTTTTTTAAGTGTAGAAAATGTTCTAATTACTTGCTCTTCCGTTGTCCCTGCGTAATCTGCATACTCTTTTCTACTTAATGGTAGATTTAGGAAACCTCTTAAATCGCCAAATTTTCTATTGATATATAAGAGCGTATCAATAACACGCTCACGAACTGTCATTTGAGAAATAGATTTTACTTTAGACTCACTTCTATTTAATTCATTTGCATAAAAAAGCATCATATCATAAGAAAACTTTGGATTTTCTAACAAAGCTTCTTGTAAATCATCTTTAGAAAAATAACACAAAACTGCATCTTGCAAAGCAATTGCACCAATAGAATAATATTCTTCTGTACCAAAACCACGATGCCCAATAATCTCCCCTTCTTTGGCAAAACGCACAATTTGTTCGCGGCCATTAATACCTGTTCTAAAAACTTTTACAGTTCCTTTTAAAATAAAAAACAACCCATTTACAGGAGCTCCTTCAATAATAAATTGTTGCCCTTTTTTACACTTTAGTGTTTTCTTATTATTTATAAAAAATGAATTAGAGATGTTTTCTAAATTCTTTTTTATCAAACAATTAGAATTCAAACAAGCATTACATGAAAAATCAGTAATTATCTTTTTGGATGTTTTTACAACTATATTTTGATTTAGAGTCAACTCTTTTTTTACTTTTTATTTAACTAATACTATTTTCTTGAAATTGGTTTTGGGAGCTTCGCAAAGTGAACATTCATAATCTGAAGGAAGCTCACTAAATAAAGTTTCTACAGGAATATTTTGAGTTGCATCTCCAATATGTTCGTCATAAATTGTTAAACAGTCTGCACATTGATACACTTCTAATTCTGAAGTTTCTTTTTTGGTTTCAACTTCTTTTTCTTCTTCTCTTTCTGTTCCTAATTGATCAAAATACAATTGACTTAACTCCATTAACAAACCGGGTAACTCTACTTTATCTACATCTTGCACATGCAGAATATAATCTCTTGTATTTGGGTCGAAGTTTTTAGCATATAACAAATTGTAAGTATCTCTTGTTTTAAAATTCCCAATCATTTCTGGTTGCATGTTTTTTTCAACAACAATAGAAGTAAAATAATATGAAGACTTACTGTAATCTGTAATTCCGAATGTTAAACCATAGGTGCTAATATCATTTTGATCGAAATTAGAAACCAAATACTTTTTAAGATTTAGCGCATCTTTATTGGCAACTGGTAAATGCCAATTTAGTTCTAACATAGAATGCCTTACATTAATTCCTCTTTTACCTAAAAACTTCTCCCAAATTAATTTAGATTCTTTCGGTATTCCTTTTACCACGAAAGATTTCCAAGGTGTAATAGATATTTTACCAATCTTATTTTCTGAACATAATTCGCACATTTCCTTCAAAAAAGAAATGTCGTATTTGTTGTTTCTCCAATACAAACCCAACCAATATTTATCCATTCCTATTTTATTCATTCCTTCAAAATACGGAAATGGGTAAAAAGGCACTTCTAAAGGTTTATCTACAGTTCTATTATTAGTATCAACTGCGTCACTTACCAATTCAAAAATAGTTTCTATGGTTTCTGGTTCTTCTTGAAGAATATTTTCAATAGCAGTTTCAATTTTATCTAAATCCCAGCTATAAATTAATGCAGGATACATTTTTGTTTTTTTCCATTCTGGTAGTCTGATATACAAATACCAATAATCTTCATGTTCTGAAGCAATAAAATTAATATGCCCAGTAAACAAAGGAACCAAGCGTTGTTTTGGATCTGTTAAATTGATTTTTAATTTAGATTTAGAACGAAATTGCTCTAACAAATACAAGTATCTATCACCAGTTAACCAAGAAGTACTTGGAAAAATATCTGCACAAACATATGAGGAAACAATGTTTTCTACACCAACCTCATCAACTTCTACAACTTTTAGTTTATCAAACTGAGTAAGGTCTTCTGAATTTACTTTTTTAGGTAATAAAATATCTTGTCTAGACCCAAAAGAAATAGTTTTTAAACCCAAACTTTCTACAGACTCACAAATGTATTTTAGTTCTCCTGGAGATAAAACTCCACCTTTAACGATTAATCTATTTAACTGCTTGCTCATACACCTACTTTTGCATTGTTCAAAATTTCTCTAACTTCAGTTTTGCAACTTCCACAACCTAAACCTGCTCCTGTTTTATTACATAATTCTGTAAAATTTGTACATCCTTTTGCAATTTCTTCTTCAATATTTCCTTCTCCAACTTGGCTACAAGAACATACTAATTTTCCTAAAACTGGTTTATCGTTTGATGCACCTCTTAACAAGGTATTTCGTTTGTCAGACATTTCAATTTTACTCTCAATCATGGTTTTAAATTCTGCAAACTCGTTTTTATCACCAACTAAAACTGCTCCAATTAACAAATCATCCTTAACGATACATTTCTTATAATAACGTTTAGAAATATCAGTAAAAATAATTTCTTCGTAACTAGAATCGTTTTCTGGAACCGTAATTTCACCAATACTACAAAGGTTTAAATCGTTAAATTTTAGAATATTCATTAACACAGAACCTTTGTAAGCTTCACTAATATCTCCTGCTATAAAATTGGCTAAAATACCTGCTTGTTCTTCTGCTGCTGATGTAATTCCGAATAATTGATTATTGAATTCTGCAATTTCTCCAATAGCAAAAATACTTGGGTCTGAAGATTGTAAATGTTGATTTACCTTAACTCCTCGACCACAAATAATTCCATTATTTTTAGCAATTTCTATATTGGGTCTTGTACCAATTGCGTACACAATTGCATTGGCAGTTATGTATTTTCCACTTTTTAGATTGATGGTTAATTCGCCAGTATCTTCATCATCAAAAACAGTACTTACTTCATTATCAAAATAAATTTGAATGCCTCTTTCTTGCACATCTAAAGACAATAATTTACTCGAAATTTTATCTAATTGACGCTCCATTAATCGAGAAGCTCTTTGCACAATGGTAATTTTTACATTCTTGTGCTTCATTGCAGCTGCCAACTCTAAACCTAACAAACCTCCACCAACAATTACTACATGTTGTTCTTCTGGTGGCAAACCTGTATCATCTAAATATTTTTTAAATTGATCTGCATCCGTTTTATTACGCATAGTAAATCTACCAGGTAAATCTATTTGTACATCTTTAGGAATAAAAGGCCTACTTCCTGTTGCTAAAACCAACTTATCAAAAGTGTGCGTTTCTCCATTTGAGTCTATAACAACCTTCTTTTCTTTATCAATTTTATCAATAATAGTTTCTGGGTGAATTTTAATATTTAAATTGCTTAATTCTGCATTTTTAATCTTCAATAATTGTTCCCAAGAAAGTTCTTCTGTAATATATTCTGGCAATAAAACTCGGTTATAAAACAAGTTTTCTTCTTTAGAAAAAACATGAATTTCATCTACGCCATTATAATCTCTATAGTTTTGTAAAAAACGAAAAGCTGCTGCTCCTGCTCCTGCAATTATAATTTTTTCTTTTTGTTTTTTATACTTTGAAACTGATACTGATGTAAATTTAAAATCTGGTTCTTTCGAAATTGGATCTACATGCGTATTTGTTAAATTGTTAGCTCTATTTAAATTACTTTGCAACACTTTTCCCCAATGCATTGGTAAGAAAACAACACCTTCTTTAATAGCGTCTGTAATTTTTGCACGAACTCTAACTACACCATTTCCGCTTTTAATTTCAGTAATATCTCCATCTGAAATCTTGTTTAAATATGCATCTACAGGATTTATTTCTAAAACAGGTTTAGGATAATGTGTTTTTAATCTTGCTACTTTTCCTGTTTTGGTCATGGTGTGCCATTGATCTCTAACACGACCTGTAGTTAAAATCAATGGAAATTCAGAATTTGTCTTTACAGAAGTATTTTCTAAAGTTGATGGAACATTAAAAATTGCTTTTTGTGATGGTGTATAAAATTTCTTATCCTCAAAAAGACGAGGAGTTCCTTTATGGCGATATTCATTTACAGGCCATTGAAAAGTTCCTTCTGTTTTTAATCTATCGTAATTTAAAAAAGAAACATCAATATTTGTGCCTTTGGTCATTGACGCATATTCATCATAAATTTCTGATGCATTATTATAATTAAACCCTCTAAAACCCATTCTTTGAGCAAAATCACAAAAAATTTCTACATCTGGTCTTGCTTCTCCTGGAGCTTCAATTTCTTTAGGCAAATATGATATTCTACGTTCAGAATTTGTCATTGTTCCTTCTTTCTCTAACCAAGCTGCAGCTGGTAAAACCAAATCTGCATACTTTACAGTATCTGATTTATGAGAAATTTCTTGTACCACAACAAACTTAGAATTTGCCATTGCTTTTTCTATTTGATGAGAATTTGGCATACTCACTAACGGATTTGTACAAGCAATCCAAACTGCTTTTAATTTTCCACTTTCTAAAGCAGAAAACATTTCTGTTGCTGTTAAACCTGGTTTTGGTGATATTTTATCAACTCCCCAAAATTGCGCCACTTCTCTTCTATGTTCTTCGTTTTGTAAATCTTTATGAACTGCTAATAAATTTGCCATTCCACCAACTTCTCTTCCTCCCATTGCATTTGGCTGCCCTGTTAAAGAAAAAGGTCCTGAACCTGGTTTTCCTACTTGACCCGTTATTAAAGATAAATTTAAAAGCGAAGTGTTTTTGTCTGTACCAATTACACTTTGATTTAAACCCATTGCCCACATACTTATAAATCCTTTAGAAAGACCAATAATTTCTGCAGCTTTTTCGATTTCTCTTTCTGGTACTCCACAAATTTTAGACGCTTTTTTTAAGCTTGTTTCAAAAATTATGTTCTTATAATCATCAAAACCTTCTGTATGTTTATTTATAAAATCCTCATCTATTAAACCACTTTTATACAAATGTCTACCAATAGCATTGTATAAAATTACATCTGTACCTGGTATTAATTGTAAATGCATATCTGCAAAATTTGCTGAATCTGTTTTACGAGGATCTATTACTATAATTTTTACATTTGGATTTTCTTCTTTGTGTTTTTCAATCCTTCTAAACAAAATAGGATGACACCAAGCAGGATTTGCTCCTGTTATTAAAAAAGTATCTGCTAATTCTATATCTGCATACGAAATTGGCACACTATCTTCTCCAAAAGTTTTTTTGTAACCTACAACAGCAGAACTCATACATAGACGAGAATTGGTGTCTATATTATTAGTTCCTAAAAAACCTTTTGTTAGTTTATTTGCTATATAATATTCTTCTGTTAAACTTTGTCCTGACACATAAAAAGCAACTGAATCTGGACCGTGTTTTTTTATAATTGATTTAAAAACACTGGCTGCTCTATCTAAAGCAGTATCCCAACTTACTCGTTCTCTAGGATGAGAACGACTCCATCTCATTTCTGGATATAAAATTCTATCTGAAGTATCATTGGCAACATAATGCAAGTTCATCCCTTTAGAACATAACATTCCTTTATTAACAGGATGATCTTTATCTCCTTCAACAAAAACTTTATTGTTAATGTCTTTTTTTACGATAATTCCACAACCAACTCCACAATAAGAGCATGTTGTTTTGATTTCATTTTTAATCATCTTGAGTAAGATTTTATACTAAATACGGCATTAAAAGTTGGCTAACCAAAGGTTGACTTTATTATTCTGAATACTTTAAAAAAGAGTGTTTCTATTTATATATCAATAAAAAAACGTCCTTATAATTAAGGTTTTACAGGTATTGGAATTAATTCTGGATTTAAGTTTTTTACATTAGTTGGCGCTTCATTTTCTTCTTCTTCGGTAGAAAATTTAATTGATAAAGCTGCAATACCTGTTATAATTACCACAAAACCTATTAATAGATATCCGCTTGAAACTGCATTAGATGAAGCAACAGATTGTGCTGTTTTTATTACTTCTTCACCCAACCCTTCATTAGCAACAATAGCTGCTTTTTCTGCCATTGCAGATTTCGACTTTAACAACATAGCTGCTAAAAAAGCACCTACATTTCCTCCAGCTCCTACAATACCAGAAATAGAACCAATTGCTTTTTTGTTGATAAAAGGTACTACAGAAAAAGTAGCTCCTTCTGCCATTTGAACACTTAAACTAAAGAAAATCAATAAAACAATTCCAAAAACGATACTTGTTGCACTAGAGAAAGAAATTAGCATTATACCTTGTAAAGTTAGTATGAAGGATAAAAATAAAACTCGCCCTCTTAAGCCTTTTAATTTTCCGAATTTATCACCAAAAAAACCACCTAAAGTTCTTGCAAAAATATTCATTAAAGCAAAAGACAATACAATATTACCTGCTGTTACTCTTTCTAATTGAAAGGTGTTTTGAAGATAATCATCCATGGTTCCATAAACCGTTAATTCGATTCCAAAACTTGCAGCGTAAACCACAAATAAAATCCAAACTCTATAATTTTTTAAAACTTCTAAGAAACCAATTTGATCTTTTTTAGCAGTAACCATTTCACCAGCTGCTTTTAATTCTTTAAAATTACCTTTTGGCGTATCTTGTGTGAAAAAGAAATAAACGATTCCCATTAAAAAACAAACAACACCAGCAATTACCATAGAATATCTCCAAGCTTCAGCATCTGCAACACCAAAAGCTACAACAGCTCCAGCAATTAGAGGCATCCCTAATCTATTAGCTCCTCCTCCTAAATTTCCCCATCCAGCAGAAGTTGCATTTGCAGTACCAACAATATTAGGCGCAAACATTAATGAAGTATGTACTTGTGTAATTACAAAGGAAGCACCTATAAAACCAATAAATAACCTACAAACTAAAAATTGTGTTGGGGTTTGAACCAAACCACATAAAATTACGGGAATTGCACCCAACATTAATAACCAAGTATAACATAATCTTGGTCCATATTTGTCGCATAATTTACCAATAAGCAAACGTGCAAAAACGGTTCCTGAAACTGCTAAAATAATTGAGTTCCATTTTTGATCTGGAGTTAACCCCAAATCTTTTACAACATCTGGCATAAAAGGTACAATACCAAACCATGCAAAAAAACACATGAAAAAAGATATTGAAGTAATCCAAAATGTACGTGTTGAAATATTCTTAAAATCGAATAAACTTAATTTTGTAGACTTTTCTTCTGCTAAACTTATCATAACACCTATTTTTATAAATACAAAACTAAGTATAAATACTTAATTTTAATATTAAAAAATACGTATACTTTAATTATTAGTAGATTAACAATTACGTAACTATGATATTAAGAATTTAATAAAATTAAGGTTAATAAATAACAGAATAAAAAAACAAAAATTATATAAGTTGGTACTTTTTAGCCTTAGTAGTCAATTCTTGAAGGTTTTTTGCTTCTAATTTCTTCATTAAATTAAAACGATGCACTTCTGCTGTTCTTTTGCTAATAGCAAGTTCTTCAGCAATATCTTTATTATTCTTCAATTCTAAAACTAAAGTCAATATTTGTTTTTCTCTTTTAGTTAATTTAAAAGGAAGTTCTATTGGTTCTGATTTTTCTTCAACTATATTACTTGTATTTCCATTTACAAAATTGTTCATAATAATTGAAGAAACATCTCCAGTAAAATACTTACCTCCAATAGCTACTTTATTAACTGCTTTTAAAAATTCTTCTTTACTTGCTCCTTTTAATAAATAACCATCTGCTCCTGCTTGAATTGATTTTACAACATATTCTTCAGAATCATGCATAGAAAGCACTAATGTTTTTACATCTATATTATTTTTAGTAATTTCTGCAACCACTTCAATTCCGTTCATTTCTGGCATTCTAATATCAACAATTAAAACATCTGGTTTATTTTTAGAAATTACTTCCAGCGCTTCTTTTCCGTTAGAAGCTTCATCTATAACGTTAATACCTGTTTGATCTTCTAAAAGCGCTTTAATACCATCTCGCACCAAAACATGGTCATCTGCTAAAACTACATTAATCATAATTGTAAATATTTTATACGTACAAAAATAAGGTTTTTAAGTAAAACTACGTATTTATTAAATAGGGATATTTAAAGTAACTCTTGTCCCTTTTCCTAATTCTGAATTTAAAAATAATCTGCCATCTATATATTTGATGCGTTCTTTCATAAAAGTCATTCCCATTCCACCATCACCTTTTTTAACTTTCTTCACTTTTGATGGTTCAAAACCTTTTCCATCATCATCTATAACTATACTTAATATGTTTTTACTGTGAGAAAGCGACACTAAAATATTTGAAGAATCTGCATATTTAATAGCATTATTAATGGCTTCTTGGGTAATTCTATAAATATTTATCTCTACCAAAGAATCTAATCGTTTATTAAAATTGGTCTTATTAAAAAACTGAATTTCTTTGCCTGTTAACCTTCCTAATTCATGGGTTAGTTTTGTAATTGCAGGTACAATTCCATGATCTGATAATTCTGGTGGAGTCAAATTAAAGGTTGCTGTTCTAACTCCTTTTATAATATTTGTAGTTAACTCTTTTAGATGCTCTATTTTAATGGCAGTTTTATCTATATCTGCAATATTAATGCTTTCTAAATTGTATTTTAAACCAGTTAGCATTTGCCCTATTCCATCATGCACATCTTTGGCAATTCTATTCTGTTCTTTTTCCTGATTCTCTATAATCTTGCTCGAGATTATTTTTTGCTGACTCATTTTCTCCTCAAAACTCTCTTTTGTCAACCTTTCTATTTCTAATTGAGCAGCTTTTCTATCTGTAATTTCTGAAGCTATAATTAGTAATTCTGACTTATCTTCTGATGGATTATATGGAATAATAGACATTTCTAACCAAACAACTTCTCCCTGTTTTGTTGTTGATTTAACTTCTCCTTGCCAACCCGTCTTTTTATGCTGAAAGATTAAATCTTCTATTAATAATTGCTCGTTTTCATTGTTTGATAAAACAGTCCAAAACAAGATGTCTTTTTTAAATTTTGAAAGTTTATATAAACGTGAAAACTTATTTCCAAAATGAATTAAATTTCCATTAGTAGAAATTCTTGCAAACAATAATGTTTCATCCATTGCATGACTCAATGCACGTAATTCTTTAATAGATTTTTCTTTAGAAATACTCAATTCATCTGCTTCAAAAGCCATTTTTTTCGCTTTTTTTTCTGCAGATAATAATTCTGATAATGTTGCTTTTACAGATTTTGCTGTTGGCCAAAAAATGAATAAAAATTCACCTAAAAGAATTAGTAAAGTTAAAATCATTAAAAAGAATTCTAACTTACGCAACCATACAACTTTTTTATTTGCTTCTAAATCGTACTGATTTACAATTCTATCCATAATCAACAAAAATTCACCTTCATTATTGGTAATTTTTTTGATATCTGAAGTCAATTCATCAACAGAAATTAATGAATCTTTTTCTAACTTTTCAACAATAGAATTAGAAGCTTTTAGAATGGTATTAAAAACAGGATTTAGTGCTTTATACTCTCTAATTATATGATCACTATTTTGCTTAGGAAGCCCTAAGCTATCATTTCCTTTCTGTAAAGCATTATGAGAAAAATTCCATAAGTACAGTGTTTCTTTAATTCTTTTTTGAAGTATTTCTCTATCTTTTTTATCAAAAGAAACCGAAAGAGAAACAACTTCTTTGGTTAATTTCTGACTCAACATTCTTTGTCTTCCTGCAATATTAATTACTGTAGAATCGCTTTGTTGAGTTTCTAAATGTTTACGAACTAAAAACTGACTAATTATTACAGAAAATGCAATTGTACTTAAGGCAATAATATATAAACGACTTAATTTATCAAACGTTTTTTTGTCTAATGAATTGCCATTTTTTGTCATTTTTACTTGTTTAAGAAATCGCTTGTTTTACTAGAGCTAAACTTTTTTCAGAAAAAGGAAGTTGTAGTGCAGCTTGGTGTCCTTTATCAGACATTTTTACCCAAGTTTTTTTAAGAATGTCAATAATCTTTTCATCTGTATGCTTTGCTGCAAAATCTTCAAAATAATAATCTAAAAAAACCAAACAAATAGTATCTTCAATAGCTTGAGACTCTTCATTTTTTTTGATAAATTTCTTCAAAATAATTTTCTGAACTCTTTCTACAAATTGCTCATCAAAACCTACTTGCTCTAATATTTTTCCAGTAATATCTGCGTGCATTTTTTTTAATTCTTCACGCCATTTTAAATACCCAACTCTATCCATTGGATATTCTTTTCTTTCAATTTTCCATCTACAAATATGTTGTGCTCTTGCAGCAATTTGAAGTGCTTTTGATGCATTAGGCTCAAATTGAAGTAACTTTCTTGTCATTCTTTGAGAATATAATAATTCTTTAGAATATTCTATCCCAGCAACTTGGTAAGTATTTGGGTCTTCTGCATTTTTTTGATCAATTATTGCTATGGCAGTTTCAAATCTTGTTGGCTTCATCTTCTTTGTTTAATCTGAGAAGCCAATATACACATTTCCATCAGTAATCTTTACAGGATATGTGGCAATTTTTAAATCTTCTCCAGCTAAATTTGAACCATCTTCTAAAGAAAAATTCTTTTTATGTAATGGACAAGCAACTTTAGGAATCCCTTCTTTGTCGCCAATCATACCTACAGATAAGACCATTTCCATTTTATGAGGACATAAATTCTGAGTAGCATACCACTTACCAGTTCTTGCAAAATTATAAACAGCAATCTGCTTTGTTTTATGTTTAATACAAGCTCCTGAATTTTCTGGAAAATCTGTTGTTTTACCAACCTTAAACCATTCGTTTACATCTGCTTCTATAACTGTTTGATATTTTTCTAGTACTTCTTGCATCTTAATTTGTTTTTTAGTTGATAATTTATACCCAAGCTTTTGGCATTTTCTGGCCACGCATTGGCACAAATTCTATGTTATCATCAGTATCATCAGAATTTACAAAGTGTTTAAAGCGTTTCATTACTTCTTCACTTTCTACAGCTTGTTTCCATTCACATTCATATTTATTTACAAGACCTTGCATTTCCTTATCTAAATCTTTTGCAATCCCTAAAGAATCTTCTATAACTACTTGTCTTAAATATTCAATTCCTCCATCTAATTTATCTAACCAAGGAGCTGTTCTTACTAAAGGACCAGCTGTTCTAATATAAAACATTAAGAATCTATCTAAGTATTTTACAACTGTTTCATCATCTAACTGTTCTGCTAATAAAACTGCATGTTTTGGTGTTGCTCCACCATTTCCACATACGTATAAATTCCAACCACCATCAACTGCAATTAAACCAAAATCTTTTCCTCTTGCTTCTGCACACTCTCTAATACACCCAGAAACTCCACCTTTAAATTTATGAGGAGAACGCAAACCTCTATATCTGTTTTCAATTTCAATAGCAAAAGTTACACTTTCATGCATACCATATCTACACCAAGTAGAACCTACACAACTTTTTACTGTTCTTAAAGATTTTCCATAAGCATGACCACTTTCAAAACCAGATGCAATTAATTCTTTCCAAATTAAAGGCAACTCATGTTTTTGAGCTCCAAATAAATCTATTCTTTGTCCACCTGTAATTTTTGTATACAAATCGTATTTTTTAGCAACTTCTCCTATAGCAATTAACTTATCTGGAGTAATTTCTCCTCCAGGAACTCTTGGCACTACAGAATACGTTCCGTTTCTCTGAATATTTGCCAAAAAGCGGTCATTTGTATCTTGAATTGCAGGTTGACGATTTGCAGTTTCCATTGTAACTGTTGCAAAAATTGATGCTACTAAAGGTTTACAAGTTTCACATCCATGACCTTTACCAAACGTATTTAAAGTTTCTTCATAATTAGAAACTTTACTCACCTTTACCAAATCATATAATTCTTGTCTGTTATAATCAAAATGCTCACAAATAGTTTCTTTTACTTCTTTACCAAGAGATTTTAAAGTTTCATTTACTAAATCTACAACCATAGGTTTACACCCACCACAACCAGTTGTAGCTTTTGTTTTTGAAATTACATCACCTAAATTATTGCAACCTTCTTCTGTAATTGAACAACAAACATCACCTTTACTTATACTTTCACAAGAACAAACTTGCGCTGTATCTGGCAAGTCTAAGACGCTTCCAAAAGAAGAACCTCCTTCACTTGCAGGTAAAATTAATTGTGATGGATCTTCGGGAATCTTCATTCCGTTTAAATAAACCTGATGCAACATATTATAGTCTGAAGCATCTCCAACTAAAATTCCTCCTAACAACCTTTTACCATCATGACTAACATTAATTCTCTTATATAAATGCTGAGTTTTATTTTCAAATATAATAGAATGCCCTTTTGATGCTGGCATAAAAGGTTCGCCAAAACTTGCCACATCTACACCAATTAGTTTTAATTTAGTAGACATATCTATATCTTCTGGCATTACTTCTTTCTTTACTCCAATAATTTGATTTACAGCAACTCCAGCCATGTCATAACCAGGAGCAACTAAACCATAAATCATTTGATTGTACAAAGCTACTTCTCCAATTGCAAAAATATTCTCATCAGAAGTTTGCATTTTATTGTTCACTACAATTCCTCCTCTAGCTCCCATTTCTAAACCAGATGTTTTACCAAGTTCGTCTCTTGGCCTAATTCCTGCAGAAATAACCAACATATCTACATCCAAAACATCGTCTTCACCAAACTCCATTCCTACAATAGAACCGTTTCCTAAAATCTGATTTGTTGCTTTACTTAAATGAATATTTAAACCTAAAGACTCTAACTTTAATTGTAATACTTGACTACTTCTAGCATCTAATTGTCTTGGCATTAATTTAGGTGCAAACTCTACAATATGTGGTTCTAGACCCATGTCCATAACTGCTTTCCCTGCCTCTAAACCTAAAAGACCTCCACCTAAAACTGCTGCTTTTGCATTCGGATTTTCTGCTTTTAATTTTGCAGCATATCCTAACATTCCTTCTAAATCTTCAATTGTTCTGTATACAAAAACTCCTTTTTTTTCAACTCCTTTAATTGGAGGAACGAAAGCAGAAGAACCAGTAGCTAAAACTAAATAATCATAAGACAGCTCTCTGTTTTTTGCAGTAGTTATTGTTTTAGATACTCTGTGAATTTCAGAAACTCTTTCATCTACAATTAAGTCAATTCCATTTTCTGAATACCATTCTGCTGGCGCCATTTCTAAAGCTTTTGCATCTTGGTTTTCAAAAAACTCACTTAAATGAACTCTATCATATGCTGGTCTTGGTTCTTCACCAAAAACTGTAATACTAAAACCTTCATTTCCTGATGTTGCTACAAATTTTTCACAAAACTTATAACCTACCATTCCGTTACCAACTACAATAATTTTTTTCATATCTACGTAATTAAAAAACAAAACTAAGTATTTATACTTATTTATGCTTGTTTTTTTGACTAGTTTTTTACGTAGTAATTGAATTTTTATTAATTTAAAAAAATAAATCCTTCTAAATGAGTATTCAATAAAATAGGAATCTAAGAAATATGAATTCTGTATTTCAAAAAATAAAATTCATTACTTAATCCTTTTTAATATCTTTGGATTCCTCTAAAATTTAAACAAAATGGACGAATTTATACTCTACTTTAAAATGGGTCTAAACCACGTGTTAGACTTTACTGCTTACGACCATATTTTATTCTTAATTGTTTTAGCTGTTGTTTTTAGCTTTCGCCAATGGAAAAAAGTTTTGTGGTTGGTTACATTTTTTACCATCGGACATTCTGTAACCTTAGCTTTGTCTGCATATGGAGTTCTAAAAGTAAGAGTGGATATTATTGAATTTTTAATTCCTGTTACAATTTTTATAACGGGTGTTTTTAATATTTTAACTGCTAAGAAATCATCAACAGGAAAAGAAAATACAAACTTAGTTTTTGCACTATTCTTTGGTTTAATTCACGGATTAGGTTTTTCTAATTATTTTAAAATGATGGTTGGAAGAGAAGAAGACAAACTAATGCCCTTAGTAGAATTTGCTTTAGGTATTGAAGCATCACAAGTAATTATTGTTTTAGGAATTTTAATTATAGGAACCATACTTCAGAATTTCTTTAGAGTTACAAGAAGAGACTGGGTTTTAGTTTGCTCTTCAATAGTTATTGGGTTTTCTATTCAAATGATGACTGCTCGTGTATTTTGGTAAATTATTAACGTGTTAATTATACAAATCTTTCTATTTTCGCTTTATGACTGAGAAAAAACAACTAAAATATGATACTGCCTATTTAAAAATGGCATTTGAATGGGGAAAACTTTCACATTGCAAGCGTAAACAAGTTGGTGCTTTAATTGTAAAAGGAAGAATGATTATTTCTGATGGGTTTAACGGAACTCCAACGGGTTTTGATAATTGTTGCGAAGATGAAGAAGGAATTACAAAATGGGAAGTTTTACACGCAGAAGCAAATGCAATTTTAAAAGTTGCATCATCAACTCAATCTGCAAAAGGAGCTACTTTATATATTACATTATCTCCTTGTACTCAGTGCAGTAAATTAATTCATCAAGCAGGTATACAACGCGTTGTTTATGCAAGAGCATATAGAGATACTTCTGGTATAGATTTTTTAGAAAAAGCAGGTGTAGAAGTAAATTATTTACCATATGAAAAATAACAACAATCTTCCAATTTACTTTTCTTTAGCCGTTGTTTTTGGGATCTTAATAGGTGTTTCTTTTGGAGGAAATTCAACAGACATATTGTCTTTTTCTAAAAATTCTTCACAAGAATTAAAGATAAAAAGACTTATTAATTTTATAGATAAAGATTACGTAGACAACGTAGATACAGACAACTTATTAGACGGTGCAATTACACAAATGTTAGGTAAACTAGACCCACATTCTGTATATATCCCTAAAGAAAATTTACAAGCCGTAAAAGAAAACATGCAAGGTAACTTTGTTGGTATTGGCGTGCAGTTTAGAATGATAAGAGATTCTATTACTGTTGTACAACCCATAAAAGGAGGTCCAAGTATTAAAGCAGGAATTAAAGCAGGAGACAGAATTTTAATAGCAAATAAAGACACATTATTTGGTAAAAAAATGATGAGTGGCAAAGTTCCTCAATATTTAAAAGGAAAACCAGACACAAAAATTGCGCTTCAAATTTATAGAAAAAGCAACGATTCTCTTTTTACAACTAGTTTTAATCGCGGAAAAGTAAACATTAAAAGTGTAGACTTGGCTTATATGGTGAATGATTCTGTTGGTTACATAAAACTAGATCGTTTTGCCAGAAACACATACTCTGAATTCAAGTCTTCATTAACTCATTTAATTGAAGATGGCATGACAGATTTAATTTTAGATTTACGTGGAAATGGAGGTGGATTTATAGATATTGCGAATAATATTATTGATGAATTTTTAGAAGATGATAAACTAATTGTTTTCACAAAAAACAATAAAGGTAAAATTGAAGAATCTTTTGCAACTTCTAAAGGAAGTTTTGAAAATGGAGGGTTATACGTTTTAGTTGATGAAAACTCAGCTTCAGCCTCAGAAATTGTAGCAGGAGCTTTACAAGATAATGATAAAGGAACCATTATTGGTCGTAGATCTTTTGGTAAAGGTTTGGTGCAAATAGAAATGGATTTAGGAGATGGTTCTGCAGTTCGTTTAACAACTGCACGTTATTACACACCAACAGGTCGTTCAATTCAAAAACCTTATGACCATAAAGGAAGTAAGAATTACTATAGAGATTATCAGCAAAGAATTACTAACGGAGAATTATTAAGCAAAGACAGCATTAAAGTAGTTGATTCTTTAAAATTTAAAACTCCAAAAGGTAAAATTGTTTATGGTGGTGGTGGAATTATTCCCGATGTTTTTGTTGCCATAGATACAACTTCTTACATGTCTAATTTTTATTTTAATAGCATAAATAATTTTGCGTTTGAATATGTAGATAACAACAGAAAAGAATTAGAAAGTTGGTCAATAGCCACTTTTGTTACTGATTTTGATTCTAATGAAAAAGTTCTAGATTCTTTTTTATCTGATATTAAAGACACAGCACAACCGTCATTTAAAACAAAACAAAGCATTAAAAAATACTTAAAAGCATCAATAGGTAACACGCTTTTTGGCGATGAAGGTTTTTATAGAATAATGCATCAAGATGACAAAATGATACAAAAAGTTTTGGAGTTGGAAAGTAAAGATGAATAGCCTTTCTTTGTAGTAATGATAACAATTACAACTTCAGAAAATAAAAAAGTCTATTTTGCTTCAGATCAACATTTGGGAGCACCAACTCAAGAAGCTAGTTTTCCAAGAGAAAAGAAGTTTGTTGCTTGGCTAAATGAAGTAAAAAAAGATGCCGAAGCTATTTTTATTTTAGGTGATTTGTTCGATTTTTGGTTTGAATATAAAACCGTTGTTCCAAAAGGATTTGTTCGTGTTTTAGGAAAACTTGCAGAAATTAAAGATAGTGGAATTCCTATTTATTTCTTTGTAGGAAATCATGACTTATGGATGAATGATTATTTTGAAAAAGAACTCAATATTCCTGTTTATCATTCTCCACAAGAATTTATAATCAATAAAAAAACTTTTTTAATTGGTCATGGAGATGGTTTAGGACCTGGTGACACAGGTTATAAACGCATGAAAAAAGTATTTACATTTCCTTTATTTCAATGGATGTTTAGATGGTTACACCCAGATTTAGGTGTAAAACTAGGACAATATATGTCTGTTAAAAACAAATTGATTTCTGGTGATGAAGATGCTAAATTTTTAGGAGAAGAAAATGAATGGTTAGTGCAATACTGCAAGAAAAAACTAACTGAAAAACAATACGATTTCTTTGTTTTTGGACACAGACATTTACCAATGGAAATTGAACTGCAAGAAAATAGCAAGTATATTAATCTTGGAGATTGGGTTTCTTTTTTTACTTATGGTGTTTTTACTGAAAAAGAATTCTCTTTAGAAAAATACAATTAAACGCAGTTTTCTAAAACATTGTAATATTTTTTTTACTTATAATTTCTCAAGGTTATAACCTCATCTACATTTTTTAATAAAAAAACTCCCCAAAGTTAATTGAGGAGTTCCATTTCAAATAATTAAGTAATTAATTTTCTGATTAGAATTGAAAATTTATACCAACAGTATAATTAGTTCCTAATTGACCTAATTGCTGTACTTCTGAAGAATATAAAAATCTAGAACCAGCTTGAGCCGTATTCGTAGAAGTTGCTGTAACATCTGGGTAAACATCAAAAATATTATTAACATTAGCGCTAAAAGTAATTTTATCTGTTAATTTAAATCCTAAACCTAAATCTGTTGATATTTTAGCAGATAAATCTTGGTCTGTTCCTCCAGATTCTGGAGCAGTAATAGTTACTTCACCAAAACGAGTATTATTAAAAGTTACATCCCATTTATCTCCAATATAGTTTAATCCTAAAATCATTTTAGACTTAGGTCTTGAGTTAATAATTAACCCTTGCTCTTGTCTGTCAAATATATTATAACCAGCATCTGCAATTGTTTTTGGTGTATTAATTGCATCGATAGTAGTTTTGTTAAAGTTAGCTGCAAAACTTGCATGTAATTTTCCGCTTTCTCCAACATTAATATTTCTATAATTTAAAACGATATCTGTACCAGTTGTTTTTGTATCTCCAGCATTAATAAATACTTGTACAGCAACAACATTGTTATCTTCTAAAATTTGCTCTACGGGGTTTGTTGTAGAAGCATCTCCATCAGAACCAATTTGTGAAGAAAATAACACTCTATCATCTACTTTAATTTGATAGAAATCTACAGAAGCAGAAAAGTTTCTGTCAAATTTATACGTTAATCCAGCAGATAAATTTTTAGAAATCTCATGAGTTAAACTTGGCACTCCTAAAGCTTGTACAGCAGGATTATCGTTTGCTAAAGTTCCTTGTAATAAAGGCTCTGAAGAACCAGCAACAATAATATACTGGCTTAAAGTAATATGAGACTGGTGTAGAGTTGGTGCTCTAAAACCAGTACTATAAGACGCTCTTAAAGCTCCATTACTTCCTAATTTATAACGCCCATTAGCTTTCCAAGAAAAGTTACTTCCAGCATCTGAATAGTTTTCATATCTACCAGCAACACCTAATAATAAAGCATCACTTAAATCATAATCTAATTGCGTATAAGCAGCAAAGTTATTTCTAGACCATTCTCCTGCTTCTGCTGGTTTAATTCCTGCAAAAGAATCTGAACCTGCGCCATAATAAGACAATGCACCACCTTCAATAGCCTCAAAAGTTTCGTCTTTATACTCTAAACCAAATGCTAAACCAATGTCATCTGATAATTGACCATTAACATCAAAGTTTCCAACAAGGTTAGAAAAACCATAACCACCAGGATTAAAACTTCTTGGAGAAGTACCATGATCTGCTAAATAATCTCTATTTACAGAATTATTTACTGTAACATTTACATCGTTAGAACCATAAGTAATACTTGCATCTGCATTCCATCCTTCAGCTAAAGGAAATCTTAAACCTATTGCATTGATATGATCATTAATTTTAGTTTCAAATGTTGGTTGATATCCAATAAAATCTTCAGAATCTCTTGTTATAAAATTAGCATCTGCAACATCATTTCTCCAATATGGAGCTCTGTAATATGCAAAACTTTGTCCGTTTCTAGTTGTAAAACCATGAAAAGAATATAATGTAGAATTTTCACCTACTGGGTGTTCCATATTTAAAAACACATCTTTCTTTTCCATTGCCGGTTGCCCAACAGTCATTCCTGCAGTTGGGTTTGCAGCTAACCAAGCGATATCTCTAGGAGTAGTTCCTACATCAGATACATTTCCTGCTCTGTTTGTAGTTTCTTGCTTATAATACCCTAAACTTAC
Source organism: uncultured Polaribacter sp. (assembly GCA_965367085.1). Classification (GTDB taxonomy): domain Bacteria; phylum Bacteroidota; class Bacteroidia; order Flavobacteriales; family Flavobacteriaceae; genus Polaribacter. The sequence continues at coordinate 86,494 of CBDUHF010000003.1, forward strand.
ATTTACAAAACCACCATCACCAAAAGAGAAAGCTGTATTGTAATCTGTAGCAAAGTTAAAACCATCTTTTTCAGACGTAATTCCTGCACTTGAAGTAATTGTAGAATAATTTACATCTTTTTTTAAGATTATATTCATTACCCCAGCAATAGCATCTGAGCCATAAATTGCAGAAGCTCCATCTCTAAGAACCTCTACTCTTTCAATAGCTGCCGTTGGAATACTTTTTAAATCTACACCAACTTCACCTTTACCAGGAGTTCTATTTAAATATACTTGTGCACTTTGGTTTTTACGTTTTCCGTTTACTAAAACTAAAGTTCTACTTGGACCTAAACCACGTAAATCTGCTGGATCGTAATGCGCAGTTGCATCAGAAATTGCTTGATTTTGAGAGTTAAAAGAAGGTACTTTAAAAGTTAACATTCTATCTAAAGTAGGTTTTCCACTTTTAGTTAACTCAGCAACATCAATATTATCAATCGGTACAGGAGAATCTAAAATAGTTCTAGGCTTAGTTCTGTTTCCAGTAACAACTACCTCATCTAAAGCATTGTCATCACTAACAACAATTGTTAAATAAGAAGGCTGAATTACTTTAACGTTTTTAGTTTTGAATCCCATAGAAGAAACAACTAAAGTTGTAGGCAAACTTTTTACTCTAATAGAAAATTCTCCATTATCATCTGTAGTTGACCCATTAGATGTTCCTTTTTCAACAACATTCATATAAGGCAAACCTGCGCCAGATGAATCTGTTACTTTACCTTTTATTGTTTGTGCCATTAACCCTAGAGGTAGCATAAAAATAAAAGCAACTGTACATAATTTTAATAAATACTTTTGTTTCATAAATAAGTTATTAGTTAATAAATGTGTGTTAATAGTTCTTACTTCTCTTTAAAAAAGTGAACCGATTTATTATAATAAGACAGAAAAAGAAAAAGTATACTCTTAAAAAATTGCTTTTTTTTCAAAAAAAATAATAAAAAGCAACTAAGTGTTTAAAAATTATAGTTTTATATTCAATTTTGTGTAGTAAAATGAGCCATTTGTTCCCATTTGTGTAGCATCCCATAATCCACCACTATCAGTAAAATTATTTTGTTTGGTAGGATAAATGTTAAACAAGTTATTAGATCCTAATTGTAAGTTAATTATGTTACTTAATTGATAACTGAAATGTAAGTCTGTAGTTATTTTTGGTTTATAAATATCTGTTGCTGCTTCTAATCTTTCTGTTTCTGAATTATTAAAATTAGAAACATCTTGCTCTATCTGCCAATCAATTAATTTTATTTGACTAAATCTCGTAAAATTTAAAGACGTTTTTAATTTTTTAAACTGGTAATTAACTCCAAAATTAAACTTGCTTTTTGGTGCAGAGGCTAACAAAAACTGTTGATCTCTCTCTCCAAAAAAAGTTTCTTTATCTAGCATTTTGTTTTTAATATTAGTAATACTCATATGGTTAATATTACCAGAAAAGTCAAATGAAAACTCACTGTTTTCCATCTGTTTTTTCCAGTTTAAAACCAGATCTACGCCTATAGTTTCTGTATTTACACCATTTGCAAAAAACTGCACATTATCAATTCCTAAATCTAAGCTTGAAGCGTCAAAATTTCCACTTAATATAATTCTATCTTTTATTGAAACAAAATAAGCATCTATTGTTGCATTAAAGTTAGCACTTAACTTTGCTGTGAATCCTAAACTAAAATTTCTAGCTATTTCTTCTTTAAGTTTATCAATATTAAATCTTCTTGCAATAGGGCTATTATTTGCAACTAAAAGTGATTCTGTAGGTTTATTTCCAATAAAATTGGTAAATGTTAAATTGTAGTAAATTTGAGCCAAAGAAGGAGCTCTAAAACCTGTGCTAAAAGAACTTCTTAAGTTAAATTTTTTGGTAACTTTATATCTAGTTGCTAGTTTATAATTTAATGTGCTTCCAAAATCACTAAAATATTCAAAACGCAAAGCAGAACCAATCATAAATTTTTTAGAAAAATCTATTTCTGTATCTAAATAAACGCTAAAATTAGATCTATTTCTATCTACTTCATTCACTGGAGAATATCCAGGGAAACCTTGAGAGCCTCCAGGTCTAACAATACCATTATTTATTACATAGTTAGAAGGTAGTGTTTTTGAGTTTACAATATCTCCATTAATATCATACGAACTATAAGATGCTTCTTCACCAGAGAATATTTTGTATTTATCTAATCTATACTCTAAACCTAAAGCAACATTAAAACCATATGATTTCTCTAAAAAGTATTTAGAAAAATCTATACTAGTAGTGTTTTGTGTTAATTGATGACCTCCAGCATCAAATTCTGTTGGAGAATTTTTTTCTAATGTTGCATTTAATGTGTTCTTAATAAAATAATGAAAGTTATTTCTTCCAAAGGTATTATTAACATCAATATTCCATTCTTTAAATTCTGTATTCATACCAATAGATAATGAGTTATCTATAATGTTAGAGGTAATTAGTGGGTTAAATCCATTAGGATAAATCTCCAAAACATTTCTTTCACTGTCTGAACTTCTCGTAAATGCAAAAGCTTCTGGGTTTTTATAATTAAAACCTCCATTTGCGTATAATTTTGTGTTTCTAGAGATAGGCACTTCAGAATTAAAAAAGAAGCTCACGTTTTTCATAGCTGCTTGTCCAAACTTCTCTCTAGTATTTGTTCCGTTTCTTAATGTATTTTCTGATGATAATGCTTCTGTAGAAAAATTTATAAAACCACCTTTATTTATCTTTACACCATAATTTAAAGCTAATTTATAGGTAAATCCATCTAATTTATTAGGAAATATATTGTCAGAATCTGCGTTATGAAATCCTAAAGTAGCATTTACATTTAATTCATTATCTGAGTCTTTTAAAACTATATTTAAAACACCTGCGATTGCATCAGAGCCATATTGTGCAGAAGCACCATCTCTTAATAATTCTATCCTTTTTATTGCTGAAATAGGAATAGCATTTAAATCTGTTCCAGAATTACCTCTTCCTCTCGTTCCGTATAAATTTATTAATGATGCTTGATGCCTTCTTTTTCCGTTGATTAAAACTAACGTTTGATCTGGTCCTAAACCTCTAATAGTTCCAGGATCTATATGATCTGCTCCATCTGCACCAGATTGTTTTGTTGCATTAAAAGACGGAATTGCATATTGTAAAAATTGATTGACTTCTACATGACTACTTTTAGAAGATGTTTTTTCTATATCTATAAAATCTATAGCTACAGGTGTATCGTTTGCAACTCTATTTTTATTTCTAGAACCAACAATTTGCACCTCATCTAATTCTTGACCAGACATTAAAATAATTGCATTAAACTTATTAGGAAAAAGCTTAGTGGTTTTAGAATTGTGACCTAAAAAACTGACAGTAACTAAACTATTTTCTGTAATTTCTATTTCAAAAGTTCCATCTCTGTTTGTGGTTACTCCTATTAAAGATTCTTTTTCTTGTAATGTTGCGCCACTAAGAGGTGTGTTATCAGAACTTAAAACAATTCCTTTAACAACTATTTTATTTTTATTAAAAGTGCTATCAACTCCAATATTAGTAGAGAAAATCCTTTCTTCTTTAGAATGAATCATTCTCATATTAGAACTCTTTTTTGTGTAAATAACGTAATAGTTATTACCCAAATCATCAAACAAAAATGGTGTTAGTTTCTCTAATAATGAAATTGATTCTTTTAAAGATAAGTTTACAAAACCTTCTTCTTGTACAAATTTGTTTGTAAGTAAATTGGCATTATAAGTAAAGAAAATTTCATGTTCATTACTTATTTTATCTAATAAAACCGCTAATGGAATTGTCTTCTTTTTATTCTCTTGGGCTCTTGTTTTTTGAAAAACAAAAAAGACAAAAACAAGTAAAAAGACTTTTATGAGTACTAGTTTTTGAGCCATTTAAAAATTTAAAATTACTTCTATTTCTTACTGATAATTAAACTATTATCTTTTTTGACAATAGTTACATCCACTGATTTTTCAATAGCTTTTAAACAGATATCAATATTAGTAATAGGAACTGCTCCTGTAATTAAAGTATTTTTACTTTTATCATCCTTAAAAACAATAGAATAACCGTACGATTCTTCTATTTTTTCCATAGCTTTTTCCAAAGATAGGTTTTCAAACAATAAAGAACCATCTTTCCAAGATGTTTTTGTAATTGGATTAAAGATATTTATGTTTTCCAAAATTTTATTCTGCTGAGAAGAATACGAAATATAATTACCAGGAATCATCTTTTTATTTTCTCCATTTTTAAGAGACAACCAAATACTCCCTTCTTCTAAAAATACATCTGTTTTTTTCTTTTTTGTATTTACATTAAAAGATGTACCATAAACTTCTACAGACAAATCATCTGTTATAACCCAAAATTTAGCATTAGTGGTTTCCTTTTTATCAACCTGAAAAAAGGCTTCACCAGACAACCAAACTTTTCTGCTTTCGTTTTTATAATAAGATAAACTAGATTTTGAATTTAATGTAACATCACTACCATCTTGTAATTTAATATTCAAGATTTCACCAAAATTAGTTTTGTGTGTAATTTTAGTGTTTGTGTTAATAAAATAAAATCCAACTGATAATAATAATAAAATAGATGCTGCTGCACTTATTTGTCTTAAAAACCTAACTTTTCTTTTTGGAGCAGTTTTTTTAGCTTGAATTTTAGATTCTAATTTACCCCATTCAAAAGCAACTTTTTCTTTGCTAACAAATTTCTTATCAAAAGAAATACCTAAAACTAAATCTTTAGCTTTATCTACTAATTCTTTTTTATCAGGATTATTAGCAATCCAAAATTCCCAAAAATTTATGTCTGTACCATTATTTTGTAGCGCCCAGTTTTTAAAAGAGGCATCTTCTAAAAAATCGTTAATGGTGTTATACTTTTTCTTAATCATTCCAATTATTATGTCAATGTATTTATATAAGGTAGTTATTGTTTTTTTATACTCTTAATTTTATGTTAAAGCTTATCAAATAATTTTATGATAGAAACTTCTTCTTTTAAACTCTTAATTGCTTTGTGTAGTGTATTTACCACACTTTGATAATTAATACCCATTATTTCTGATATTTGTTTGGCTTTTAAACCACTGTAATATTTTAAATAAATAGCTTCTTTTTGTCTTTTTGGTAATTTATTTAATAGTTCAGATAGGTTTTTATTCTTAAATCTTTCTGTTTCTTGATGCGTCATTAACTCTTCTGCTGTAAATTGTACGTCTACAAAAACCTCTTCAGAAAAGTCTGTGTGTTTAAGTTTTGCGTTTTTTTTCATCATTTTTAATAAAAAACGTCTGTACGATGTAAAAAGATAAGGAGCAATTGTATCTAAATCACTTAAATTCTCTCTATGCTCATATATGTATAAGAAAAAGTCTTGTAAACTATCTTCTGTAAGAGCAATACTGTTAGAAATTTTTAAGCCATAACCATGTAATTTTGGATAATAACTCTCAAAAAGTACAGAAAATGCATTTAGGTCTCCTTCTTTTAGAGACTTCCAAATAAATTTATCTGTAAATTTTTCCATGTGTATTTTTGAGGTAAAATAATTTATAAAAATAGTAAAAAAATAACCATTCATCTTTAACCTTCTTTTAACAAAAATAAAAATGTTAAAAGTGTAGCTTTGTTTTTCAAAAATTATAACACATAATACAATATTACTATGGATGTAGATGTAAGAGCTATTAATGAAAAAATTGAAAGAGAGAGTGCCTTTATAGACATTCTTACTCTAGAAATGAATAAGGTTATTGTGGGTCAAAAACAAATGATTGAAAGTTTGTTGATTGGTCTTTTAGGAAATGGACACATTTTACTAGAAGGTGTTCCTGGTTTGGCAAAAACACTTGCAATTAATACATTATCTAAAGCTGTACAAGGAAGTTTTAGTAGAGTACAATTTACACCAGATTTATTGCCTGCAGATGTTGTTGGAACCATGATTTATAATATGCAAAAAAATAGTTTCGAAATTAAAAAAGGACCAATTTTTGCAAATTTTGTGTTAGCAGACGAGATTAACAGAGCACCTGCAAAAGTACAATCTGCATTATTAGAAGCAATGCAAGAACGTCAAATTACTATTGGAGACACAACTTTTAATTTAGATGAACCTTTTTTAGTAATGGCAACTCAAAATCCGGTAGAACAAGAAGGAACCTATCCTTTACCAGAAGCACAAGTAGATAGATTTATGCTAAAGGTTGTAATTGATTATCCTAAATTACAAGACGAGCAAATTATTATGCGTCAGAATCTTTCTGGCGGATTTGCAAAAGTAAATCCTGTAATTTCTGTTGAGCAAATTTTAAAAGCAAGAGAAATTGCTAATGAAGTTTATATGGATGAAAAAATAGAGAAATATATTTTAGATATTATTTTTGCAACTCGTTATCCAGAGAAATATAATTTACCTCAATTAAAAGATTTAATTGGTTTTGGAGCATCACCTCGTGGAAGTATTAACCTTGCAAAAGCTGCAAAATGTTATGCTTTTATTAAAAGAAGAGGTTATGTAATTCCAGAAGATGTAAGAGCAGTTGTTTTTGATGTTTTACGTCACAGAATTGGTATTACTTATGAAGCTGAAGCAGAAAATGTAACTTCTGTAGATATTATTAATTCTATTATTAATGAGGTAGAAGTACCTTAGAAAAGAGTTTACAGTATTTAGTATCAGTTGGCAGTAGCTTACTTGTTCTGAATACAATATGTAAAATTCAACGGTTTACTGAAAACTGCATACTGAAACAATGGAAACAAAAGAAATACTAAAAAAAGTTCGTAAAATAGAGATTAAGACACGTCGTTTGTCTGATCATATTTTTGGAGGTGAATATCATTCATCTTTCAAAGGACGTGGTATGACTTTTTCTGAAGTAAGACAATATCAATTTGGAGATGATGTAAGAGCAATTGACTGGAATGTTACTGCTCGTTATAACGAACCTTATATAAAAGTTTTTGAAGAAGAACGCGAGTTAACAATGCTATTAATGGTAGATGTTTCTGGCTCAGAATTATTTGGAACAAACAATCAATTTAAAAAAGATACCGTTACAGAAATTGCTGCAACTCTAGCTTTTTCTGCAACTCAAAATAATGATAAAGTTGGTTTAGTATTATTTTCTGATGACATCGAATTGTTTATTCCACCAAAAAAAGGAAAAAGTCACGTTTTAAGAATTATTAGAGAATTAATCGAATTTCAACCAAAAAGCAAAAAAACAGATATTGGAGCAGCTTTAAAGTTTTTATCGAGTGTGATGAAGAAAAAAGCAATTGTTTTTATGTTGTCTGATTTTATGGATGATGATTATGAGAAGACTTTAAAAATAGCCGCAAAAAAACACGATTTAACAGGAATTAGAGTTTATGACAAGCACGATGAAGAAATTCCTAATTTAGGAATGGTGCCCATGTTAGATGCTGAAACAGCAACTGTTCAATTGATAAACACATCATCTAAAAAAACAAGAACTAATTACAAAGCAAATGCTTTAAGATTATCAGATTACTACATAAACACCTTTAAAAGAAGTGGTGCAGGAACAATAACCACTCGTGTTGATGAAAGTTATGTGAAAAAATTATTAGGTTATTTTAAACATAAAGGAAGATAGTAACTCCGTTACTTTTAAAAATGAAAAAGCAGTTATTCTACATATTAATTTTTATTTCTACCATTAGTTTTGCACAGCAAACACCAATGGTAAAGGCAGAAATTGACACTACAAACATTAGAATTGGAGAACAATTCAAGTTAAAAATTTCTGTAAGCGAAACTCAGAATGTAATTATTTCTAAACTTCAATTAGCTGGTTTAGAAGTAGTAGATTCTACGAAGGTTGACACCATTAAAAACAGTTTAATCAGAAAATATATTTTAACCGGTTTTGATAGTGGTTCATTTTACATTCCGCAGCAACAAATCTTTGTAAAAAACCAAGCATATTTAACAGATTCATTATTAGTAAATGTGGCTACAATTGCTGTTGACACTACTAAAATTAAAAAATTTCCTATAAAATCTATTAAAAGCGAACCTTATGTTTTTGATGATTTTAAAATCTATATGTATCTACTTTTAGCTGCATTGGTTATTATTGGATTTTGGATTTATTGGTTTGTTATTAGAAAACGAAAAGAGGAAGAAGAAGCACCAACTTACAGAACTTTACCTCCATATGAAGAAGCTATTTTAAGACTAAGTGAATTAGATGAAAAATTGTTATGGCAAAATAACAAGATAAAAGAATATTATAGCGAGTTAACAGAAATTGTTCGTGGTTATATAGAACGTGAATTACATGTTCCTGCCTTAGAAAAAACAACCGATGAAATTATTGAAATGCTTTTAGATTTCAAAGATGCTGAAACTATAGAAACATCAAAAGAGACAATTACAAAACTGAAAGAATTACTAAGAGAAGCAGATTTAGTAAAGTTTGCAAAATCTAAACCATTTGCTTTAGAAATTGAAGAAGACAGAAGAGATGCTCAAGATATTGTTAGCAATTTAAAACCTAAACCAATTATTGAAGAAGATGATGAATTGGAATAACCTTGAATTTAATAATCCGGAGTTTTTATGGCTACTCATAGTATTACCAATATTAGCAGTCTGGTATTTCTTTATGCGCAAAAAAGACGCAGCTGTTTTAACAATACCAAGTGTTAAGGGTTTTAAAGCTGAAGCATCAATTTTACCAAAATTAAAGCCACTTTTATATCTATTAAGATTAATAGCTTTAACCGCTATTATAATTGCTTTAGCTAGACCTAGAAACGTTGCTGTTAGTAAAAAAACAAAAACAAATAAAGGAATTGATATTGTAATGGCAATAGATGTTTCTGCAAGTATGTTAGCAAGAGATTTAAAGCCAAACAGGTTAGAAGCCTTAAAAAAAGTTGCTGTAAATTTTGTTGATAGAAGGCCAAATGATAGAATTGGAATTGTAGTGTATGCTGGAGAAAGTTTTACACAAACTCCTATAACAAGTGATAAAGGCATTGTAAAAAGAACTATTTCTGAGCTAAAATGGGGACAATTAGAAGGAGGAACCGCTATAGGAATGGGTTTAGGTTCTGCAGTAAATAGATTAAAAGAAAGCAAAGCAAAAAGTAAAGTTATTATTCTATTAACAGATGGTGTAAACAACTCTGGAAATATAGATCCTAGAACTGCAACAGAATTGGCCAAAGAATTAGGAATAAAAACTTACACAATTGGAATTGGAACCAATGGAATGGCAGATTTTCCTTGGAGTAGAGATCCAAGAACAGGAAAATTACAGTTTAGAAAACAACAAGTAGAAATTGACGAAGAATTGTTAAAGGAAATTGCTACTGAAACTGAAGGGAAATATTTTAGAGCAACAGACAATGCATCATTAAAAGAAATTTATGATGAAATTGATAAGCTAGAAAAAACAAAAATAGAAGAATTTAAGTATTATAATTATCAAGAAAAATACAGAATATTTGTGTTTTTTGCTTTAGGATTTTTAATACTAGAATTTATTTTAAGAAACACAGTTTTTAAATCTTTCATTTAAAAAATTGTGTAAATGTTGAATTGTTTAAACGTGTAATTGTAAAAAGGATGTATCTATTTTCATTTGAAAAATTAGAAGTTTGAAAAGAAGCAACAAAGCTTTCTAAAGACGTTTATAAGGTTACTTCTTCTTTTCCTTCGGATGAAAAATTTGGGTTAGTAAGTCAAATTAGACGAGCTACTAATTCAATTGGCGCTAATTTAGCAGAAGGAACATCTAGAATTACAAACAAAGACAAAGCACATTTTACAACAATTGCTTTTAGTACAACAATGGAAGTATTAAATCATTTAATATTATCAAAAGAATTAGAATTTATTTCTGAAGTAGAATATTTAAAATTAAGAAAACGAATTTATAAGATTTCTAATATGTTAAACGCATTAAGAAAATCGCAATTAAAAAAAGAATAAAAAAGTGTAACTGTTTAATTGTTTAAACGTGTATCTGTTTAGCAACGCGAATCAACAATTAAACAATTAACCGCTTAAACAATTACACAATGTATAAGATTGAAGAACCAATTTATTTTTCCTTACTAATAATCATTCCAGCACTGATTGTTATTTTCTTGTTGGTTTTATGGTGGAAAAAAAGAACGCAACGTAAATTTTCTAATTCCGTTTTATTAGGAAGATTAGCGCCAAACAAATCGCCATTTAAATCAATATTAAAATTGATTATTTTGCTTTTAGGAATCGCATTTCTAATAATTTCTTTGGTAAACCCTAAAATGGGAACCAAATTAAAAACAGTAAAAAGAGAAGGTGTAGATGTTGTTTTTGCTTTAGATGTTTCTAAAAGTATGTTGGCAGAAGATATTGCGCCAAACAGATTAGAAAAGTCGAAACAAATTATTTCTAAAATTATAGATAAATTAGGAAGCGATAGAGTTGGTATAATTATTTATGCAGGAAATTCTTATCCATTATTACCAATAACAACAGATCATGCAGCAGCAAATATGTTTTTGCAAAATGCAAATCCAGATATGGTTTCTAGTCAAGGAACAGATATTAATGGAGCGTTAGAATTGGCAAAAACGTATTATAATAATGATGAACAAACAAATCGTTTTTTAATCATAATTTCAGACGGAGAAGATCATCAAGAAGATACAAAACAAGTTGCTCAGAATTTAATAAACGAAGGCGTAAAAATATATACAATAGGTGTAGGTTCAGAAAAAGGAGGTCCAATTCCTATGCGTTTAAACGGTTCTATGATTGGTTATAAAAAAGATAACAAAGGAGAAACTGTTATTACCAAACGTAAACCAGAAATTTTACAAGGAATTGCAGAAGTTGGTGAAGGAAAATATATTGATGGAAATTTTACAGACAATCCTGTAAATATAATTGCAGAAATTATTGCAAATGCTGAGAAAAATGAATTTGAAACGAAACAATTTTCAGATTATAAAGATCAATTTCAGTGGTTTTTAGCAATTGGTTTGTTCTTTTTAATTATTGATATTTTCTTGTTCGAAAAGAAAACAAAATGGTTGAAAAAGGTTGATTTGTTTAATGAAGAAAAAGCAAAGAAATAAAATGAAAAAATTAAAATACATAGTAATTATTTTTTTGATGCTATTTTCATCTGCAGAAATTTTAGCACAAAAAGATTCTATTGCTTTACAACGTAAAGCTAGAAAACTTGTAAGAGAAGGAAATCAATTATATCAACAAAAAAAATTTACAGATGCTTCTGTAGCGTATAAAAAAGCGTTAGGAAATAATTCAAATTACGACAAAGCAAATTATAACTTAGGAAATGCTTTGTATGAAACGAAGAATTTTAAAGAAGCTGTTCCTCAATATGAATTAACAGCAAAAACAGCTACCGATAAACTTACAAAAGCAGAAGCTTATCATAATATTGGTAATGCAATGATGGAAGGTAAACAATATCAACCTGCTGTAGATGCTTATAAAAATGCGTTAAGAAACAATCCTAAAGATGATGAAACTCGTTATAATTTAGCTGTTGCTCAACAATTGTTAGAAAAAGAAAAAAAAGATAACAAAGACGACAAAAATAAAGACGACAAGAACAAGGATAAAAAGGACGACAAAGACAAAAAAGATAAAGACGATAAAAATAAAGACAAGAACGACGAAGGAGATAAAGACAAGAAAGACGACAAAAACAAGGATAAAAAGGACGAAGGAGATAAGGATAAAGAGAAAAATAAAGATCCTAACAAAGACTCTAAAGACAAAGAGAAACAAAAGCAAAAACCTCAGCAAAGCAAAATGACTCCTCAACAAATTAAGCAGTTGTTAGAAAGCTTAAATAACGAAGAGAAGAAGACGCAAAAGAAAATGAACGCTAAAAAAGCTAAAGGTAAAAAGGTAAAACAAGAAAAAGATTGGTAAATTAGGCACTTTTTAGAAAAGAAGATGAAGTTGAAATTTTACATATTGTTATTTATTGGTCTATTATCACAATCTGTGATAGGACAAGAAGCGACTTTAAAAGCAAAAGTTAGCAAAAATAAACTAGGTTTAAACCAAAGATTAAGAGTAGAGTTTTCTATTAACAAACAAGGAGGAGATAATTTTACTCCACCAAGTTTTACTAATTTTAAGATTGTTGGTGGCCCAAGTCAGTCTGTTAGTCAATCTTGGGTAAATGGAAGATCTAGTTTTACACAATCTTACACATATATTATTCAGCCAAGAAAAAAAGGCGAATTAACTATTAATGCAGCAAGTGTAAAAATTGGTGGAAAAACAATTAAATCTGAGCCAATAAAAATTATTGTTATTGATGCTGTAGAACTTCCTAAAAATCCAAATGACCCAAATTATATTGCGCAACAAAACATACATTTAGTAGCCGAAATTTCTAAATCTAAACCTTATGTTGGCGAAGGTGTTTATGTAGAATACAGATTATATGTTAGCGAAAATATAAGTGTTTATGATACTTCTGTTACAGAAGCGCCACAATACAATGGTTTTTGGAATCAAGAAATTAAAATAAATGGTTTTCCTGTTAAAATGGGAAAATATAATGGTGAAGATTATAGATATATCGTTTTACAAAAAGCGCTTTTAATTCCTACAAAATCAGGAAGATTAACAATAGATCCTATGAAAATGGACATTGTTATTGGTGTTCCTACAGGAAGAGCCGATTTTTTTGGTAATGTAATTTCTAAAAATATTCGAAAAGAATTTGCTTCACCAAAAAAAGTAATCATTCCTAAAAGTCTTCCTTTAGAAGGAAAACCAGCAAACTTTAATGGAGCAGTTGGAGATTTTAAATTTGATGTTTCTTTAAGTAAAAACGCTTTAAAAGCAAATGAAACTTCACAAATTAAAGTAGTTGTTTCTGGTAAAGGAAACTTAAAGTTATTTGAATTGCCAGAAGTTACAACTCCTGTTGAACTAGAAATGTATCAACCAGAAAGAAAAGAAAGAGTTAGAGTTGCAACTAATGGAATTACAGGGTCTGTTTCTGACCTTTACACAGTGGTGCCACAGTATAAAGGGAAATACAAAATACCTAATGTTTCATTCTCTTATTTTAATCCGAAAGAAAAAAAATATCATACAATTTCTACAGATGATTTCTTTGTTGATGTATTAGAAGGTAAAGAATTAGCACCAGTTGTAGACTCAAATTCTGTTATAAAACAAACCATAAAAACAACTGGAAAGAATTTTAGATATATTCAAACTAAAATTAGTTTTCAGCCTATTGAAGATGCAGATTTCTTCAAATCGAACTTATTTTACATTTTATTATTACTTCCTTTAATTGCAATTCCTGTTGGTGTTTTTATTGCTAAAAAGAACGAAGAACGAAGCAATGATATTATGGGTAATAAATTAAGAAAAGCAGAAAGGTTGGCTAAAAAATATTTATCCGAAGCTCAAAAACAGTTAGGTAAAAAAGAAGCTTTTTATGAAGCTTTAGAACGTGCTTTACATAATTACTTAAAAGCAAAGTTAGGTATAGAAACTGCTGACATTAGTAAAGAAAAAATTACTGAAATTCTACAAAAAAGAAATGTAGATACAACAACAATTCATCAATTTATTGAAGTTTTAAAACATTCTGACATGGCTCGTTATTCACCAATAACAAACACAGAAATGAAAGAAGAGTTTGAAAGAGCAAAACAAGTAATTATTAAATTAGACAAACAATTTTAAGATGAAAAAACTACTTTTTATATTCTTATTTATTGCGAATACTTTAACTGCTCAAGAAGTAGACAGTTTGTTCACTACTGCAAATGATTTATACAAAAACGGAAAATTAGAAGAAGCTATTGAGCAATACAAAAAAATTGAATCTCAAGATTTAGTTTCATCTGAGTTATATTATAATTTAGGAAACTCTTATTATAAACTAAATAAAGTTGGGCCATCTATTTATTACTATGAAAAGGCTTTAAAACTAGATCCTTTAAACCAAGATGTAAAAAATAATTTGGTGTTTGCAAGACGTTTGGCTTTAGATAATATTGAAGAAATTCCAAAAACTGTTTTACAAAAATTTAATGCCAATTATTTACAAAAACTATCTTACAATCAATGGGCAGTTATTGTAATTGTATTTTCTGTTTTAGGAAGTTTACTCTTTTTATTATTTTATTTTGCTGAAGTTCCATTAAAAAAACGGTTCTATTTTGTTACAAGTATTTTTAGTTTTTTACTCTTAGTTACTACACTGTTTATAACTTATAATCAGTATAATTTTTCTAAAAATAATAAAGTAGCTATTGTTTTTGCAGAAAAAACAGAAGTAAGAAATGCACCAACATTAAATTCTGAAGAAGTTTTTACTTTACATGAAGGCACAAAGGTTATTGTTCTAGATGCTGTTGATAATTGGAAGAAAATTAAATTAGCAGATGGTAAATTAGGCTGGATAATTGCCGATGAAATAAAACTGTTGAACGATTTTTAATTTTTATTTAACAATTATTTCAAAAAGCTTTCTTATTTTCGCATAAATTCAAAAGAGAAAAATTCATTGAAAGTTAAAATTGCACTTTTTTTTACTTTACTATTTTCAACATTAATAATTACTCCTACAGTAATTAGTTTGGTTGATGATACTCAAAATATTGCTTTTTTTCTTGATATAAATGAAGAAGAAGAAAACAAAGGTAAAGAAGGAAAAGAGTCGGCTAAAGATTTAGAAATTAAAATTCATCCTACAGATCATTTTAGTCATTATCTACATAAAGGAATTCAAATAAAGAAGAATGTTAGTTTTAAATCTACAAACTACACTTCAGAATACCCAAAAAACACAACTCCACCGCCCAAATCATTGTCCTAATAACTCATTAATTAAGACAAAATCAATTTTATTATTAAAAAACTTTAACTTATCTAGTTAGAGTAAAAAATACATTTATACATGTTTAAATATATTAAAAACGACATACCTGCAAGTATTGTAGTATTTTTCGTAGCATTACCTTTATGTTTGGGTATTGCATTAGCAAGTGGTGCTCCTCTTTTTTCTGGATTAATTGCCGGAATTATTGGTGGTATCGTAGTAGGTTCTTTAAGTGGATCTAAAATTGGAGTAAGTGGTCCTGCAGCAGGTTTAGCAGCAATTGTATTAACTGCAATTGGAACTTTAGGAGGATATGAAAACTTTTTAGTTGCCGTTGTTTTAGGTGGAGTTATTCAATTAATTTTTGGCTTTTTAAAAGCTGGAATTATTGGATATTATTTTCCATCATCTGTAATTAAAGGAATGTTAACAGGAATTGGAATTATAATTATTCTAAAACAAATACCTCACTTTTTTGGGTATGATGCAGATCCTGAAGGAGATTTTGCATTCATTCAATTAGATGGAGAAAACACATTCTCTGAAATTTTTAAATCTCTAAACAATATTAGTTTAGGTTCAACAATCATAGGGATTATTGGTTTGGCTATTTTATTACTTTGGAGTAATGTTTTATCAAAAAAAGGGAAATTTTTTCAAATAATACAAGGACCTTTAGTTGCCGTTGTTGCTGGTATCGTTTACTTTTTTGTTACAGATTCAGGGTCGAAATACGGAATAAGTGCTTCACATTTAGTTAGTGTACCTGTACCAGATGATTTAGATTCTTTTTTAGGACAATTTAGTTTCCCTAATTTTAGCGCAATTACAAATCCAGAAGTATGGGTTATAGCATTTACAATTGCTTTAGTAGCAAGTTTAGAAACTTTATTGTGTGTGGAGGCAACAGATAAACTAGATCCGCATAAAAATGTTACACCAACCAACAGAGAATTATTGGCTCAAGGAACAGGAAATATTCTTTCTGGTTTAGTTGGTGGTTTGCCAATTACTCAAGTAATTGTAAGAAGTTCTGCTAATATTCAGTCTGGTGGTAGAACTAAATTATCTGCTATTATACATGGTTTTTTATTATTAATTTCTGTAATCTTGATTCCTACTTTATTAAATAAAATTCCACTATCTGTTTTAGCTGCAATTCTTTTAATAGTAGGATATAAATTAGCAAAACCTGCACTTTTTAAACAAATGTATAATTTAGGATGGAAACAATCTGTACCTTTCTTTGTAACCGTGATTGGAATTGTTTTTACTGATTTATTGGTAGGTATTAGTCTTGGACTTTTAGTAGGTATTGTAGTTATTTTACTTAAAAGTTACCAAAATTCTCACTTTTTACATATTGAAGATAAAAGTAATGGTAAGCACAAAATTAATATGACTTTAGCCGAAGAAGTAACTTTCTTTAATAAAGGAGCTATTTTGAAAGAATTAGACAGATTACCAAGAGACACTTATTTAAAAATAGACCTTATTAAAACAAGGTATTTAGACAATGATATTGTTGAAATTTTAGAAGACTTTTTGCTAAAAGCAAAGGAAAGAAATATAGATATTCAATTAATTTCTAAGCGTGGTATAGTTGAAAATCCTGCTAGTTTTATTAAGTTTTTTAATGAAAGACCTAAATCTAACATCAGTTTAAGTTAATCAATATGAAAGAAAAAACAAATAAAATACTAGCTCTTATAGACTTAAAGAAAAGTACAGATTCAGTTATTAAAAACTCTTTAAGCCTTGCTGAAAACCTAAATGCTGATGTTCATTTTTTTCATGTAAAAAAACCAACTGACGTTGTTACAAAAGCAAATCAATTAACAGCAATTAGAACTATAAACGAAGAATCTAATAAATTAGATAAAGAGTTAAAAACATTATTAAACCCACATATTGAAAATAATAAATTTAAAATAAGTTTTTCATATTCAATAGGAAATATTAAAAATGAATTAGAAAGATTTTTAGATAAAAATACACAAAATATAGTGGTTTTAGGAAAAAGAAAAACAGGTTCATTTCGCTTAGTAGGTGATAATGTAACCAATTATGTTTTAGACAAACACCCAGAATCTGTAATTATTAGCGCAGAAGACAGTGTTATTGAACCAAGCAGCAATTTATCATTAGGTTTTTTAAATAGCAAAGCAGAAGACCTAAATGAAGGATTAACAAAAGAATTAGTAAATCTTACTAAGGAACCTTTAAATTCTTTTAGAGTTATAGATAGCGAAGAAGATTCAAAGGAAAAAATAAAAATATCAGATAAAAAAACAGTGGAATATGTTTTTGAGAAAAATGATGATTCTATTCATAACATTTCAAACTACCTTCTTAAAAACAAGGTGAATCTATTATGTATAAATAGAACAAGAAAAATGAACAAAAACGTATCTAAATTAAAAAATGAAATTAAAGAGGTAATAAATAAAACTAATATCTCTATATTATTAACAACATAAAATCTAATAAAGATGAAAGCACATACAAAAGAAACACAAGCAACAATGACGCCTGAAAAAGCGTTAGATTTTTTAAAAGAAGGAAATGTAAGATTTCAAAACAATTTAAAAGCTAATAGAAACCTTTTAGAGCAAGTTAACGACACTAGCGATGGTCAGTTTCCATTTGCAACTATATTAAGCTGTATCGACTCTAGAGTATCTGCAGAATTAGTTTTTGATCAAGGATTAGGAGATATTTTTAGTGTAAGAATTGCTGGTAATTTTGTTAATGAAGATATTTTAGGAAGTATGGAGTTTGCCTGTAAATTAGCAGGAACAAAGGTAATAGTGGTTTTAGGACATACAGCATGTGGTGCTATAAAAGGTGCTTGTGATGATGCAAAATTAGGAAACTTAACAGCTTTAATTAGTAAGATAAAGCCAGCAGTTAATGCAGTTTCAGAACCAAAAGATTCAAGCTTAAGAAATTCTAGCAATTTAGATTTTGTAAATACTGTTGCAGAAAAAAATGTATATATGACTATTGATAACATTCGTAATCAGAGTCCTGTTCTAAAAGAAATGGAAGACGAAGGATCAATTAAAATTGTTGGTGCCATGTATGATATTAATGATGGTTTTGTAACTTTCTATTAAAAAAAACTTATTTATTTATTTTAAAACCAATCCTTTAAGGGTTGGTTTTTTTGGATAATAAGCACTAAATTGTGCAATAATAAATAAAAATTTATGAAAAATTTATTCTCAAATATAAAAGGTGATGCTTTTGGAGGAATAACTGCTGGAATTGTGGCGTTACCTCTTGCTTTAGCATTTGGAGTGTCTTCTGGTTTAGGTCCAAGCGCTGGTTTATATGGTGCAATTTTTATAAGTTTCTTTGCAGCTTTGTTTGGCGGAACAAGTACACAAATTTCTGGTCCAACAGCTCCTATGACAGCTGTAAGTATGGTTGTTATTGCAGGTATTATAGCTGCAAATGATGGTGATGTATCTAAAGCTTTACCCGCTATTTTAACTGTTTTTTTACTAGCAGGTTTATTTCAGATTGGTCTTGGATTAATTGGTCTTGGAAAATATATAAGATACATTCCTTATCCTGTTGTTTCTGGTTTTATGACCGCTATTGGTGTAATTATATTATTAACGCAAATATTACCTTCTATTGGGTATTATCCTAAAGAAGATGTACAATTTGTAGAACAATTTAAGCCTCAGGCAGAAGAAGTTATTTTAGAAAATATTCTTAAAGAAGAAGCTGGTGAAGGAATTTTAGTTTTAGAAAACTTTAAAGAAACAATTTCAAGAGCAGAAAAAATTAATGCTGAAGATATTTTAAAAGAATCTCAAACTTTAGCAGCTAAAGAAACTTCAGGAGCATTAGGTGCTATTAAAGCTTTACCTAGGGCAATTCAACATGTTAATTGGTTAGAACTATTGCTTGCTTTAGGAACAATTATTATCATTTATGGTTTTAAACGAATAACCACAAAAATCCCAAGTACTTTAGTCGCATTAATTGTAATGTCTGGTGGTGCAGTAGCTTTTGGCTTAGATTATAGAACAATTCAAGAAATTCCTAGTGGAATTCCACAAATTAAGTGGGAAATATTTTCTGGATTTTCATTAAGTAGTATAACTCCTTACATCTTTACTGCCTTAACTTTATCTCTTTTAGGTGCCATAGATTCTTTGCTAACAAGTGTAGTTGCAGATAATATGACCAAAACCAAGCATAAACCTAACAGAGAGTTAGTTGGTCAAGGAATTGGAAATAGTATTGCAGCTTTATTTGGTGGAATTCCAGGTGCAGGAGCAACAATTAGAACAGTAGTAAATATAAATGCCGGAGGAAAAACAAAACTATCAGGAATGATTGCTGGTATTATGCTGTTAGTAATAATGTTAGGTTTAGGACCTGTAGCATCAAAAATTCCAGCGGCTGTTTTAGCAGGAATACTGATTACAGTTGGTATTGGAGTAATGGACTATAAAGGTTTAAAAGCGATTCCTTATTTACCTAAAGACATAAAATTCGGGCCAATTAAATTGAGTTCTGAAGTTCTAATTATGATAATTGTTTTAGTACTATCTACTTTCTGGAATTTAGTATATGCTGTAGGTATTGGTTTAGTAATTGCTTCTTTAATGTTTATGAAGAAAATTGGAGATTTAACCGCAGAAAGATCTGATGTAAAATCTTTAAAAGAAGAAGCTTGGAGTGATGAATTAGGCTTTCCTGCCGAATACAAAGAAGAGGTTTTTATAAAACACATTAAAGGACCTTTGTTTTTTGGATCTACAAGTGATTTTCAGGCATTAGCCTTACAAATACCAGATACAGCTTCAACAGTAATTATGCGTTTAGGTAGAATGCAATATATGGATCAATCTGGGTTATATGCAATGGAAGATATGTTACAGGATTTAAAAACCAAAAACATAGAAGTACTATTTGTAGACCTACTTCAACAACCAAAGTATATGATGGAAAGAATTGATATTATTCCAGATTTTATACCAGAAGAACACATTTTTAATTCTTTTGATGAATGTACAAAATGGATTAAAAAGAATATAACAGATAATCATTAGACATATGGATTTAGATAAGGTATTTAGTAACAATGAAGCTTGGATAAATGAAAAATTATCTACTGATAAAAATTATTTTGAAGAGTTAGGAAAAGGGCAAAGTCCAGAGTTATTATACATTGGTTGTTCAGACAGTAGAGCAACTGCAGAAGAACTTATGGGAGCAAAACCAGGAGAGGTATTTGTACATAGAAATATTGCTAATATGGTTATTAGTATAGATTTAAATGTAATGTCTGTTGTTAACTATGCTGTAGATCATTTAAAAGTAAAACATGTAATTGTTTGTGGCCATTATGGCTGTGGTGGTGTAAAAGCTGCTATGCAATCTGCAGATTTAGGAATTCTAAACCCTTGGCTAAGAAATATTAGAGATGTTTATAGAATTCACTCAGAAGAATTAAATAAAATTTCTGATGAAGAAAAGAAATACGAAAGATTAGTAGAGCTAAACGTAAAAGAACAATGTGTTAATTTAATAAAAACCGCTGCTATTCAAAAGGCTTTTAGAGATCGAGGTCTAAAAGTACATGGTTGGGTTTTTGATATTCACACAGGAAAATTAATCGATTTAAAAATAAATTTTGAAAAATATTTAGAGGATATTATGAAGATTTATCATTTAGATTAAAGATTAAAAAAGCATTTTCATAAAATAAAAAACCCATCAAAATTTAATTTTGATGGGTTTTTTTATAAACTTTTAGTAATTAACTTTTTACTTTAGTAAGCCTTCCTTCCCAAGACTTTCCTCCTAAATAAGAAGTGTAATATACTTTTTTACCTTTTACTTTATTTACTTTAATATGCATTTTTGTTCCCATTTTAAAAGGAAAATTTGGCAATGTTGTTTCTTTTATAACTAAATAATATTCACAATCATTTACCCATTGTATATCTGATTTGATATAATATTCCTTATCGTTATGGTATTCTGCATGTTTATTTTCTTCAAAAACAACCAAAACATCCTTACCGCCATTTCTATATGTAAAGCTATTATTCTTTAAAACAGAACAATCTTTCGAAGCGAAAGACATTAGCATTGCAATGCTAAAAAAGGCAATAATTTTATAAATTTTTCTCATTAAAGGTTCTTTTTTTTAGCAATTTACAAATTTATTATAATACTTTTAGGGTTTCTTCTAAGGTTTTTTCCTCTTTTTCATTTTTTATGATCGATGGAAAGATCGTTGGAGCTATTTTTTTAACGGGTTGGTATAGTATAGATTCATCTAAAGTTTCCTTTTTAATAAACGGAATTGTATCATTCATTTTACCAAAAAAGATAAAAATTACACTTAAAATTAATCCTATTTTTAAGGCTCCAAAAACACCTCCTAAAATTTTATTTATAATACCTAATGAAGCAAAATCTGCTAATTTTGTAAGAGCTTTTCCTAACAATGCAATAATTACAATAATAACTACAAACGTAGCAGCAAAGGCAGCTAAAGAGATATATTCTTCTTTCCAAGAAACAGATTCTTTTAAAAAATCGGCTATAAAGTAAGAAAAATGAATTGCGCCATAAACTCCTCCAATTAAAGCCACTAAAGAAGCAACCTCAACAAAAAGACCTTTCATTAAACCTCTTACAAATCCAAAGAGTAATAATGCTGCAATAATAATATCAAAAATATTCATAAAAATAATTTTTTCAAACCTACATCTTTTTTTTACAATTTAAAAATGTCAGTTGTATCTTTACCTTTTTAAACAACTTATATGTCAAAAAATAGTATTCTTAAAGAAAAATGGGATTTACTTGTGAGTAAATTAACCGATCAATTTGCAGATGGAGATGAATTAAATATTGATGGAATAATCTATTTAATTGGTATTCAAGAATTGGGGCAAGGACATAGAAGTTTTAAAAAAGACGAAAAGGTAAACTTAATGCATATTGCTATTTGTAAGCTATTAGAGCCTTATGGTTATTATGAATTCGATTATTTTGATGATGATGGTTGGCCACATTATAAAATAATAACAGAATTACCAAATCTAAAACCTGGTGAACAATCTGTACTTATTAAAGAAGCAATTATAAATTATTTTGAAATAGTAACTTATATAGAATAATTAGGTAACACTTAATTTTCTAATCATTACAGATAAAAGTTTAGGGAAAAATCGTTTTGCATACACCCCTAATTTTTCTTTTGCTCCTGCAATGTAAACTTCTTCCTTTTTATTTTTAATAGCTTTTACCATTAACTTTGCAAAACGTTCTGGCTGAATTCCATTTTGAGTAGCAACATCCATTATTTCTTGCGGAGTTCCATCTCCTGTTAATGCATTTTTAGAAACATTTGTATTTACAAAACCAGGGCAAACTAAAGTAACAGAAATATTATCATTAAAATGTTCTGCTCTTAAGCTATCAAAAAAACCATGTAATGCATGTTTACTTGCTGCGTAACTAGAACGTAATGGAGTTCCTATTTTACCAACAATACTGGTAGTAACAATAAATTGTCCGTTTTTATTTTTTATAAAATGTGGTAATAATTCTTTAGTTAACGCAACTGTTCCTAAATAATTAATATCCATAATGCGTTTATCCACAGAAATATGAGTGTCTTTTACCAAAGATCTTTGGCTAACTCCTCCATTATTTACTAAAACATCTATAGTACCAAAAGCAGCTATTGCTTCTTCAACTTTAGGTTTTAAATTTGTAAAATCTTCTAAATCTAAGGCTACTATTTTTACTTTAGAACCGTCTTTACATGCTTTCTTTACAGATTCTAACACCTCTATTTTTCTTGATGATAAAATTAATTTTGCATTTTGGTTAGATAACTCAATTGCCAACGATTTTCCAATACCAGAAGAAGCACCAGTTATCCAAATTACTTTATTAGAAAAACTCATTTATTTATTTTTATGTGACAATATACCTAAATTGTAGTAGAAATAGTATTTTTGGTACACTTATTGAAAATAGGTTACTACAACATTATCAAACATAAAAATGAAAAAAATACTTGCTTTACTATTATTAATTTCCTCATTTTCTTATGCTCAATATTCTGTAAAAGGAACTATGAGTCCTGCTTTAGAAAGCGATTGGGTTATTTTATATAAAATTGAAGGAGCTAGACAAGTTTTTGTGCAAAACACAAAAATAAAAACAGATTCTGTTTCTGTAGATGGACAAAAACAAGCTATTGGAAGTTTTAATTTTACACTTCCTGCAAATGCAAAAACGGGTTCTTATAGAGCAACATATAGGTTAGAAGAAGCTGGCTATATAGATTTTATATTTAACAAAGAAAATATTCATTTTGCTTTTAACACCAATTATCCAGATCAATCTGTAGTTTTTACAGAATCGAATGAAAATATTTTGTACAAACAATATAAAGATGATATTTCTGCAACTCAACAGAAATTAGATTCTATTCAAATTGCCGTTATAAAAGACCCCAATTTAGATTTAACAGAAAAATATAATAAGACACTAACCAATTTAAATTTGGTTCAACAGTATTATTTAGATGCTTCAAAAAACTTTTATGTTCATCCTTTTATTAAGGCTACTTTAAGAAGTAATCCAAATGAAATACTTACATCTGCACAAAAATACATGTCTAATATGACAGAAAAGTTTTTTGATAATATGGATTTTTCAGATCCAACTTTGTTAAACTCTTCTTTTTTGGTTGATAGAATTACAGACTTTGTTTTTTATATAAATTATTCTGATGATGTTGCTACACAACAGGATCTTCATAAAAAATCTATAGATACTGTAATTTCTAATATTACAAACTTACCTTTTAAAAAGGACGCTTTAGAGTATTTAATTACACAGTTTGCAGCTTCTAGAAATTTAGAAATATTTGATTACTTATTTAATAATTACTATAATAAACTACCAGAATCTTTACAAAACAATGCTTTTAGAGAAGAAAAAAAAGCGGCTTTTGTTGCAGAAATTGGTAGAATAGCACCAGATTTTACATGGAAAGAAAACAACAAAAAATTTAGCCTTTCTGGTTTAGATGAAGCCGAGAATTATATATTAGTTTTTTGGAGTACATCTTGTTCTCATTGTTTAAGGGAAATTCCTGAATTACATAAATATCTACAGGAAAATAAGAACGTAAAAGTAATCGCTTTTTCTATAGAAAATGATGATTTTGGTTGGAAGAACTTTAAAATAAACTTACCTAATTGGCATCACGTTTTAGGTTTAAATAAATGGGAAAACAAAGTAGCAAGAACTTATAATATTATTGCCACACCAAGTTATTTTGTATTAGATAAAAACAAAAAAATTATTGCAAAACCAGAAGAATTAGTTGACTTAAAAGAATTATTTCCTAAAAATTAATGCGTACTATTTTATCTATAGCTTTTATTTTATTCACAACTTTTTCAGTTATTGGACAAGATCAGTTAAAAGTGAATGATGCTGCTCCAGATTTTAAACTTTGGTTAACAGATGGAACTAAATTAACCAATAAAGACACAAAAGGAAAAGTTGTTGTTTTTAAATTTTGGTTTACATCTTGTATGCCATGTTTAACAGATATTCCGAAATTAAATAATTTGGTAGAGGAATTTAAAAAAAGAGACGACATCCTTTTTATTGCTCCTGCATTAGACAGAAAACCTACCATTGAGAAATTATTAAAAGTACATCCGTTTAACTTTAAAATAGCATACTCTGCAATGGATGTTAGTCAAAAATTTAACAAATTACAGGTGTATCCTTCTTATTTTGTAATAAATAAAAACGGCAAGCTAGTTTATATAGATAGTGCTAGTAAAATGTCTAAATTTTCATCACTAAAAGAAGCTATTATAGATGCTTTAAAAATGTAAAAAAGCATCTTCTAAATGTTCAATTTTTGTGTTGTTTTGTTGATGAATTATTGCAATAATATCAAAACGAACTTCTACATCTAAATCTTTTTCTACAACATAGTTATCTATTGCAGAAAGCATCAATTTTATTTTTTTAGGATTTACAAAATCTTGCGGATTTCCAAAATAATCTGAAGAACGAGTTTTTACTTCTATAACAGCTAAAGTGTTTTCTTTTTGAGCTATAATATCTACCTCTGCTTTTAAATATCGATAGTTTTTTTCTAGGATTTTATAATCGTTTTTAATTAAAAAATCGATGGCTAATTGTTCTCCTTTGTCACCAAGTTCATTATGTGCAGCCATTTTTAATTTTTAGAAAAACCTAATAAACAATTTTCCATATCAACTTCTAAAGTTACATTTCTTCCAAAAATGATTGCTCTATTATCTGCTTCATGTCCTGCAGGAAAATCAAATACAATAGGTATATCTTGTGGTACAACGTCTAAAATTAGTTGCTCTATAGAACTTCCCCATTTAGTAGAATTCTTTTTTATTGAAGACATATTACCAACAATAACTGCTTTTACTTTTGTAAAATATCCTGCACGTTTTAAACTTTGCAACATTCTGTCTATCGAATATTTATATTCGCCTATTTCTTCAATAAATAAAATTTTATTTTCTGTGTTCATCTGACTTTCTGAACCTAACATAGAAGTTAAAATTGCCAAATTCCCACCAATAAGTTGCCCTTTAATTGGTTCTGAAGATGTGTTTCTATTATATTTTGAAGATGAAACTGTATACTCAAATTCTTCACCAAAAAGTGCATTTTTAAAGCTTGCAATTGTCTGTACAATTTCTTCTGGCTTCTCTTCTAAACTTGTTGCCATCATTGCATGCATGGTTTCAAAGCCTAGATTATGAATATGATTATGAAAAGCAGTAATATCTGAATAACCAATTACCCATTTTGGGTGTTTTTTAAATTTTGAAAAATCAAGTTTATCTAAAACTCTAACAGAACCATAACCACCTCTTGCAGCCCAAATTGCTTTAACATTCGGGTTGTCTAATGCTTGTTGAAAATCTTCACAACGTTCATCATCTGTTCCAGAAAAATGATTATTCTGATTGAATAAATTCTTACCAAAAACCACTTTTAAACCCCAACTTTCTGCTAAGTTTTTGGCTTTTTCTATAGTTTCTTGTCTGTTTTTTAAAATTCCTGCTGGCGCAACAATTGCAATTGTATCTCCTTTTTGTAAATAAGGAGGAGTTATTAAATCATTCGTTTTCTCTTGAGCAATTATAGATGAAAAAGTCATCAGAAGTAAAATAGTAAATAATTTATTTTTCATCATTAATAATATTTATGCCAGCCAAAACCAACTGTTAAACCAAAACCAATATAAGATTCTTTTGATAAATTCCCATAGATTTTAAACCCAGCAGAACTACTAAAACCAGTTGGCTTTCCAATAGAAATTAAATCTCCAATCCGCAAAAGTGGTGCTTTTTTATTATTGAAAAACTTAATACCTATTTCAAATGGAAATCCTAAAAATTTATCTTTTTTTGAAAAAGGTTCATTTATTAAATCATAATCTGCCCTAATTTGAGATAATCCAATTAAAAAACTAACAGAATAATTATCAAAAATATACCTTTTTCCTAATAAAAGTGAATACTCATTATAAAAATCTATTCGTTTATCTGCTCCTTTAAAATCTGGATTATTATCAAAATCTCTTAATATAACCTTATAAATATTTCTAAATAAAAATAAATTTCTATTTTTTTGATAATTAATACTATAACCAACATCTAATCCATCTGTTGTAGACAAACCTAAGTAAGTGTCTAAATATAAAATATTATTTGTTTTATTCTCTTGAGAAAATAAAACACAATTAAAAAAAAGCAAATAGACTAAAAGTCTAAATGTAGATAGTTTTCTTAGCATAATTTTTCAATAAAAGTAGTGAAATAGAATGATTATAGAAAATTCCTTTTTCGTACTTTTGCACTTCAAAAATCAGTTCAAAAAAACACGAGAAACACATGAGTGCTCCAAAAAGATATACAATTACAGCAGCTTTACCTTATACAAATGGTCCAATTCATATTGGTCATTTAGCAGGTGTTTACGTTCCAGCAGATATTTATGCGCGTTATTTACGTTTAACAGGTAATGATGTTGCTTATATTTCTGGTTCTGATGAACATGGTGCTGCCATACCAATGAGAGCAAAAAAGGAAGGTGTTTCTCCACAAGTTATTATCGATAAATATCATGGAATCATTAAAAAATCTTTTGAAGAATTTGGTATTTCTTTTGATAATTATTCTAGAACTTCCTCTGAAATTCATCATAAAACAGCTTCAGATTTTTTTACAAATTTGTATGAAAAAGGAGAATTTATTGAAGAAGTTTCTGCTCAATTATATGATGCAGAAGCAAATCAGTTTTTAGCAGACAGATTTGTTGTAGGAACTTGCCCAAAATGTGGTTTTGAAGAAAGTTATGGAGACCAATGTGAAAATTGTGGAACTTCTCATAATGCAACAGATTTAATCAACCCAAAATCTGCAATTACAGGAAATGTACCAACTATAAAAGAAACAAAACACTGGTTTTTACCTCTAGATAAACATGAAGCTTTTTTACGTGAATGGATTTTAGAAGGCCATAAAAAAGACTGGAAACCAAATGTTTACGGACAAGTAAAATCTTGGGTAGAAGATGGTTTAAGACCAAGAGCAGTAACTAGAGATTTAGATTGGGGAATTCCTGTTCCGTTAAAAGATGCAGAAGGAAAAGTTTTATATGTTTGGTTTGATGCACCAATTGGTTATATCTCATCAACTAAAGAATGGGCAGCAAGAGAAGGAAAAAACTGGGAAGATTATTGGAAAAAGGACGATACTAAAATGGTTCATTTTATAGGGAAAGATAATATCGTTTTTCATTGTATTATATTTCCTGCCATGTTAAAAGCTCATGGAGATTTTATTTTACCAGATAATGTACCTGCAAATGAATTTCTAAATTTAGAAGGAAATAAATTATCAACTTCTAAAAACTGGGCAGTTTGGTTACATGAATATTTAGAAGAATTTCCAAATCAGCAAGACGTTTTACGTTATACATTAACAGCAAACGCGCCAGAAAGTAAAGACAACGATTTTACTTGGAAAGATTTTCAGGCAAAAAACAACAACGAATTAGTTGCCATTTTTGGTAATTTCATAAACAGAGTTGTTGTTTTAACTAATAAATATTACGATGGAATTGTGCCTGCTCCAAATGATTTTACAGAAGTTGATGAAGATGTTTTAGCAGCTGTAAAAGAGTTTCCTATTACAATTGGTAAATCTATAGAAAGATACAGATTTAGAGAAGCTAGCCAAGAATTAATGAGTTTAGCAAGACTTGGTAACAAATATTTAGCAGATGAAGAACCTTGGAAAGTGATAAAAGTAGATGCAGAACGCGTACAAACAATTATGTATGTTGCTTTGCAAATTTCTACAGCATTATCAGTTTTATCTGAACCTTTTATTCCATTTACATCAACAAAATTAAAATCAATTTTAAATGTTGATGAAAACCTTTCTTGGGAAGATGTTTTTGAAAAAAATGTTTTAATAGAAGCTGATCATCAAATAAATAAAGCTGAATTGTTATTTTCTAAAATTGAAGACAAAACGATTGAAGCTCAAATTGAAAAGTTAGAAGCTACCAAAATTGCCAACGAACAAGAAAATAAAGTGGTAGAACCACAGAAAGAAACTATTGAATTTGATGATTTTACAAAACTAGATATTAGAATTGGTACTATTTTAGAAGCAGAAAAAGTGGCTAAAACTAAAAAACTTTTAAAACTAAAGGTTGATGTTGGTATTGATGTAAGAACAATTGTTTCTGGTATTGCAGAAAGTTTTTCTCCAGAAGATATTATTGGTCAGCAAGTTTCTGTTTTGGTAAATTTAGCACCAAGAAAAATTAGAGGTGTAGAAAGCCAAGGTATGATTTTAATGACAGATACTCCAGAAGGTAAATTAGCATTTATAGAACCTGAAAAAGCAGTTAAAAACGGACAACAAGTAAGTTAAAAAAACATATGGTTAAGAAAATTTTTGTATTCGTTTTTATTAGTTTTATTAGTTCAATTTCTTCGCAAGAAACACTAATTTCATTCGAGAATTCTTTAAAAAAATCTGATTCAGATATTAAAGATGTGATACCAATTGTAGATGAAAACACTGGTGAAATTGCCTTTTTTGTGGCAGATGCAAAAAATGTTTACGGATATAAGTTTAATGATAAGTTTGAATTAATAGAGAAAATAACATCAGAAGAAAAAAGTAGACGTTATAAAGTATTAATTGGAAATAGTATTTCTGATGATGACTCTTATCGAGTATTCTTAACAAATAAGGATCAAAATAAATTTTCATCTATCAAGTTTTCTTTTAAAGAAAATACAACTTCATATAAGGAGTTTAAACTAAATAAATCAGAAAAATTTATTCAGACCGTAAACTATAATAATAATTTTTATCTTATTTCTGGATCAAAATTAACAAACGGATTATATATTCATACTTTTGATAATGAAGGAAACCCAACAAGAAATAAAATAGATTTAAGTAAACTAAGATTCATAAACTCATCTGGAAAAAGGGAGAAATTATCAGAACTTTTAATAAAAAGTGAAAACATAAAAAAGTTTGAAGAGAACACACCCAATTCAATTGAATTGACTTCTGAACAAAGAAAAATGTTTGTTAGAGGTAATTCAATCTTTTTCTCTTTTGATCACCATAAGATGTTTACCCAAGTTTTAAAAATAGATTTAAATACTTTTGAAGCAAGCTCTTTTCAATTTAAAAAACCTGCTCTTGGTAAAAAAGCAAAAAGAACAAATTCTTATTTAAATGGAGATTATATATTTACAGTTGCAGCAACAAAAGAAATATTTTCTTTTGAAATTTTAGATTTTAAAACTGGAGAAAAAGTTAAAGAATATTCTGCTACTAAAAACGACTCAATTACATTTAAAAACACGCCTATAATACAAGAAGGTGGAATTTATGACGACTACAGAGAATTAGGTAAAACAAAACGTTTTTTAAGAAGAATTGCTTCTGGTAATACAGGTATTTCTGTTAGAAAAACTAATGATAAATACCATGTAATAATTGGCGGTTATATTGTTCAAAAAATGAATGGTGGAATGATGATGCCTTTTGGAGGAATTCCTCTTGCCTCTTTTGGTTCTGCAACTGTATTTTTTAACCCTACACAATTAGCATTTAACTCTTTTGCAAATAACAAAGCAACTAGAATAGAGACTTTGTTAGATTCAGATTTTAATCATATTAAAGGAGAAATTAAAGACAATGCATTTGATAAAATGAAACTATTTAGTTCAAACAATAAAAAAGCAAGTACTGTCTTTAAATATAAAAAATTCTATATCAAAACCGATTATAGAACTTTTTCTAAAATTTTCACTTTTAAAAAATTTACAGATTAAAAACTTGTATTTTTTTAACTAGAAGTTAATAATCAAAGGCTTTTATAGTTTTAAGGAAAAATAATACCTTTGCAATTAAATTAGCATTCCCCCCAAAAAATTTATGCTAATAATAGGAATAACTAATTTTAGTTTTCTGAATCACCAAAACTATTTATTTATTTTTGGTGATTTTTTTTGACTTATATTTAAATTACTATATAACAGAAAGTTGAATGTTTATTTCATGAAATTTACAACTAATCGGAACGAACTTGCATTTTAAAGGCTTACAGCTGTTGTTTAACAAATAAAAAAAATACACTTTTAAATATCTCTTAATTTAGCCATATGTTAGCATCTCCCTAAATATGTTAATAGTAAGAGATATCGCTTTTTTTAAAACAATCCCTATAGTTTTTAAAAATAATTTTCTCTTAATTATTAAGAATCGACTAAAGTCAAGTAATTGATTTTAGTCGATTTTTTTTTATTTAAAAACACGCTACTAATTAAATTACTATTTGATAACATTTTAAAAAAACACTAAAATTTCACTTCATCGATAGTTACTTGTGTTTTATAGATACACATTTGTCATTTGTCATTTAATAAAATTTAACTTTCAAATATGCTGTAAATTAGCCATATGTTAGCGTTTTCCTCAAAATATGCTAAACAAAAAGATGTAACTTATTAAAAAATCCCTACATTTTTTTTACATATTAAGTTACTCACATATATTTTTAATCACCATTACCAATAACTTGGTTTTGGTGATTTTTTTATTCTAAATACCTAAAAAACTTAAACCGTTTCTTTTATTAATTCTTTTACAAATGGCTGGTTATACATCCTCTGTCCTAAAGCTGCATGAATTGCATTTGCAACAGCACCTGCTGCAGGTGGCAAACCTGGTTCTCCTAAGCCTGTAGGAGACAACTCATTTTGTACAAAATGAACCTCTACTTGTGGAGTTTCTTGCATTCTAATCATTCTATAAGTATCGAAGTTTTTATGATTAGGTTTTCCATTTTTAAAAGTAAAATCTGCATACATTGCATGGCTAATTCCATCTAAAACGCCACCTTCAACTTGGTTTCTTGCTCCTGTAGGATTTACAACAACACCACAATCTACAGCAACAACTACTTTTTTAATAATAGGGTTTCCGTTTTTAAGTTCAATTTCTGCAATTTCAGCTACATGGGTATTATGACTGTAATAAGCAGAAAAACCTTGATAAACACCTTCTTTAGTAGTTCCCCAATTTCCTTTTTCTTGCACTAATTTAATAGTATCTTCCATTCTTTTTCCAGAATACTTAATGCTTTTATCTTCAGTTCCCTTTACGTTTTGTAATAAATCTAAACGCAATTGAATTGGATCTATACTTAACTCATTTGCAACTTCATCAAAGAAGCTTTGTTCTGCAAATCCTAAAAAATTTGTATAAGGAGCTCTCCAAGCACCTGTTGTAACATTACTCTTATAATTACCTAAATCTACTTTGTAATTTGGAATACATCCTGCAGGAAAAAAATTAGGAATAATACCATACATGTTTCCATTTATGGCAGCTTCTTTTAAATGATAACCTGTAATTTTTCCATCTTTTAAAGAGGCAGCAATTCTGTATTTTACAGAAGGTTTATAAACTCCTGTAGTCATATCACCTTCTCTTGTAGAAATCATCTTTACAGGTTTTCTTATTTTATCTGAAATTTCTGCAACTTCTAATGTAAAATCTGAATATAATCTTCTTCCAAATCCACCTCCCATTCTAGTCATCTCCACACTAATATCTTCAACTTTTCTATCTAACAAAGCAGCTACAGATTTAGCAACTTCATTTGGTGTTTGTGTTGGTCCAACTAACTCAATTTTTTCTGATGTTACATTTGCATAAAAATTCATAGGTTCCATGCAATTATGAGGTAAAAAAGGAGAAGAATATGTTCTTTCTATTACTTTATCTGCTTCTTTAAAAGCTTTTTCAATAGTACCATCTTCTCTTGACGTTTTCAGATCTTTACCGTCTAAAATTTCTATTAACTTCTTATTGTGTAATTCTGTACTTTCTGCAACAGATTCTTTTTTCCAAACTGCTTTAATTGCTTTTTGTGCTTTAATTGCAGCCCAAGTTGAATTTGCTACCACAACTATTTTATCACTATTATTTAAAACGGCAGTCCAACTAACATATCCCTTTGCTAAAAAACTTCTAGCTTTGTCTCCTATTGTAAAAACATCTAATACACCATTTATAGATTTTGCTTCTGAAGCATCAAAAGATTCTAAAACCTGACCAAAAACTGGAGGTCTTATTACTGAAGCATACACCATTCCATCCGTTTTATAATCTAATCCGAAAAGTGGTTTTCCTGTAATAATTTTATCAATATCTACATTTACAATTTCTTGTCCTATAATTGTAAAATCTTTTATTTTCTTGAGTTGTACATCTTCTGGAACTTCTAATAAAGCTGCTTCTTTAACAACTTCTCCATATCCTAATTTGTCTCCGTTTTTATTAGTAATTATTCCTTTTGAAGCGTTACAAGTTGAAGGTTCTACATTCCATTTTGCAGCAGCAGCATTTATCAATATTTGTTTTGTAGTAGCTCCTGTTTCTCTTAAAGCTTTCCAACCAAAACGAATAGATTGACTGCCACCGGCCATTTGCCTTTTAAAATTATCTGTGTCTAATGCCCCTTGAACAACGTTAACTTTACTCCATTCTACATCTAACTCTTCAGCAATAATCATTGGCATAGAAGTTTTTACACCTTGCCCAATTTCTGGGTTTGGAGAAAATATAGTAACATATCCCTCGTCCGATATTTTTATAAACGCATTAAAATCATTGAAGTTTAATTTTTCAATATCAACAGGCATTATTGCTTCAGGTTTACATGCTGTTATTAAATTAAACCCTATTAACATTCCTCCACTTGCTAAAACAGATGTCTTTAAAAAGTTTCTTCTACTAAAATTATTTTTGTTTTGAGATTTCATTTCTTGAAGTAGTTTTAGATTTAAGACATTTTTTCTGCAGCAACTTTCACTGCTTTTTCAATTCTATTATAAGAAGCACATCTACAAATATTTCCATTCATTGCTTCTCTAATTTCTTCTGAAGAAGGATTTTTATTTTCTTCTAAAAAAGCAGCAGCTGTCATAACTTGTCCTGCTTGACAATATCCACATTGAGGAACATCAATTTCTTTCCAAGCCTCTTGCACAGGGTGTTTTCCATCTTCAGATAAACCTTCTATAGTTGTAATTTTTACATCATCTAAAACAGAAACTTGCATCTGGCAACTTTTTGTTGCAACGCCATCTATATGAACTGTACAAGCTCCACATTGTGCGATTCCGCAACCAAATTTTGTACCTACTAAATTAAGTTCATCTCTTAAAACCCACAACAAAGGTGTATCTGCATCTGTTGTTACAGAACGTTGTTTTCCGTTAATATTTAAAGTATAGTTTGGCATAGAATAGTTTTAAAATCAAACAAGAAAGTTACAAAAAAATATTCCTCCATTATTAGATCTATTAATATTAGGGAATAATTTAACAGAAAACACTTATTACACCAACTTAAAAATATTTGTAAAAGGCTCGTAAATAAACAGAAGAATCCGCCCATTTCTGAACGGATTCTATTTTTCAATTTACTTGAAAATTACTCTAAATAAAAAAGTAACTACAGGCTAGATTGTATATTTGTTGCTTTTCTATTTAATAGGTTTTCTTCTTCTAAAACTAAGAGTAGTAAGTTTATATAATCGTCTACAGTTTCTTCAATAGAAGAAGGATCAACAATATCTATATATCCTTTCCAAATTAACTCTCTTTCTTTTACTGGGCAGATACAATACAAAGATGTTTCTGCATGATATATTTTAAAATTCTTGTAATATTCTGGGTTGTAAAAAATTTCTTGATTAGAATAATAATCATCTCTAAATTTTACATCTAAATATTTTTTGTCTTTAAACTTCTCTGTATAAACCTTTTTATTTTCTACACCCTTAATTTTTGTAAATAAAATAGCATCGAAAAAACTAGTTGCTAAAATTTGTTCTACAATTCTTAACTCTTCTTTAGATTGTTTTTCTCCTGTAAAAGAAGGTTCAAAAAGTTCTAAGCTCATAACAGCTTCTATACCTCTAGATTCATATTCTCTTTTTAGTTTTTCTTCAAACTGTTTTCTTGCTTCTAAGTTTGAAGACATTCCAACAATTAAAATTTTTTGAACTGAAAGTGAATCTATCTCAGGGTTTTTCCATCTTTCTACAAGCTCTGTAGTAGAACAATTAAATAATAGTAACGCCGATATTAACAAAAGAAATTTTTTCATCTTTTTATTTTTTTATTCTCTATCTATTAAGCGTTTTTGCTTTTCTGCTTTTTTAATTTTCTTAATTATATTAAATAGGTTTAATTTAAGTTCTTTATTTTCTTTTAAAAATTTTTTCACCAAAAGAGTAATGTTTTTATGCGCTTTTTTATAAACTCTTTCTTCTTTTGGCTTGTAAATTCCATCCATTAATAATTCAAGTTTATTTTCATGTTCTCTAATCAATTTGATTAAATTTTCATTGTTTTTTCTTGAGTTACCAATAGATTCTATAATTTTTTTGTTTTTCGAAAAATTTTGTAATTCAATTAACTGTAGTGTATAATATTTCATTAAATCTTCAAAAAAAAGACACTCATCTTTTATGAATTCTAATTCTAAAATCCATTCTTTAGATTCGTTATGCATATTCTCTGCACTAAACAATTCTACTAAATCTGTGTTTGTTTGTATTGTTTCCATACTAAATGTTTTAACCATTTAATTAGCAAGGAGCTCCCCCAAACTCCTTGCCTTTTAAAAGAAAGATTATAACAACCATAATTATATTTTTGATTGTTCTTTTCTACTTCATTTTTTTAAACCGAAAGCAAAAACTAAATTTTAAAAATCTTGTTTCTACTCTTTTTATTCATTGCTGACAATTATTTTTTTTATAAAAAATGGTCAGCATTCAAAAAGTTAATTCAACTTTTTATGGTCAATTAAAAAATCTGTTTAGCTGTTAATTTAAATATGAATTTGAATTAAGTATTTATAACGACACTAATTTAGAAACTAAAAACATATAATAAAATGATAAATGTCAGGTTGTTATAAAATTTTTAGAATTTATTTTAAAACACTTTCCAAATATTGAAGCATTTGTGTTTTAAAGCTTGTTGAATTATTAAAAAATTGATGAATTCTTTCTTCTAACTCATCATGATTTTTTATAAAAAAATTATCGCAAAATAAATCTTCACATTCTATTTTATTAGTGATCGAGTTTGAATGTAAATTAATTACAGGTACCAGCTCTTTCGCTTCTTTTTCTGCAGAATAAATGTTTCTTTTAAATTGCTCAAAGTTTTCAAATACATTAATTGCATTTGATTTATAAATTGATGCTTTAAAAAGAGTTTTATAAAATTTATATTCTATAATTAATTCTTCTATTCTAATTTTAAATTGAAGCATATTGTACTGCAATTCCTCAATAGATTTATTTGCATTAAAGCTTTTGTAACTGTTTTTTACTTCCATTTTATTAGATATTAATTATATAA
Organism: uncultured Polaribacter sp.; assembly: GCA_965367085.1. Lineage (GTDB taxonomy): Bacteria > Bacteroidota > Bacteroidia > Flavobacteriales > Flavobacteriaceae > Polaribacter. The sequence continues at coordinate 122,491 of CBDUHF010000003.1, forward strand.
CAACCTCTTCTATACTTTCTAATTTCGGAATCGTAGCATTCCAATTATAAGTGTCTTTTATTTTTACTCTAAACGCATCTAAAGAAGTTGGTTCTCCGTGAATTAAATACACTTTTTCTGGAATATTTTTAATGTTTTTCATCCAGTTTATAAGATCTTTTTGATCTGCATGAGCAGACAACCCTTCTAAGCTTTTTATAGTTGCTTTTACGGGATAATATTTACCATGAAATCTTATTTCATGCGCTCCTTCTAAAAGCTGTCTTCCACGTGTTCCTTCTGCTTGGTAACCAACTAACAAAACGGTTGTTGAAGGTTCATCTATTAACTGTTGTAAATAAGTAAGTACTCTACCTCCAGTTACCATTCCACTTCCTGCTATTACAATTTTAGATCTTTTATCATCTATAGTTTCCCAAGTTTCTCTATAAGATTCTATAATATTGATATGATTACACATTGCATTATATTCATCTAGTGGTAATTTATGCCATTTAGGAAAACGTTTAAAAACTTCTAAAACATTGTTTCCCATTGGGCTATCAATAAATATAGGAATATTAGGAATCTTATTTTTTTTATATAATTTCCAAAGAATATACATTAGCATTTGTAACCTTTCAACAGCAAAACTTGGAATAATAAGGTTTCCTTTTTTATGAATTGTATCTAAAATTATTGATGCTAATTTCTCTTCTACATCTTCTACTGGATGTAATTTATTTCCATAGGTACTTTCAATAAATAAAAAATCTGCCCATTCTGGTGTTTTGGGATCGTCTAATAAATAATCATTATCTCTACCAATATCTCCAGAAAACACAAAACGTTTTCCATTGATGTCTATTTCTATAAATGTTGCTCCAATAATGTGTCCGTTATACTGAAAACGATAGGTTATATTTTCTGATAAAACAATCCATTTATTTTCTACCTCTACTTCAAATTGATTAATGGTATACTCAGCTTCTTCAATAGTATAAAAAGGCAATGCAGGTGTGTGTTTTGTATATTTTTCTTTGTTAGCTCTTTCTGCTTCTTCTTCATGTATTTTAGCACTATCTTTTAAAATAATTTGTGCAATTGCTAATGTTGGTGCTGTTCCAACAATTTTACCTGTAAAACCTTGCTTTACTAATCTTGGTAAATACCCTACATGATCTAAATGACCATGAGTTAATAAAACAACATCTATATCTTTTACATTTACAGAAAGCTCGTTCCAGTTTAATTCTCGAAGCTCTTTTATTCCTTGAAACATACCACAATCTATAAGTATTTTTTTCTCAGAAGTTTCTATGAGGAATTTAGACCCTGTTACAACTCCTGATGCTCCTAAAAATTTAATTTTTGCAAAATGTTCCATTTTAATAATTTTTAGAATTACACAATTGTGTTAATTCATTTAATATTTTTTCTTTTCTTATACTAGAAACACCCAAATGATCTAAATAAAAATCTTCTTCAATTAACTCACTACACAAGACTACATTTCTATTTAAAATAAACTGCTTTTCTCTGTTTGTAAGCAACGTAGAAACTGTTATTGGATAAAGACCTAATCTATCTATTCTATCCTTTAAACCATCGTTTTTAGGGTAATCCCAACTTAGCAAATACAAACCACAACAATTACCATAATTTAAAGCATCTTCTGTAAATCTTGTATTTGTAACAACCCAACCACTGGTTAATTTATTTTTATATTCTTTCCAATTATACTTTACATCTAAATACCTAGAATTAATATATAAAGGAACTTTTACATTACAATTTAACCCTTGTTCTCCATGAAATTTACATTCTATAATTGTGGTTTCGTTATTTTTTTTTGCAATTATATCTATTTCATGTTTTACACATTTTCCATTCAAAATTTTTCCTACTTCTACATTGTATCCAGAATATTTTAAAACCGCAGCTACAAATCTTTCAAACGGAAAACCTGTTGGACCTAATTCATAAATAGCTTTTTTTAACTTGTATTTAGAAGCTAAATAACTTTTCTTTTTTTTGAGTAAAGCAAATGCTCTATTATAAATTTCTTTGGTAGAAATTCCTTGATAAAGTTCATCTCTAACTTTATCTATAATCTGATTAACAATTGCATCTTCTGCTCCAGTTCTTTTTAATGAACCGTATAATTTATTCATAGAAAACTTTACTTTTTCTCCAGAATATTTTATAATATTTATGCCATTATCATCCATGTTACAAATAGAAAAATTAAGTTGTAAAATAATCTCTTACCCAAGCTTTCACCTGGTTCTCTGTCATACTATCTGCTGTTTGAACATCTCTTACTTTTTCATTGATGTCTACATAAGAATTTTCTAATTCCTTTTTAAATTTATCTTTTACTTCTGCAGGACCAAATATTAAAATGCCTTCTGCTTCAACTATTTTTAAAGCCAATTCTTTAAAATAAGCTTTAAATTGATGCTTTTCTCTTTCTAAATATTTACTGTCTTGTACTACATCTTGAGGACCTCCTTTTAAACGTGTACCAGAACCTCCATGAATATTAAAATGCTCAATATTAGATGCAACTATTTCTACTGTGTCTTTTTCTGGAAAAACAATTATCGCATTGTTTTTATCCAACCAAATTCCTACATTTTTCATCTTTTTATGTTTTTAGTTTCTTAAATCGTGCATTACCAATACTGGAACTTTAGAATGAAATCCTACTTCTTTTACAAGAGGTTGAGATAAAATACTTCCAAAAAAAGTATGCTTTTTATTAATAAATGCTATCATGCCACTCTCTCTACTTTCTACAAAAATATTTATAGCAGCTTCTACAGAGTTATAACTTAATTCATAAAAAGAATGCGGAATATCTTCAAAGATTTCTTTTAGCATTTCTTTATGTTCTTCTTGGTTTGCATCTAATTGATCTTCTATACAAACATGCAAAACTTCAATTTTTGCATTACATTTTTCTGCAATTTCAGTAAGATAACTTAACTCTCTTCGTTTATAATGTGTTTTATAACTAGTTGGAAAAACAATTTGTTTTGGCAGTGTTTGTTTTGCCTTATCTGGAACAACAATAACAGGGCAATTTCTAACTTTTTCCATCACATAAATTGCAATGCTACCAAAAGCAGTATGTCTAGAATCTGTTTCTCCTTTTGTTCCCATTACAATCATTTCAATATCCTTTTTTTCAACCATATTTTTTATTCCTTCTAAAGGATAATTAAAAGTTGAAATTGTTTCGAAACGATGGTTTTGGTTTTTATTATACCCTTCTACTTCTAATAAATCTAAAACTCGCTTTAAACCATTTTCTGATTTAGATTTTGCAATCTCAAATAATTCACTTCCTGGTTCAAAATTTATTAAATTATCCATAATATTTTCTGTTGCAGAGAAAACATTTAAAATGTAAAAAACACAATTATCTTCTTTATAAAGTTGTAACGCATATTCTAAGGCGTTCCAAGAATTTCTCGAAAAATCTGTAGGTATTAATATTTTACGTTTCATAATATTATAGTTTTTAGAATTCGTTATTAAAAAATTACTGAGTAATTTAAAAAGTCTAAATAATATTAATCAGTAAGTGTGCATATGCCTAAAAAGGAACTACCAAAAAAGGAACATTTAAGTGAAAACCTATTTGATTGATAATAGATTTAAAAAACAATTTTTCGAAAAAAGAGTTCTTATTATTAATCATAACCATTAATTTAATATTGGCTTTTAACTGAAAATTAGTAATAGATTCTAAAACATTATCATTCTCTTCACTATGAAAAATATGTGCAACCTTTTTAAAATACGTATCTAATTTTTGTTTATTAATTTCTTGTTCTTCAGATAAACCTGAGTGATTTGCAATATGTAGAATGTTAATTCTTGCATAATGAGATTTAGAAATATCTATAATTGGTTCTATAAGTTTATCGGTAAAAGGAATATTAAAATCTGATGGAAATAAAACTTCATGAGGGTACTCATATTTAAAATTGCTTGGAATTGCCAACACAGGACATTTTGCATTTTTAATTACATGAACTGTATTAGAGCCAAATAAAATTTCTTTAAAACCTGTAGCTCCTTTAGTTCCCATAACAATGTAGTTAATTACATTGCCCATTTGAAGTTCTTCAATTTCTCTTACCAAGGTATTCATTGAAGAAATTTTACTAAAAGTATGATTTGGGTTTCTAAATTGCTTTTTAATTTTTTGATGAAGTGCTTCTAGCCTTTCTTTTGATGACTCTAGTGCTGCATCTATAAGTCCAGATTTTGCACTATAGACTTCCATAAATTCTACACCATAAATTGCAGGGTAATAATTGTTTAATAAGAAAAAAGTACATTTCTCGTTTTTAAATAATTCTAATGCATATGCTATTGCATTCCAAGAATTGTCTGAAAAATCGGTAGGTAATAGTATTTTTTTCATGGTACTATTTTTTTTAAATTATTACTTTATGTACGTCTCATGTTTTGCAAAGCTAAAAAGGGAATATTAACAGATAAGCTTATCTTATCTACATTATCTTGAAATAAAATATTTTCTAAAAAAGAATGTCTTCTATTTATCATTACCAAAATATCGGTGTCATTACTACTCATATAAGAGTCTATCTCTCTTTTTATATTAGTGTCTTTAGTTATTTTAAAATGAATTTTTGTATTGCTTAATTTTTCTTTTAAAAAAGATTGATTGTCTTCTTTTCTAAGAGAAAGATGATGTTCATCTGAAATATAAAGCACATCAATTATTGAATTATTACGAGTTGCAATTTCTTCTACAAGTTCTAATTCTCTTTCTTGATAAGGCATGCTATAATCTGTAGCAAAAAGAATATGTTTAGCTTCTTTATAGCTATAACCATCTGGAATAGCTAAAACAGGACATTTTACATATTTTAAAACTTGTAATGTGTGGCTACCAAAAGTTATGTTTTTGTTATTGGTTTTACCACGAGTTCCCATTATTATGAGATCTACATTTTTTTCTTCTACAACTTTATCTACCTCATCTACAAGAATATTGTTAGCAGATATAATTTTATAAGTGTGCTTTAGATTAGGTGAAAGTTTTTTAATCTTTTTTAAAGCAGTTTTTAATTTTAACTGAGATTCTTGGCCAGCAATTTTAATTACTTCTTTAATATTTTCTCTAGTAATTAAAGTATTATTTTTATAAACATCTTCTTGATAAGTGTGTATAAAATAAAATTTGCAAAAGCTATCCTTAAACAATTCTAACGCAAATTTTATAGCGTTATTTGAGTTCTCTGAAAAATCAATAGGAATTAGTATTTTTCTCATTGTGAACTTATTAAAGACTTACCCAAAGTTACATTTGAGTAAATTAAGAAACAATGACAAATGTCACCTTTAAAAAAAACTAGTGATTTACATATATGGTTTTACTGTACCTTTTCTCTTTTTAAGTTGAGTTTCTAAATCTGAAATTGTTTTTTTAACGGCAAGTTCATAATTTTTCTCATCTGAAGAAGCAAAGATTCTTGGTCCAGAAATACCCAGTTCAATTTCACAAATTACCTCTTTTTCTTTATGGCTATTTTCTCTCTTAAAAAACACATCAGTTTTTAATACCCAATCATATTTTTTAAGCAAGTTGTTTAATTTTTTAACAGTATATGCTTCCATAGTTTCACTGGTAGACATATTTACAAATTGAATATTTATTGTTGCCATTTTCTTAGAGTTTTAAATTAATATTAAAAATTAGAATGGTACTATTGAGTAAGCTATATTTAAAAGAAATAAACCTACTAAAAAAAGTAATGTATAAATTACTTGAACAAACTTTATGTTTACAAACTTTAACCAAGCTGTGGTTCTTTTCGGAAAAATAAAAAGTGCTAAACCCATAATTAAAGCGGTCCAACCAATTAATGTAATAATTAGTTTCCAACTAGATTCCCAAATATTATGAAATAAAATGTTTAATAATCCAACTATTATTGAAATAAAAGACAAAATGATAAGAAATTTCTCATCCTTTAGATCGTTAAAAATTTGCCTTATTCTTTTTGGGTTAAAACTTAAAATAATAAAAAAAACAAGTAAATAATATCCCCAGAATTTTGCTAAAAAAATTGAACGATCCATAACATAAATTTTTATTCATGAAGTACTAAAAAAGGTATATCTGTATGATAACTTATTTCCTCTACTTTAGTATGAAATAATATTTGTTGAAAGTAATTAAGATTTTTTGCAACCATTGCTATAACATCTACATTTCTACTTTCTACAAAGCATTGCACAGCGTCTTTTGCTTTTTTATTTGTTAAAAAATGAAAACTGTGTTTATAATTTAAAAAATAATCTTCTAATAGTTCTTTGTTTTTCTGTTGACCAGCATTTAGTGCTGAAGCTTTTTTACTAATACTTAAAATACTTAAGATAGAATTATTCTGATCTAAAATTTCCGTAACTGGTTTTAAAATTTGCAAATTATTAGTTAATGAAAAATCTGTAGCAAACGTAACTTCTTCTATTTCTTTAAATTTAGCATTTTCTGGCACAACCAAGGTTGTACATTTTACTTTTCTTATTACATCTCCTGTGTTACTACCAATTATAAACTTACTTAAGCCAGAAGCACCCTTTGTGCCCATAACAATCATGTCTATTTTTTTTTCTTTAATCTGCTCTCTAATAGATTCTATAAAGAAATTATGATCTGTTAAGCTGTAAAAATTATGTCTTTTATTATAAGGAAAATTTAAAGCTATCTTTTTAAGCATGGCTTTTAATTGGGCTTTTCCTGTTTGTATAAGAACATCTTCTAAAACATCTTGAGAAGAATTATATAAATAATCATTAGTAGCTACATTACTCAACTTAGAAACATGTAATAAATAAAAATTACAGTCAGACTCTTTATAAAAATTAAGAGCATACTCTATGGCGTTCCACGAGTTGTCTGAAAAATCTGTTGGCAATAAAATAGTTTTCATTAAATTCATCTTAATATAAAGACAAATTTATACTTTGGTTATTTTCTAAAATATGATATTGGTCATATTGCCCTATTTAATAGGATTCTAGCAAATATCCTTCAGTTTTTCTAGTTCTATAATCCTAATACTTCTACCTTCAATTTCTATAAATCCTTGCTTTTGAAAGTTAGACATTGTTCTAATTAATGTCTCTGTTGCAATACCTGCAACACTAGCTAAATCGCTTCTAGAAATTTTTATAGATTCATTTGGTTTGCTATTTAATTTATTAGCAAATTTTATTATTGTAGCTGCAGTTTTCTTTTGTACAGAACTATAAGCCATTTGTAAAAGTTGATCTTTTACACCCGCTAAATCTTCTGTAAGCAGTTGTATTAACTCTAAAGTTACCTTATGGTTACTGTTTAAAACATTTGCAAGTTCTTGTTTTGAAAGACCTACTAATTCAGTTTCTTTTATAGTGGTTGCAGATTCTTGATAAGGAAGATTTTGTGTAAAAGAAGTATACCCAAACAAATCATCTTCTTTAAACAAAGCTGTTGTAAGTTGTTTTCCTTGTTCGTCTAATTTATGGCATTTTACAAGTCCTTTAATTACTAAATAGATGTAATTAGAATTGTTTCCTTCATGGTAAATATTAGTGTCTTTTTTAAAAAGAAATGTTTCACCATTATCATCAAAAAAGTTTTTTAAATCATTTAGGCTTCTTAATTCCTCATCATTTTCTTGTTCAGATTCTTGTTGTTGATCTCTAATATCATTTAAGATTGCCATTTTTGCCAACCTACTCTTTATGGCACTTACAAGTTCATCTTCTGTAAATGGTTTTGTAATATAATCATCTGCACCCAAATCCATGCCTCTTCTTACATCTGAACGCTCTGTTTTTGCTGATAAGAATATAAAAGGAATATGTTTTGTTTTATCACTTTTTGTTAACGCATCTAAAACGCCATAACCATCTAATTCTGGCATCATAATATCACAAACAATAATATCTGGTAAATTATTGCTTGCTAGTTCTACTCCTATTTTACCATTTGGTGCAGTTATAACATTGTAGTTAGAAAGTTCTAATAACTCTGCAGTATTTTCTCTTAAAACTACATCATCTTCTATTAATAATATTTTTTTCATTGTATTGCTTCATTAAGAATGTTCATACTAAAAGTTGACCCAACATTTTCTGTGCTTGTAAAGGTAATTGTCCCTCCCAAGTTTTCTAAATGGCTTTTTACTATATTTAGCCCAATCCCTGTTCCTTGAGATAATAGAGCATTTTCTGCTCTAAAATAACGATTAAAAATGTTTTTTTGATCAGATTTAGGAATCCCAATCCCATTATCTTTTACTATAAATGTGGTGTTTGTATTATTTTGTTTTACTTTTATGTCTATCACCGTGTTTTCTGGTGAATATTTAATTGCATTGTTAACTAGGTTAGAAAGAGCTAATTCTATTATTTTTTCATCCTGGGTTAAAGACATTTCATCTATATCTTCTGGATAGTTAATTATTTGCCCTTCTTTTAAAAGCATATTTGCATTATAAATTACCTCGTTTACAACCTTACTTAACTTAAAAGTATTAAAATTGTAACTAATTTTACCTTTTTCTAATTTTTCTATAGATAAGAAATCATTTAAAATATTATTTAAATAATGAATCTTATTTGTAATAGTTTCTAGATGTTTATCTCTTTTTTGTTGCTGTTCTGTTAATTTATATTTCCCCAATAAAATTGTAGATGTTAAAATACCACTTAAAGGCGTTTTAAATTCATGAGAAACTAAAGATAAAAATTTCGTTTTTAATTCATTAAGTTCTTTTTCCTTTTTTAAAGCGTCTTTAATTTTATTTTCGGCAGCAAGTCTTTTATGATTTTCTTCATCTAGTTCTAAGTTTACAACCTTAAGTTCTTTTACCGTTTTACTTAACTCTTTGGTTCTTTCTATAACCTTTTGTTCTAATTCAGAGTTTAGTTGTATAATTTCTAGTTCTTGTTGTTTACGAACAGAAATATCTATAACCATTGCCATTACAAAGGTTTTTTCGCGGATTTTTAGTGGATTTAAACCAACTTCTAACGGAAAAATATCACCGTTTTTTCGAGCTCCATATAAATCTCGTCCTTTACCCATTTGCCTCTTCTCCTCCTTGTTCATAAAACCCTTAAAATGAGCTCCATGACCTGCATGATATTTTGTAGGAATTAATAATTGTAGTTGTTCTTTAAGAAGTTCTTCTTTGGTATAACCAAACATTTTTTCTGTAGATGAGTTTACAGAAACTATATTTTGTTTTTCATCTACAACTACAACACCTTCAGACACAGCTTCAAAAAGTACATTAAAAACATCTCGCTCTTTATTTAGCATGTGGGGAATTTTATTAGGTTTTTATATAGGTTATAAAAATACTAAATTTAAACTTATAACTGATTATTATCATACTTTAATAATTAACAATTTTCTAAATTTAAAGACAAATTAAAATCATTTAGTATGAGACCTTCACAAGAAACAATAATGGATTTCTACCAAAATCTAGGTAAACTGTTTTATGCCATTGCAGCGGCAGATAATATTGTAGAAGAGGTAGAATTTAATGCACTAAAAGAAATTGTAAAAGATAAATGGACTAAAGTTGACCCTGTAGATGATGATTATCATACAGATGCTGCTTATCAAATAGAAACTGTTTTTGATTGGTTAAATAACGAAGGTTTTTCTGATTCTAAAACATGTTACAATGAGTTTTTAGATTTTAAGAAAGAACATCCATCTTTATTTACAGCAACTATTAGAAGTCTTATTATAAAAACTGCTGGCAAAATAGCATCTTCTGTTGCAGGTATAAATAAATCTGAATTAATGTTGGTTGCTAAACTTAGTATAGACCTTAAAAAATAGAATAATGAGCTATTATCATAATACAATCGTATCAGGAAATTTTGATGATGTTATCGTAAAATTAACAACATTATTAAAAGAACAAGGTTTTGGCGTTTTAACAGAAATTGATATACAACAAACACTAAAGAAAAAACTTGATGTAAATTTTAAAAAGTATAAAATTTTGGGTGCTTGTAATCCGGCTTTTGCATATAAAGCTTTACAGCTTGAAGATAAAATTGGAACAATGTTACCTTGCAATTTTATTGTTCAAGAAATAAATAAAAACACCATAGAAGTTGCTGCTATTAACCCATTAGTTACCATGCAAGCTGTTAAAAGTATTCAGCTAGAAAGTATTGCCAAAGAAGTAAGTGAAAAACTACAAAAAGTAATTTCTACAATTTAAAAAAGTTTATTTAGGTATCAATAATTTATATCACAAAACTACGCTAAACCCTTAAAAAAGAATTATTTATTTTCTTTTTTACATGATGAATATCATTTTTTTTCATGATTATAAATGCTACTTTTAGAGTTGCAATCATAAATTTAGTAATCATGAAAAAAGTAGCCACGTTATTTATTTTAATTACGCTAATTCCAATCTTTGTGTTTTCTCAAACCTCAGATAGACTTGATTATGTTTCTCCTTTTAGCGAAGGTTTTTCATCCGTTAAAAAAGGAGATCAATGGGCTTTTATTAATACAAAAGGAGATATTGTTATAGATTTTAGAAATGATTTAGTTTTAAGTAAAATAAACAATGAAAATTATCCTGTTTTTAAGAGTAGTAGATGTTTAATTTCAATAAAAAAAGAAGGCATTACTTATTTTGGATACATTGACACTTCTGGAGAAACAATTATTAAACCTCAGTTTTTAAATGCTAAAAATTTTAATAACAATAGGGCAATAGTTGTTAAGTTTTATAGAGACATTTTAGGAGAAAATAATGTATTGCAAAAACAAGTTGTTAGATATGAATCTTTAGAAGTTCTTATAGATGAAAACGGAACAAAATTACACCATTTAACAAAAGCAAAAGGGCTTGCACTTTCTAGAAATTATATAAGCAAACCACCAAAAATAAAAAGTAAATTTCTTACCGAAGATTTAATTGCAATTCCTGTTGAAGGAAGAAAATGGAAAATTAAAAAACTCGATAATATTAATCCAACTATCTAATTTAACTTATAAATTAATTATTACTGTTAACTACAAATATTGATAATACTAAAAATTTAAGTAGATGGCATTTATAGATTATTATAAAACTTTAGGGTTAAAAAAAAATGCTTCTGAAGCAGATATTAAAAAAGCCTACAGAAAATTGGCGCGTAAATATCACCCAGATTTAAACCCAAACGATAAAGTTGCAGAAACTAAGTTCAAAGAAATTAATGAAGCTAATGAGGTTTTAAGTAATGCTGAAAACCGAAAAAAGTATGACAAATACGGAGAACATTGGCAGAATGGTGAAGCTTATGAACAAGAAAAGCAACGACAACATCAATATCAACAAAGTTCACAAGGTTCTTCTGGTGGTTATTCTCAAGAAGATTTTTCTGAAATGTTTGAAAACATGTTTGGCGGAGCTTCTTCTGGAAGAAGAACAAGCTCAAAATTTAGAGGACAAGATTATAATTCTGAATTACAATTAAGTTTAAAAGATGTTTATAAAACCCAAAAACAAATTATAACAGTTAATGGAAAAAACATCAGAATTACAATACCTGCTGGTGTAGAAAACGGACAAACAATAAAAATAAAAGGTCATGGAGGAAAAGGTGTAAATGGAGGTCCTAATGGCGATTTATACATTCAGTTTTCTATTATTAATGATTCTAAATTTAAGCGAGATAAAAATAACCTTCACCTAAATGTAGATTTAGATTTATATACAGCTTTGTTAGGCGGGCAAATAATGGTTGATACTTTTGAAGGAAAAGTGAAGCTTACCGTAAAACCAGAAACACAAAACGGAGCCAAAGTTAAACTAAAAGGAAAAGGCTTTCCTGTTTATAAAAAAGAAGGTCAGTTTGGAGATTTATATATAAATTATCAACTTAAAATCCCTACCAAATTAAGCGAAAAAGAAAAAGAATTAATTAAAGAATTACAAAAACTACGCTAATTATGGAAACTCAAAATTTAATATCTATACAGCACTTTTGCAACCATTATAGCATTCCTGTAACTTTTATTACCGATTTAAAAGAATATGAACTTATAGAAGTAATTGTAACAGATAATGAAGACTTTTTAAATATTACTCAAATAAATGAAGTTGAAAAAATGATTAGACTGCATTATGATCTCAACATAAATTTAGAAGGAGTAGATGTAATTTCTGGACTTTTAAAACAAGTAACATCTTTGCAAGAAGAAATTCAAATATTAAAAAATAAATTAAGTTTTTATGAAGATTAAATCTTAACTGTTTTAAGAGCTCTACAAAAATCAAAATCATGCTCACATTTAAAAATTATAATATTGCAGACTGGTTTTCTTTTTATAGAATATTTGCTGCTCCGTTTTTACTGTTATTAATTTGGTTTGATACTCAATTAATTTTTACCTGGTTTTTATTAATTAGTTACTGTACAGATGCAATTGATGGTTATTTAGCCAGGAAATTAAAAATTACAAGCGCAAGAGGTTCTCAGTTAGATTCTTTTGGCGATCAAATAACTTTAATTGTTGGGCTTATTGGTTTGTTTTATTTTGAAAACGAATTTATAAAAACAAATCTTACGCTTATATTAATAGCATTTATTCCTTACATTTTTCAAATGATAATCGCTTTTCTAAAATATGGAAAAGCAACAGCTTTTCATACCTATTTGGCAAAAACATCTGCCGTTTTACAAAGTATTTTTATCCTTTGGTCTTTATTTTTTAATCCTGAATATTCATTATTTTATGTAATGATTTTTGTTGGAATTTTAGAAACCATAGAAGAAGTTTCTTTAATATTTATGTATAAATACTGGGTTTCTGATGTAAAAAGTATTTTTGGTGCTCTTAAAGACAAACGAAGAAAACATAAATAACAGTGTTTTAATTGTTTAGAGCAAAAAAAATCTACCCAACTGACACTTGTCATAGTTTTTATTACAAATGTTAAATAAATTTGATGTTTATTTTAACATTTAATCTGTAATTATGGTAACTAATTTAGACGAAAAAGAGAGCATCAATCTTTTGACAAATAATTACATTGGTCAACTTGCTTATATTTATAAAGACAGACCTTTTGTTGTGCCAATTACATATTATTTTGATGGAAAAGATATTTTTGTTGTTGGCTATTCTACTGAAGGGCATAAAACAATGGCAATGCGTAAAAACAATAAAGTATCGCTTCAAGTTTCAGAAATAAAAGATATTGACAATTGGGTTTCAATTTTAGCACATGGTCTTTTTGAAGAAATTACAGGCTCAGATGCCAAACGATATCTACATGATTTTACAACAAAAATAAAAGCTATTATTTTAAAGAAAGAAGATAAAGAATTAAATTTTATACAGGATTTTTCATGCAAAACAGACACAAAAGAACTTCCTGTTGTTTTTAAAATTACTGTTGATGAAATTACCGGAAAGAAAAGAGTTCAATAAAAAGAATTACATTTCTTTATGCTGAAAACCTAGCTTAGTTCTATAAGTTGGAACTTCCCATTTTATCATTTCTTTTAAAAACTCGTCTACTTTTTCTATAATTAGTTTCTCTGTAATTTCCTCTGGAGTAAAAACACCAAGATCTATGCTATTAGTTTCTAATTGTATTTGTTCTACCAAAGGAAAAAGAACAAAAGCATATACATCTCCACTATAAGATTGCGAAAAAACCAAAGCTCCACCTTGTATAAATTGATATGTAGGAATCTTATTTGTACAATCTATAAGATCTTTAGGAAAAGAATCAAACGTAATATTTACAGCTTCGTTATTATGAATCCAATTAAGTTCTTGAACCCTCCAGCCAATATTATAATTTTTAGCTGCTTTTTTTAAAACCTTAACTATTAGTTTTTTAGTTTTACTCTGCCACAACGTTTTTTTATCTACAACTGTTTTTATAGATTCTCTATAATCATTTACACGTTCTTCTAAATGTTCTACTTTCATAATAGTACTTTTTAGATTCTTATGTAAATGAAGTAAAAAAAATTCAAATTTGAAATGATAATAGTCATGTTCAGTTTTAAGTGATAATTATCATTTGAATTCAACTTTTGGATACATAACTTAGCTAAGCACTATTTATTTTAAAATTAAATCAATGAAAAATAAAGTTGTTTTAAAGGTTTTTATAATTATCTTTTTGATAACAATTTTTGATGTAAGTTATTCAAATATTTTTCTTCCTTTAAAAAATTCTAAAGAAGGTTTTAATATTGATTTGAGAAAAAAAATAACAGTAAAAAGAGATATTACAATAGAAAATTACTTTCAGTTTTTAGATTCTATTGTTCTAAAATACGATTCTATTACAGATTACAAATTAACAGAACATTTATTAGTTAGAGCAAATTCTTGGATAATTGATAGGTTAAAAAACACTGATTATTATATTATGAAAGAAAGAGGTTCTTTTGTTTATAATCAGAAAAAAATGAAAGTTTTAAATAAAGGTGATGAACTATTTATACCAAATTCATCTTTAGCAAAAAAGATTATTACTTCTTTTAAAAATACTAGAATAGATGTAAATATTCCTGAGTTTAAACTCCGCATTTTCGAAAACTCAAAAGAACTTTTTAAATTTTCAATTAGAGTTGGAAAAAATGAAAAAAAGTATCTTAAAATGGCAGGAAGAGTTTTAGATTTAAAAACAAAAACAGGTAAAGGAACCATTGTTAGCTATGAACGTTTTCCAGATTATTATAACCCAGTAAATGGGCATCAATATTTTGTTACTAAAAGAGACGATAATAAAGTTACAAAGTTGCCACAAGTACCATTTATAGAAACTGAAATAAATGGTTTAAGATATGGACAATTAATTCATCCAACAACAAACCCAATTACGTTAGGAAAAGCTTATTCTAATGGTTGTATTGGCACTAATGAAGGTGATGCATGGATTATCTATTATTATGCTCCTATAAACACTAAAATATCTATTAGATATGATTTAAGTGTTAAAGAAGCTGCAACTGGAAGTAATATCATATTAAAAGATATTTATGGTTATAGCCAAAAAAATAATTCTTTAAAAAAGTAAAGCCCACTTATAAAAAGTAGGCTTTAAAATAATGCAATAATGATAACTACTTATTTTCCTAACATTAATAATTCATTACAAACAATTTCTGTTACATAGCGTTTTTCTCCTTCTTTAGTTTCATAAGATCTAGAAGTTAATTTTCCTTCTATTGCCACCTCACTACCTTTTTCTAAATATCTTTCTATAATTTCTGCAGTTTTGTTCCAAGCAACAACATTATGCCACGTTGTTGCCCATTAGGGCTCAATTCCAGAAAAGATAGTGGAGCTATCTGTTTTAGTTTAAATAGGATGGTTTTATTATCGAAAATAATTTCATTAGTTATCATTTCTACCACATCTCTTTTTTGTCCTCTATCTAGATTTTTCCAATTATCATAAAAATCAATAGACTTGTTTGCAATGATTTGAAACGAAGATTTAGCTTGTTCCAGTTGTTCCAATTCAAGTTCTAAACTTTTAATGTTAGCTTCTAAGTTTTCTTTTCTTACAAAAACTGGGTCATAATGTTTTTTAAAACCTTTAGTTGGTATTTGTCCTTTAATATTCAAATCAATGAGTCTATCCAATTTAGCTTCTAGTTTTACTAATTCTGATTTTGCAAATTCTATTTCATCACTTTTTAAATTCAATTCTTGAATATTAGATGTATTGTATTCAGATAGTTCTTCATCAGATATTAAAAACTGTTTTATTCTTGATAAAAAAACTTCTTCTAAATCATCTTTATGTATTCCATATTTACATTCTTTGCAAGTATATCTATCACTTTTAGATTTAATACTCATTTTATGACCTTGCTCACATTTTAAATAACTTGTAAATAAATGAACTCTTTTATTTAAAGGCTGCCTAAATACTTTTGTCCTTTTTTCTTGTTCTAAAATAATTGCATTTGCTTCCTCCCAAACTTCCTCAGAAACTAAAACAGGACAAGGAAGGTATTCCCATTCAGATTGAGGTTTAATCCCAGAGGGATTATCTTTAGTTTTTTGACCTCTATAATTAAATTTTCGCATTCCTTTAGCATCAGTGTTTTTCAGCAATCTTTTAACGGTGATATCACTCCAAGGTCTTCTTTTTCTTGTTTGATACCCTTTATCATTTAATAATCTAGCTACAGTAGATGCTCTTTGATGTTTAATGAATAAATCATAAATCAATCTTCTAACAGGTGCTTCTTCTTCATTTATTTCCAGTTGAGCATTCACAATCTTAAAACCAAAACTTGCTTGTCCTCCAGTAAATTTTCCTTGACTCCTTCTGTAGTTAAGACTTGCTATTTGACGTTCGTAAGTAATTTCTCTTTCATAAGTGGTAAGAGCAGAAAGTAACGTGTAAAAGAATTTTCCTCCACTAGTAGAAGTATCTAAAGATTCATTGATAGAAATGAGGCTTGCATTATGTGCCTCAAAAAATTTGCTATATTCTAAAAGCTCTGATGTATTTCGTGCTAACCTACTTAAAGAACTAATTATTATTCCTTGCACTTTAGATGATTTCACATCCTCAAACATTTGAAGTGTCTGTTTATGTGTTATGGTGCTTTTACCAGAGACACCTGCTAAATTGTATATTTTAACCACATTCCAGCCTTTAGATTTGGCATACATTTTACCTCTCTCAATATGGGTTTCTACAGAATCAGTGTTATTTTTTTGGTCAAGAGTGCTTACTCTTACAAATATTGCAACATTCATATTTACAGTGTTTTATGTCTAAAATAAACTTTCAAAAAAGCAATTCAAAGACAATACAAAACTTTATTTTTTCTTCTTAAATATCTTAGCAAGCCTAGATTTAATATTCTTCATTTGAGTACTATCATCATTTTCAAATTCAGTAACAATTCTAAAACCTTTTATAACCTCTTGTTGTTTTTGAGGGAGGACAGCAAATTCTTCTAATAACTTTGATATTTCATCTGGTTGAATAAATTGGACTAAATTTCTATCCTTTTTTGATAATTCTTTATCCGCCAATTTTTGTATTGCATTCAAATGATTTCTGTTTTTAGATACCATAATTACAGGAATACATCCTTCTTTTAAACATTTTTTAATGTTCTGAACTTCGTATGTAGGTTTATTAGTTTCAGAAATTTCAAAACCAATTTTTAATCCATTCTGTTCTAGTACAACATCTATTCTGCCTCCATCTTTGGTTAAATATTCCGTTGTTGTTTTATAATTTCTGTCTTGCCCTAACTTTCTAATCATAGACTGAAGGTAGGTATGTACTCTAACTTCTATTGACTCATTTTCAGCAGCCATTATTTTCTCTTTTTCTTTTTCAGAAATTGTTTTAGGTAATTTTATTGCTTTGTCTTTATTCTCCTTTTTACTTGCCTCAGGAATAGTTATTTTTACTTTTTCTTGAACTTCTTCTTTTTGTTGAGTTTTTGAAGTTTTTTCTTTTATGGTTACTTCTTTGTGAGAAGGAAGCATTGCAATTAATAGTTTCTCTACCTCTACTTTTGAAGTTGCATATTTTTCTCTTACTAACTCAGTAATTTTATCAGTATAATTTGCACTAACTTCAGAAAGTTTTTTTGTTGAAAGGTTAAAATCATTTGTACTTGATCCAATTCGCATTATAGCTTCACCTCTATCTAAACTTTGTAAATCAGATTGCTCAAAATATGAAAACCCAGATTCTAAACGTTTTGCATCAGAATCACCCAATCTAAAACATATTCTTGTTTTTGGATTTGATAGTACAGAATTTAATAGGGAAGTGTCTTGAATTTGTCCCAATTCCTGATGGGCAATGGTAATTCCTAATTTGTATTTTCTTGCACCACTTAGAATTCTTTCAATACTTGGTGTAATAAAATTTTGAAATTCATCTAAATACAACATGTACGGTTGACGCTCTTCTCTACCTTGATTTTGCCTAGCTAAAGCTGATTGATTAAATTTTGCTAAAAAAAGAGAGCCTAATAAATAAGAGTTTTGTTCTCCAATTAAACCTTGGGATAGTTTTAATAAAACAATTTTATTATCCGCTAAACATTCGGCGATATTGACTCCTTTTTTTTGAGCTAACATATACCTCACTAACTTTGGACGTAAGAAAGTATCTATTCTTGTAAGTAAAGGAGCTATTCGTTTTTTAACCATTGGGTACTCATTATTCCAATAATAATGAAGTGATGGATCATCGATATTTTTAAGAAAGCTGTTTCTAAATTTATCCTCAATTAAAAATCTTTTTAGCTCAATTAAAGTTCCTCCTTTTTTATTTTCTAAAATAGTATTTACAGCATTTTGAAGCACTGAAGTCATGGTGTCTCCCCAAGCAGTTGCGTGTCTTTTAAAAGCTGAAACAATATCTGACGATAATACTATTTTTTGTGCTTCTGTTTTTGCTTCAAGTAGGTTAAATCCAACAGGGAAATCAATATCTGAAGGATATATTAAAACAACATCATTTATTCGGTTTTCAGGAATTCGTTTTAGAACATCATCACAAATATCTCCATGTGGGTCAAAAAGAGCACAACCCAAACCTTGTTTTATATCTTCAATTAACATATTTGCCAAAAGTGTACTTTTACCTACACCTGTAGCTCCTAAAATGTGAGTGTGTGAAAGGCGTGATTCTATATCTAGATGCACAGGAAAAGATTCTCCTTGATGGATATTTTCTCCAATATAAATGCCTTTTTTTGATGTGTCTTTCTGTCTTTTGGTTTTATTGTTTTCTAATGCCAACTTACTACTTACAATTGTTTTATTTGGATAGTGAAGAAAAGTATTTAATTCTTTAGAATTGAGTATAAATCCCAATCTGTTACTTAAACGATGATGTAAGTTGTAATGATGAAAATCATAATTATATCCTTCATTAGAAAGAGGAATTAATTTGTTGTATTCAGATGTTGAAATAGACGTAATGCTTCTAGCTAATTCCTGAGCTAAATGTTGACTCCTATAATCGGTATTTCCTTGAGTTGCTATTCTCATTACTACCGAAAATAACGGATTTGCAATTTTATCTTTAGCACAATTCGGCATTTCAGGGGCATCAGTAAAAAAAGAACCTCCAGCACCATCAGAAACTGAATACATAATATCTTTTGCAAGTGGGGAAGTAATGCCTTTAAAGAGTATTTGGAAAACAACAACATCATCTTTTTGTAAAGAATCCATTGTTGCAATTACTGATGTTAGGGGGTCTATTGCAAAAGAATCAGAAGTTGCAATACTTCTCACGTGTTCGTCATGTAATCCAAAATCAGCAATTGCAATATCTCTATTTGTTACAAAACCGAAATCGGTTATTTCAATGTTGCGGATAATTGCGATGGGAAAATATGCTTTAAAATGTGATTCAACTCTAGAAGTATCTTCAGAGGAACATACAATTTGAATTGTTATATTTTCACAATCTCCAATAATCTCAAAAGAAAGAAGATGCTGCGAAAAAGAAAGCATATTAAGAAATTCAACATTTCTTTTAGGCTGTATTTCTGTACCTTTTGGAAATGAAAGAGATATACCTACTAATGTTGGCTTATCTTCAAAAGGTAAATAATGTGCAGTAACTTCTCTTTCTTCAATTTCTGTTTCCTTTTCTATTTTAGCTGCTGGTAGAAAAATATCAGAAATTGCTTTAAAAAGTGATGGTGCTTTTCCATCATCAACAATTTTAGTGTCAGTTGGAGATTTATGCTGAAAGGGAACATACGGAACTTCAATATCAATGGGAGCATCAAAGTGATAGTATCCACGATGCATATACTCCCATTGATAGAAGTTAAGTGTTGCTAATTCGTTAAAATTCATTAATGAAAATTACCTTAACGTTGAAAAATATTATTTAAAACAGGTTTACGTTCTGATTCGGTTAAGGCACGAACTCCTTTGTTATTGGTGATGTCGTCTATAACTTTGAGTACCGATGATTGGGCGTAGGTTCTAAACATACTGGAAGTATCCAAAGAATAATAGGTAACTGGGAAGAATGCTTTAACCAAATAATTACCAACAAAAGGTATTTTAGAAATGAGTAATTCCATTCCCGTTTTTTCAGTAAACATCCACCATGACACGAATGTGCCATTTCCATAAGGGGCTAAACAGCAATCATAGGTGTAGTTCTTCCATTTTACTCTTAGATACAAACGTTTAACTGAAAGTTTGTTTCCAGTACTTATATACTTTTCTTGAATTTTGATTTTATTTATTCCATGAGACTCTAATTCTTCTGTAAGGAGTTTATAGAAATCTTTGGTGGAATATTCAAAATTGTCCAGTAGAGTGTTCCAACTTGCATTTAAGGTTGGAATTCCTTTTTTTAAGAATGAAATGATTGCGATGATGAATAGAATTGCAAAAATAATTACCATAGTTATTGTTTTTAAGATTAATAAAAACAATAAAAATAGATGCTAAAAGAATAAAAATATATGGCTTTGCGCTATGGGGATGATTTGATAATCCAAGAGGTTATATAAATGTTCTGAAAATAAAAATACCGCCAGCTGGCGGTATTGATTACAAAACAAAAGCTTCAAATTTTTGTTGTATTTTTTTTCTAAATCGGCGTGATATTTTCAACTGGTGGTCTCCTATCCATAGGTAGAGCCATTCACACCTTTTGTCTACATGCGATACATTAACGACTGTATCTTTTTTAATAAAAACAAAATTATCATTTGCGTTAACGATTTCTATTAATGATAATCTTTTATAATATTCTGTTCCTTTACTACTTATAAATTTTATATAACCTTTTTTTACGTTGCAACTGGTTATATATAGCATGCTATTAAGTGGAACTTTGAATATGTTTGCGGTAATTTTTCCGCTTTGCTTATCTAATAAGCATTGTGTCTGTGTTGGTTGTTTATATACCCAACAATCATCTTTTTTAGATGTTTCTGCGAACATGTACTTCTTTAAGATTCAGAGCTACTGAATTATTAAATACTATACATCTTGCTTTATCTAACATAGGCAAACTAGTTTAAATATTAATATATAAAATCAACTCTTTTGAGTTATCTATTATTTTCTGTCAAAGAACGTGTACGTGATTAGTAGTAAAAATATAAATTTTGTTACAAACAAATAGTATTTTTTAAAAAAATAAGATTTATAACAAATTAATTATCAGATATTTTGGATGATGTTAAAAACATTTATATTTTTAACAAAAAAAGAAAACTAAAAAAATTGTTAATCTCAAGAAAACTTAAATTTCAATAAAATTTTGAAGTTTAATTAAAAACCTACTAAATTTTAGTTGTTAATAAACCTTGACAATTCTTGTATTGTTAGGTTAATATATTAGTTATGAAGAAAATTTATGTTATAAATATTTTGTTTCTATTACTACTTTTTATTGGAGGGTGTTTTCTGTTTTCTAATAATTCTAAAACAAAAACTAAGATTGAAAAAGAATTAAAAGATAATATTGTTACAAAAATTGAAAATAATACAGAAAATAGAAAAAGTAAACAAAAAGAGTTAATTAATTATTTTAAAAATACGAGCTGGGTTGATATTGAGGCCCAAAATGGAGGACTTTTTTTTGAGGAAAACTTTGAACTTAAAACAATTAATAGTCCTTTTGGGGATTTTAATGGTACATGGAAAATTAATGATAAGAACTTTATGGTAATATCTTTTAATTATCAAGGTGAAGACGAAAAAATAATATGGAAAATACTAGAAAGAAGTGATAAAATGTTTACAGCATTATTACTTCAGCCAGCATTTGATGAATCAATTTTCTATAATTTTCAAAAAATTTAATTAATGAAAAAACTTATTATTTTACTAGTATTTTGCTTAAAGAGTATCACTGTAAATTCGCAAGATTTTGTGTGTGGAGCAAATTTTTTTAAAAAAGAAAAAAAACAAAATAAAAAGGAGAAATTTAATGATGATGAAAAATTATTAATAATTCCTGTTTCTTTCCATGTTGTTTATAATAACAACATAGAAAAAATTTCCGTCACTAAAATTGAGTCTTTAATAAAAAAATTAAATAATGATTTTAACCAGATTAAGAGTGGTATTGATTCTGATTTCCATTCTATAGTTTCAAGTCCAAAAATCGAATTTCAATTGTATGATGCAAATAATGATTGTGATGAAACAGCAAGTATTACTTATCACCAAACATCATATTCAAAATTTCTAAATAATGAAAATAATGATACCTATCTTAAAAAATATGGGTACATAGATTCTAAAAAGGTATTAAATATATGGATATGTGATTTAGAAGATGGTATTGGAGGCTATTCTTTTCTATTTGATCAACTAAATATAATTGGTGAGGAAAGGGATGGTGTAGTTTTAGATTACAAAAAAACCTCAGATTCTTTTATTTTAATTCATGAAATAGGTCATTATTTGAATCTAATGCATATCTGGGGTCCAACAAGAGGAAACGAATTTAATGAACCCCATGTCTGCGGTGATGATGATGTAATAGCAGATACTCCCCCTCAAAAAGGTCCCTCAACACCATTATTAGGATTTATTAAGTGTATTTATTCAAATAATCAAGAATGTAATAATAAAAAATCGAATTTTCAAAACTATATGGATTATTCTTATTGCAAAGGGATGTTTACAAAAGGGCAAACAGATGAAATGAGAAGAACTATTCTTGAATTTAGACCCGGACTTCTAGAAACTTTTTCAAATATTAAAAACTGTAATGAATGCGGAGATATTGAAGACCCTCTTGAAACATCAGGTAATTATATTTTACCAAGTAACGACCCCTCAAATACATTAGTTCTAAATAATGATTATACTCACATTAATAGGGAAGCTTATTTATGTTTTGAAAATGATATTGATAATTATGATTTTAAGATTTCAGGTAAGGGAACTATAAATATTACTCTAACTCAATTAGAAAAAAACTTTGATATAAAATTATATAAAAATGGAATTATAGTAAAAGGCTCATTTAATGAAAATCCAAACTCAAGTGCTGAGCAAATAAAACATTATATAGATTCAAACAGTACTGATGATTACACAATTGCTATTTATGGTGATGGATATAGTGAAAACAATGGCAATGGTGTTTTTAGTGATAAACCCTATAAATTAAATATTAACTGGCAACCAGAATTATCTTGGTGGGAAAGTTGGTTTACTGATTATGTTGAAGCTTTTACAGTTACTAATTTAAATGCATGTAAAAATGAAGAAAAACAATTTAATGTTACTGTACCTTCTGAATTTGAGAATAAAGTTGATTACTTATGGATACCATCTACTGGTCTAAGTTGTGATGATTGCTCTAACCCAAAGGTAATTCTTGATAAGCAAACAACATACAAATTATATACAATTCCAAAAAATACTTTACTCACAAATGACCCAAAAAATGGTTATTCAGAACAAGAAGTAACGGTTTTCATTAATCCAACCCCAACTGCCAACGCTGGTTCAGACAAAACCATACAAAATGGAGAAAGTATTCAATTGCAAGGTTCTGGAGGTTCAAGTTATTTATGGTCGCCAACCACTGGTTTAAGTAATCCAAATATTTGGAATCCAATAGCATCGCCTTCAGAAACAACCACATATACACTTACAGTTACTGAAAATGGATGTACCGATACTGATACTGTTACTGTTATAGTGGATTTAGGTAATGGAGGTGGAAATGCTCCAAGTAATGATGATTGTGACAATGCTAAAAATTTAGCAAGTAGCACAAGCTGCAATACAACTTTTGGTACCATAGACTTTGCTACAGCAGATAACATTTCTAATAAACCAAGCTGTGATGCCATAACAAACCCTAATTCTTTAGGTGTTTTTTATTCTTTTATTGCAAGTAGTAATACACATACTGTAGAGGTAAATCCCACAGGAACTCTAGATGTAGTATTAACCATATACTCTGGGAATAGTTGTTCTAATTTAACAGAATTTGCATGTGAAGATACTTCAGGCGGAAATGGTGTTAAAACCAGTTTAACGAAAAATAATTTTACGATTGGAGATAAATATTGGATTCGTGTTTATGACTATGGAACTTTTGAACCTGCAATAGGACAAGGAGGTTTTAATATTTGTGTTACCCATTCAGATTCTTCTGGAGGTAATGGTACTGATTTAGTGAGTAATATTACTAGTGTCAGTAATAGAAACCCTGACAGTGGTGATGAAATTACGGTAAATTATACTGTTTCAAATTTAGGAGATACAGCAACCCAGTTTTGGTTAGCTCCAAGTATTTATCTTTCTTCAAATCAAAAGTTAAATAACTTTGATACGTACTTAGCAAGTGGAAAAATAAATCAAACAATTAATGGTAATGAAACAGTGTCGCTTTCAACTAAAATAAACATACCAAATATTAGTGACAAACAGTATTATCTAATAATTAATCCTGACCCAGCTAATATAATTACTGAAACAAATGAAGAAAATAATTTAGATTTTTATTCAATTCAAGTGGGTGAGGTCATTGAAAATGGACCAAATTTAGATGTTAAAAAAGTTACAGTAACACCAAATACTAATCTAGCTCCTGGACAAGAAATTAATGTAGAAATTAAGATTGAAAATGATGGCAATAAAGATGCAGGCAAGTTTATAACTCTAATTGTTTTTGATGCAGATAATAATGGTAAATACGACTCTTCCAAAGATATTATTATTGGCTCTAAATCTTTTTCTGGTATAGATAAAGGCGAAGATAAAACAAGAGATGAAGATGTTTTTTTACCGACCAGTATTTCAAGTATTGGAACCTACAGAATAATTGCAATTGCAGATTCAGAAGATGACATCACAGAAACTGATGAAAACGACAATGATAAATCTGAAAATATAATAATTTCTACTTTGACACCTGCAGGACCAGATTTAATAGCAAATTATTTAAGTGTAGAAATTGATGAAACTAATGGAAAAGTTAGTGAAAGCAATTTGTGTTTAAATGAACGATATACATTTAGATTTAATACTGAAAATATTGGGAACTTAGAAATAGGAACAGGTGGTACAGCTATTAGAACATATGCTTATATTTCAAAAGATCAATATTTAGATGGCACTGATGTATCTATTGGTTTTGATGATGCTTCTACTCAACTATCTGCGGGTGAAGTTAATTCTGGATTGGCTGAAGAAAAATTAGTTGGGTTTTCTGAGGGGCAACATTATTTGTTATTATATCCTGATAGAAATGGTATTGTTGCAGAAACCAATGAAGGTAATAATATTACAGCAATTCCAATCTATATAAGTAACTGTGACAATGAGGCACTTCCAGATTTAAAAATGGATATTATTTCTTATACTCCCTACAATAATTCATTAGGTGATTACTTAACCGTTGAAATGAAAATTAGTAATATAGGGGCTTCACCAATTTCTGATTTTAATGTGAAATTGTTTTTGTCTGAAGATCAAATTTTCCATGCATATGGGAATAAATACTCTTTTAATGACCATTCTCTTTTAAATGATGGTTCAGAAAAGATAAAAGAAGTTTTAAATTCAGGAGACTCTTTAAAAACAACAATGACAGCGTATATTGCTAGTTCTAATGGAACACAAGGACCAATAGATCAAAAAGGTGTTTATTATCTATTTGCTTCGGTTGATGAAGACAATGACTTTAATGAAATTGATAAAAGTAATAACACTGATTTTAGACCTATTGAATTGACATCTATAGGTTGCTATTATAATACAGAAGATGAAATTCATACTATATCATTTGAAAAAAGTGATGATGTCCTTTTTGATATTAAAGCAAAAACTAATTGTACATACACCATAAACGGACAAGAAGAATGGATAACTTCTCCAAAAAATTGGACACTTTCTTCAAATGCCACTGTATTAGTTAGAGTAGAGGCTAATCCATTCCCCTACCCTAGAATAGGGCACATAAGTTACGGGAATAAAATATATGAATTTACTCAAGAAGCTAGACCTTGTTCAGAATTAGACGACACTATAAAGTTGAAAATCTTACCTGAAACAATAATGAATATTGGTTGTGGACTTAAAGGAAGTATAAATATTGAAATAGAAAAAGGATTTCCTCCATATAGTTACAAATGGTCTAACGGAAGCACTGCTAGGAATTTAGATAATATAGAAACCTCAGGGGAATATACACTTACGGTAACTGATATTTCTGGGTGTGAAATTCAAAAAACATTTAATGTAACAAATGATTTTAATCTTGATAACTCTTACACACTTAATAATGGAGTTTTAACTGCTAATCAAAATGGCGTAAGCTACCAATGGTATAAATGTGCAAATGGATCAAATGTAAAAATCGAGAATGAGACAAATCAATCCTTTATACCTGATGAATTAGGTGAGTATTTAGTTGAAGTATATACAGGTTCTTGCTCAAAAAAATCTGAATGTATTTCGATTACTACATTAAATATTAATTCTAAAATAGAAAGTATATTTAATTTATTTCCTAACCCAGCAAATAAGGTTTTAAACATTATAATTCCAGAAAATTATAACAATCAATTTTTGAAAACCGTACTTTACGATACAAATGGGAAAAAAATTAAAATCATTGATACAAAGATTAAAAATTCAAAACTTGAATTAAATGTTGAAGATTTATCCAATGGAATGTACTTACTGAACTTTAGTTTGGATAATAAAAACTGGTCGCAAATTTTTATTAAGAAATAAGTGATACTGTTTTAAAATTCAAACTCCAACATTTCGTTGGAGTTTTTTTATTTAGTACATTTAACAAAAAAAGCTACTTCTATAAATTTCGTTTCAAAACTACTCAATTAAAGGTTTGTCCTCTGACAAAACCTTTATATTTGGTAAACTATAAATATACCAGTAGCAACAATCTATATATGGCAAAAAAAGTAACCACCAAAAAACAAAAATCTATTGAAGAAACACTATGGGATTCCGCAAACAAGTTACGTGGAACCGTAGAATCTTCAGAATACAAACATGTAGTATTAAGTTTAATCTTCTTAAAATTTGCGAGTGATAAATTTGAAGAACGCAAACAAGAACTCATTGCAGAAGGAAAAGAAAAGTATTTAGAAATGAAAGAATTCTACAATATGAAAAATGTCTTTTTCTTGCCTAAAATTTCACGTTGGAGCTACATTATAGAAAACGCTAAACAAGACGATATTGCACTAAAAATAGATACAGCATTACATACTGTAGAAAAAAATAATCCTGCGTTAAAAGGTGCGTTGCCAGACAATTATTTTTCACGCCTAAATATGGATGTGAGCAAATTGGCAGCGTTACTAGACACCATAAACAATATAGATACACTAAAAGATAAAGAGCAAGATATTGTTGGGCGAGTGTATGAATACTTCTTAAGCAAATTTGCACTAGCCGAAGGAAAAGGAAAGGGAGAATTCTACACCCCAAAAAGTATTGTAAATTTAATTGCAGAAATGATAGAGCCTTACAAAGGCATCATTTATGATCCTGCTTGCGGTTCTGGTGGTATGTTTGTGCAGTCTATGAAGTTTATTGAAGCCCATAATGGAGACAAAAAAGCCATTTCTATTTACGGGCAAGAATACACCTCTACTACCTACAAATTGGCAAAAATGAATCTTGCCATTCGTGGTATTGCTGCAAATTTGGGTGATGTTCCTGCTGATACGTTTGCTAAAGACCAACACAAAGATTTAAAAGCCGACTTTATAATGGCAAACCCACCTTTTAACCAAAAGGATTGGCGAGCAAGTGATGAATTAACAGACGACCCACGTTGGAAAGGTTATGATATACCACCAAAAAGCAACGCCAATTATGGGTGGATTTTAAACATGGCATCTAAACTCTCACAAAACGGAGTTGCAGGTTTTATTTTGGCAAATGGTGCCTTATCTGGTGGTGGCGAAGAATATAAAATTCGTAAAAAACTAATTGAAAATAAGTTAATAGAAGCAATTGTTATTTTGCCTCAAAATATGTTTTATACGACCAATATTTCAGTGACACTTTGGATTTTAAATAATAATAAAAAAGAAAGAACCATAAAATTACCTGATACCACTCGTAAGTATAGAAACAGAGAAGATGAAATTCTATTTATGGATTTACGAGAAGTTGGCGAACCTTTTGAGAAAAAGTTTATACAGTTTTCACCAGAACACGTAAAAGATATTGCTAAAACTTACCACGATTGGCAAACTCACGTCATTGCGAACGGAGTGAAGCAACCTGCCTATAAAGACGTTCCAGAATTCTGCTATTCAGCAAAACTTGAAGAAGTAAAAAAGAAAGATTATTCTTTAGTACCTAGTAAATACATTGAGTTCATAAACAGAGACGAAAACATCAATTTTGAAGAGAAGATGAAATCATTACAAACTGAAATGGCTAATTTACTAAAACAAGAGGCAGAATCTAAAGAAGAGCTATTAGATGTATTTAAAAAGTTGGGTTATGAAATCTAATTATAGAAAAATAGGCGATTTCATAGAGTTAGTTGATGTGCGAAACAAAGACTTAGCTATAGAACTTCTTTTAGGTTTAAGTGTTACCAAGGAGTTTATACCATCTGTTGCCAATACTATTGGTACGAATATGAAGAACTATAAGGTTATTAAAAAAGGACAATTTGCTTGCAGTGTTATGCAAGTTAGACGTGATAAAAAAATGCCTGTTGCGTTGCTTAAAGATTTTGATGAAGCAATTATTTCTCAAGCATATCCTGTTTTTCAGATAAAAGATGAAACGCAATTATTACCAGAATATTTAATGATGTGGTTTACACGTTCTGAATTTGATAGAGAAGCTTGCTTTCACGCAGTTGGTGGTGTTAGAGGGAGTTTGGAATGGGAAGATTTTTTAAATATGGAATTACCTGTTCCATCCATAGAAAAACAAAATGAAATTGTAAAAGAATACAACATTGTTATAAACCGCATAAAATTAAACGAGCAACTCAACCAAAAATTAGAAGAAACTGCTCAAGCATTATATAAGCATTGGTTTGTAGATTTCAACTTTCCTAATGCGGTTAGCAAACCTTATAAATCTTCTGGGGGTGAAATGGTTTATAATGAAGAGTTGGATTTGGAGATCCCTTTGAGTTGGGAAGTTAAAAAAGTTAAGGAAGAATTTAATATTCAGATAGGAAGAACTCCACCAAGAAATGAACTAAAATGGTTTACAAAAAATAATAAAGGTAAGAAATGGGTTTCAATAAAAGACTTAGGAGCAAATGGTAGTTATATTCTAAAAACCGCGGAAGAACTGACTAATAATGCTGTTGAAAAGTTTAGTATTCCAATTATCCCAAAGAGTACAACTATTTTAAGCTTTAAAATGTCTGTAGGAAAAGTAGCTATTACTTCTGAAGAAATGCTTTCTAATGAAGCAATTGCTCATTTTGTTCAAAATAAATATTCGATATTAAGTTCAGAATATATTTATTGCTTTTTAAGTTGTTTTAATTTTAACACTTTAGGTACAACATCATCAATTGTAAATTCTATAAACTCTAAAATGGTTAAGGACTTAACTGTAACCATTCCTAATGAAGATGTTGTTTTAAAGTTTGATAAAATTATAAGTTCAATTTTTAATAAAAAATTTCAAATTGAATCTCAAAAATTAAAACTTGATGAATTACAAGAATTACTTCTTTCTAAAATGACGAAGGTTGAGGTTGAAAAAGAACTAATAAATTAAGAAAAGAATAAAAAAGCTATGTTTATAAAGAAAGTTTTAATTGAAAATTACAAATGCTTTAAAGGTAAATTTGAATTGCCATTAGGCAAAGATGTAAATATAATTGTGGGTAATAATGAGGCTGGAAAATCAACTATTATTGAAGCTATACATATTTGTTTAACAGGTTTGTTAAATGGAAGACATCTTAGAAATCATCTTTCACAGTACCTTTTTAATAATACTGTTGAAGAAAACTATATAAAAAGCCTCAGTACAGATGAAATATTACCACCACCTACAATTACCATAGAAGTACATTTAGAAAATGGACCTCCATTATTCGAAGGGAATAATAATCTAGAAAAGACTAAGGCTTCAGGTGTTTCTCTTAAAATTCAATTCGATGATGAATATCAACTTCAATATGAAGAATTATTAAAATCAGGTAACCAGATTAAGAGTATACCCATTGAGTATTACAAAATAGTTTGGCGTTCTTTTGCCAGAGATGGGGTTACAGCTAAATCTATTCCTTTTAAATCTGCTATTATTGATTCTACAGCTACTCGATTCCAAAACGGGTCTGATATTTATATTTCTAGAATTGTAAGAAATGAATTAGAAGAAAAACAGAAGATTGAAATTTCACAAGCATATAGAAATTTAAAGGAACAATTTAAAGAAACACCATCAATCAAAGAGATTAATGAGAAAATAACTTCTATTGCAGACATATCTGATAAAGAAGTTAAAATTGGTGTTAATCTAGCCACAAAAGATGCTTGGGAGTTTGGTTTAACTACTTTCCTAAACGATGTGCCTTTTCAAAATATAGGAAAAGGTGAACAATGTATTGTAAAAACTAATCTTTCTTTAGGAAATAAAAGCACACAGAACGCTGGTGCAATTCTAATTGAAGAGCCAGAAAATCATTTATCACACACAAAACTTAATCAATTTATAAAAGGTATTTCAAATAAATCTGAAGACAAACAAGTTATAATAACAACACACGACAGTTTTGTTGCGAATAAATTGGGATTAAACAATCTTATTCTTTTGTTTAATCAAAAGGTAATGTCCATTAAGGATTTAAAAGATGATACTCAAGAATTTTTTCAAAAACTTCCAGGTTATCAAACTTTGAGGATGTTACTAGGTAAAAAAGCAATATTGGTTGAAGGAGATTCAGATGAATTGATTATTCAGAGGGCTTATATGAAAGCTAATGAAGGAAAATTGCCAATTGAAGATGGGATTGATGTAATATCTGTAAAACTAACTTTTAAAAGATTTTTGTATATAGCAGAACAACTTGGCTTGCCTGTGGCAGTGGTGACAGACAATGATGGTAATTTTGCTAATAACATCACAAA
Organism: uncultured Polaribacter sp.; assembly: GCA_965367085.1. Taxonomy (GTDB): domain Bacteria; phylum Bacteroidota; class Bacteroidia; order Flavobacteriales; family Flavobacteriaceae; genus Polaribacter. Next base: position 153,612 of record CBDUHF010000003.1, read on the forward strand.
AAAATATAGAGAATTTGCTTCTACAAAAAATATAAGTGTTTTTGCTGATAATAGAGATGAGTTTAATACACTTGAACCACAATTTGTTGAGGCAAATAAGCATCAATTGAAAAAGTTATGTGAAATTATCGGTATTGATTTTACCAAGTTTAATACAGAAGAATTGATTTCTGAAAAAATGCAAAAAATGAAAACTACTTGGGCTTTAAGGGTTTTCAATTCTGATGAAGATTTAGAATATCCTGATTATATAAATAGACTTATAGATTGGACTAATGAGTAATCACAAATTAATCATATCATCAGCAGGTTCTGGTAAAACAACTTATATAGTAAGAGAAGCAATTAAAAACTCTGATAAAAAAATTTTAATTACTACCTACACTGAAGCTAACGAAAGAGAAATTAAAAAGAAATTTGTAGATGAAATTGGTTATGTTCCTAAAAATATAATAATACAGACTTGGTTCTCATTTTTAATTCAACATTGTATCAAACCTTTTCAGGGTTCTATGAATGAAGATTTGTTTGTAAAAGATATCAAAGGGATGTTACTAGTGAGTAAACCTTCAGGAGTAAAGTTTTATAATAAACAAGGGTTTCCTGTCCCTTTTAAAGAAGAAGATAATTTTGATAAGCATTATTTCAGTAAAGAATTTAAAATTTATTCTGATAAAATCTCTAAATTCATTGTTAGTTTATCCAAAAAAGATTCTGGAGATACTTTTAATAGAATATCTAATATTTTTGATTATGTAATGATAGATGAGGTTCAAGATTTAGCTGGTAATGATTTAGAAATCATTAAATTATTGATGAAAAATTGTTTAAGCGTAAAAATGGTTGGTGATCCAAGACAGGTAACTTATTTAACACACATAGAAGCAAAACACAGAGGATATAGAAAAGGAAAAATCAAAGAATTTTTAATTGACAAATGTAGTAGTCTAATAAAAAATGGAATTGATGAAGCAACTCTAAGTGAATCTCATAGATGTCCACCAAGCATTTGTAATTATGCATCAAAATTGTTTATAGATTTTACACCAATGACATCTTGTGGCTGTTGTAACGTTATTCCAAATAAACATCAAGGTGTCTTTTTGGTAAAACCAGAGCATGTGGATGTATATTTAAAAAAATATAATCCTATGCAGTTAAGATGGGATAAAAGAGCAGAAACTCATAAATTATATGATGCAATAAACTTTGGAGAATCAAAGGGTGCAACATTTAAAAGGGTTTTAATTTACCCAACAGGAGGAATGATAAACTGGATAGATGATAATTCAAAAAAATTAACTGATGGTGCTAGAGCAAAGTTTTATGTGGCTTTAACAAGGGCTAGATATAGTGCTGCAATAGTTTTTGATTATGATGATTCAATTAATTATATAGGGTTAACAAAGTACAAAATAGATGAATGATATTTTCAATTTAAATGAACTACAATTTTTCTTGCGTGATAACGAAATCCCAAAAATAAAAGGCAAACCCAAAACGTTTTTAGGTATTGCCAAACAACCACACTATGAAAATGTAATATCTAATATTTACGCTTTCTTCTTTAATGTTTATGAAGAACATAATTTAAAAGACCTATTTGTAAAAAGTTTACTAGAAATTACTCAAGCAGATCAAAAACAAATCAGAAACTTTACTGACTTTGATATTGCAACAGAGTTTGGCACAAACAAAAAAGGTAGAATAGATTTGTTGTTAAGTAATTCTGAACAAGCCATAATTATTGAAAACAAGGTGTACCATTATTTAGATAATGATTTAGATGACTATTGGGATAGTATAAATAGCGAGCATAAAATAGGAATAATTTTATCATTACAACCCATTTCTAAGAGTAACTATTCTCAATATAAAAATGCTGATAATTTTATAAGTATTACACATTTAGAATTATTAAAACAAGTTCAAAAAAATTTAGGAAACTATATTTTAGAAAGTAATGAAAAGTATGTTACCTTTTTAAAAGATTTTATTCAAAACATAATCAATCTTAGTACTAAAACTATGCATAAAAAAGAGATAGATTTCTATTTTAAAAATCAACAAAAAATAAGAGATACAAAAGCTTTTATGGAAAGTGTTGAAAATCATGTGAAAATAGAAATTGAAAAGGCTGGAAATATTTTAAATGGTGTTAACTTAGTAAAACCAAGAGCCAACTCTGAAAAAGACAATAGGATAAGATATTTTGTATCACAAAAGAATGAAAACCTAATGTACACAATTGGTTTAGACCATCTATTGTCTGGTGATAATAAGTTAATTTTAGTTATAGAATTAACAAATGAAACATTAATTAATAGAGAAAATTACAACAAAATAGATTTCAATGAAGATGAATTAACAGTATGTTTTACTGATAATTTTTTAAACACCAATTTTAATTGGGCTCACTTTGCACTCAAAGAATATATTTTAGAAGCAGAAGATATTCATAATTTATCTTCTTTTATTTTAGATAAACTGGAAAAAGATAACTTCATTTCAATTTTTAGAAAACTCGAAAGTTTTTTAGAAAATTAAAAAACAAGAAATAGCTATGGCAAAATATTCAGTACATCAACAACCTGTAGAAACTTTATTAAGTTGGATAAAATCTGGCGAAATTGCAATCCCAGAAATACAACGTCCTTTTGTTTGGAAAGCTGCAAAAGTTAGAGATTTAATAGATTCCTTGTATCAAGGATTTCCTGTAGGTTATATTATCACTTGGCGAAATCCAGATGTAAAACTCAAAAACGGAGAATTATCTGCTGGTAAAAAAGTTTTAATTGATGGTCAGCAACGTATTACAGCACTTACTGCTGCAATTGTTGGTCAAAGAGTATTAAATAAAAACTATAAAGAAGTAAGTATTAAAATTGCTTTCAATCCATTAGAACAACGTTTTGAGGTCTTAAACAAAGCATATGAAAAAAGTGCTGAATGGATTAATAATATCAACCCAATTATTAATGATGAAATTTCGATTACCAAAGCCATTAGAAATTATTTAAAAGAAAACCCTGATGTTGATGAAGATTTGGTAGAAGAGCGTATAGAGAACCTAAAGCGTATCAAAAGCAAACAAGTTGGTATAATAGAGCTAGACCATACTTTAGATATTGATACAGTTACAGAAATCTTTATACGAATCAATCAAAAAGGCGTGGTATTAAGTAATGCAGATTTTGTAATGTCTAAAATTGCTTCTGATGAAAACCATGGAGGAAATAAAATGCGTAAAATGGTAGATTATTTTTGTCGTTTAATTGTAGACAAAAGTTTTTACAAACACATTTTAGACAATGATAAGGAGTTCCAAGAAACGCCTTTTTTTAATGGTATAAAATGGATGGCATCTGGTAGTGATGATTTATATGTTCCTGATTATATAGATATTTTAAGAGTTGCATTTACGTTTAAATTCAGTAGAGGAAAATTTAGTGATTTAGTTGCCTTACTCTCAGGTAGAAATTTTGAAACAAGAACTTATGAATCTGGTATTGCAGAAGAAAGTTATAAAAAACTTTCAGAAGGATTGTTAAGTTTTGTAAATCAAACCAATTATCAGCGTTTTATAATGTTGGTAAAATCTACGGGGTTAATAAATCAAAAATTAATCTCCTCTAAAAACAGTTTAAATTTTGCGTATGCCTTGTATTTAAAGTTGCGTGAGCAAGGAATGGGTGAATCAGAAGTGCAATTACACGTTAAAAAATGGTTGGTAATGTCTATGTTTATTGGTCGTTATTCAGGTTCATCAGAATCTAAAATAGATGAAGACATTAAACAAATTAATGAAAAAGGTGTTGCTGAATACTTACAACAAATGGAACAAAATAATTTAGGAGATGGATTTTGGGAATTCAGTTTGCTTAGTGATTTAGAAACCTCCTCTGTAAACAACAATGCTTATAATTTATATTTAGCAGCACAATGTATAAACAATACTCCAGCTTTTTTATCTAAAACGATGAACATAAGTAGCTTAATAGAACAAAGAGGAGATGTGCATCATATTTTTCCAAGAAAATACTTAGCAAATAATAGTTATGCACCAAAAATATACAATCAAGTTGCCAATTTCGTTTACACAGAACAAGCCACAAATATTAAAGTAGGTATGCTTGCTCCAATTGAATACATCAAGAACGTTAAGGAAGAAATAGATAACAAAGTAAATAATATATCTACCATAGACACTATTCCTCTTTTGAACGAAAACCTAAAGCAAAATGATATTCCAACTAACTTAGAAGAACTAACACACGAAAATTATACTGATTTTTTAAAGGAAAGAAGAAAACTAATGGCAAAAAAGTTAAGAGCATACTATAATAACTTATAGTTACTTTTTTAGTAGATTTAACGAAAAGAATTCAGAGATAGAAAATTTAAATGAAATAAATTCAGTAAGACCATTTTCTTGGCGTCAGGAAAAAGGTCTGTACTACCATTCTTAATTGAAATTAAGAAAATAAAAATAGCAAAATGAAATTCACAGAATATCAATTAGAAAAAGCATTTATAGAACTATTACAAACGGAAGAAATTCCGCATGTTAATGGCGCAAACATTTCAAGAGATATTCAAGAAGTTTTATTAGAAGAAGATTTAAAAACCTTTTTGCTTTCAAAATATCAAAAAGAAAAACTAACAGAAACGGAAGTTCAACAAATTGTAAGGCAATTAAAAACCTATTCAGCTTCAGATTTATACGAAAGTAATAAGTCGATTATGAAGTTGGTTGCTGATGGTTTTTCTTTTAAAAGAGAAGACCGTTCACAAAAAGACATTTGGATTTATTTAATTGATTATTCAGAACAGAATAAGAACACTTACAAATTCGTAAATCAATTAGAAATTACAGGTTACGAAAAAAGAATTCCAGATGGGATTCTGTACATTAATGGCTTACCACTGGTGGTTTTTGAGTTCAAAACAGCTATAAGAGAACAAACAACCATTAACGATGCTTATGTGCAATTAACCACTCGATATAAAAGAGATATTCCAGAGCTGTTTAAATACAATGCTTTTTGTGTCATTAGTGATGGTGTAAACACCAAAGCAGGGTCATTTTTTGCCCCTTACGAGTTCTTTTATGCTTGGAGAAGATTATCTGGCTTAAATAAAGACGTAGATGGCATAGATGCAATGTTTACCTTAATTCACGGAATGTTTAATCATCAAGATTTAAGAAATATCATACGTAATTTCATATACATTCCAGATGCATCAAAAAAAGACGAAAAGATAGTTTGTCGCTATCCACAATATTATGCAGCTACAAAATTGTATGAAAATATAAAAGAACATCAAAAACCAAAAGGTGATGGTAAAGGTGGAACCTATTTTGGTGCAACAGGATGTGGTAAAAGTTTTACCATGTTATTTTTAACACGCTTACTTATGAAGAGCGTGTATTTTAGCAGTCCAACTATTGTTTTAATCACAGATAGAACTGATTTAGACGATCAACTTTCAGGACAATTTACCAATGCTAAAGGATATATTGGCGATAATAATATTATTAGTGTAGAGAGCAGAGAACATTTGCGTAAAGAGATACAAGGAAGACAAAGTGGAGGTGTCTTTTTAACAACTATTCACAAATTTACAGAAGATACAGAACTACTTACAGATAGAACCAATGTAATTTGTATTTCTGATGAAGCACACAGAAGTCAAACAAACTTAGACCAAAAAGTAACAGTAACAGAAAAAGGAGTTACTAAAACCTATGGATTTGCAAAATATTTACATGATTCTTTGCCAAATGCCACTTATGTTGGTTTTACAGGAACTCCTATTGATGCCACTTTAGATGTATTTGGAGAGATTGTAGATAGTTACACCATGACAGAATCTGTAAAAGATGAAATTACAGTACGATTAGTTTACGAAGGTAGAGCCGCTAAAGTAATGCTTCAGAGTGAAAAGCTACGAGAAATTGAAAGCTACTACAACCAATGTGCAGAAGAAGGTGCTAGTGAATATCAAGTAGAAGAAAGTAAAAAGGCAACCACCAATATGAATGTAATTATTGGTGACCCAGATCGAATAAAAGCAGTCGCTTCAGATTTCGTAAATCATTACGATAAAAGAGTGTCAGAAGGAGCTACAGTAAAAGGTAAAGCAATGTTTGTGGCAAGTAGCAGAAATATTGCTTACAGCTTATATAAAGAAATTATTGCTTTACGACCTGATTGGGCAGAAATAAAAGCTTTTGAAGAGGGAAGTGAACTAACAGACAAGGAAAAGAAGGAAATCAAACCTATGGAGCGTATTAAAATGATTATGACCAGAGGAAAAGATGACCCTAAAGAACTCTATGATATGTTAGGCACAAAAGAGTATCGCAAAGAATTGGATAGGCAGTTTAAAAATGCAAAATCTAACTTTAAAATCGCCCTTGTAGTAGATATGTGGTTAACAGGTTTTGATGTGCCTTTTTTAGATACGATTTATATTGATAAACCGATTCAAAGACATAATTTGATTCAGACAATTTCTCGTGTAAATAGAAAATTTAAAGGAAAAAATAAAGGTTTAGTTGTCGATTATATTGGTATTAAAAAGCAAATGAATTTAGCGTTGGCTGAATTCGGAAAAAAAGATGGGCAAAATATTGAAGAGGTTGAAAAATCAGTAATAGTTGTAAAAGACCATTTGAATTTATTGGGGAAAATATTTCACAAATTTGATACCAATAATTATTTTAATGGAACTCCATTAGAACAGCTTCAAGCTCTAAATAAAGGCGCAGAATTTGTGCAACTTACACAAGAGTTAGAAATTCGTTTTATGGATTTGGTAAAACGTCTAAAAGCAGCTTATGATATCTGTGCAGGAACAGATGCTTTTACCAACAAAGAAAGAGATGAGATTCATTTCTATTTAGCCGTTCGTTCTATTGTATTCAAACTAACAAAAGGAACAGCACCAGATGCTGCACAAATGAATGCAAGAGTTCGCGAAATGATTAAAGAGGCTATTCAGAGTGATGGTGTAGAGGAAATCTTTAAAATGGGAGATTCTGATGAAAAAGAAGTAGATATTTTTGATGAAGATTATTTGGCTAAAATTCAAAAAATTAAGCTTCCAAATACCAAGATAAAACTACTGCAACAGCTGTTAGCAAAAGCCATTGGGGAACTTAAAAAAGTAAACAAGATAAAAGGAATCGATTTTTCTAAGAAAATGAAAGATCTAGTAGAAAAATATAATGAACGTAAAGAAAGTGATGTCTTGCGAAGTGAAGTTTTAGAAGATTTTACAGATGAAATTATCGATCTTTTCTATGAACTAAAAAAAGAAAAAGATTCATTTCAAGATTTAGGAATCGACTTTGAAGAAAAAGCTTTTTACGACATCTTAAAAGCCTTAGCAATCAAGTATGATTTTGAATACCCAGAAGATAAATTTGTGCATCTAGCCAAAGAAGTGAAAACGGTAGTTGATGATAAGGCTAAATATACAGATTGGAGTAAACGTGCAGACTTAAAAGCAGAATTGAAAGTAGATTTAATAATTCTATTAGCAGAAAATGGGTATCCTCCAGTTGATAGAGACGAAGTTTATAAAGAAATATTTGAACAGGCTGAGAATTTTAAGAAGTATAGTAAGTAGCTTAAGCTAAAATAAAATAGGTTATAAATCCAAAAATAAAAAACATAATTAATCTTCCCCAAAAATCGTTACTTAAACTGTACTTAAGTTTTTTCTCTTTATTTTCAAAAGGCGTAAAAAGAGATAGAAATTGATTAATTGTTAATATTGAGAGAAATTTGACCCAAAACCCTGTTTCTAAAAAATAATTAGAAAGAAATGTATGATCTAAACCAAGGGCTTTATAAAAGAAATGAGAAAGTATAATTGCAAAAACTAAGGCAAAATATAAAATTTGAATTCTTTTTAATTGCTTTTGTTTTTTAGCTTCATTATGAGCTTTTTTACTCTTTGAAGGGATATAGGTTAAATTCATATTAACTATGTTCGATGCTTTTAATATAAAAATATCACCAGGCACCTTAATCCTATTTCTAGATTTAGTTGGATTACTTTCTTCATCTATTTCTGCTTTTTTTATTTCATTACCGTTTTCATCTAAAATCTTATCCTTCTTTTTATATCTATGTGTGTCAATTAAATAAACTTTATCAAGTTGCGTTATATCATCACTTTTTAAGTCGTAATCTGCAACATAGCCTGTATATAATTCTTTTCTATCATTTTGTTCACTGACTGAAACTAAAATATCAGCATAAGTCATCAAAGTATTTTGGTCTACTCCTTTATTTCCTTTAAATGATATTTTATGAGCCTCTTCAAATTTCTTCATATTCAACACCTCTCCACTAAAAATATAATACCACTGATTTTTAAATCTGAAGAGTTTAAACTTTTTATCCCATTTTTGAAACCTTATAAATCTACTGCAAACAAAACCTATAAAAGAGGAAAAAATAAAAGTTGTAAGTGAATATATAAAAAACCTTATGATATCATTGTCAATAAAAGATTTTGTAGCTTCTTGTGTGCCATTAGAACCATCCGAAGTTACATCTCTAAAAATTACAAAAACATCTAAAAAACTAGACTCAAAACCAAGAGAGAAATGATATATAATCAAACAAAAAATTTGAACTACTATACCAGGAACTATACTAAAAAAAATCGAATGTAAAACAGGGTCTTTAGTATTGAACTGTTTCGAAAATTCACCATAAAAATAAAATCTTCTAAATAAAATACCTGGAATTACAATGGATATAAAAAAGGCTATGAAACCTATAGTCAGATTCATAGCCTTTTATTATAAAATTGATTCTAATTTTGTTTTATTCCAATCTCCTGTATCGTGGTAATCATCTACAGCTTCACGAAGTTGACTAGCTGTGTCAGGATTTTGTATAGCTTTTAAACCATCATCAGAAATAACTTTTGTTTCAGTATCAGAAGTTATATTCTTTAGTTTGTGATAAACAGAACCAACGATATATAAAATACCAATGATTGCTAAAATACTTTCAAATGTATTTTTATTGTTTTCCATATCTTGTGCTAAATTATTTATTTTATTAGTATTAAAAAAATCTTTTGTATCATTTTATATAAAAATTAGCAAAAAGTATACCAGCCTCACAAAAAAACACTCAAAAAATGAGTGTTTTAGTATTCAATTTTCATTCCAACCATATCTCAAAAGATTTGCTAAATCCACACCAGCGATGGTTTTTATCAAAACCACGTTCAGCTAGTGTAAACCGAATTATCTTTTCCAATGGTATTTTACTATGGAGGATAAATCGTAAAATTTCTCCATCCATAGTAGTAAACTGCCCAAATAATTCTTCCAATTGAGGAGCTGGTTCTTCATCCATTCTTATTTTTCGGATATCATCATAATTCATATCTGAATAATCATCAGGAAGAATATCCAAAAATGGCATTTCCATTTCTTTGGCTGTAGCTTCTTCAACAACTGCAAAATTATTGTCAGGACCATTAATGATTCCAAAAGTAATTTTAGTAATTCTATATTTAAAGTTAAGCCAAAGACAATGATGAATCGCTTTTTCTTGAGAAGAAAAAATATCTAAATAGAAATTATCCATTTTGCTTTTCTTCTTTAGGCAGTACTCTGCCATTTAAAGAAATAATATCTTCTCTAGAAGATTTAGAATCTTTACCTTTTTTACGTAATAAACGTTGCGTATTAAACAAAGAGCGACATTTAATATTGAACTCTGTATAATTAAAAGCATCTTCTTTTTTCTTAAATGTTTTTACATAAGCTTCATACAATTGCTCGTTAGTAAGCTGATTGTCTTTCGCTTTCATAATAATATCCATTACCAAAGAAGCTACAGGGTTTAAACCTCTTTCCGACTCCGAAAAGTCGAATCCAAGTTCTTCAATACGTTTACGTTGTTCATCATCTGCATATTTTAAGAGCACTGTAACATCGCGTCTATAATCTTTTAAACGGTCTACTACATTTTTCTTATTTTCTTTAGCAGTTTCAATTTGTGCTTCTGTTTGTTCCAGAAGGCTTTGGTCTGTTTTAATGTTTTCAATTAAAACATCTACAATAGTAGCATTCATAAGTATTCAATTTTAAAATTAATATTTAGTTTAAGTTAATAGCCAAAGGCTATGTATCACGAGTTCATCTCGAGTAAATTTTTCTTCAATAATAATGTTGTCTATTTCAGCTTCAGCTTCTTCTTTGGTATCGAAAAAATAAGAAGGTTTGGTAGTTACAGCATAAACATCCTCTGCCAATACATCACTTGTGAAAATGGCATACACTTTTTTTGCTTTACCCGTTTTAAGAAGTAAACTTCTATAATTAGATGTATCATATTCATCCCAATTTTCGACTGGTTTAGAAGCCAAGTAGTGGATTTCGTTTTGTGTTTTTCTAAAAAACAAATCCACTTCTTCTTGAGAAGAATCAGAAATAGCTGTCATTTGTTGTTCTAGTTCGTGTATCGTCCAATCTAGCACTACAGCATCTCCATTAATCAATTCAAGAAGTTTATCTCGTTCCGTAAACCCTAAGGCATTTTTACTCCACACATCTTTGTACAACCAATAAATCATTTTACGCAGTTCGCTGTCTGTAAAATGTTTCATCAGTTCATTAGATAATTTTGTGTTTCCAGACGTTTCTATAAAATTGGATAAGTCATTCAGAAAAAATAGAATTCGTTTATAGGTTTTTAAATTCATTTTTCTTCATCTTTAGGTTTACAATAGTTTTTGATAGTCGCTAATAAATGAACATAATCGCCACTTTTAGCTTCATCTATTACTTGTTTTATTTCTTCTGGTGTCCAACCTTCTTTTTTGGCTTGTCGTTTAAAAACACCCATAATCATAAAAGCGTTTCCGTTTACGCCTACCAAGTTTAGGTTGACGGTTTTGTCAATTACTTTTTTCATTTTTATTAAATTTTTAAGTTAATGTTTACAATATTCTCTGATGGTTTCAACCAAGTGGTTGTAATCATCATTTTTTGTTGCCTCAGCTAGGACTGAATCAATCTCTTTATCACTCCAAGATTCTCTTTTTGCTATATATGTAAAGAGGCTTAAAAGTGTTTGTGAAGTCCCTTTAAAACCTCTTATATCAAGGTCTATCATTTTATTAGTTATTGGTTTCATTTATTCGTTTTTATGTTGATATTATTCCATTGGGAAGTTTGCGGTCAGCACTTCCGTTTTCGTTTTATTTTTCTTAGACTTTGTTTGATTCGCAGAAACTAATTGTTCAATTGATTTGGTATACCAACCATTACGATTGGTAAACTCCGTAAGAATTTCTGAAGGATAACTGCTCAATATAAATTTACCCTTAAGCGATTCTAAAACTTTTAATAAAGCTTCAAAATCTTGCAAAGTGTAATTTCCATAATGTCCCATATTCGAATTGAAATAGGGAGGATCAATATAATTGAAGGTAGAAATACTATCTCGTAACTTTAAAATTTTTAACGCATCAGAACACTCAATTTGAGTTCCTTTTAAGCGTTCTTTTAAAGCGGGAGTAAGAAGCTCTTTTTTTCGCTCCCATCCCATAGCTTTGGTTCCTTTGGTGTAACAACCAAAGGAACCAATACGTCCAGAAAACCCCATATTTGTGAGTACAAAAAAGGCCCAAGCACGCTGTAAGTCTGTAAAGAAAACAGGGTGTTTGTACATATTTAGTGCTACATTATAGACAACTCTAGAATAGGCAGTTACCTTAATCTTAGATTTTAAGGCTTCGAAATCTTCGTGTAAAACTTTGTAGAATATGGTTACAAAAGAATCAATGTCATTAATGATTTCGTTTTGTACCTTAGGTTTTAAGAAGAAAACAGCGCCACCTCCAGCAAACACCTCTGTGTATGTGGAATGTTCTGGAATTAAATCCACAATCATTTTGGCTAAATTCTGTTTTCCGCCATAATATGTAATGGGTGTTTTTATCATAAAAGGGAAGTGACTTACATCCATCCACTATCAGAAAAGGAACTAAAACCTTCAGAAGTAAGAATGAGATGGTCTAGTAAAGTAATGTCTAGTAATTTAAAAGCCTCTTTTAGCTTTTGAGTTAAATCCTTATCAGCTGTGGAAGGTTTCAATTTTCCAGAAGGATGATTGTGCGCCACCACAACAGCTGATGCATTAGACAATAGAGCGAGTTGATATATTTCTTTTACGTTTACAGCAACTCCAGTTGTATTGCCAATACCTATTTCACTAACACCCAATATTTGATTCGCATTAGTCAGTAATAGTATCCAAAAGAATTCTTTATAATCAATACGTTTGTTGTCTAAAAATTCTCGAAGAATTCTTTCTGAATCTTCGGAACATTTTACAACTCGATTCGTATTAAAAATTGGTCGTTCATAATGAATTTGTACTTCATTAAATGTTGACATCTCTGATAGAGACCTCTTTAATTTAGTTTTCATAAGTAAAAAATTTAAAATATTAGAGAATGGTATCTGCACTAAAGGGAATGGAAGGTTTTCCATCAATCATTAGTTTTAGATAAATAGAGTAGTTTGCTAAAGAGATAAAATCTTCAGTTTTAAAAATAGGATAGAATTCTTTTGCCATTAATTTGGCGTCCGTAATTCCTAATCGAAAGGCAACAATAGTACCTACGTTACCCAAAACACTTGCACGTACATTGGGGTCTAGTTGATACAAAAATTGGTTAGCTAAAATTAATCCTACTTTAAATTTTCTGACTTGAGCCAGTAATTCTGCAATTAATTCAGTTCCAGAAATGGTCTGAAATTCGTCGATGTATAAGAAATAGGGAACTCGATCTTCTTCAAGAATATCAATTCTAGAAAAAGATGCAGAAGCTAGAGAAGTGAGTAACAAACCTCCAAGAATATTAGAGACATCTGCTCCTACTTGTCCTTTAGCCAAATTGATAATAAGAATGTGTTTTTTATCAATAATTTGTCTTAAGGACAATTGTTTTTTATTTTCAATTAGTATTTTTCGAACAATAGAATGACTTAAGAAGCCACCTAATTTGTTCATTATAGGTAATAAATCGTTTGGTTTATATTTAGGAAATTCCTTTAACCAAAAAGTTTTTATGTCTTGGTTTTGAATATGTAAAATACATTCTTCACGATATGATTTCTGATGTAAAAGTTTTAGGATGTCCGAAAGCTGTGCTTTAGGCTGGTCCAATAATGTGAGTAAAATCATTCTGAGAATGTGTTCCATTTTCATACCCCAAGCCGATTTCCAATTGCGTTGAAAAATTTCTAAAATATTAGAAGCTACTAAAGAGCGTTTGGAAGGTGAAACCGAGCGTAAAGGATTGTATCCATATTCAAGTTCTGGATTTGTAACATCAAAATAAATGATAGTACGATTTCTAAATCGGTCTTTTAGCTTTTCATTAATCTCGCGAGAAGCGTCTCCATGCACATCTACAAAAGCAAATCCACGATTGGCTTCTGCATCTTGCATCATAAGACTTTTAAGGAGTGACGTTTTACCTGCACCAGATTTTCCAAAACAATAAAAATGGAACATTCGGTCTGCTTGTTTGATACCAAACATTGTTCTTTCTGTTCTAAAATTTGTGCGAGCAAAGTAACTGACGTCATACAAATTTGAATGATGCCAATACATAAAAGGGAAGGGTTATTAATTAAAATAAGATTTTATTAAATTGTGGATAAAGAACTATTGCTATATAAGGAGTTATGATACGCTTAAAAAGACTATCTGGTTAGAAAAAATATCTATTCTTACTTCCATTATAACATTTTTGTTAAACTCCTACCAGTAGTATTTAAAAGGTAAGGAAATATCGAAAACCTTGCCTAGAATTTTATTATGATATACACTAACAGTGGTAACTTAAATATAGAGATATCCCAACATTGCTCGAAAGAGTCGTCTGTTTTTTAAATACAGACTAAAGCAACAATGTGGAGTATTCATAAAGCCTATTCTTTTTTGATTTAGGTTATATGAAAGACCCACTAGATTGCTTTTGGTGGGTCTTTTATGTTATATGACAATTAACAAAGCAATACAGATTTATTTAGATTGGAAAAAATCACACACAACAGTAGCTTACAAGCGATACAAAGTTCGATTGGAACATTTTATTAATTTTATTATGCCAAAATCTTGTTTACAAGATGTTTCTGGCGATGATATTGTAGCTTATCATCAGAGTATGGAACCAAATTATAGTGCTGCAACCATAGCTTACTCTGCAAGAATTTTGAGAAACTTCTTTTATTTCTGGCATGGTAGAAGAGAAACTAATTTTAACCCTAAAGAAATCATTCCCATACGTTTTATCAACCCAGATAAAGACATCGTAACTTTTGAAGATTTTGAAGATATGAATGATTTACTAGATGAAAATTATTTATGCGATTTACAGAAAAAATTAGTTTTAAATCTATTATGGGACACTGGCATGAGAGTAAGCGAATTGATAGATTTAAAATTATCATCAATAAGTACTCAAAGTAAAGATGGATTAAGAACTGCAAAAGTAAGGAGTAGAAAAAGTATGCGCTATAATTTAGTGGTTTGGGGATATGATACAAACGAATTATTAAATCGTTATTTAGGGATTCGATTATGTATGGAGACAAATTCTGAAGAACTATTTGTAAACAGAAAAACAGGAAAACCTTTTAATGTGAGAAGTTTACAACGTTGGATAAAAGATCTTTCAGAAATGGCGTCATTAGAGAAAAATATAACTCCTCACTCCTTTAGGCATGGAAAAGCAAATTATATATTAGATCAAGGGGGAAGTGTACGAGATGTTTCAGCAATACTAAGACATGTTAAACCTGAATCTAGTTTCCATTATATGCAACTCTCCAGAGAACGATATAAAAGTGTAGCAAGTAGATATCTTAAAACTGCATAAGAAAATAGCAATCTAGATGATTGCTTTTTTTATAAATTAAGAATATAATTATGTCAGTACTTTCAACTATGAATATTGTTATAAATTAAGTTGTTTTATTATAAAGTAAAAACTTTATATTTAGGTTACCACTATTTATATAAGCAATGACAACAGCCCAGAATAGGGCTGCATAAAAAATATATGTAACGTCGCACAATGAAGATGTTGCGACAAATATGTTTTTATGAAAGTTACTAACTAGACATTTTATCAATTCAAAATATAATGGGTTCATGAACACATTCGCACTCAACACACCAAAACAAGGAAAAGTTCGTCTTATTGTTTTTAAAGACTTAGTAGATGCTAACTGGTATGCAGTAGCATTGGAATTTAACAT
Organism: uncultured Polaribacter sp.; assembly: GCA_965367085.1. Classification (GTDB taxonomy): domain Bacteria; phylum Bacteroidota; class Bacteroidia; order Flavobacteriales; family Flavobacteriaceae; genus Polaribacter. Next base: position 168,934 of record CBDUHF010000003.1, read on the forward strand.
TGTTGTTTCATCAAATAGTTATGAAGAAGTTCTTACTGAGTTAAAAGAAGCAATGGATGGATATATTGAAGTCGCAAATGATATCAAGGGAACTATCGGCTACCCATATCTTAACCAAACACCAATGAGTGAATACGAAGACTTATGGAAAAGACTTGAATCGAATGATTCAATTTCGTCTCCATACCAAGTTGAATTTCATGGTTTGAAAAACATTCATGCCTAATGGAATTAACAACTGGACTTATTCTGATGTTAAGAAGTTTCTTTCTAAGAGAAACTTTGTTTTAGCACGAAGTAAGGGAAGTCATCATCACTTTAGAGGATACGTTGGTGAGATACGATTAGTAACGGTTCCATTTCATGGAAAGAACGAATCAATTAAACCTCGAACTATGAATGCAATTATCACCCAATCAGGAATCCAAAAGGACGAATGGCTGTCTTAATTGAGATATACATCCAGTATTTAGAAGAGAAGAGCCCTTTCCTGGGCTTAAAAATGTTTATTAGTAACGTCGCACAACACCTCTTGTCTGACATACTTGTCGCAAAACTTATATAAAAAAGCGATGTAATTTTTTAATAATATTGGGTTTGTCCCTAAGGTTGAAGTACGTAAACTAAATATAAATATGACAAAATTTTATAATGTTTGTACTCGAAAAACGATTAATGGGATTAATGGAGAAAAGAAATTTTACCACAAGGTTGGCGTTGTAAAAGTGACAGAAAATGGTGGTTGGTTTTTACAATTATACCATCAACCAGAAACTGATTTTTTAATCTTCCCAAACCATAATGACGAGTTACCAGTTATTAATTTTGATAATAATGAGGTTGAATAAAACTACTCCTGTACCAAATATTTTTTTTGATTCTCTTATGTCTGATTTGTCTTCCTCAGCAGTAAGAGTTTATTTAAAAATAATTAGAAATACTTTTGGTTGGCGAGATGAAAATGGAAATCCTAAAAAACGAGATTGGATTTCACATTCTCAGTTTTCTAAAGTTGGTTTATCAAATAGAAGTGTAACAAATGCTTTAGACGAATTAATAGAAAAAAACCTCATTACACTTACGGATTATTCAGGAAATGATTTAACTACACCTAAACAACGAAAACAAGCACAACGCATCTTTTATTCAATCACTAATAACATTGAAAATAATGCACTCACCAACGCAAATAACGACCAAACAAAGGCACAAAATTTGCGCCCTACAAAAGAAATTTCTTTACCAAAGTACAATGCAAAAGACAAAATTCCTGATAATGTTAGAATAGAGCAAATTAAACAAGAACAACAACGTAAACAAATGCAAAGAGACAACTGGTTATAGTTGTCTCTTTGTTTAATTGTGAAGATAAAAGCTAACGCTTTTAATCTAATTTTTTTAATTCAATAGTTCTTTTTTTTTTCATATTTTTAACCTGCTTTTAAACAAACATTTAAAAATTGTTATATGAAAAAACTTATCCTATTCTTAGGAACTATTCTTTGGTCAATATCTTTATTAAATGCACAATACACCATTTCACCAAGTGATCCTTTTGTTTCAAATGGAGGTGGTACTTGGGGTTCTATTTTAAAAATGAAAGGTATTTCTATTAATTCAGGTAAGGGTGTTAGATTTAGCATTCATAAATTAGACGGTAAAGAGTTTTCACAAACAGGTATTTTCTACCTTCGTTCAGGTAGTCAGACAGGTACAAATTTATCTTCAACAACAATAACCTCAGGTAAGTTTAGTGCATTTATTGATTTAGATTTTGAAGATAATTATTCCTTTCCAATGTTAATATATGGTTATTATCAGCCAAATAATGTTAGTGGGAATGCTTGGGTTGGTGAAATAACAATAAATAATCAAACAAGTTCTGAATATTTTGGATTTCCTGTTGAAAAAAATATTGAAGTTGAAAATTGTAGTTTTGACTCTACAAAATGTTTCGGAAAAGATCATCATCATACTGGTGTTGATTTTGCCCCTTCTTCTGGAGAGAATATCTTGGCAGCCGCATACGGTAAGATTGTGTATATTGGAGTTGGAGATAATTTTGGACTTGGAAAATGTGTAATAATTGAACATACTTTATTAGATGGGGAATTAAAATATTCACTTTATGCACATTTAGATTCAATATCATCAGATTATTCTATAGACTCTTACTTAAGAAAAGGAGATTTTATAGGTATTATGGGAAAAACAGGTCGTAATGATTATAAGAAGCATTTACATTTTGAAATAAAAGATGCTCCAGTTTTACATCAACCAACTAGGAAAAATAATGAAAAAAGGTATTGGGGATATACACCAGATAAAGCTGAAAATTACGGTTACGAATATCCTTATGATTATTTCAATAAAGTGCAAGTAAAAACACCTATATGTACAAATTTTGAACCAAATAATAACTACACAGAGGCTCCGTTAATTAAATTAATTGGAAGAAATACTGATAGAAAAGATAAAGATTATCTAGAATCTTGTTTGGATTTCAAAAATGGAGATGAAGATTGGTATTCTATTATACCTGTAAATCAAGGGGAACTAACTTTAACTCTAAATAATCCTAATTTTAATATGGATCTTTATTTTAACGGTAACACTGTTAAAAAAAGTTCAGGAACTATAGATAGTAATGGTAATAAAAGTTTAAGTTATTGCTTCTCAGGAAATTCTTGTACTCAAGTATATGTAAAAATTTCTGCGCCTATTGATATTGAAGCAGATTCATCATATAAATTAAATTTTGATTGGGATTATAACAACGGATGTATCGCGTCCAAAACAAGTGCAAAATTTAATAAAATAAAAAAATCAGATTTAACTATTTTTGGGGATACTGAAATCTGCGAAGGAGAAAGCACTACTCTTTCAGTATCTGGAAATGGTAATTACAAATGGTTTGCTAATAACAATGAAATTGGTACTGGTGCTACAATTTCAATTCCTAATTTACTTTTAGGTCAAAACGAAATTGCTGTTATTGATATTGATAGCACCTGTAGTTCTGGAGGTAATACAATTGTTACTGTAAATGAAGGTATCACAGCAGATGCTGGAAACGACGTCAGTATTCAAAATGGAACTTCAACTCAACTACAAGGTTCTGGAGGAACTACCTATTCTTGGTCACCAATTTCAGGCTTGAGTAATTCAAATATTTCTAACCCATTAGCATCTCCAACTCAAACAACAACCTACACGCTTACAACCACAAAAAACGGTTGCACAGATACTGACGAAGTCACTGTCACAGTTTCCCAAAATAACCACGCAATTGATATAATGGTTGATGATATTTGGACGTTACCTACTAACCCTAAAGAAGGTGAAGAGGTTGATTTGTATGTTCGAGTTAAAAATATTGGTACAGAAAAAGTATATTCAATTAATTGGAAATATTATATTAATACAAATGTTGTTGGTTCAGATGATTATTTTGCACTAGACCCCAATGAAACAAGAGAGGAGTTTTTAAATAATTATAAATTTACTTCTAGTGGTACTTTCGATTATTGCGTTAATATAGAGGCTGAATCAAATGAACAAAATACTAGTAATAACGATTACTGTAAACAAATTACTATCGGTGATTTTGTTTCTGAAGACATTACAGTTTCGAATGTAGTTATCAATAATAGCAATATAGATGCTGGAAAGACTTTTATTGCCTCTGCAACCCAAAATTATAGTGGAGGGAGAACAACTAATGAATTACCAGATATTAAACTAGGTTACTATCTTTCAAAAGATTGCAATTTCAGTAATGATGATATCTTTTTAGACGAAGAAGTATCAAGTATAGGAAGTGATAATACTTTTGAAAATGAAACAGAAGTAGTAAAAATACCTTCAACTACTGAAGGGGGTAATTATTATATTCTGGTAGTTGCCGATCATACTAATTTAATAAGTGAAAGTAACGAAAACAATAATATAGTTTGTAAAAGTATTGTTGTAAATAATTCTGATGCATCTACTATTGACGCAGGTATCGTAAACCCAACTGTAAATGGTTTAATTATTCATGAAGATAATAGGAATACCTATATTTTAACTTCTGATTTAGATAAAGTACGTATTGACGGTTGGTCTAATACTGGGAAAATACGTAACATACAGATATATAAAATGAAAGGGGATTCACCAGACCCTGATAATGATATTCGACTATACTATGCAGAAAATGCAAATGGAGGTTCTTGGTGGAAAGATGCAGATGTTGGTCCTGGAGAACACACCGTTTATATTAACGTAAAATGTAATTATAATGGATGCGCACAAAATGGTGTTAATAGTGAAACAAGGAAATTTACCTATGTTAAACCATATGTTCCTGGTAATTTCTATGCATATAATAGAAGTGATGATGTTAGGATAGATATTTATCCTAATTATAACTTTGGGAACTCGTTAAATACAGGTTTTTACTACAGAGTATATAGAAATACCAAAGCTTCAATTTCTGGAGGAATGTATTTAGGAAATTGGACTCAAGAGAAAATAGTTATGGATACGAATACTAATCCTAATCAAACTTATTATTATTGGGTAGATGTTGCCATTGACGGTAATGGAAATTATAACAGTGGATTAATCGAAACAGAATATGTTGAGGTTAAAACACCTACATTAAGTACTACAAAAATAGAACTTTCAAAATTTATTAATATTTTCCCTAACCCTACTAAAGTATTTATAAATGTTAGATATGACAATTCAATAAAAATAAATGAAATTTCAATTTTTGATGTAAAAGGTAAATTGATTTTAAAAAAGGAAAAGGAACTTAATAAAATTTCTACCAAAAACTTATCAAATGGAATCTATATTATTTCTATAAAAACGAATAAGGGAACTCTTAAAGAGAAGATAGTTAAAAACTAAAATTTATAAAACAATTAACCTATAGGGCCATAACATCTTTGGCAAAAATTAAACCCCAATTAAAAATAATTGAGGTTTAGTTTTTAACTTTTTATATTATTTGCTTCCTAACATCAAAAGTTCATTAACAACAACCTCAGTAACATATCTTTTCTCACCTTCTTTGGTTTCATAAGAACGAGAAGTTAATTTGCCTTCAACAGCAACCTCCTTACCTTTAGTTAGGTACTTTTCTATAATGTCACAAGTCTTACCCCAAGCAACAAGATTATGCCATTCGACTTTATCTATTTTTTCTCCTGAAGCATTTGTATAACTTTCATTTGTTGCCAATGAGAACTTTGCTAATTTCTTTCCAGATTCTAAGTTGATGATTTCTGGATTGTTTCCTAAATTTCCTATTAACTGTACTTTGTTTCTAATTGAGTTCATAATATTTTGTGTTTATTGGTTTATGAATTCTTGGGTCGTAACCCATAAATTCTATGATTTTGTTTAAGTTTTTTCCTTGTGGTTTTGTTTCGTTATTTTCCCACTTATAGATGGTGGTTTGGTAAACATCTAGCTCTAGTGAGAGTTCAAAAGTTGTATAACCGTTTTCTAATCTATACTGTTTTAAGTAGTCTCCTAATGTAACTGGATTTATGTTATATCCCCTAGGCATGGGCTTTTTGGCGAGAAGTCGAATTTCGCATATGGTCAACGACGTGGTGCCATTGGGTGTCTGTAACTTTTTCTCCTTGCGAATTTTTGTAACTTTCATTTGTTGCAATAGAAAATTTTGCTAATTTTTTACCACTCTCTAAAGTGATAATTTCTGGGTTGTTTCCTAAGTTTCCAATTAACTGTACTTTGTTTCTTAACGTACTCATAAGATAAGGTTTTAAATTATTATTTTGTTTTTGTCAATTCGTTTTGACTCTGCAAAGTTGCGACACCATTACAGTTTTATTCGGTTACAAAACAATTACTTTCGGTTGTAATTATTTGTAGTCGTTTGTAAACGGATAATTTGTATCTTTACCAAATGAAAACCTTATAGATATGAAATCGTACAGAAATGAACAATGGAAGCTATTTGAAAAAGAAAATTATAATGTTGAGAAAGAAAAAATTTACATTTCTAATTATGGAAGAGTAAAAAAAGAAATCTCAGAAGATGTATATAAATTATCAAAAATTGGAGTTACAAATAACTTTCAAACATTCACTTACCCTATAAAAGAAAGTAAAAAAAGAAATAGTTCTTACCTGCACAAAGTAGTTGGGCAATTATTTTTAAAGAAAGAAGAAGGTCAAAAATTTGTAATCCACATAAATCATGATTTAACTGATAATTATTACAAAAATTTAAAATGGGTAACCCAAAAAGAGTTGACAAAACATCAACTTTCTAATCCTAAAAGAATTGCAAAATTTGGAATTAAGCCAGGTGCAAAATTAACAGAAGGAAAAGTTAGAATTATAAAAAAGAAATTGTTAGACCCCAATAGAAAAACTAGGTTGCGAATAATTGCTAGTCAATTTGGTATTACTACTACACAATTAGATAGAATAAAATCTGGTGAAAATTGGGGAGAAATTAAAGTGTAAAATTGCTAATTATGGAAAAGAAAAAATGTTTAGAATGTAATGAAGTTCTAAAAGGAAGAATAGACAAAAAGTTCTGTTCTGATTATTGTAGAAATGCCTATAATAATCGAGTAAATAAAGACAGTAAAAACCTCATCAGAAATATAAATAATCGTCTTAGAAAAAATTATAAAATTTTATCTGAATTAAACACTTCTGGTAAAACAAAAGTTTCTAGAACTAAGTTATATGATAAAGGTTTCGACTTTCAGTTTTTTACATCTATTTATAAAACAAAAACAGGAAACACCTATTTTTATATTTATGATGAAGGCTATCTACCATTAGAAAATGAAACCTTTCTATTGATTAAAAAAGATTAACTATTCCAAGTATTTCCTTGTACTTTAATAGCTGCTTTTAAAACATCTTTTTGGCTTAATTGACCAATTAATTTTCCGTTTTCTACAACAGGAAACCTTCTTCTGTGCGAACTAATAAATTTAAAAGCAGCATCAAAAATGTTCATGTTTTTGTCTATTGTATCAACATCTGTAACCATATATTTACCTACAGTATTATTTGTATCTGTTGGCATGTTGTAATATTTACTTTCAGAAATATGTTTTATACAATCTGTTTCAGAAATAATTCCAATCAATTCGTTTTTATCATTAACAACCGGTCCTCCAGAAATTTTATACGTAATTAATTGTTCAATAACATGGTCTAGAGAATCATCAGCCTTAAAAGTTATCAATTTTGTTGTCATATAATCAGACACTAAAATTTGAGCATCTTCTTTTCCTTGCGTCGCATCTCTTTTCCCTTGAAAGCTTTTAATTGCCATAATAGTATAGTTTTTTTAGTTGAACTAAATGTAACAAAATTTAGGTTTTAAACAACTTATAACTCAAGTTTTTTTTATTGCTTACATTTATAGAAACTTTTTTATCAAATGAAAGCATTTTCTTCTCTTGTTTCTGTTCTTATAGTTATTGGTGTAATTTATTGGAGTTTTTCTGATTTAAAACCTTCTTTAACGCCAGAAAAAAACAAATCTAAAACAGAATTTTCTATAGATAATGCGTTATTTCATTTAAAAAAAATAAGTCAAACAGCACATCATGTAGGCTCTAATGAACATAAAGTTGTGCAAAACTACATTGCTGAAGAACTTAAAAAAATGGGGTTTGAAGTAGAAATTCAAACTCAAACTGCTATTAACAAAAAATGGTTTGCTGCTACAACTGCAGAAAATATAATTGCGCGTTTAAAAGGATCTGAAAAAGGAAAAGCTTTAATGCTACTTTCTCATTATGATTCTAATCCTCATTCTTCTTTAGGTGCCAGTGATGCTGGTTCTGGTGTTGTTACAATTTTAGAAGGAATGAGAGCCTTTTTAGCTAAAAAAGAACAACCTAAAAACGATATAATTATTCTAATTTCAGACGCAGAAGAACTTGGGTTATTAGGGGCACAAGCCTTTGTAGACAAACATTCTTGGACAAAAGATATTGGTTTGGTTTTAAACTATGAAGCCAGAGGAAGTGGTGGACCAAGTTATATGTTAATGGAAACTAATGGTAAAAACAGTAAATTATTATCAGAATTTATGGCTGCGAAACCTAATTTTCCTGCTGCAAATTCATTAATGTATAGCATTTACAAAAAACTACCAAATGATACAGATTTAACTGTTTTTAGAGAAAGTGGAGATATAAATGGGTTCAATTTTGCATTTATTGGAGATCATTTTGATTATCATACAGCCCAAGATTCTTATGAAAGATTAGATAAAGAAACACTTCTACATCAAGCAGATTATTTTACAACAACATTAAATTATTTTGCAAACTCAGATCTTTCTAATTTTAATTCTGATAAAGATTTTGTCTATGTAAACTTTCCGTTTGTAAAGTTAGCAACCTACCCATTTTCATGGGTAATTCCAATGTTAGTTATTGCTTTTATTATTTTTATTGTTTTACTTTTCTTTGGAATTTCTTTAAATAAAATAACAATAAAAGGCATTTTTAAAGGATTTATTCCGTTTCTAATTTCTGTACTTTTATGTGGTGGAGTTTCATTCGGATTATGGAAAATACTTTTAATTATTCACCCACAATACAATGATATTTTACACGGATTTACATACAATGGATATGAGTATATAGCTGCTTTTGTATTCTTAAATCTTTGGATTTCTTTTAAAATTTACAAATACTTTTTAAAACAAGATAAAACTACAGACTTGCTAATTGCTCCTATCTTTATTTGGCTAATTATTAATTTAATTATAGCTATAAATTTAAAAGGAGCAGGCTTTTTTATCATACCTGTATTTTCTAGTTTATTAATTTTAGCAATCGCAGTTTTTCTTGAACTAGAAGAGAAATCTAAACGAATATTATTTACAATTTTATCGATTCCTACAATTTATATTTTTGCTCCAATGATAAAAATGTTTCCTGTTGGTTTAGGTCTTAAAAACTTATTTATTAGTGGTGTTATTATTGCTTTAATTTTTGGATTGATGACACTTACTTTTTATCAAAAAAAGTCTTTCTGGATGCAAAAAATAGCTTGCTTACTAACAATCATCTTCTTTGGACTGGCAACTTTTAATAGTGGTTTTTCTATTGATAATAAAAAACCTAATAGTATTGTTTACATCCAGAATTCTGATGATAAAACGGCTTATTTTGGAACTTATGACTCAAATTTAGATGCATATACTTCTCAAGTTTTTGATGAAAATTCTACAAAAATGGCTACATCAGATGCAGAAACAAAAAGTAAATACAATACACGTTTTAAGCTTCAGAAAAAGACAGATTATAAGAATATTATTGCTTCTGAAATTGAATTAAATTTAGATACTGTTATTGGTAATAAACGTATTTTAGAAGTTACTTTTATTCCGAAAAGAAAGATAAACAAACTTGAGTTTATCACTAAAAAAGAGCTTGAGTTACATCAATTTAAAGTAAATGATGTATTGGTAAACGATGGTAAAAAATACAGTGTAAAAAGTGGTACATTTTTAGTTTATCATCTAGGAAATCAAGACGATGAAGTAACGTTATCTTTTAGTGTTTTAAAAGAGTATGAATTAAATGTCATCTTAAATGAAATCTCTTATGATTTGTTAGAAAATTCAAATTTTTCTATAACTCCAAGAACAGAAGAAATGATGCCAATGCCTTTTGTTAATAACGATGCAATTATAATTACCAAAAAATTAAACCTATAATTTATAAGCCAAAAAAAAAGCATACTAAAAAAAATAGAATGCTTTTTATATTGTTAAATATCTGTAAAGTTATTACTCTATTTCAGAAATTCTTAAAGTATTTACCATTCCTTGTGCTTTAGCAGGCATAGATGTAAGATTTATCATAAAATCTCCTTCTTTTACAATACCAATTTCTTTAGAAATTTTATTAATATCTACTACCGTTTGATCTGTAGTTAAGTTTTTATCATAATAAAAAGCCTTAACACCCCAAAGTAAGTTTAGTTTTCCTAAAATTCTTTTTTCTGGTGAAAACACTAATATTTTAGCTTGTGGTCTCCAAGAAGAAATCTGAAATGCAGTATAACCACTTCTTGTTAAAGTAGATATTGCTGCAGCATCAATATCATTAGCCATTAAAGCTGCATGATGACAAACCGATTTTGTAATAAATCTATTTGTTCTAATATGAGGTGCTTCTTGAGGTACTTTAATCATTCTAGAGTTTTCAACAGCTTTAATAATTTCTGCCATTTTTTGAATAACTCTTACAGGGTGCTTTCCTACAGAAGTTTCTCCAGAAAGCATTACAGCATCTGCTCCATCCATAATAGAATTTGCAACATCATTAACCTCTGCTCTTGTTGGAACAGCGTTATCAATCATTGTTTCCATCATCTGAGTTGCAATAATTACAGGAATTCTTGCTCTTTTTGCACGTCTTACTAATTTTTTCTGAATTAAAGGAACATCTTGCATTGGTATCTCTACACCTAAATCTCCACGAGCAACCATTAATCCATCACAATAAGGAATTAATGCATCTAAATTTGCTACTGCTTCTGGCTTCTCTATTTTTGCAATTACAGGAACTCTATATTCTGAATGTTCATCGATTAAATCACGTAACATTCTTAAATCTTCTGGTGTTCTTACAAAAGATAGTGCAATCCAATCTACTTCTAAACCTAAAGCAAAAATAGCATCTTCTCTATCTTTTTCTGTTAGAGCAGGTAAAGAAATAGCTGTATTTGGTAAATTAACTCCTTTTTTAGAGTTTAACGGTCCACCTACAATTACTTTTACTTTTACCTCTTTATCTTTATCTGTATCTATTACTTCAAATAATAGCTTACCATCATCTACCATTATTTTTTCCCCAACTTTTACATCTTTAGGAAAACGTTGGTAGGTCATAAATGCTTTTTCTGTATTTCCAATACACTTTTCTGTTGTAAAAGTAAATGTATCTCCATCTTTTAAAATCACTCCATCTTCCATCACTCCTACACGTAGTTTTGGACCTTGTAAATCTGCTAAAATTGCAACATTATAACCATTTTCTAAATTGATTTCTCTAATAGTTTTTACGGTCTTTTTTACGTTTTCATAATCCGCATGAGAAAAGTTAATTCTAAATACATTAACTCCTTCTTTTGCTAATTCTGTTAACGTTTTTTTACTATCTGTTGCTGGCCCTAAGGTTGCAACTATTTTTGTTTTTTTGTAATCGATCATTTTTAAAATATTAAAAAGTCTTTAGACTTTAGGGTGTTTTTATCTATTGAATATGAGGTTATTACCTGCTCAATTTTTTTTATTTTATCTATTGTTTTTAACACAAAATCAAAACTTACATCTCCAGAAATTTTTATAAAAAAATCTACTTTTTTCTTTTCTGGTATTAAATACGTTTTTGTTTCTGTTGTTAACAACAGTTCATTTGATTCTGTTTGGTTTTCTCTTCTAAAGCTATTGGCTATCAAAAACCAATCAAAGTCATATTTGGCACTAGAGAAGTTATAAATTGAAAACGAAGCTTTCTTTTTTTCGCTTTCAAATTCTAAATTTTTTTTTGATTTATAAAAACGTGTATTTAAGTTTTTATTAATTAAATATGCTAGTTTATAGTCTTCTAGTGTTGTATGGATTCCTATTAAGGAAAAATCTTCCTGACAAAAATCATCAAAACCAAGGGCATATACTTGCATAAAATTTAGACCATTTAAGTGAGCTAAATTACTAATAGTTTATGAATTTTAGTGCTTATTTTAACGAAAACGTTATCGCTCGTTAGTTTGTAGTAATTTCATTTTGAAATGCGTAGTAAACTCTTTTTGATGCTTGTTCTTCTGCTTTCTTCTTTGAAGTAGCTCTCCCTTTAGCTATTTGATCTCCATCGATACTAATTTTTACACTAAAATGTTTAATTGACTCATTTCCAGAATCTTCATAAGTATCAAAAGAGTATTTTTTCTTTTGTTTTTGGCACCATTCTATTATTAGACCTTTATAACTAGTAATTTTACCTTCTAATTTTGCAATATCTACATAAGGAACAATTACATTTTCGTAAATAAATTTTTGACAAGTATTATATCCTCTATCTAAATAAATTGCTCCTATTAAGGCTTCAAAAATATTTCCATGAATATTATCGCCAACATTAGCTTGGTCTATATTACTTTTTACAAATCTAATTAAATCTAAGTCTTTACCTAGCTCGTTTAAATGCTCTCTACTTACTATTTTAGAGCGCATTTGGGTAAGATAACCTTCTGAGCCTTCAGGAACTTTTTTATACAAATAAGCAGCTATTACAGAGCCTAAAATAGAATCACCTAAAAACTCTAGGCGTTCATAATTAATCGGAATTCCGTTTTTATCTAACATTTGCACAGATCTATGTGTAAATGCCTTTTTGTATTTATTTATACTTCTAGGAGAGTAATTGAGAAGTTTTTTTAATTCGTTATATAATTGTGCATCCTCTTCTTTGTGAGGTTTAACTATTTTACGAATGAAATTCATAGAGTATTATTCATCTAATTTCTTAAATGCAACACAAGCATTATGTCCTCCGAAACCAAAAGTATTACTCATAGCTATTTTAATGTCTCTTTTTTGAGGCTTATTTAGCGTTAAGTTTAAATCTGGATTGATATTCTCATCTACATTAACATGATTAATTGTTGGTGGTACTATACCATGTTTCATGGCTAATATAGAAGCAATAGATTCTATAGCTCCTGCAGCACCCAACAAGTGACCTGTCATAGATTTTGTAGAGTTTATATTAATGTTTTTAGCATGCTCTCCAAAAACTTCAGAGATTGCTTTTAACTCTGCAACATCACCTAGTGGTGTAGAAGTTCCATGAGTATTAATATGATCTACATCTTCAGGATTTATTCCTGCGTTTTCTAAACAGTTCTTCATTACAGCAATAACTCCAATTCCTTCAGGATGAGGTGCTGTCATATGATAAGCATCAGAAGACATTCCTCCTCCAATTACTTCTGCATAAATTTTTGCTCCTCTTGCTTTTGCGTGTTCATAAGATTCTAAAACAATAGCTCCTGCTCCTTCTCCTAAAACAAAACCATCACGTTCTGCATCAAATGGTCTTGATGCCGTTTCTGGGCTTTCATTTCTAGTAGATAAAGCATGCATAGCGTTAAAACCTCCAACACCAGCAATTGCAACAGCAGCTTCAGAACCACCAGTTACAACTACATCACAAGTTCCTAAACGAATGTAATTTAATGCATCTATCATTGCGTTAGCAGAAGATGCACATGCAGAAACTGTAGTATAATTAGGCCCCATAAATCCATTTTTAATAGAAATGTTTCCTGGAGCAATATCTGCAATCATTTTTGGGATAAAGAATGGATTAATTTTTGGAGTACCATCTCCTTCAGCGAAATTTAACATTTCGTTCTGGAAAGTTTCCAAACCTCCTATTCCTGCTCCCCAAATTACACCGACGCGTAATTTGTTAATAGTGTCTAGATTTAAATCAGCATCTGCAATTGCTTCATCTGAAGCAACCATAGCATATTGCGTAAATCTATCCATTTTACGTGCATCCTTTCTATTAATAAAATCGGTGACGTTAAAATTTTTCAATTCACATGCAAAACGAGTTTTGAACTTGGCCGCATCAAAGTAAGTGATAGGCGCTGCTCCGCTAACTCCGTTAACTAAAGCGTTCCAATATTCTTCAATATTATTACCAATTGGCGTTAATGCGCCAAGTCCAGTGACTACAACTCGTTTTAACTGCATATAAATTAAATATTATTTTTTTGCTTCTTCTATATAGCTAACTGCTTGACCAACTGTACCGATGTTCTCAGCTTGATCATCTGGAATTTGAATATCAAATTCTTTTTCGAATTCCATAATTAGCTCAACAGTATCTAAAGAATCTGCTCCTAGATCATTTGTGAAGCTAGCTTCTGTTGTTACTTCGTTATCGTCAACGCCTAATTTGTCTACGATAATCGCTTTTACTCTTGATGCAATGTCTGACATAATTTTTTAATTTTAAATTTTAAATCGGGGCAAAAATACAAATCTTATTAATTATAACTAATATTTGTTCCCTAAAATGATTACTAAATGTAAAGATAAAAGTTTAATCTTTAATAAAATAATCAGATTGTTAATAATTATTCCTTTTTTTGTAGCTTAGAAAAATAGATATGAAGCGTATTGTTATTTTTGCTTCTGGTTCTGGAACGAACGCAGAAAACATTATTAAGTTTTTTAATCACACTAAAACCGCTAAGGTTACTAAGGTCTTGTGTAACAATGAACATGCCAAAGTTTTTGAAAGATGTAAAAACCTGAACATAAATTGCTTACACTTTAAAAGAAATGAATTTTATTCTTCTGATATTGTATTAAATATGATTAAAGAAGAAGCAGATTACATCATTTTAGCAGGTTTTTTATGGAAAATTCCAACCAATATTATTGAAGCTTTTCCTAATAAGATCATTAATATTCACCCTGCATTATTGCCAAAATATGGCGGAAAAGGAATGTATGGCATGAATGTTCATAACGCTGTAAAAGAAAATAAAGAGACAGAAACGGGCATTACAATTCATTACGTAAATGCCAATTATGATGAAGGAGCTATCATTTTTCAGGCAAAAACAGCTCTTTTAGAAGAAGATACTCCAGATATTATTGCAGAAAAGATTCATATTTTAGAACAACGTTACTTTCCAAGAGTAATTGAAGATGTAATTTTAGCTATAAATGAGTAAAAAAAAGTTTTATGTTGTTTGGAATGGTCGTAAAAAAGGAGTTTTTTCTTCTTGGAAAGTTTGTAAGCAACAAATTGATGGTTTTGAAGGTGCACAATATAAATCTTTTGCTAATTTAGATGAAGCTGAAATAGCATCAACCAAAAACTATGCTGATTATATTGGTAAAGACACCAAAAAACCAACCTTATCATCCGAAGAAAAAGAAAAATTAGGTAGACCTAATTTAGAAAGTATTTCTGTAGATGCTGCTTGTAGTGGAAATCCTGGAAAAATGGAATACAGAGGCGTTTTAACACACAATAAAAAAGAAATTTTTATAAAAGGTCCTTTTGAAAGAGGCACCAATAACATTGGTGAATTTCTTGCTTTGGTGCACGGAATTGCCCTTCTAAAAAGTAAAAACAAAGAAAATATTCCTATTTATTCTGATTCTAAGATTGCAATGAGCTGGTTAAAACAGAAAAGATGTAAAACCAACATGCATTTTGATGCTTCTAATAAAGATTTATTAGAACTGATAAAAAGAGCAGAAAAATGGCTGAAAGAAAACACTTATAAAAACCCAATTTTAAAATGGGAAACCAAAGCTTGGGGAGAAATTCCTGCTGATTTTGGGAGGAAATAAAATTAGGTTGTAAAAAAACTCCTTAGTAAATTACTAAGGAGTTTTGTCTTTTATAAATTGAAAGTTTCTAATTGCCTTTAAAAGCTCATTTTAAAAATAACAATTCTTATACTATAGATTCGCTTTCATTAGCTCTCTATTCATTCTTGCAATATTGTCTAAAGAAATTCCTTTAGGACATTCTACCTCACAAGCTCCTGTATTTGTACAGTTACCAAAACCTTCTAAATCCATTTGAGCAACCATGTTTTGTACACGATCTGCAGCTTCTACTTGCCCTTGTGGCAATAAAGCATACTGAGATACTTTTGCCCCAACAAATAACATTGCAGAAGAGTTTTTACAAGTTGCTACACAAGCACCACAACCAATACAAGTTGCTGCATCCATAGCATCATCTGCTGCGTGTTTAGAAATAGGAATATTATTTGCATCTTGAGTATTACCAGAAGTGTTTACAGAAATGTAACCACCTGCTTGTTGAATACGCTCAAAAGCCATTCTATCTACTACTAAATCTTTAATTACAGGAAATGCTGCTGCTCTAAATGGCTCTATTGTAATAGTATCTCCATCGTTAAACATACGCATGTGTAACTGACAGGTAGTAATAGCTCTATCAGGACCATGAGCTTCTCCATTTATATATAAAGAACACGCTCCACAAATACCTTCTCTACAATCATGATCAAAAGCAACTGGCTCTTCGCCAGAATTTACTAATTGTTCATTCAAAACATCCATCATTTCTAAAAAAGACATATGTTCTGAAATATCAGTTACTTTATAATCGACCATTTGACCCTTTGAACTAGCGTCTTTTTGTCTCCAAATTTTAAGTGTTAGATTCATCATCATATCTTTTCTTATTTGTATGAACGTTGTTTCAATTCAATATCGTTAAATTCTAATTCTTCTTTGTGTAAAACCGCGTCTGCAGGTTCTCCTTTATATTCCCAAGCAGAAACAAATGCAAATTCTTTATCATTACGTTTTGCTTCTCCTTTTTGTGGACCATCTTCTTCTGCAGATTCTTCTCTAAAATGACCTCCACAAGACTCAGCTCTTACTAAAGCATCTTTGGCAAATAATTCTCCTAATTCTAAGAAATCTGCAACTCTACCTGCTTTTTCTAATTCAGGATTCATTTCATTTGCTGATCCAGGAACAGAAACTTCTTTCCAGAATTCTTCACGAATTTCCTTAATTTCTGCCATTGCCTCTGTTAAACCTTTAGCATTTCTAGACATTCCTGCTTTATCCCACATTACTTTTCCAAGTTTTTTGTGGAAATAATCTACAGATTTTGTTCCTTTATTTTCAATAAAATGATTTATTCTATCGGTAACTTCTTTTTCTGCAGCATCAAATTCTGGTGATTCTGTAGAAATTTTTCCTGTTCTAATATCATCTGCTAAATAATCTCCAATAGTATAAGGTAATACAAAGTAACCATCTGCTAAACCTTGCATTAATGCAGAAGCTCCTAATCTATTTGCACCGTGATCAGAGAAATTTGCTTCTCCAATACAATAACATCCAGGAATCGTTGTCATTAAGTTATAATCTACCCAAACACCACCCATTGTGTAGTGCACTGCAGGATAAATCATCATTGGCGTTTCATATGGATTTTGATCTATGATTTTCTCATACATCTGAAATAAGTTTCCATATTTTGCTCTAACAATTTCTTGTCCTAATTCTTTTATTTTTGCTGCTGATGGATTTTCTATATTTTGAATCTTCGCTTGCTCTTTTCCATAACGTTCAAAAGCAGATGCAAAATCTAAATAAACAGCTTCTCCTGTAGCATTTACTCCATAACCAGCATCGCAACGTTCTTTTGCTGCTCTAGATGCAACATCACGTGGAACTAAGTTACCAAATGCAGGGTAACGTCTTTCTAAATAGTAATCTCTTTGATCTTCAGTTAAATCTTTTGGTGTTTTCTTTCCTTCTCTAATTGCTAAAACATCTTCCATGTTTTTAGGAACCCAAATACGTCCATCATTACGTAAAGACTCAGACATCAATGTTAATTTAGACTGATAATCTCCAGAACGAGGAATACATGTTGGATGAATTTGCGTATAACAAGGATTTGCAAAATATGCCCCTTTTTTATGGATTTTCCATGCTGCAGTTGCATTAGATCCCATTGCATTTGTAGATAAGAAATATACATTTCCATAACCACCAGAACCAATTACAACAGCGTGTGCAGAATGACGCTCAATTTCTCCTGTAATTAAATTTCTTGCAATAATTCCTCTAGCTTTTCCATCAACAATAACAACATCTAACATTTCATGTCTGTTAAACATCTCAATTTTACCACGAGCAATTTGTCTATTCATTGCAGAATAAGCTCCTAATAATAATTGTTGTCCTGTTTGTCCTTTTGCATAAAAAGTTCTAGAAACTAACACTCCACCAAAAGAACGATTGTCTAACAAACCACCATAATCACGTGCAAAAGGAACTCCTTGTGCCACACATTGATCAATAATATTAGAAGACACCTCAGCTAAACGATATACGTTTGCTTCACGAGAACGATAATCTCCACCTTTTACAGTATCATAAAATAATCTGTAAGTAGAATCTCCATCACCTTGGTAATTTTTTGCTGCATTAATTCCTCCTTGTGCTGCAATTGAATGCGCTCTTCTTGGAGAATCTTGATAAGCAAATGCTTTTACATTGTAGCCTAACTCTGCTAATGTAGCAGCAGCAGAACCACCTGCTAATCCTGTACCTACAACAATAACATCTATATTACGTTTGTTTGCTGGGTTTACAAGATTAATTTTATCTTTATAAGTTGTCCATTTATCTTTAATTGGACCTTCTGGTACTCTTGAATTTAAAGCCATATTTATTAAGATTAATGGTTATGATTTAAATGATGAAACAATGCAACAATTATAAATCCTAAAGGAATAATTATTGAGTATATTTTACCAAAATTTTGTAATGCTTTTTTTCTTCCTGCTGTTACTCCCATAGATTGAAAAGCAGAAGTAAATCCGTGTGCTAAATGCAACCCTAAGAAAACAAATGCTACAACATAAGCTGCAACTCTCCAAATAGGAACAAACTTCTCTTGCAATTCATGAAAATATCTAAAACTTCCATCATGCATTCCAGACATATCACCAACAACATATTTTGTATTTAATTCTGGAATCCAGAAATCTATAAAGTGAAGTATAACAAAAGCTAAAATAGCTATTCCGCTATAAATCATATTTCTACTCATCCAAGTAGAATTTGCAGCTCCATTGTCTTTGGCATATTTAACACCGTTTGCTTTTTTATTTTTCAATTCTAAAACAAAACCCATAACAAAATGAAAAACAACTCCAAAAATTAAAACTGGTTGTAAAGCAAATTGTACTAAAGGATTTGTTCCCATAAAATGGGATGCTGTATTAAACGCTTCTTCACTAATAAGTGAAAGTAGGTTAACAGATAAATGCATTATTAAGAAAAACATGAGGAAGAATGCAGAAAGCGCCATGGCTATTTTCCTTCCGATTGAAGATTTAAAAAATCCGCTCATTGTATATATTGGTTAAGATTATTTGACAACAAAAATAGGGCTAAACTAATTCGTTTACAAAGAAAGTGAATTGTTTTCTACAGTATTTAGAATGGGTTTAAATAATTTATTTAAACGTTTAACCACAAACAACAGTAAGAATTTACTTTTTTTTCAATAATAAATTTTACTTTAAATATTTGAATCTACAAGACACTTCTTGTTTTTCCATTTACCTGCAAGTTCTTCTTTTAAAATTATTTTTCCCTTGCAAGTTAAAAAATTTCCTTTTTTATCTTTCTTAATAACTTTCATTTTTCCTTTTTGAATTGCATTTACAATTCTGTAAATCAATCCATTTTTTGAAACTTTACTGCCTTTATAAAGCAACTTTAGACCTTCATCGTTATTATGTAAGTCCATTTCAGAAGATATTTTATCTGGCACAACACCATCTTCTAACTTACGTGCTTTATAGGTTAAATAGTTCTCTTTTTCATGAGCTTTCCCTAAAGATTTTGCAGCAGATTTTCCTATTTCTTGGCTCAAACGCGCCATCCAATAGGCATGTCTAAAAGCATCTACTTGACCTCCAGAAGCATCTCCATCTAATAAGTTGGTTCTTTTTATAGAATCTGCAACTTTATTAGCTTCTTTAGAAACTTTAAGAGATTTATGGGCTTTAAATGGATGAAATATTACCCATGTACGTTTTGGACCAGAGAGTTTAAAAAAACTACTTAGACCAGTTTGAGAATAGGTTTGAAACGAAAGTATCAAACAAAATAAAAGCACTACTT
This sequence comes from uncultured Polaribacter sp., assembly GCA_965367085.1. Classification (GTDB taxonomy): domain Bacteria; phylum Bacteroidota; class Bacteroidia; order Flavobacteriales; family Flavobacteriaceae; genus Polaribacter. The sequence continues at coordinate 188,681 of CBDUHF010000003.1, forward strand.
TTTTCATTTTGTAAAAGTAGTGCTTTTTTAAAAAATTGTATTATCAATTATTTTACTTCAAAATCTCTTGAAGATTTATCTATTTTTATTGTGTATTTTCCTTTTGGTAAATAATATGTATCGTTTTTAGCTTTTTCTACATCTATCTTTTTATTAGCTTTTTCAAAAGCCTTTCTTCCTTTTTTAGAAAAAGAAACATCAAAAATAGCTTCATTAAAACCTTTGTCTGCGTCTATAAAAAATGAGTTCACTTTCACATCGCTAGAAAACACATCTACAACAATTTTTCTACTAGAATTCACATAAAAAGGAATCGTAACTTCTGGTGTATTTGGTTCTAACCATTTACTCCATGAACTTCCCCAAGAACTTCTTTTTCTAATCGAATTTATTTCAAAAATATGAATTGGTTTTGCAGCTAATTCGTCTGTTAATAATTGTAAAGGAGCAATATTTGCTTTGTACAAACTTCTTCCATGAGTTCCAATTATTAAATGTTTTGCAGTTGGCTGAACCACCAAATCATGCACTGCAACATTTGGTAAATTCTTACTAAAAGCTTCCCAAGAATTTCCTTTATTAAAAGAAACATACAACCCATTATCTGTACCTAAATACAACACATTTTCGTTTTCTGAATCTTCCTTAATTACATTTACAGCTGATGTTGGAATTGTATTGCCAATATTCTTCCATGTTTGGCCAAAATCATCAGACATATATACATAAGGTGTAAAATCATCAAACCTGTAACCGTTTAACGTTACAAAAACACGTTCTTTTTTAAATTTTGATGCAATTACTCTAGAAACCCATAAGTTTTGAGGTAAATTATTAGAAATACGTGTCCAACTTCCTCCTCCATTTTTGGTAACATTTACAAAACCATCATCTGAGCCCGTATAAATTAAACCAAATTGAAACGGACTTTCAGAAATTGAAGTTAACGTTCCGTAAGCAACATTTCCTTTTTTACCTCCGTTTGTTAAATCATCTGAAATAGTTTCCCAATCATTTCCTTTATTTAAAGATCGGTGTAATTTATTTCCTCCTAAATATAAAATATCTTGATTGTGTTTAGATAAATGAATGGGGGTTTGCCAATTAAATCTATATGGGTTTTCTCCTAGAATATGTTTTGGTTGAATGTATGTATTATCTCCTGTTTCTTTATTAATTCTATAATAATTTCCAAATTGATATCCTGTGTATACAATATTTGGATTTCTATCATCAACCTGAATTTGCATTCCATCTCCACCCATAATTGACTCGTAAGGATTTTGCCCAGATTGATGCCAACTTTTGTCAATTCTTGCATTGTGAGATGCAACCCAAACTCCATTGTCTTGCAATCCACCATACACTTTATAGTTTTTTTGATTGTCTGCATATACGGCATAAAACTGGCCAACAGCTGGTTGATTTAATTTTATCCAACTTTCTCCATCATCATAAGAAATGTTTAATCCACCATCATTTCCATCAATTAAATGGCCTTGTTTTTTAGGATTTACCCATAAAGTTTGATGATCTGCATGCACATTTTCTCTACTGATAGAAGTAAATGTTTTTCCTCCGTTTTTTGATTTTAAAATAGGAACTCCCATTACATAAATTCCATTTTCATCTTGCGGATCTACTCTAATTTCTCCAAAATAATATCCGTAAGAATAATATAAATCATCTAAATAACCATCATGCGTTTTTTTCCAAGATTTTCCTCCATTTGTAGTTTTAAAAACCTCTGCACCAACAACAGGTGTATCAAATAAACGTGAGTTTGCATCTTCTAAATACTTTGCTAAGTCTATTGGTTTTACGTTACCAGAACGCACCATTTGTTTTACATTTTCTGCTCTATATTTTTCTTGAAATCCGTTTGTTTTTAAATACGTATTTAACTTTTTATCTGTAAGATTTAAAAAAGTATCTACTGTCATTGTTTTAAAATCTTCTTTTGTTAATGCATTTAAAGTTTTCTTTTTCTTTTCATTTTTTCTTCTAAATTGATTGTCGTGAAAAGCATACACCGTATTTTCATTAAAAACTGCCAAACCTATTCTACCAACTCCATCTCCTGTAGGAAAACCACTTTTATCAGAAATTTTAACCCAAGAATTTCCAGCATCTGTACTTTTATAAATTGCAGAACCAGTTCCGTTTCCAACAAAATCCCAAGCTTTTCTATCTCTTTGCCAAGAAGCAGCATATAAAACATTAAAATTATTTGGAGATTGAGCAACATCAATTATTCCTGTATTTTTATCAATAAATAATGATTTTGTCCAAGTTTTTCCGCCATCAATGGTTTTGAAAATTCCACGTTCTTCATTTGAAGAATATAAATGCCCAATGGCACCAATTATAACTTCATTTGAATTATTTGGATTGATTAAAATTCTGCTAATATGATGTGAATCTAACAAACCAACATTTGTCCAGGTTTTTCCTTTGTCAGTAGATTTTAAAACTCCAATTCCAGCATATGAAGAACGAGAAGAGTTTTTTTCTCCTGTTCCAACCCAAATAGTTCCAGATTTCCAATCTACAGCAATATCACCAATATTTTGTGTTGGCGAATTGTCTAAAACGGGAGTAAATGTTGTACCGTTATTGTTTGTATACCACAATCCGCCAGAAGCATAACCAACGTAAAATTCTGTTGTATTATTTGGATTTACAGAAACATCAACAACACGTCCACTCATTACTGTTGGCCCAATATTGGTAAATGAAATGTTTTTTACAATTGAATTTTTTGTTAAGCGTTCTTTTTGTTTTAAAGCTTCTTTAATGTCGCTTGCTTTAGTTGCTTTTTGTTGTGCTTCTAAATTTATTGTGAAAACACACAATAATAAGGCTAGAATTGTTGATAAAATTTTCATTTGTTAATTTGGTTTAGAAATGTTGAATTTACTATTTGTATCGGCATTTTCAAAAATTTTAACATTAAAAAAAAACAGTATGTTAGTATTAAGTTATTAACAATGAGCTAAAAACTAAATTTCAATAAATTAAAATTCAGAACTTTACACCCTATAACTCATTCTTTTAAAAGAAAGAATGAGTTATAGGGTGTAAAAAAGTTGAAAAACTTAAATAAAAATTCTCCCCAAATTTTAAAAACCATCATTTTTGATGGTTTTTTTCATTTTAAGAAAAAATAAAACATTTGTCATACCAATAGAATTCAATGTACCTTTGCAAAAACATTCAGAAACGACAAAATCTACGTTGTTTCTTAAAAATCAACTATGTCGTTTAAATCATTAGGATTATCTGAAGCTTTATTAAAAGCCGTTCAAGAGAAAGGGTACACAACTCCATCACCAATACAACAAAAAGCAATTCCACATATTTTAGATGGAAAAGATATTTTAGCTTCTGCACAAACAGGAACTGGAAAAACTGCAGGTTTTACTTTACCTGTATTACAAATTTTAGCAGAAACTAAACACCCAAAATATAGACCATTACGTGCTTTGGTTTTAACACCAACTAGAGAGTTAGCAGCACAAGTTCATGAAAACGTTAGAGAATACAGTAAATATTTAGACATTAGATCTGCTGTAGTATTTGGTGGTGTAAAAGCTTCTAGCCAAATAAGAACACTTAAACAAGGTGTAGATATTTTAGTGGCAACACCTGGTAGATTATTAGATTTACACGATCAGAAAGCCGTTTCATTTAAAAGAGTAGATATTCTTATTTTAGATGAAGCAGATAGAATGTTAGATATGGGTTTTGTTAGAGATATTAACAAGATCATTAGTTTTATGCCTTCTAAGCGTCAAAATTTAATGTTCTCTGCAACTTTTTCTAATGACATTAAAAAATTAGCTTCAGGTATTTTAAGAAATCCTGTTTCTGTAGAAGCTGCTCCGCAAAACTCTACTGCAGATATGGTAGAACAAAAAGTATATAGAGTAGACAAAGGAAAAAAGACAGGATTAGTTATCGAGTTGATAAAAGATGGTAATTGGAGTCAGGTTTTAATGTTTACGAGAACAAAACATGGCGCAAATAAATTAACCGAAAAGTTAATTAAAGCTGGTGTAACTGCTGCTGCAATTCATGGAAATAAAAGTCAAGGAGCAAGAACAAAAGCATTGGCAAATTTTAAAGCCAATACCATTAGAGTTCTAGTTGCAACAGACATTGCTGCTCGTGGTTTAGATATTCCATTATTACCACATGTTATCAACTTTGAATTGCCAAATGTACCAGAAGATTATGTGCATAGAATTGGTAGAACAGGAAGAGCTGGTGCAAGTGGAGAAGCAATTTCTTTAGTTTGTAGTGAAGAAACTGAATATCAAAAAGAAATAGAAAAAATTCTAAAACAGAAATTAAAAACTGAAGTTTTAGATGGTTACGAACCCACTGATACTGCTGGCCCAAAAAGAGCAGCAACACAAAGTAAAGGTTCTTTTGGTAAAAAGAAAAAAGGTGGTAATTCTTCAGACGGAAATAAACCAAAAAGAAAACCACATTTTAAAGGTAATAAACCTGCAGGTTCTACTTCTGGAAGAGGAAGAACTGGAGCGCCTAAAAAGAAGCGTTATTAATACATAAGAAACCAACTTAATTTTATAGAACGAGCCTTTTTTATTTTGAAAAAAATAGAAAAGGTTTTTTATTCGGATGAATTTTAAACTCGCTTTAAGTTCATATATATTATTGCTACCTTTGAGTTCTAAATAGAATTCAACATGAAATATCATCAAATAAATTCAGATCTTTTTATAAAAAATCGTAAAAATTTTGCTTCCAAAATGAAGCCAAAAAGTTTAGCCGTTTTTAATTCAAATGACATTTACCCTATAAGTGCAGATAGCACAATGCCTTTTGAGCAGCACAGAGATATTTTCTTTTTAAGCGGTGTAGACCAAGAAGAAAGTGTGTTAATGTTGTTTCCAGATTGTCCAAATGAAAATTATAGAGAAGTTTTATTTGTAAGAGAAACCAACGCTCATATTGCAGTTTGGGAAGGAGAAAAATTAACTAAAGAAACTGCTTTTAAAACAAGTGGAATTAAATCGGTGTTTTGGTTACAAGACTTAGAAAAGATTTTGTTTGAAATGTCTACATATTGTGATACTTTTTACATAAATACCAACGAACATTACAGAGCTAACGTAGAAACAGAAACAAGAGAAGATCGATTTACAAAATGGTTGTTAGCAAAATATCCTGCACATTCAGTTGCAAAAAGTAATCCTATTTTACAGCATTTGCGCTCTATAAAAGACCAAATTGAAATAGATTTAATGCAACATGCTTGTAATATTACCGAAAAAGGTTTCCGTAGAATTTTACCTTTTGTAAAACCTGGTGTTTGGGAGTATGAAATTGAAGCAGAATTATTACATGAGTTTGTAAGAAATCGATCTAAAGGCTTTGCTTACACGCCAATTATTGCAAGTGGAAACAACGCAAATGTATTGCACTATATAGAAAACAATCAAGAATGTAAAGCAGGTGATTTAATCTTATTAGATGTTGCTGCAGAATATGCAAATTATTCATCTGATTTAACCAGAACAATACCTGTTTCTGGTAAATTTTCTGATAGACAAAAAGCAGTTTATAATGCTGTGAATCATGTAAAAAAGGAAGCTACAAAATTATTAGTTCCAGGAGCATTTTGGAAAGAATATCATGTAGAAGTTGGTAAAATTATGACTTCTGAATTACTTGGTTTAGGATTGTTAGACAAAGTAGATGTTCAGAATGAAGATAAAGATTGGCCAGCTTACAAGAAATATTTTATGCATGGAACAAGTCATCATATTGGTTTAGATACTCATGATTATGGTTTGTTGCACGAAAAAATAGAAGCAAATATGGTGTTTACTGTAGAACCTGGAATTTATATTCCTGATGAAGGTTTTGGTATTCGTTTAGAAGATGATGTTGTTGTTAAAGAAAAAGGAGAACCTTTTAATTTAATGGGAAATATACCTATTGAAGCTGATGAAATTGAAGATTTAATGAATTCAAAATAATGTAAATCATAGTGCTAAAAAGAGTTTGTCAATATTTTATTTAGAGGTTATTTTTGGGTGATATTTTGATTTTTATTGATTAATAATTAGCTTAGCTTGAAAATTCATCTTGATGAAATACAATAAAACCATACTCTTTTTAGCATTTTTTTGCGCTATTTTTGATCTTATAGGACAATCTAACTTTAGTGATTATAGCTATTCTGACAAGGAAGATCTTTTCTATGATAGTTTTAACGATAACTCTAATTATTGGATGATTGGAGAAAAAACGTATGGCATTGGAAAAATAGCTTCAGGTTATTATAATTGGACAGCGAAATCAAACTACACTGCAACCACTACACAAAATGTTAAAATAGATACTGAAAGAGATTTTCAAATCGAAGCTCGCTTTACAAGACTTTCGGGTGAGAATAAAAGCACTTTACAATCTCTACTTTGGGGTTGTGCTAGTTCTAAAAAAAATTATTTTGGCTTTACAGCAGACGGCTCATTTAGAATTAGTTGGTATGATGGTTCTAAATATCATGCTTACAAAGATTGGGCAACTTCAACAAGTTTAAATAAGAATACTTATAACAAATTAACCATTAGAAAGGTTGGCAAAAAAATGTACTTTTTTATTAATGAAACAAGAGTATATAGCATGTCTTTTAAACCTTTCTTTGGTGACAACATTGGTTTTCAAGCACCAAAAACTGCAGCGTTAAAAATAGCTTACATCCGAGTTTCTTATTTAAAAAAGATGAAAAAGAATTACGATTCATACTCATCTAAAGACAAAGTAGAAATTTTTAATGACAATTTTAATGATAACTCAAATAATTGGAAGACTGGAAGTTCAGAATCTACTTATGGATATATTTCTAACGGATATTATACATGGAAATCTAAACAGCAAACATCTGCATGGTCTACCCAAAAGACAATTAAAATAGACCAAAGCAAAGATTTTGAAATTGAAGCAAGATTAAAGTATTTAGAAGGCAAAAAAACAAGTGGAATTATGTTAAGGTGGGGGAGATCTGATGATGAAGATTTCAATTTTGAATTTACTGCAAGTGGAAAATATTGGATTGGAGAATACGTTAACAATGGGTATGTAAAATCTAAAGGTTGGACCTCTTCTTCATATATCAACAACACTTCTTATAACAAACTTACTATTAGAAAAATTAGTGATAAATATTATTTTTTCATCAACGGAAAATACGTTCACTCTATGCCTTTTAAAAAGTTTTATGGAGATAGAATTGCATTTACTTCTCCAGCAAATTCAAGTATAAAAATAGACTATTTAACAGCCTCCTATTTACAAAATGGAAATAGTTTAGAAAAATATGATAATCTAGAAGACCCTACTGGTGGTTACTAAATTTTAGAAAAAAAAATTTTAAAATGAACATTGTTATAATGAAAAAAGACGTATTATTTTTTAGTTTTTTTCTGCTAGTTTCTATGCAGTTACTTTCTCAAACAGCAAAAGTGATTGGAGAACGTGTAGCAACGCCTGAAGAAATTAGAGAAGATAACAGAAAAAGAAAACTAGAAAGAGAAATAGAAACAAAAGAAAAAGAAGTAAGTAGATTAATGGGTAATGTTGGTTTACATTATGCTTCTGCATATCCTTATTCTCTTAATGAAAACCGTACAAAAGATGAATTAAATGATGTTCTTAAAAAAAATCAAAGCCTTTTAACTAGAGCAAGTAACGCACAGTTTTTATCAAAATGTAGCGAGATTGGTTCAAAATATTCTCAATTAGGAAAAGAATTAGGATCTCCTTGTACTTGGTTAAAAAAAATTAGAAAAATTTCTAAAGAAAATATTGGAAAAGCAAAATTAGGTATTGCTAATATTGGTAAAAAAGAAAAGAAAATAACTTCAAAAATTAATGAAATTAATGAAGATATTAATGAGCTAGACAATGCTTTGGTAAATATTACTAAGAAAAAAAGTGAAAATAAAAAAACACTAAAGGCTTATAATGATAAATATAAAGAAAAGAGTATTGACGACTTTTTAAAAAGCAATCCAACAACTAAAAAGAAAGGAAAAATTAATGATTTTTTAGCTTCATCTAGCACAAAGAAAAAAAAGAAAAAAAGCAACGATTTTTTAAGTGGAATTTCTAAACCACCTGCTTTTTCTGATAGCGATGCTACAAAAGGTTTTAAAATAGACTATAAACAAAATGGCACACAAGGTGTAATAGATATTGCTGGAAACATATTAATTCCATATAAAAAATGGCAAGTAAATGAGTACAAAAATGGAATTGCTAAAGTTAGTATTGAAATAGATACTTATAGAAACCCTTGTTCTTCAAAAGCTTGGGGATCTGTATATGGTATTGCATATAAAACAGGTTTTGTAGATGATAGTGGAAGCTTTATAGATGGTTATAAAATAACTTTTTCTGGTGGATTTAATAATAGATATACAGGACTTATTTTACAAAGGGGAACTGATAATAGAACTTCTGCAGAAATAAAAGCTTCTAAAAAAAGAGCAGAAAAAAGAAGAAAGTTGGCTCGAAGAGAATGTGAAGCCGAATTAGACGAATGGAAAACTGGTATTATAAACCGTTACAAATAATATAGAATGAAAAAACTAATCATTGCTTTAACACTAATTTTTTGTACAATTCAGGTGAGTTTTGCTCAAATGGATACAAAAACAAAGAACAAAATAAAAGTAAAGTATTTTGCTGCTACAGATAGCTTTGAGAAAAAAAAGTATGCAGAAACTATTGATAAAATAAATGAAATAGAAGCGCTTACTAGAGGTGTTAGAATTCCAACTGCTTTAAATTTAAAAATAAAATCTTTAGTCAAACTAAGAAGATACTCTCAAGCCAAAAAAGAATTAGACATTCTTGAAGGCTTAGAATTAGATGATGCAATTATTAGAGATATGGCAGGATATTCTGGAACCATAACTTCTGAGTATAAAAAAGAAAGAGATGCTATTCTAAGAAAAAAAGAAGAAAAAAGGTTAGCAGATATAAGAGAAAAAGAAAAAGCTAAACAAGATTCTATTAAAAGAGAAAAAGAGAGAATTAGAAAGATTAAAGAGGAAAAAGAGAGAATTAAAAAAGAAAAAGACGCTAAAATATTAAAGGAAAAAGACGAAGCAAATTGGGAAAAAGCAAAATTAGAAAACACAGTTTTAGGATATAAAGAATACACTAGAAACTCAGATAACACTTTATATCGTGCAAAAGCAAATGATAAAATTATTGGAATTATTTGGAGAACAGTAATTGACGCTGATGATATTGTTAGTGCAGCTAAAGAGTATTTAGAAAACAATCCTAATGGAAAAAACAAAATTAGAGCAGCAAAATTTATTAAGTATGCAAACATTACTTCCTTAGAAATAAGTCATTATAGTGAAAGTAGCATTTTTGTAAAAGATCAAAATGGATATCGATCTAGTGATAAAGAACAGCTTTTAAAAGATATTGGTTACTTAGTAAATTTAAAGTCCTTGCATATTAAAACTTGGAAAGGATTGTACCCAAAAAAAATCTATTTGAATTGTCTTAAAAATTTAGAAAAAATTACATTGGGAAAGAATTTAAATGTAACTTTTAATTCTATAGAATCTTTAACCAGTCTTAAAGAATATACAAACGATGCTAAAGGCCCAGATGCATTTTTAAAATTAGGAACTCTTAAAAAAGCTAACGTTTTTGTAAATGATTCTCAATTAGTAAATTTAATAAAAAACAACAGAAATCTTAAAGACCTTACTATAAAACTAGATGGTAGTATTACAATAAGAAACATAAATTCAGTTTCTAATCTTAATCAATTAGAAAAATTAACCTTCTCTAATTTAAATGGTTATGAATTTGATTTTTCTGAAAGCATTGGAGACCTAAAAAACTTAAAATATTTATCTTTAAAGAATCTAAAAAAGAATCTTCCAGAAGGAATAGGTAATTTAACTAACTTAGAGGTTTTAGACCTAGAAAAGGCATATATAACTACGCTTCCACAAAATATTGGAAACCTATCTAATTTAGAAGTACTGAATCTAAAATACTCAAAGATTACTTCGCTACCAGAAAGCATATTGCAGTTAACTAGCTTAAGAGAATTAAACGCTTATACATCAAAATATAGTAAAGGAACATTGTATAAAAATAAAGATGTAAAAAAGGTTATAAAACAGTTAAAAAAAGCAAACCCTAACTTAAATCTTATTGTAGATTAAACAGTTTTTATCGATGTAATCTACCAGATGTATCTCCTTCTAAGATAGTCATTACATCTTTTTCGTTTGCATAATTTACATCGCCCAAATAGGTGTGTTTTATAGCACAAGCAGCAGATGCAAAGCTCATTGCTTTATAGTCATCAAACTTTTGTAAACCATGTATTAATCCTGCAGCAAATGCATCTCCTGTACCAATTCTATCTACAATATGAGTAATATCTAAATCTTGTGTTTCTTTAAATTCTTTACCATTCCACATTCTAGCTCTAATTTTGTGCCAAGAAGAATTGATAGATGTTCTAATTTTATCGAATACTTTTTCAATTGAAGGAAATTTATCCATTAACTGTTTACTGGCTTCAATAAAATCTTCATTAGAATATGTAAATTCTGTTCCTAAAAGTTCATTTATCTCATTAACTCCGCCAATAAAAATAGTTGAATAATGTATTAGTTCTGTTAAAACTTCTTTCGGATTTTCACCGTATTTCCACAAACCACTTCTGTAGGTTGGATCTGCAGAAACAATCATTCCATTCTTTCTTGCTTGTTTTAACCCTTCTAACAACGTTTCTTGACTTCCTTTACATAAAGCAGGTGTTATTCCTGTCCAATGAAACCACTTGCCATTTTCTAAAGATTTCTCCCAATTAACCATTGATGGTTTGATTTCAGAAAAAGAAGAATGAGATCTATTATAAGAAATAGAACTTGCTCTCATAACGGCACCAACTTCTAAAAAATAAACACCTAAAGGTCTTTGAGAACGCACAAGAGCAGATGTATCTAATGCAAACTTATTTAGATAAGAAATTGCTGTATCACCAATAAAATCATCAGAAATACAACTAATGTGTTTTACTTTTCCTCCAAAATTAGCAATTGAAATACCAACATTTACTTCTGTTCCTCCGAAGTAAAACTCAACTGAATTAGACTGTACAAATTTCTTGTTTCCTAAAGGAGAAATACGCATTAAAACCTCTCCGAATGTAATTATTTGGCTCATAGTGAAATCATTAAAAAGGTAAAGATAGTTTGTAAAAGTTTAAAAAAGAAGTCATTTTTTGTGAAATATATTTTAATATTTCTTTTAATCTTAGCAACAAATTATAATATAATTTGTGTTATTAAGAATACTATAATAATAGCATCTTTTCTAGGTTAGAAATTGATAAATCAGCTTTATATCAATCTTAAAAAAATTAAAATAACAAAGATTTCATTTTTAAAAAACCTCATTTTAAATCATAAAAATAAATCGACCAATCAAATACTTTCTATTTTTTATTGCAAAAAATTAACATTGAAGTAAATTACTTTTATATTTAACTTTTTAAACTAGCTAAAACTTCCCATAAATGTCAACTAAAAACAAAACATTAGTCCCAATAATAATTATTGCTGGACTATTTTTTATTTTCGGATTTGTAACTTGGATAAACGGAGCGTTAATTCCGTTTATGAAAACCATTAACGAGTTAACAGATGCACAATCTTATTTAGTTGCGTCTGCTTCTTATATTTCTTTTGTAGTAATGGCTTTACCAGCTTCTTACATTATAAATAAAATTGGTTTCAAAAAAGGAATGTCTTTAGGGTTAATAATTATGGCAATTGGTGCATTGGTTTTTATACCTGCCGCAGAAGCCAGAACTTATTGGATGTTTTTAACAGCCATTTTTATTCAAGGAGCAGGAATGACTTTATTACAAACAGCTTCTAATCCTTACATTACTATTTTAGGCCCAATTGAAAGCGCAGCAAAGCGTATTGCAATCATGGGGATTGCAAATAAAGTAGCTGGTGCTTTAGGTTCTGTAATTTTTGGAGCAATTTTATTATCTGGAATAAAAGAAATTAAAGAACAACTTAACGTTGTAAATGATACAGAAAAAGCCAGCTTATTAAACACAATGGCAGACAGTGTTATTACTCCTTATATTGTAATGGCTATTGTTTTATTTTTATTAGGAATTTTAATTAGAAAGGCGCCATTACCTCATGTAGAAGCACAATCAATTGAAGCATCAGAAACTGATGGAAAGCCCAAAACAAGTATTTTCCAGTTTCCACATTTATGGTTAGGAGTTTTAGCGTTGTTTGTATACGTAGGTGTAGAAGTTGTTGCTGGAGACACCATTATTTCTTATGGTATTTCTCTTGATATTCCTGTTGAAGAAGCTAAGTTTTTTACACTATTTACACTAATGGCAATGGTAGCAACTTATGCTTTAGGAGTATTTTTAATTCCGAAATATATAACTCAATCTTTTGCATTAAAAGCGAGTGCTATTTTAGGGATTATATTATCATTTTGTATTGTTTTCACAAGCGGATTTACCTCTGTGCTTTTTGTAGCAGCTTTAGGTATAGCAAATGCGTTGGTTTGGCCTGCTGTTTGGCCTTTGGCATTAAATGGTTTGGGTAAATTTACTAAAACAGCTTCTGCTTTATTAATTATGGCTATTTCTGGTGGAGCAATTATTCCACCACTTTATGGTTATTTAGTTGATAACAAAAAAGCAACCTTACTTGTAGATGGAATGAATGAAGCAAACGCTCTTGCTGAAGCTTCTTCTTTTGGTTATTGGATTCTTTTACCTTGTTACCTAATTATTCTTTATTATGCTTTTGGCGGACATAAATTAGGCCTTAATAAAGGATAGAAAACAGAAAACTATTTTAAATTGCTAAAGACTTTATAAAACTAATTGTTTGATTGTTAAATGTTTCTGGCTGTTCTACATTTACAACATGGCCACAATTATCAACAACAAACAAAGAAGAAGTAACGTGTTTTGCTACAATATTTTTAATAGATGGTAAAAACAAATGATCTTCTGCACCCATTATATACAAGGTTGGAATCTTAATATCTGTTGCTCTAAAAAAACGCAATAAAGGGTTAATTTCTGATGTTAATTTAAACCATCTTAAAAACTCTTTTTGATATAATTTCTTTGCTTCATTTACAAATAACAACCTCGATTTTTTATGATTTTTCTTTGGCATAATTATAAAAGCAAAGAGCTTATACAAATACATATAAGGAACCACAGATTTAAAAATATTACCAACTCGCATTAAAATTTGAGAACGGAAATTCAATTTAATAATGGCGCCTCCCATAATCATACTCTCTACCAAATCTGATTTTTTTTCAGCAAGATTTCGTATCAAAATTGTACCTAAAGAAATTCCAATAAAATGAGATTTTTTAATATTTAAATGCTCTATAACCTCAACAATATCATCAGTAATAGAATCAAAAGTATATTTAGGGTTAAAAGTATCTTTTAAAGTAGGTTTACTATTTCCATGACCTCGTAAGTCTAAAATTAAAACATTAAAATGTTTTTTAAAATCTCTAACTTGTTTAAACCAAATAGAACTACTCCCTCCTGCTCCGTGAACAAAAGTTACCCAGTTTTTAGAGGTTTCATGAGGATATGAATAATAATTTAACAATAGCTTTTTCTTTTAACTTATAAATAAAACGAGAAGCAAAAATAGGTATTTAATTTTGAATGCTTTTTTTAATGAAAATTAGAGTACTTATTATTTATAATTGATTTAAAATACGGAATCTAACTGTTTTAAATATTATTTATTCTTGATTTTTCTTAAATTGCATCTATGGAAAAATCTTCTTCTGAAAACAGCAAAAAAAAGAAATTTAATTACGATCAAGAACTAGCAAAACTGCATACAGAATTGGTTGATTTACAAGAATGGGTAAAAAAACAAGGCCTTAAAGTTGTTATTATTTTTGAAGGTAGAGATGCCTCTGGAAAGGGTGGAACTATAAAGCGCTTTACAGAACCATTAAACCCAAGAGTTTGTAAAGTGGTTGCTTTGGGTGTTCCAACAGAAAGAGAGAAATCTCAATGGTATTTTCAACGTTATGTGCAATACTTACCAGCTGCTGGCGAAATTGTTTTGCTTGATAGAAGTTGGTACAATAGAGCAGGCGTAGAAAAAGTAATGGGCTTTTGTACTAATGATGAATATGATGAGTTTTTACGCTCTTGCCCAGAATTTGAACGTATGCTAGTAAGATCTGGAATAATTGTACTTAAATATTGGTTTTCTGTTAGTGATGAGGAACAAGAAAGACGTTTTAAAAACCGTATTTCTAATCCTTTAAAGCGCTGGAAATTTAGTCCTATGGATTTAGAATCTCGTTCTCGTTGGTTAGAATATTCGAAAGCAAAAGATCAAATGTTTGCACATACAGATACTAAACAAGTACCTTGGTTTGTTGTAAATGCAGATAATAAAAAGAAAGCAAGATTAAATTGTATTAGTCATATTTTAAGTAAGATTCCTTATGAAAAAATAGATTTAAAACCAATAGAATTGCCTCCTTTACCTGATGGAAAAGCCTATGTTAGACCTCCAATGGATTATCAAACATTTGTACCAGAGAAGTTTTAAAAAACATTTTATAAAGAAAAATAAAGGCGAACAGAAATGTTCGTCTTTATTGTTATATAACTATTCCTACGCTTCAAATTATTGAATAAGAAATACATCTTTATAGTTGCTGAGAATATAAAATGATACTTTAAAACCTAAATAGTAAA